>JAXMBX010000006.1:0-134378 GCA_046349635.1 Planctomycetales bacterium
GCCCCGGCTCAACCAGGTCCCAATACAGTCGGCTCCCGGAATCATCCCCCACGATCACGCTCAGGATCTCCGCGGCGAAACGCAGCGGATGACGCCCCGAGCAGGCCGGGCTCACCAGCATCGCGTGTTCCTGCAGGCTGCTCTCACGTCGGATCACCTTGAACGCGGGTTGGGGATGCGGCTCCGGCAACGAACGGGAGACCGTTCCTGCGGGCCAATCCGAGCAATGTTTCGTGACCAGTTCCAGCAGCGGCTCCCACTCATATTTCCCCGCCACCGCCAGCACGATATTCCCCGCCAAATAATGCGATTGGTGATACGCCCGCATCTGTCCCGAGGTGAGATCTGTGATGCTCTGCACGCTCCCCAGGATGCTCTGCCCCAATGGATGATCGTGGAAATGCGTCTGCATCGCCTTGTCGTAGGCGATGAAACCCGGCAGGTCGTCATACATCCCGATCTCTTCGATAATGACCTTCTTCTCCATATCGAAGTCATTATCGCGCAGCGACGGACGGAGCAACGCGGTCAGCAGGTCCATCGTCGTCGGGACATACTCCGGCAACACCGCCGCGTGAAACAGCGTCACTTCTTCGCTGGTGGAGGCGTTGTACCGCGCTCCGATCTCATCGAAGATCCGGTTCACGTCATCCGCCGAGTATGTCTCATTTCCCTTGAACGCCATGTGCTCCAGGAAATGGCTCACGCCGGAAACATCCGCCGTCTCATCGCGCGCCCCTGTCCGGACAAAAAAGCCCAGCCCCACGCTGTGTACGCTCTGGCTCAATTCCGCGACGATCTGCAGCCCGTTCGGGAGTGTGGCCTGGTGAAACTTCATGCGTGAATCTCCAAGGGGGCCGGTCCCAGCGTCAGCACCGTCAAGTCGCTCACTGGATAGTCATGGAGATGCTGCACGATCTGTTGCTCCGTCAATGATTCAATCCGCGTCCGAACTTCTTCCAGGCTCAACACCCGACCCAGGTGATACCAGTCGCTCGTCAGCGAAGAGGCTCGCGATGAGGACGATTCCTGCTGCATGATCAGGGCGCTCTTCGCCCGCGCCTTGCAGCGGTCCAGTTCCTCCTTCAGAATCCCCTGGTCCAGCCGCCGGATCTCCTGCAGCATCACGTCCAGCGTCTCCTGCGCCCGTTCGTTCGTTGTTCCCGCGTAACACAGCACCCGCGCCTGGTCTTTCAGGCTGTGCAACGTGGCATACACCGAGTAGCACAGCCCCCGCTTCTCGCGCACTTCCGTGAACAATCGTGAACTCGAACCGCCGCTCAGAATATTCACCGCTCCCCATGCCGCGTAGTAGTCGGGATGCGAATACGGAATGCTGTTATATGCAATCCCGATCTGCGTCTGCGTCGATTCGTGCGGGATATGGTCCTGAAACAGGCCTCGTGGTCCTGTCACGAGCGCCGGACTTTTGACCGGCTTCCATCCGCCGAATTCCCGTTCCACCAGGTCTCGGATCTGCTCCGGATCGACTTGCCCCGCGATCCCCAGAATGGCCCCCTCCGGTTGCACATATTTCTGGTGATGGGCGATCACATCCTTCAGAGAGAGGGCTTCCAGTCCCTCGTAGCTCCCCTCTGCCGGCAGGCCCCACGGGGTCTCATAGCACCGCCGTCGCAATTCCAGAATCACTTTCTGGCGCGGTTCGTCTTCGATGGAATCCAGCACCAGCCGCGCCCCCGCCACGACCGCCGGAAACTGCTCTTTGGGAAACGTCGGCTGTTGCACGATCCGGGAGTATATCGACAACGCCTCCCCCAGGTTTTCCCCCAGCAACGCCCCGTTAAAGCTGATGAAGACCCGGTCCGCCCCTTCGTTGTGTTGCACTCCCAGGTTGTCGAGCGCACTCAGCAGTTCCCGGCTGTCCCAGCCCCCTGCCCCGCGGATCATCATTTCACCCGCGACCGCGGCGCATCCGCTCCGGCCGCTGGGGTCATGAATGCTCCCCGCCGGCACGACCAGCGAAAACGCCGCCGACTGGACATCCGGCATCCGCTCCACAAGCAGCGTCAGCCCATTGGGCAATCGGTAACTCTGGACTGTCTCATCCGGCATGGATTCGGAATTCTTTCAGGGCGAACAGGCGAAAATTGGAACACTAAACGCTCGCAGGGCGTACCTTACCGGATCATCCGAGGGGGTGCAAACGCACGACCATTGAAGCAGACTTAAAGCTGAGGCTGACTTAAATCTGATGCACCGCGGGATCGTCCGTCCGGATCGGCTCTTCAATCGCCTTGTAGGAGGTCCGCACCAGGTGAAATCCCATGCTCCGGTAGAGTGCGACCGCCCCGGTATTCTGGGCGGTGACCTCCAAATACGCCCGCTGCATCTTGGCAGTTTGAAAGCCCTTCAATGCCTTTAACAGCAGGGCTTTTCCCAATCCCTGGCGCCGATGGGCCGCGATCACCCCCACGTTCTGGACCGCCCCCAGTCCCCCTTCCAGCCCTAATCCCTGGATCGTGGCGCAATCGATACTCCCCTGTGAAGTCCCCGGTTCCTGCCACGAAATCAGCCACGTCGCCTCGGGCAGAAACGAATCCCGGCTGGAAATTTCCTGCATCAACCGTTGGCAACCCAGGCGGTTCCCCAGACACGGAAACACATGCGTATCCATTTCGTGGGAAAACGCGTGGTATTTCGTGTCCGCGTGCCGATCCACCAAGTGGGGTGTCCACGCCGAAAAAAAATAACCGGAGGAGAGCGACGGCTCGGGAATCTCCCGATGTCTGAGGTCAATCTCCATCCGGTAACGTTTGACGTAATGGAACACCATGACGGCGCGCCTTTTCAGCTTCCTGCTGGGACTGCGGCGAGGCCCCCGCGACGGGTGGTATGCGCCACCTTAGTCGTCCATGGCCTCGGCTTCTTCGTACTCGAATTCCTCGTCTTCCCGCCATTCCATGAGTTGTTCCTCCCATTTCTTCAGGAGGACCACCCGTTTCTTCCCCTGCTTCTTCTGCTCGACTTCATAGCCGGCACTCACCAGGAACTGCAGTTGTTCCGATTCCGCCTCCAGCAGCCCGTCATCTTGCAGGATCCGCCACCATTGCAGGTGAGGCCAATCCCGACGCACCAACCGGATGCACGAGACCACAGCTTTTCCGCCCTGACCCGAGCGAAATCCCGCTCGCTTCGCCACTTCACTGCACGTGGCGAGTTTCCCCGCCGTCTTCAATTCCCACAATAACTCTGCAACTTCATCCGCTCGTATACTCGTCATCAGCCTTCTCCTCCACTTCACCCGGCAAGGATGGCGACTCGGAGTGGGATGCTCCGTTCGCATGGATTTCACGTGGCGGCCTGACGAACAGGCCTGGGATTCGTTTGAGAACTCTCTTGACCCGGATGCTCCACGCGGGAGGACCGGAGATGAACCGCTGAAAAATCGCGTTCACGCTGACCGTCATGGAAGTGAGGCGATACATCTCTTAAAATACTCGAAATGACCGACCCTTCACAAGGGGCCACCGGTCTTTGGATCGCTAATTTCACCGGGTTTTTCTCTGCTTTTTTTTATCCTGAACCGGGAAATTCCTTGCAGCACAGACAGGACCTCACACCGGAATGACTGCGGAAACGTATTCACGACATGGCATTCGATTCGACTACCCCGAGGAGTGGGAAGTTCAGGAACAGGAGCAGGATAACGAGCTGTTGATCACGGTCTCCAGTCCCGCCACCTCCTTCTGGACCCTGGGGTTGTTTTTCGATTCCCCCTCTCCCGAACACGTCTTGCGCACCGTCATCAACGCACTCGAAGATGATTATCCGGAACTCGATGCCTATCAGTCGCAGGAAATGATCTGCGGCTGTGAATCCGTGGCACGTGACTTGGAATTCGTCTGCCTCGAAATGTTGAATGGAGCCTGGGTCCGTGCGGTCCGGATGCAAGGTTATACGCTCCTCGTGATGTATCAATGCACCGATTACGAACGCCAGGAATACCTCCCGCAGTTGGAGGGGATCACCCGCTCCCTCACCTGTGACGAACAACCCTCCGGAGACCCTGCCTCTCTGGAATTCCTCCCCCCGGATTCTGATGACTCGGATCTGGTTGACGATGACGACGAAGAGTAAGGACGCCCTCGACTTGAAGGAGTAATTGAGATGTCTGCCAGCGTTTCACCGCACATCGCCGCAACCGATTCCGAAGAAACCCTCCCTATCTTCCTGGAACTGGTGCTGATGGTCTCCGACCCGGAGATCATCTCCGAACTCCGCCGTCGTCCGGAAGGCCGCGACCGGGACGAATTTGCCATGTCCGCCCTCAGGCTCGGTGTGCTGGCCCTCCGCCAGGCCCGTGGCCAACTCGACGCCCAGGCCCTCAAACGGGAAGGGGACCAGCTCCTCTCCTCCGTCCAGTCCTCCCTGAACGAACACCGCCTCCAACTC
This sequence comes from Planctomycetales bacterium, assembly GCA_046349635.1. GTDB lineage: Bacteria > Planctomycetota > Planctomycetia > Planctomycetales > Planctomycetaceae > JAXMBX01. The sequence continues at coordinate 4,414 of JAXMBX010000006.1, forward strand.
CACTCCTTCCTCGAAAGCACCCTCAAGGAATATTTCGATCCGAACAGCGGGCGATTCAACGAACGCGTCGACCGTCTCCTCAAGAAAGACGGCGATCTGGAATCCCTCCTCTCACGCAAACTGACCGGCGATCAATCGGAACTCCAGCAGGCCCTCACCACTCTCGTCGGCGAGCAAAGCCCCCTCTTCCGCCTCCTTTCCCCCCAGGAGTCCGATGGCGTTCTGAACGCCCTCAAGGGTGTCGTCGCCGCCGAACTCGACCTCCAACGGCAGCGCGTCCTCGGGGAATTTTCCCTCGATAACAAGGACGGGGCTCTCACCCGCCTCGTCGGGGAAATCTCCACTCATTCCGGAAAACTCCGCGATGACCTGCAGGACAAGATCGACGCCGTCGTCCGCGAGTTCTCCCTCGACGACGAGCAGTCCGCCCTCTCCCGCCTCGTGCAACAGGTGGATCGCGCCCAGCGGACCATCTCCGCCGAATTCTCCCTCGACAACGAAACCTCCGCCCTCTCCCGCATGAAGGCCCAGGTCGACAGCACCAACGAAGCCATCTCCCGGCATCTCACTCTCGACGATGAGACCTCCGCCCTCTCTCGCCTCCGCCGCGAGCTGCTGGAACTGCTCGTCTCCCACGAGGAGAAGCAACGCACCTTCCAGCAGGAGGTGCAGGTCACCCTCGAAAAAATGCAGGCCCGCAAGGAGGAGGCCGACCGCTCCACGCGCCACGGCACCGAATTCGAAGCCCTCCTCTTCGATCTCATTCAGCAGGAATCCCGCCAGTGTGGAGACATCGCCACCCTCACCGGAGCCAGCACCGGCCTGATCAAGAACTGCAAAAAAGGGGACATCGTCATCGACTTGAGCGCGGAGCATACCGCCGCCGGGGCACGCATCGTCCTCGAGGCCAAGGAATCCGCCTCCTATTCCCTCCGCGATGCGTTAGTCGAAATGGAAGAGGCCCGCAAAAACCGGGATGCCCAGGTCGGCATCTTCGTCTTCTCGAAGAAGACCGCCCCCGCGGGACTGGAACCGCTCAGCCGTCATGGGGATGATGTCCTCGTCCTCTGGGATTCCGAGAACCCCGACTCCGACCTGTTCCTCCGCCTCGCAATCAGCCTGGCGAAGGCTCTTTGCACTCGCAATGCCCGCACCCGCGAGCGCTCCGCCATTGATTTCACCACTGTCGATCAGGCCCTCCTGGAAATCGCCAAGCAGGTCGACCAGATTGACGAAATCAACACCTGGGCCGGCACCATCCAGAACAACAGCGAAAAGATCATGGAACGGGTCCGCATCTCCCGCAAAAAGCTCAAGAAACAAATCGATTCACTCGAAGACCAGTTGCAGGAGATCAAGACCCTGCTGCAATCCACGGACGACTGACGTTACGTCGTCCCCTTCCGCTTCCCTCTCGCCACAGGAATCCGACATTGAATCTACTCTCCGTTTCCGGGCCGCGCGAGGGATTGCAGCTCATCGACTTTCTGGGCGTCGTGCTCTACCTCCTGGTCACGGCGGGGATCGTTTACAGGTCCTCCAGGCGACAGGGTAATACCGAGGAATATTTCCTCGGCGGACGCAGAATGCCCTGGCTCGCGGTCGGACTCAGCCTCCTCGCCACCCTCATGTCCAGCATCTCCTACATGGGGGTCCCCGGCGAAATGATCGGTCGAGGTGTCGCCATGTTCGCCCAGTATCTCGCCCTCCCCTTCAGCATGGCGGTCGTCCTCCTCCTCTGGGTTCCCTTCTTCATGCGGCTGCAGTTCACCAGTGCCTACGAATACCTCGAACGCCGCTTTGACGAGCGCGTCCGCGCCACCGGCAGTCTCCTCTTCCTGTTTCTCAGGCTGGGCTGGATGTCGATGGTGATGTACGTCGGCTCGCTCGCCCTCACCCAGATGACCGGCTCGCTCGTTCCCGCGGAAATGCGCGATTCTCTACTCTATTGGATCATTGTCGGCGTTGGCCTCTCCGCCACTGTCTACAGTACTTTCGGAGGCTTTCGGGCCGCCATCTGGAATGACGTCCTGCAATCTCTCATGCTCCTCGGCGGGACTTTGGTCACTCTCTTGTACGTGTATTGGACCACCGGAACCGGTCCCGCGGAGTGGTGGACGATCACTTCCGCCCACTCGGCGAAGCATACCGCTCCCATTATCTTCAGTTGGGATCCCACCGTCCGCATGACCATCGTCACCGCGGGGATGCTCAGTTTCTTCTGGACGATCTGCACCCACGGTTCCGACCAGGTCGTTCTCCAGCGCTACGTCTCCACCGCCTCTCTCTCTGCCGCCCGCCGCAGCTACATCGTCAATGCCCTCACCGACCTCACGATCGGCTGCCTGTTGGCGCTCTGTGGCCTCGCTTTGCTCGCCTTTTACTTTCAGCACCCCACGTTCCTCCCGCAGGACATTCTCTCCGAAGTCGACGGACATGTCGTCGTTCATCACGGCGACCGGGTGCTCCCTTACTTCTTCGCCCACCAGTTGCCTCCCGGTATCGGAGGCGTCATCCTCGCCGTTCTGATCTGCGATGCCATGCAGACCCTCGTCTCCGGTGTCAACAGCATCAGCGCCGTCTTTACGACGGATCTCTTCTCACGCCTGCAGGGGAAAACCTGGGGTTGGATCAATGACATCACCTTCGCCAAGCTCCTCACGGTGGTCGTGGGGCTGGTCGTCACCGCGCTGGCCGTCGGAGTCGCTTACCTGGCCCAGAACTCCAAAAGTAACATCATCGAGATGATGGGCCCCGCCTTTAATATGTTCCTCGGCCCCCTCGCCTCACTCTTTCTCATTGGCATGTTCACGCGCGGTAATTCGCAGGTCGTTCTCATCTCCATTGTCTGCAGCGTCGTCATCTCCTTCTTCTGGAGCTATTCCGGCATCCTGTTCGGCCCCAAATACCAGATGACGATCACCCTCACTTCGGGCGTTCCTTATCTCTCCAGCTACCTCATCGCTGTGATACTGGGGCTGTTCATCCGCAGTTCCCCTGACGACCCCCGCCTGCAATACACCTGGCGCAACGTAATGCAGCGCCCCCTCCCCCCCGAACGCGCCTAGCTGTTGGTCGCATCAATCTGCCCGTCCCGCATCCGGATCACGTGATCTTCTTCCCGGATATGCGTCCGGTCATGTGTCACCACCACGACCGTGGACCCCTGCTCCGCGCACAACTCCCGCAGGTACTGAAACACTTCCCCTCCGGTGGCGCTGTCCAGTTCCCCCGTCGGCTCATCCGCCAGCACCAGCACCGGCTTTTTCAACAGCGCCCGCACGAGCGCCACCCGCTGTTGCTCACCCCCCGAAAGCTGGCTGGGCCGATGGTCCAGCCTCTCTCCCAGCCCCACTCGTTTCAGCAACTCCATCGCATTCTGGCGCTGCGTCTCGGAAATCCCCCGCGGCATGTAAGGAATCAGCACGTTCTCCACGCAGTCCAGATTCCCGATCAGGTTGAAATTCTGAAACACAAAGCCGACTTCATCCCGGCGAAACCGGTCCCGCTCCCGCGTCGTTAATCCCGATAGCGTCTTTCCGCGCAGCAGCACTTCCCCCGACGTCGGCTGGTCCAATGTCCCCAGCAGATACAGCAGCGTGCTTTTTCCGCTTCCTGATGGCCCCACGACGAACGTCACCCGCCCCTCGGGAATCGTGCAACTGATCCCCCGCAGCGCCCGCACCTCGGCTTGGCCCCGCAGATATGTCTTCGTCAGTTCCCGCACTTCCAACATCAGCCGCTTTCCCCTTCCATTGCCTCGTCACTTGTTGATCAGCTCTTCGGGTGCCATGCCCGCATCTCGAAGAAGGGCGGGCATGCGTGCGCTTGACTTTGAACACCACGAATCACCCGACAATTTATCAGAGACATAACATTACGTATTTCTGATCGCATCCATCGGAGACAACCGCGCCGCCCGCAGAGTCGGATAAAGCCCCCCCGCCACCCCCAGCAGAATACTGAAGCCCATGCTGAACAACAGCAGTGATACCGATGCGTAAAGCTGCAGCCGCGAGGGCCAGATGGCGTTCACCAGGTGCGTCGCTCCCCACCCCAGGATTGCCCCCAGAATCCCGCCCGCCAGCCCCAGCAGGCCACTCTCCAGCGTGATCAGCCAGGCGATCTCACCCGACGTCCAGCCATTCGCCTTCAGAATCCCGAACTCCACGAACCTCTCCGAAACGCTCATCAGCATCGTGTTCAGGATACTCAACACCGCGATCGTCACCCCCAGCGAAGTCATCAAAAACAGGAACAGATCCAGATCGGCACTGAACTGGTCCAGCCCCTCCGCCCATTGTTCGTGTCCCCGCACGTCGAATGGGTCACCTGCGGTCTCTTCCGCTTTGCCTCCCTGCGGTTTCTGCTGGTCGACGGAATTCCAGATCTGCGTCCCCATCGTTCCCAACGATGCCCCATTCGGGATCAGCCCATTGATCATCACTGATCCGAGGGCCGATTCCGGCGTTGCTCCCGGCGACCACCGTTCTTTCCGCAACAGCGTCCGGATCTCTTTGATCAACTGATTCTGGGAGACACCTTCCTGTGGTTCGACGTAAAAGCTGCAGACCGAATCGGGCGCCAGCCGAATCAGGTTTCGGACCTGGCCGATATCCACCACGATCGCCACATCCAACAGCACCGACCCGCAGTGGTAAATTCCCACGATCTTCAGGTCACGCCCATCCACGCGCAATGTATCCCCGACCTTCTTGTGGAACTCCTGCGCACGATCATTCGGCTGATCACCGCGTTCCACGTCCCCTTGTCGCCGCTGTTCAAAAACCGCCCTTCCACGATCTCGTCCCGGTACACTCCCCGCTTCAACTTGTTCCGCGAGTCGATGTCCGTCCCGAACAGAAACCGCGGCGGGCTGATCACCATCTTCCCCTCGACCAGGTTGGCCCGGGTCCACACTTCCGCATTCACCCCCTGCACTCCCGGCAACCGTGCGATCTTCTCTCCCCATTCCGCCGGAATTCGGCTGTGGAATCGGCGCCCCCGATTGGATCACGACGACCCCCGGGATTCGCCCGAACGTGTCGGAGATCAGGTGGTCAATCCCTCCCGCGACAGAGTACAGCCCCACCATTCCCAAGATCGCGACCGTCAGCCCGGACAAGGCCAGCAGCGACCGCGCCGGTCGGGCCGTCAGATTGCGAAACGCCAGCGTCAGCATCGAAGTCTCGGTCCAGGAGTCGTAAAAAGCGCAAAAAAAGAGAGGGGCCTCTCCGGCACCCTCTCTGAAATTGTAGCGAGTCGTCTCAGGACTTACTTTGCTGATTGGAAGATTCTTCCGGCGGCACTCCGTTCACCCACGGCCCCGCCAGTTTCATGAAGTCCATCTGTTCGACAGTGCTCCCGTAATCTCCCGCCTTCCAGCCGGGGATATGATTCGGCTTCGCCTGCTCCTTCGACATCTTCTCCCACTTCTGGGCCCAGCTTGAGTCTCCGTCGCTCACCTTTTTGGTCTCGGGATCGTAATGATACACCTTCCCGTAGCGGTAGCTCATCGCCCCCAGAGTCACGATGATGATCGCCGCCGCTCCCAGGTCGGAGGAGTTGTTCACCAATTCCGGTTTCCCGGCCCGCACCGCATCGATGAAGTTCTGGAAGTGCGCATCGTCGTCGAGCCGGACGGCCTTCCGACACGGATCACTTCCTCCTTCAATTTGCTGTCCATCGTCACGTTGGGGCGTTCGGGGATAAACGTAAACTCTTCAAGTCCTCTCCGTTCCCAAACACGAACGAGCCGAAGTGTCCCCGGATCAGCTGCGTGATCGGCGTCTTCTCGGCGCATCGTCGCGGTGATCGTCGCCTGCACTCCCTCGTGGAAGTCCGCCACGATCGTCGCCACGTCCGCTACGTCCCGCCCATCCAGTTCCGGAGTAGACCCCCTGCTCCGACGACGCGCCCCGGTAAGCGGAAGGAGACCGGTCGCCTTCAGCATCGAAGTGGTCCGATGGACAAACAGGTCGGTGTACATCCCCGGCCAGATTCCCAGAACCGACGCCATTGGCAGAACCGCGCCCGGTCAAACGGTTGATCTTGCGTAGCCCCTGCCCACACCCAGGAACTTTTTCCAGTTCACCGTCTGCGGATTCATCGTCTTGTCGAGGCTGTAATCGCCGCGCCACTGTCCGAACGGCGAGTTCCCGGAAGAATTCCGTCTGGAACTGCAGCACCTTTCCGATCTTCCCTTCCTGCAGCAGTTCACGGCGCCACATCCCACACCGGCAAGCTCGTCGATTGCACACCCACCTGGCAGACTCGACCTGTGTCCTTCCAGGTTTGGACCAGATCAGCTTCCTGCAGTGTGCGTCATCGGCTTTTCGCAGTACACCGCTTTTCCCGCCTTCATGGCTGCGATGGCCTGGTGGGCATGCCAGTGGTCCGGCGTCGCGATGCACACCGCATCGATCTCCTTGTCCTCCAGCAGTTCCTTGTAATCGCCATACGTCTTCGGCTCCGACCCGAACCCATCCTTAACCAGCGCGACCGCCGCCGTTGATCGTCCACGTCGCGCACGGCGGCGATTTCGATATTCGCCCCGGCCTTCTTGAGGTTCGTCAACGCCTTGATGTGCGACCGCCCCGGCGACCGATTCAATCAGCCCGATCCGCAACTTCTCATTGCTCCCCGCGGCTTTGGCGGACGCAGTCGCGAACTGGGAAACCACTCCGGCGGCGACGGCGGCGGTTCCGGTGGTCTGTAGAAAATCGCGGCGGGTGACAGACGAAGTTCTCCATATCAAAGTCCCCTGGACATGACGTGTCGAAATGTTGGTGAGTGACAAACGTGAGAAGGTTTTGGGTGCCATGCCCGCATCTTTAACAGCATAGGCATGTGCCCGTTGCAGAATGCTCCATTAAAGGCCACCAGAACGGGCGGTATACGCCCCACTTTCGACTCCTGCAAGAACGGCGAATGCCTCACCCCGGATAATGCCCGAACCGCACAGATTCTACATCATGCCAGGGTTCGCGCCAACCTCTCCATGCACGTCCGTCAGCCGGAAATTACGTCCCGCATAACGCACCGTCAGCTTCTCGTGGTTGATCCCATCAGGTGCAGCAACGTCGCGTGGAAGTCGTGCATGGACCCGTCCCTCGACCGCCAGATGTCCGAAATCATCCGTCTTCCCGTGAGCGAATCCCGGCTTCACCCCCGCCCCCTGCCAACCACATCCGTAAAGCCTCCCGGGTTGTGATCCCGGCCGGTCCCGTTTTGTTGGGCGCTTCGGGGAGGTCCGTCCGAATTCGCTCCCCCACCAGACCAGCGTCTCATTCAGCAGTCCCCGCTGCGCCAGATCCTGCAACAATCCCGCAATCGGCCGATCTACCGCCCGCGCGTGATCCGCATGCTTCGGCAGATTCGAATGCTGATCCCAGGCGGGATTGGCGGTGTTGTCCCCGTAGGTCACCTGCACGAACCGCACCCCCGATTCCGACAGCCGTCGGGCCAGCAGGCACTTTCTTCCAAAGTCGTCCGTCGCCGTTTCCCCGATCCCATACAGCTTCTGCGTTGCGGATGTCTCCTGGCTCAGGTCCATCGCGTGCGGCATGTTCGTCTGCATCCGCCACGCCAGTTCATACGACCGAATGACCGCGTCAATCTCCCCATCTCCCGGATGCCGTTCTTGCTGGCGCGGGTGAGTTCGCGGATCAGGTCCAGTTGTCGCCGCTGCTCCTCCGCCGACAAATCGAAGTTCCCTACGTTCTTGAGCGCCCGTCCTGTGCGAGCGGTGTTCCCGCCTTTCCGATCGGCGTCCCCTGGTACACCGCCGGCAGGAACGCATGGTTGTAGTTTCGGACTCCTCCGTTCCCTGCCGAGGGAGCAATCGTGACGAACGCCGGCAAATCCCGGTTCTCCGTTCCCAGCCCGTACGACAACCACGACCGAAACTCGGCCGTGCGTTATTCGTCGCCCCGCAATGCAAAACAGCGTCGCCGGTCCATGGGCGACCCCTTCGGTCTGCATCCCATGCAGGAAGCACAATTTGTCCGCGTGTTCCGCGGTCGCCGAAAACAGTTCCGACACCCGCTTCCCCGTCTGGCCGTATTCGCGGAATTTCCACGGCGATTTCATCACCCGCTGGCTGGACTGCCGCTTGCCCGTATTCGCGATCACGCGCGCATCGTCGAACGGCATCTGTTTGCCATCGTGTTTCTCCAGCGCGGGCTTCTCATCAAAACTGTCCACCTGGCTGGGACCACCCTGCATGAACAGGAAGATGATCCGTTTCACCTTCCAGGAAAATGGACCGGTTTCGGCGCCCCAATGGATCCGCCACACTCGCCGCGCGTGCCTGTTCCGCCGCCATTCCCGCCAGCGCAATTCCACCGAACCCGCAGGCCATCGTCTGCAGGGCACTTCGGCGAGAAAGAGAAGTTCGAACTCGTTCCACGTTCAATAATCCTAACGTAAGTCACTCAAGTAACTGGACGATGTTATTTTCCTCAGACCGAATTCAATCATCAAGCACAATCTCATTATCTGGCGGTGTCTACTGACTGAAGGCCCGAAAAATTCCGATTCCAATTCCGATCAGGAACGCTAACCCACCCCACGCTAATGCAGGCGATCCATGCTCCCCCAAGTATTCCACAACACCCGCAGGGGGCGTGGGTCGAATATTCTCGTGGGTAGATCAGTCCCGTAATTCCTGGAATGAGAAACCCTGGTCCAAGCACTAGAACTTTCCACTGTTCTCTTGCGGCGAAGAAGTCAAGAGAGGAATGAAGATCATCAGGCATCCGAAAATAACGAAGGCTCCTGCCAGCAATCGTCGTCGAAACCAGGTTGATGTTTGCGTAGTCCTCAATCCAGATATCGATAATCACTGGAGGCAAACAACCCTTGCACGACCCGGGTCCACGTTTCGACGGGTGTGACTTTTGATTCCCGTTCTCGTTTCAGATATTCCACCACGGCCTGGGCCTCGCTCTCCGTCGGCAATCGCCCCAGGATCATCCGATAGGCCAGATTCAGCCGGGCCTTCTCGTCTGTGGGAACCTCCTTGATCAGCCGCTCCGCCGTCTTCTTGGACTGTTCCCGGACGAAGGGGTGATTCATCAGGAGGAGTGCCTGCGGGACGATTACGCTGGTGGCTCGTGCCCCGGTCACCAGGCTGGGGTCCGCCAGGTCAAACGCCTCGAGGAACTCCGGCAGGTTGTTCCGAAACGCGGGGAGATACACGCTCCGCCGATTCCCGCTCGGCTGAAAGTTGTAATCGCTCACGAGTTTCTTGTCGAAGCCCGGCCCGCCTCGCATCTCATCCAATGTCCCCGCGCAGACCAGCATCCCGTCCCGCAGGCATTCCGCATCCGGCCGTCTTCGATTGCCGTGCGACAGCCGGCGGTTCTCGGATCTTTTCGTGGCTTTGCGGCGTGACGGCAGCTTACCGAGTCAGTAGGTCCTGGAGAGCATGATTTCTCGCACCAGTTTCTTGACCGACCAGCCTTCCGCAACGAACTTGATAGCCAGTGCATCCAGCAGTTCCGGATGCGAAGGCAGTTCCCCGTCGTGCCGAAGTTATCGACCGATCGCACCAGTCCTGCCCGAACAGCCAGTGCCATGTGCAGTTGACCATCACCCGTGCGGTCAGCGGGATTCTTTCCGTCTCCAATCCAGCGTGCCAGTTCCAGACGCCCGCTCTGGTCTGCAGGAAAACCAGGTGATGAAATCTTTCGAAACACTTCGAGGACAGCTCGGGGGGCCATCTCTCCCAGGTTGTGGACGCTCCCCCGGATATGAACGGCGATCTCTTTCACCGGCTTCGTCTCGCGGACGGTCATCGCCATGTCGCGCGGCGGGGCTTGATCCGCTAGCTTCTTCCGCTCCTCCTTGAGCTTCGACATCTCCGTCTGCATCGCCACCGCGTTGGATTTCTGTTCGCCGGCTTCTTTGGAAGTCGTCGCCGCGGGTTTGTCTTCCTGCGGAATGAACTGCATCGCGTCCGCGACGACAATCCCATCCGTTCCTTCGTTGGAGACGATCACAAAGCACTGCCCGGCCACTTCGAACCGATACACCCCCAGGCTCAGGAACATCCCGTCACTCCCCGGGGTTTCCTGCTGGTTCAGGGTGATCGTTTTCTCCCCCTCGGCACTGAAGACAGTCACCGGCGTTTTCTTACTGCGATTAGAAGCGGCGGTGTAGGCCATCCGCACTTCATAAAAACCATCTTTGGGAAGCTGCGGCAGAAATGTGAGCGTCCGCTCTCCCTTCCCCTTGTTTCCGTCGAGTGCATATCCTTCCCCGACATAGGGCAGCACGTTCTGAGAGATTTCCCACTCTCCCACTTTTTTCGCCTGGGCATCATCCACCACAATCCCCGCCAGCTCTTTCACAGGAACGACCCGTTTTGGGACGGACTTTTTCTTTCCTCCGGTGAGCTTCTTATCCAGCTCCTGAATCTTATTGTCCAGCACGGCGAGTGCCTGATCCCGCGCCTTGTAGATCGCCTCCTGCTCCGGCGGCAGCAGGATCGGGGCTTCGATCCATTTGGAGACGTTGGCGTGTTCCATCGTCTGGACGTTCTTCAGGATTCCCGCCAGCGCGTAGTAATCCTTCGTCGTGATCGGATCGAACTTGTGGTCGTGACAGCGGGCGCGGCCGATCGTCTGTCCCAGCATCGACTTACCGATGACATCCAGTTGCTCATCGACCACGTCCATGTCGAGCTGATGCTTGTCCTGCTCTTCCAGGTTCGTATTTCCGAGCATCAGGAAAGTTGTGGCGACAAGGTTGCGCTGTCGTGTCGTCAGGTCCGAATCCGGAAGCAGATCCCCTGCGATCTGTTCGATGACGAACCGGTCATAAGAACGATCCGAGTTGAATGCCTCGATGACATAATCGCGATAGCGCTTGAGCTTCGAGGAACACGAAGCCGCGCAGCGTCAGTGACTCTCGAAGCGGACGACATCGAGCCAATGACGCCCCCAGCACGGCTCACCGAAGTGAGGAGGCGAGCAACTGATCGATCAGTCTGGGCCAGGCCTCCGGCGACGTATCATTCACGAACGCATCGATTTGCGGGTGTAGGTGGAAGTCCCACAGGTCGAAATGAGCGCGGCGAGCGAGCGTCGCACGGTCGCCTCCGCGGCTGGTTGCAGATGTTCTTTCTCAACCGCGCGGCAATGAAGGGATCAAGAATGTTCCACGTGGAACATTCTGTGGACGTTTCTGTGGAACTTTCTGTCGAACTCGGGGGGCCCGCGAGGGCGCCCAAAATGTTCCACGTGGAACGACCTGGTGGAGCGACCGGCTGAGGAGACTGGTACGACCAGTAATTCGATTTCGCCGGGTCCATTACGGTGGATGGTTGCGCGGGTTTGATGTCGATACGTGGATCAGGTGCGCGGGATTTGACCCACTGTTGAAATCCCGGATCGCTGCGTCGAGAATTTTCCTTGGGGGGCATCTTTGAGATCCCCGCCGTATTTGAGCGCCTGGATCAGGGAACTTTCCTCGGGCTTGCCGACGATAATCACATCGCCACTGTCACCCCCTGCCACCAGCCCGGGAATCGAGCTTCAAGCCTCCGCGGACCTTCTTCTCCGTGGAGTGGCACTCATAGCAGTGAGTCACGAGGAGAAGCGGATTTTCTGTTCGAAGAACTCGGCCCCTGCTGTGGGATTTTTGGGGAGTTTTTTGGGGGGAGGGTTGTTCCTGGTAGTTTTTTTCCTGGGAGGTCTTGTCGCCGTCGGCCGTGGGCAAGGTGTTCCCCGCGATCAAAAAAACGGCGAGCAGGATCAAGCGGCGGAACAGCCGCATCGCACACGCTACCGAGTCATCGGAAATCGGGGATTGTCCTGATCGTACCCCACCCCTACGGAAGGAATCTATTGCGGTTATCCTTGATTTATTTGGTCACGCGGCCGAGGCCGAACTGATCGCCGCAGCGGACCGGATTGGTGCCTGCGAAGTGGATTTCAACGGCTTCTCCAGAATGGACTGCGGTCCCGTGTTCATCAGTGAGTCAGCAAGGATGTTTTGAGTAGCGACGTCCACCATCCCCGTGGAGGGATAGCCGTATTTTCCATCAGGCTGAAGGTAATCCAGCCCGGCTGTTCCCGGACCGCAAAGCTGACCGTCTGTTTCGGAGGCATGACGGTCGCATCGAAGACGTGCATCCGGCTGTTTGCGGCGTCGCAGACCAGAGTTCTGTTTCATCGGGAGTGAGGCCAATTCCGTGGCTGGGGCAGCCATGCCGTTTCACGGGCCCTTTCTGAAAGCCTTCGACTTCCACCCGGTGGGGTTTCTTGCCGGTGGCCAGATCTCCGATTTCAAAGCCGAGCAACTCATTCACGGTTACGAAACAGAGGGTCTGCTTACCATTCACGGTGAAGGGGCGAATGCCGGCGGCGAAGGGGCCGATGGTCTTGACGACCTGATGGCTCTCCGTCTCCGCGACCGTCAGGAGTGGCGACTTGATCCCGGCCAGATATGCTCGCTTCCCATCAACCCGATGATCGTGTTGTGTGCCGCGGATCGGGAAATTTTGGCGAGGATCTCACCGTCGCCGTCGACCACATGCCAGTCATCTTTCTCGAGTGGGGAGATAGATCACCTTCCCATCGGAGTCGGATCGACATCGATCCGCAGCCTCCAGGATAGTACCGTTCCCAGAGCAATTTGTCAGTCGTCAAGGTCAAAGGCCTGCAACGTCCGGATAGTGCTCACGTACAGCCGCTTGGTGGCGACGGGCACGCCGAATCCCTTTCACATTGAGGGGCTTTCCGTGCTCATCGACTCCTGTGTCGGAATCCTGCGGACGAACTTGTGCCCGTTATCGATATCGAAGACGACGATGCCGTGCCCGCCGAACTCCAGGTAGTTGCGGATTCCGGGGACTGCGACGTAGAGCAAACGTCTCGTCTCTTCCGCACCAGGGGAGTTCCACTCCCCCATAGTAGAAACAACAGATCACAAGGAGGGTGAGACAGCGGCGGAGCATGGGAGTGCCTCGGTGTCGGGACAGGAAAATGAAATGGAGTTGTGAGAGGAATGCAGTGTATCTGATTCTGTTCGCCAGAACAGGTTTGTTGTGGGGTGTAGGCAAGTGGGGAAAGATTGTTTTTCGGTTCGAAGGGGAGATGATCTGGGGGCTGCGGCAGTACAGCTTGACCCCACACCACACGCCCTGCGGGCGTGTAGGCCACCCCGGTCAAGAGACGTATCGACCATGCTGGAGGCTGCGCTCGCTTGACCCCAGCCACCTGGTCACATCGAATTGAAGTAGTTCCAATGGCTGCGCTACACAGGTAGCCGGAGTACCGGCAACCTGTGCTACACGATCAGAGACAGAAGTAGACCTCTTGTGCCTGATGGCACCCACACGCCGGGGTACCGGCGAATGGGCCACCCAAACAACGGGGGGCGAGGGTGAATGCGTGTCGGGTGAAGTGGTTCCTGTGGCTGCGCCCTGGGTAGCCGGGGTACCGGCAACCTGTGCTACACAGGAGTTGGTGGATTTCCGGGAAAGTCTTCTTCTGCCCGGCTCTCCTCTTTATTTCCGGGGGCGCAAAAGGGAATACTGGGGTCAACACCGTTTCGTCGCAGGTTTTCGTTGCGGAGTTTTTCAGAGGCCGGAACTCATGTGTGCCATTCCCCCGACCGCTTCGCGGCTTATTTGTTACTGACCTGTCTGGGTCTTGTTACGCCCTCTGAGTGCGGAAGACTGGCCCCAGTTTCGGGGCCGAACTGCACGGGGATCTCGCGAACGGCCAAGAACCTTCCGGAAGAGTTTTCCGACAAGAAAAACGTCCGCTGGTCGGCGGCACTGGGAGACGGTGTCGGTTGCCCGATCATCGCCGCGGGACGCCTGTTTGTTTCCGGAATGGAAGACCCGAGTACGGTGGCGTTGTATGCCTTTGACGCCGTCGGTGGCCGACCGCTCTGGAAGCGGACGTGGCCTGCGGGGCACCTGGCCGAAGTGCACGAATCCAGCAGTCACGCCAGCATTGGCTGCCGATGAGAAGCGGGTTTACTTCTATCATGGGAATCTCGGCATGATCGCCGTCGATGCCGCGACGGGTGACGATTGCTGGCAGGTCAAGCTGCCGTGCCGTTCTACATCTTCAAGTGGGGGGCGGCGATGTCCCGTGCTGTATAAGAATCTGCTGATCTTCTGTCAGGACGATGACCTGCATCCGGCGCTGTATGCGTTTGACACCCACAACAGAAACATCGTGTGGAAAGATGTCGGGAGGATCAGGCGGTCAACTATTCCCACCTGTGATCGCCCACGTTGACGGACATGATGAAATCATCGTGGCCGGTACGGGGAAGGTGATCGGTTACGACCCCGCCAACGGGAAACGGCTGTAGTTCGCGAATGTCCTGTTGCGGAATATCGAGACCACGCCCGTGGCGGCACAGGGGACACGATCTACATCTCTCTCGAAAGCAAGAGTTGCCTATCAATGGCTCGAAACGGGGGACAAGGCGAAGACCGGCAACAGCGACAGGAAGCTCACGAAGAAGGAGATGCAGGACTTCGTGGGAAGGAACCGATCGGGGGAGTTCTTCAAGCGGACATTCGATCAGGGGGATCTGAACCACGATGGTTTCCTGGAGGGGGCTGAACTGGATAGGGCTTTCCTGCCTCCCGGGAATGAAGCGGGGGCGAGGTTCGACAACAAGCAGTTCAAGGATGAGTTCCTCATGGCGCTCAAGGCGGGTGGCCAGGGTGATGTGACCAAAACCCATCTTCTGTGGAAGCATGCGACGAAGCACACCGATCACATCGTCTCGCCACTGGTTCGACAACCGGATTCTGCTCGTGAAAGGGGGTGGTATCACGACCGCCTTCGATACGGAGAAGAGGTGAGCCGATCCGCAAGCCGACGCGGATTCCGAATACCAGCCAGATGCTGGCGTCGCCGGTGTATGGGGACGGAAAGATCTACATTCCGGGGGATAACGGGGTGGTGGTGGTCGTGAAGGACGGCCCGAAGTACGAAGTGCTGGGGACCAACGACCTGGGGGAGGCGGCGCGATCGGCACCCCGGCGATCGGCTCGGATGCCCTGTATTTCCGGACGCGGAAGAAGATCTTCTGCATCGGGAATCTGACCCCATTGGCGGGTCGATAAGACTGCGAATTATTACGAAAATGAGCGTATTTTCGGCAAATCGGCAAGGTAAATCCGATTTTATTTGACCTTCTGATTTCCTCGCCCTATAACCGAGGAACACCTTCTGCGTCCCTCGGGCGCTTTAAGCGGATCGCCTTGCTCTTTCACCGGTTTCGTAGACGGACTTTCTTTCTTCAATCTACGTCAGGAGAAATGTCATGTCGGGCCACACATTTCTGAAGTCTCTGTCTGCCACTGCACTTCTGCGCGGACCTCATCTCGCACCGACGGAAGCACTCGAATCGCGAATGCTGCTCACGCTCTCCTCCTTTAATGGTGCGTTGGTGGGAACGTTCACCGGAACGGCCACCGGATTTGGATCGACGATCAACATCCCCGATCCGATCTTCTTCCCGGACAATCAGATCCTTTCGACCGTGAAGGACGGGACGATCTCCAACAAGCTCCCCTCGACAGGGACTGGAAACGTTACCGACAACAATAACGGGACGGGTACGGTTTCCTTTGGGACGATCGCCAACATTTTGGATTTGACGAGCTTCCGATCCGGCTATGCGGGTACTTTCACCCTGGGAGCCAATGGGGCGGCTCAACGGCACGGGAACGTGGAGCATCGCTGCGAACGGGTTCGGAATTACCGGCAGCGGAACATGGAATACGCATCGGATCAATGACACTTTCGGCGTGAAGTCCGGTTCGACTTTCCGGCTGGATGCGAATAACAGCCGTTCCTGGAACGCCGGGGATGTCAGCTTTAATCTGGGGAACCCCACGGACGTTCCGGTCGCCGGGGTCTGGAATCCCGCCTTAGCAGGTCCCTTCGACAGTGCGGGGTGTTCCGGAATGGAGTGTGGTACCTGGATAATGGGGACCGGACCTGGGGATCGGGTGATCAATCATTCGGCTTCGGTCTGGCGGGCGATACGCCTCTTGTCGGCGACTGGAACGGTGACGGTACCGACGATGTTGGTGTCTTCCGGAATGGTCAGTTCTATCTGGATAAGAACGGCAACCGCAAGTGGGATACCACCGACACCTTTATCAACAAGACCTTCGGGAACGCCACCGATATTCCTGTCTCCGGCGATTGGAATGGGGACGGCAAGGATGAAATCGGTGTCCTTCCCGCGCTTGGGACGTTCTATCTCGATTACAATGGGGACAGGAAATACAACAAGGCGGACGGCGATCTCTATTCCCCGTTTGGTGCGGCAGAGGACAAGCCGGTGATCAGCGACTGGAACGGAGATGGGGAAGGATGACATCGGCATCGTGCGCAACGGGCAGTGGTTCCTGGATATGAACGGCAACGGTCGGTGGAACGGTACAGGAGCCGGCAACGACTTCCTCGCCAGTTTCGGCTCGGCTTCCGACACTCCGCTGGCCGGAAAATGGCGTCCCGTGGACACGCCGCTGCTGACCCCTGCTCCGGCGGGTGCGACGGTCGTGAGCGGTCTCCGGTTTCCGCCGCGGCGGAAACGATCACGGCCAGCCAGTTGGCGGTCCCGACGAGCTCCAACAAGGCCAGTTCGACGATCATCGAGGCGACGGACGGTCTTCGCGGATCTGTAAGGAGTTGACAGAACTCAAGAGATAAATCGCAAGCGGACTGGCTTTCGGGCCAGTCCGCTTTTCGTTGCTGCCAGTCGGCTTGAGACTCGTCGTCTGTCTCTCCTCGCTTGTCGGTCGACAGGTCCGAACCAGACTCTATTGTTCACATGCCTATCCTGCCGCTTCGCGGCGATGTCAGCTTGCCACTCTCCATAGGGGCAAATCAGTGTCAACAATTCGCAAATTCACTCAGAGAAGCGGAGGAAAAGAGGTCGGCGTCCTGCATCTGGAATCGGAGCCGGACGGGCTTGCCAGCCCAGGCGGAAACATCTTCGCCGCTTTTCCAGGAGACGGAGCGGTCGAGTTCATTGCCAATGGTCTCCTGGCTGTCTGCCAGGGTCAGGCCGGGGAGATCGGCTTGCCATCCGGCTGTTGCAGTTCCACGCGAATTCCACCGGCGGCGGAGGTCGCGAAGTTCAGCGTCAATTTCTTGCCGCTGAACCGGAAGGAGTTTCGTGAACAGCTCACCCCCCTGCATACGGGGCGTGGACGGAGATGAACCCATCGACTCGCAGGAGCGCGCGCAGGTGAGAAGTCAGCTGCCCTTAGTTCTGGTTCACGAAAAAGGACATCTTCCCCGGTTCGGTGGGGATGACATTGAGGGCGGGATAGTTTGTCCGGGAGACCCAGTTTTCGAGTCCGATTCCCGTACAGGGAATCCCTCCATGAAGGTTCGGCGATAGAGGTTTCCGCTACGCGGGTGGTCATGAGGACGCCGTCCGAGCAGTCGTTGAAATAACCGGGATCCACCTTGATGGCTTCGGCCTGCTCTTTCGTCAGGATCTTTTTTCCCGGGAAGAACCGGGCGGCGATGGAGACATAGATGTGAGGGGCGGTAGTAGGGAGACGTCTGGTTCGTGTACATCTGCTCGACGGGTTCGTGGTCGTATTCCATCCGGACAGCCGGGGACCAATGAATGAAATCGGGGAGGTGGTCCGCGAAATCCGACGCATGTTCTTATCGAACGTGCGGAAATAGCAGACGTATAACTGCTCGGATTCGGACCAGAGGGGGACGTTCTGGGGAATCGAACGCTCCCTCCTTGATCACGGCCTCTGCCTGGAGTTTCTTCCAGCGCACAGGCCGTCGGCCGAGACAAAGGGGACGAGCCCTGTTTCGAGGTTCCGGCGAAGACCCAGCGAAGCGGCTCTGCAGCGGGGACGCCCGGCTTGCGGTCGATCATGGGGCAGAAGTTATGGGGAAAAGGGGGGCATGTGCGCAGGATGGCGTTGTTCTGTTTGGTCCCATCGACTTCGAACAGCCCCAGGTCGGGCTTCGTCCAGTGAATCCCATCCTTCGATTCCGCGACGCAGGTGACCTCCATCTCACTACCGTCGGCACGGGCCTTGGGCAGTCCCCGGTAATACGCCAGGTAGCGGTCGCCGTCATGCGGTAGCGTGGCATAACCACAGAATGCCCCTTCCCAGGTTTTGTCGAACGGGATGGCGATACCCTCGTCGCGTGGTTCCTGCAGCTTGAGGGAGACGCCGTCCATTTCTCTACCAGGGTGTCATCGACGAACAGCTCGCGCCCGCATCCCAGATTGAGGACCGGGTCCGCTTCGTCGGCGGCGTGCAGGAGGTGGAGAGGAAGAGTGGGGTGGTCAGGGCAGACAACAGCCGCGCGCACAAGGACATCGGTGGCCTCTTATTGGGGGGAGGTGCAAAATCAAAAAGCGTTCAGGGCGGATCATTTCATGATGGAATCAATGAGCGCCCATCATGCTTATTGAAGGGCGCAGGGTCCCCGCAAAAAGGGGCTGATTCCGCAGAAGAACCGCAAAGACTCAAGCCGCGCGCTGCAGCGAATCTGACTGTTCGCTGGTCGATTCGGCGGCCAGTTCACTGGAACTCGCGCTTGAGGTGTTCCCGTAGTTGTCCCAGTTCAACCCACGTAGCACCTGTTCATACGCTCCCAAGTCGACACTGAGGTCTGCATCCCGATCGAAGATCCGTTCGAGTGTCGTGATGATCGGAGCTTCAGACGTGGCCTCGAAGTAGCGGACCTTCTCCCCGACCAGTTCTTCAAACACGGGGAGCCGGTGGCAGAAAATCGGCTTGCCGTAGCTCATGCCCTCGATGATCGGAATTCCGAATCCTTCGAACAGGCTGGGGAAGAAAACGGCCCGGCAATCACGGTAGAGCCGATCCAGTTCTTCCGCGGAGACAAACCCCAAATGGAAAATTCCATGTTCCGGGCGGCAGCGGGCGAGTTCTTCGTCCAGATGCGGCTGGCGCTGGCCGGTCATGACCAGTTGTGCGGTCTGTTCGGGGTGCTGCTCTTTGAATTGTCGAAATGCGCGGACCAGCAGGGGGTGGTTCTTATGGGGGTAGGCATTGGCCGGGTAGAAGATATACGGACGTTCGGTTCTTCCTTCCGGCGTGGCACCGGGGCGGAGTTCGGATCTGCCTCCGCCGAGATACAGCACTTTCGACCGCGGGATCGGCGTAATGCTGGCGGAAGAGGTCGTCGCGGGTCATTTTCGAGATGCTGAAGGTGCGATCGGCATGCGTCGCGAACTGGCAGTCCTTGCGGCGTCGGACCCAGCGTTCGAGGCGAAATTGCCCGGCAGATGGTCGTGCTGAAAATCGACGACGGTGACGGCGGCTCTTGGCCTGGATTCCAAACGGAAACATCGACTGCTGCGGATACCAGATGATGTCGAGGCCGAGGGCGTTGATTTGTTTGAGAATTCCGCGTGTCAGAAGGCCGGGGCAGACCAAGTCACAGACGCGGCGGATGTGCATCGCACGGCGGGACATGGGGAACTTGATGGCGGTCACGCGCGGGTCGGCGCACAACGGCCAGAGTGTGTCGAGCGTTTCGTCGGTTCCAAACAGGTAGAGGCGGTCGTTTGGCCCCATCTGGAACAGGATCCGCGGCAACGCCTGGGCCAATGCCTCCCCTGCCCCCCCGACTTTGCCCGCGAAGTATTGAAAGAGTGACACGCCGATTTTCATATTCGCCTCCCTGCGCAGATTTCCGCCCCGCGTCCCCGTTTTATCGGGGGTTTCCATCGCCGATCCCTCGGCGGAGCAGGCATCACACAGAATTCCGGCAGAATCTGCAAGAGGAATTCCCGAACCTGTTGGGCTGTCAGCGTCTCTTTCCTGTTGCCGAAATCACGAAACCGGCAAACTTGACACTGTTTATGGAGGTTGATAAGGTCTCAGAATCTGGAAAGCGGATTTAACCCGCACGTCCGGAACAGCCGATAAATGCTGTCGTCATCACCGGATGACGCACCGGATTCAGGTTCCAAGCCGCTGGCCGTTGGGCCTGTTGTGGCAGGAGCTTTCGGTGATTTGCCCAACACGGGGGATTAGCTCAGTTGGGAGAGCGCTTGCATCGTAAAGCTGCCACAAAAAGTTCTACTGATGTCCTCCCGCCTCCACTTTTGTTTGAGATGAGCCCTTCGGCTAACAAGTCGAAGGGCTTTCTCATTTTCCACTTATGAGATCTGGGTCGTCGAAGATCTCAGTTCAGGTGCGCGAATTGTCGGCTTCGTTCGCGTGGCCTCGAAAGAAGAGGCTGCGGACTTTTTCGGCTCCAAAGGCTCGCTCGATTTCCTTCATGGCGAAGAAAGGGAGGAACGCGGCGAAGGTCATGATGGTCGAGCCGAGGAGTTCATCCTTGCCGATTTTGGCAATGGCGTCGAGACCATCGGCGGCGGACTTGCCATGGATCATGGCGTCTGCGATGTGCTCTATGAAAAGGAACAAGCCCACGAAGAGGCTGAAGACGACGGTGCGGTAGACGGTGACGAAAGCCAAAGGCCGGGTTCGGAACCGCTGACCGATGTGCATCGCCTCGCCGAGCATAATGAGCTTGGCGAGGATCGCCGCTTCGATGACCGGCATCCAATAGCCGGTGTATTGGATGTGGTAGGCGGCGAGGATGAGGCGGCGATACCAGGCAAAGGCGACCAGGAACAGCGCCAGAAACGTGAAGTTGAGAAAATATTCAAACGTTTCCCGGGCCAGGAAATGGCGCCAAGTTTGGGGTCCGTCCTGAGATTGGCTTTCAGTTGTCATGCGGTTGTGACCTTGCCCGTTCGAGTTCCTCGGTGAGAATCGGCACGCCGAGATTGCAGGCCTGGACCCCTTGCACGACGCAGAGTTTCAGGACTTCCATGATCTCTTCCAATGTCGCTCCGGCTTGCAGGGCGTTGTGGATGTGGCGTCGGGTGCCAGGCTGATACATGTGAGTGTAGGACGCATCAAAGGCTATGCTGATGAGTTCGGTGTCTTTCACGGACATAACGCCGCTGCCGTAGATTCCCATTCCCGTGGCCATGAATTCATCGGTCCAGAGCGGATCGAGGAGGAAGAAGGGATCCCAGGCGGTGTTCCATTGTCCGATGGCTTTCATCTTGTCGCAAGAGGGGGTGGCGACAGAAGGCTTGATAGCGGGTTGCTTGTCCGCGGCGTGGGCTTCCTCGAGCAGAATGGGTGCGCCGAGGCTGCAGGAGTGAATAGACATGACGGAGGCACATTTCAGGACAAAGAGGATTTCATCGCGGGAGGCTCCCGCTTCAATGGCCGCGCGGATATGGCGGCGGGTGCCGTCAGGGTTGAGATTGGTACAGGCGGCGTTCAGACCGATGCTGATCAGCTCGATTAATTTGATGGATAAAACCCCATTCGTCCAGGGGTTCGTGGTCATCTTTTCGCAGGCGTTGGCCCAGTTGGGATCCAGCACGCGAAGTTGAGCAATCGCGGCATCCCAGGGCCCTGACGGCGTATCTAGTGTTCGATCTTTGTTCACGATTGACCATCCATCTTAAGAGTTTTATGCACGAAGGCTCGAATCTTGCTTCGGGCGAGAATTGCTTCCGGAGAGTCAGGAATCCTGTCCTGGAAGTTATGAATCATCCCCTCGTACAGGTCCAATTTGACGGGCACACCGGCAGTGTCCAGGGCCTGATAGAATCGGACAAACCCACTGAGCAGAGTTTCCTTCAAGCCACCTTGAATCAGCGTCGGTGGGAAACCCCTGGAAAAGTCACCGTAGACAGGAGAGGCATACGGGTGTTTTTGATCGAGAGGATCTGCAAAGGCATCAGCGGCTTGCTTGGAATGCTTCTCGTAGACCTGGTTTGGGTCGGCATCGTGCAAAGTCGTTTCAGTATCGCCGCTAGGAGTTATGTCCAACCAAGGGGATACGAGCACCGCTGCCGCGGGTATCCCTAGTCCCTGATCACGCATCTTCAGAATCGTTGCGGCGGCAAGTCCGCCACCGGAAGAGTCGCCGTAAATGACCATGTCGTCGAGGCGCTGGCCGTTTTTCAGGAGCGCGGCAATAACGGCGACGACCTCGTCCGACATCTGATTGAATCTGGCGAGCGGCGCGAGCGTGTAGTCAACGGAAATCACGCGCAGGCCCGTCGTACTCGCAAAGATGACGGCTCTACCCAAACTTGATTTTGCGCTGTACATCACGTGGGCACCGCCGTGAGTGTACACCGCAACTTTTCCATTGTCTTTCCAGCCGTCTGGACGGATTTCAATGGCCGAGATCCCGCCAAGCTGAACTTCGGTGGCGGTAAATTTGAAGCGTTCCAGCAACGGTGCAGATTTTGCGTTGCCATCCGCCTCAGCCAGTGCGCGCACCTTCCGCCAGGCCTCCAGGTCATGGGGATAAGGGAATGCCGGAGCCAGTGCGGGATTTTTCAAGGTCCGAAGAAATGCTTGCGCCTCCGGAGAAACGGTTTCCGGAATATGCACGAACGGAATTTGTTCAGATGCTTCGTTCATGAGTGTCGGCCTGTGTGACGATGTGCGGTGAAAATCAGGGGGAGAAACAGTCCCGCCTCGGATTGAGGCGGGACTCGTTCCTTGACACGAAATCACTTTTTCGCGGCCAACAACTTGGCCTGCGCTGCTCGGACCGGATCTGGAGCAATCATGCAGGCGGCGATGGGGTGAGAGTCGCCGCCGACCACGGCCGGCTTAATCTTTCCATCGGTGGGCCAGGTGAGGAAGCCGGGGTTGAAATCGGTCGGGTTGGGGGGCATGCCGAGGTTTTGCAGTGTCTCGTCGACGCTGTTGTACCACGTGCCGACCTTCATGATTTTGCGGGCCTCATCGGCAGTGGCGAGCTTTCGACCGAATGCCTTACAGAGTCGGACGATCATCTCGATCTGTTCGACCGTCGTCGCGCGCTTGCGGTCGGGACCCCACAAGTTGTCCTCATTACCGACGCGCACGTGCTGGCCGAGCACAACGGCCATGGCGGAGTAGGAAAACAGCCCGCGCATGCTGGACCAGAAAGTATTGACGGAGCCTTGCGGAACCCGCTGCAGGAAATGCATCAGGTCGAAAGGATTCCGCCCCAGTGTTCCGCCTCCATAAGCACACAGGGCCATGTTGAGGGGCCCCATGTACACGCCGGCACGGATCAGGCGTTCAATGATTTCCCACTGGTGAACGTGAGCGGGAACGAAGTAAGGCTGAATGCCATTTTTCCGGAGGCGTTTGAGATGTTCGACATAGAACGCAGGGGTGGAATCCACGACCATACCTGACCAGGCCTCAAGAACCTTGGGGTCGTCCATGTGTGTCCCCTTGATATCCTCCTTGGAGAACATCGAGGCGATGTCCCACAGCGTCGTCCCGGTGGTTACGGTTACAAATTCGGGCTTGGGTTCGAGTTCGGTGAGCATGTGACGGGTGTCGTAGTCGAGCCACTTGGCTTTGGCGTCGGCCGTGTGCGGGGCGAAGGAGATGGAGCCGCCGACCTGGATGATCAGTTCGGGGACTGCTTCTTTGATCCGCTTGAGCATGTAGTTGTATTCGTCGAAGTTCGTGGAGCCCATGCCGGTGGCGGGGTTGCGCACGTGGAAGTGCAGCATGGTCGCCCCGGCCTTGTAGCAGTCGACTGCTGCCTGGACTTGCTCGTCCCAGGTGACGGGAATGTCGGAGGCATCCCCGGGGAGCCAGGCGGGGCCATACGGGGCGGCCGTGATGATCAGCGGCTCCATGTTTTCGGGCAGAATCGAGTTGTCTGTGTAGTACATGACGTTCCTTTCAAGTGAGAGTCGAGTTTGTGATGCTGCGATACAGGAATGGTTGATCAATCCGGATGTGGAGTCGGAAATGCATTGGAATCGGTCTCCCAGATTCCGAACATATTTCCATCAGGATCGGCCACGATGGAAACCCAAGCGGTTCGAGGTACGGCCGTTCTGGGACGCACGACCGCTCCCCCCAGACTTTGAATTTTCGCGACGGTATCGTCGAGGGAAGAGACGTTGACGAACAACAGCCAGCCGTTCAGCCCGGGGATGGCCCGGCTGGTCAACCCGCCATGCAAGGCGGGGCCTTCAGCGGCGCCGGTCTGAACTCGGTAGTAATTCAGCCCCGGCATCTGCTCGACTTCCCAGCCAAGCGTCTCGCGGTAAAAGTGAGCCAGAACAGCCGGCTGTTCCCCGTAAATTTCAAAATGTGTCACCAGACTCAAGATGTTGTTTCCTCAGGCTTTCTGGACGTCCAATCTCTCAGCGAAGGCGGTCTCACGGCGACGATTCCAGCGCATTTGAAACCGCGACCTGCAGTTGACGGTTGTCGAACGGCTTCAGGAAAAATGCGTTGGCTCCCGCCGCCATGGCCCGGCTGCGGACACATTCATCATCATTCGAGGTAATGACGATGGCGGGGGCCGACGGGGGACTTTCGGCACGAATCTTCTCCAGCAACTCCAATCCGCTCATCCCCGGCAGGCAGACGTCAATCACCAGGCAATCGACTTCTGCCCGGTGGGGATCCACGAAAAAGTCTTCGGCAGTCGCGAAAAGCGAAACCTGGACTCCTGAGGCGTGAAGGAGGCGTTGCAATGCTCCGCGTACCGAAACATCGTCCTCGATCACACCCACAAGACGGCCATTTCTCGTCATCGGATCGCCTCGCGCCGCCCTGGAATTTCTTCTGAACCGGGAGGAACGATAGCATTCCGGCCAGTCGGAATGACACTAGACCTTGGTCTAATCGATAGGAGTCGTCAGTTAGAGTGTGGCGATTATGAGGGTCAGCGCTGGGGGCGGTCGGGGTTTGCTTTTTCCACGGGATTGGCTTTTTCAGCGAGGCGGACGAGGTCAGCCACGGAATCGAGCTGTAGTTTCCGCATGACCCGCCCGCGGTGAAGTTTCACAGTCTGCAGGCTGATATCGAGTTCGGCGGCAATATTTTTGTTCGCCATACCGGCGGCTACGAGGAGAAAGACATCACGCTCGCGCGGGGTCAGAGAGTTCAAACGCTCCCGGAGTTGTTTTGATTCATCCGCAGTCGCGAATTCCTGTCCTGCTCTCTCCAGCGCCTTGTGAACCGCCGCCAGAAGTTCCTCGTTATTAAACGGCTTGGCCAGAAAATGGACCGCGCCGGACTGGATGGCTTCGACGGCCATCGGAATGTTCCCATGTCCGGTGATGAAGACGATGGACGCGGGCCATCCACGGTCTTTCAATTCTCTTTGGAGATCCAAGCCAGTTCCATCGGGAAGGTTGACGTCGAGAACCAGACAGGAGGGGGATCGAAATTCGGGTGATCGAGAAATCCCTGCGGTTTCGAAGGTCTCGCAGCGGAGTCCGGCGACACGAAACAGCCGCGTTAGTGCCTTGCGGACGGAAGGGTCGTCATCGACGAGATAAACGAGTGGTTCTAAGTGCTCATGTTTCCCGCCCCGAACTGGCGGGAATCCGGAATTGAAATGATGTGCCGCACACCACCCCCGGTTCTGCCCAGAGGCTCCCGCCGTGGGACTCAACGATAGACCGACTGATGCTCAGCCCCATTCCTAATCCGTTTTGCCTGGTCGTGAAGTACGGGGCAAAGACGCGTTCAAGATCTTCCGCGGAGAGGCCGGCGCCTGTATCGACCACACAGACCTGGGCCCATTCCGGGCTCTCGCGCCAGGCTCGGATCTGCACGGCGGGGGGGCCGACGCTTCCGTCGATTACAGCTTCGACCGCATTCAGGACCAGGTTGACCACTACCTGCTGCAACTGCACGCGATCACACACGGCGACGAGGTCCTTTGCGTCAAGATCGAAACTCAATGCAACCCCCTTCGCGCTCGCCTCACGGGAAAGTAAGGGGAGCAGTTCTTCGATGACCGTAGTGAGGCAGAGGAGCGAACGTCCCGATTCCTGTTTCTTGACCATGCTGCGGATGCGTCCAATGATCTCACTTCCGCGACGAGCATCACTCCAGATGTCCTTGAGGGCACTCTTCACTTCGTCGATGTCTCCCATGTCCAAGAGCTCAATGGCAGTCTGGGCATTACTCGCGATCGCACAGAGAGGCTGGTTGACCTCGTGGGCAATGGAGGTGGCGAGGTGGTTGACGAGTTCCTGCCGAGTGGCGTGCGCCAATTCCTCGCGAAGGATACGAGACTGCTCCTCGGCCAGCTTGAGTGCCTCATCAGCACGTTTGCGGGCGAGGGCATTGGTGAAAATGCCTCCGACCAGTCGAAGCCGTTCGATCAATTCACTCGGCCAATCACGGTAGGAGCGAAGTGATGCGAAGCCGATCCCGCCCACGACGGTTCCCAGCACCTTCAATGGAATTGTGAGTTGGGATTTCAAACCCGTTTGAAGACAGAATTCACGCTCCTGAATAGCCTCCGGCGGCAGGTCATGCGGGACGCGCGGGATGCTAACGACCTCACCTTTCCAGACCTCCTGCGCATACCAAGGCATGCGTTCGTCGACGATGCAGCGGGGGGATGGGGGAACACCGGGCAACTCGAAGGAGTGCGTAATCCGGATCTGCTTGCCGTCGGCAGAGACTTCGCCGAATCCACTCCGGTCAATTCCGAGGAATCCGACAATCTTCCGCAACGCGGTCTCAATCTCGGCATCAACGTGACTGGCGGGGACATTGACAAAGGTGGCGGACAAGTCTGCCAGGAAGGTCTCGAAGCGAAGGCGTTCCTGCACAGCAATAGGAAGCAGGGCGCACTCCTCTTCCGTGATTTGACAGAGCGTTGCATTCACATTTCGAGTTTCCGGAACACCGGCTGCAGGTATTTCCGAGGGGCGAGTGGTTTGGCTCATGACTTCTGAACTTTCATGACGTCGTGGCATCCCCCACGGGCGCACGTCGGAACATCAACACGGTTGGAAGAAGGATCGGCACCTGGACTAGAAAATAGGCCGTTGCGAAAACCGCAAACTCAAGTTGCCCCAGGACTGTGACCGCGATGGCGGTCGCGATTCCGACATTCCGGACGACAAACACCATTCCCAAAGAGAGGCGATTCGTTGCATTCGCACCGCACGCCCAGCCCGTCGCATAGCCCACGGTGAAAGCCAGGACTGTGAACAGGCTCGCTGCCGCCGCGATTTCCGGCAGAGCGCCGGCGAACTGCTGTGACTCTCGCACAATGATCGCCAGCAGTAACAACGCCAACGCTGCGATGCTGATGCGAAGGAGGGTGCGACCATGCCGCTGCGTGAAGTCCGGCCACCAACGGCGCAGGCCCATCCCGCACAAGACAGGTAAAATCAACAGCGCGATCAATTGCCGAGCCAGCACACCCTGCGGGACCGACAGGCGATTCGCCTCTCCAACTCCGGTCTGAATCATGGCCAAAGCCAGGGGTGTCATTACCAGCGCCGCCAGACAGGAGACGGCCGTCAGCGTTACGGAGAGCGCGACATTGAAGCGGGCCAGGTACGAATAGACGTTTGCCATCGAACCACTCGGGCAGGTCGCAACCAGCAACAGCCCTTGGGCGATGGCGGGTTGCATGGGGAGGCAGGAGACCAATCCCCAGGCGATCAGAGGCAGCAAGAGGAACTGAGCAAGGGTGGCCACGACGATGGTCCCCGGTTCACGGACGACCCGTCGAAAATCCTGTGCCGTCAGTTCCGTTCCCACGACAAACATCGAGGTCAAGACCAGCAGTGGAACGCCTACATCGACAAGCATGCGGCAATGATCCTCGCTCTCACCTCATCGAATGACCCGAAAACATGACGTATGGGAAGTGATCGTAAGCGGCATACGCTGCACCGTCAACTCGAAGAGCAAGGCCCGCCGATGCAAACAATAAACTCCGGGCAGCCTTGCGATCCTGGCAGAGATTGGATGCGTCAGGTTTCAGGAAAAGTCAAGAATCCTCTCGCCACGCTCAGAGTGTTGAGCTCAGCAAGCTCAATGTTTCTGTGTGCCAATCACTCATGCCATCGTCAAGTGGTTCAACTGTCGCCCTCTTGCGTCCACTCGATGATGAAAGTCCTGTGGTTCGACGACCGAAGGTGTTTTGTTGGCGGTGGGGCTCGGCAGAAGTCTTTCGAAAAACGGCGGGGTCACTTCTGGATGCAGACCACCCGGAACCCGACGAATCGATTTCGCTCGGCAGGTTCGACGATCGCAAATTGCTTGCAATTCGGCCCAATCGCCGCCCAGTGCCATCCCCGGATGATATGTAGATAGCCGTGGTCGGGGCCCTGGGGGTCGGCCGGTGGAGACTTCGCGTAATAGTCGATGGCGTGAAAATCATGGACCCATTCAAAAACATTTCCCGTCATGTCGTGCAAGCCGAAGGGGTTGGGGGGAAACGATCCGACTTTTGATGTGTACAGGGGTGTTTTCGGGGCATGTTTTGAGGCCATGTCGCCGGACTTGTCCTGGGAATCCCAATTCAGTGCCAGCGGTACGGCAGCGGTTCTCCCGGCGCGACAGCAGTATTCCCATTCGGCTTCGGTGGGGAGGCGATACGCACGGGATGCGGAACTCTCAGCGGGTCGGGCGGACAGTTTCCGGCAAAAGTCGGCGGCTTCGTCCCACGTAACACTGTCGACAGGATGAGAATCGGCGTTCTGAATCGAGGGGACGTTCGAGCCTGTGTGCCAGCTCGGATTTGTTCCCATCACAGATCTGAACTCTTTCTGAGTGACCTCAAATGTTCCGAGCAGGGCCGAACGACTGATGCGGACGGGATGAGGCGTGATTTCCCGGGGATAAAGGACCTGGCCGATGTTTGCATTGGGGACGCCCATTTGGAACGTTCCGGCGGGAATCCGGGAGAACCGCATGCCCAGTGAGTTTGTGATCTCACTACCGGACTCGTGCTTGATTTCGTTTTGTGGAACTGCGTGGAGATATTGGCTCCTTCGCCAACGGGATCCCTCGAGATCTTTTTCGAACTGTCGCGGTTCAAAAGCAGAGGCGGGGATTTCCCGGGAGTGCATGACATGCCAGAGGCTCGGATCGATCTGGTCGGAAACAAAGCGTATTGAGCCATCCACGAAGCAGACGTTGACTCCCCCCGGGTGCATGCTGCGTGCGCCGGCCTCTGAATTTTCATTGCAGTGATCGCAGCAAGGCATGCCGAGTTTCACGAGGTTCCGCGT
The DNA here is from genome assembly GCA_046349635.1 of Planctomycetales bacterium. GTDB lineage: Bacteria > Planctomycetota > Planctomycetia > Planctomycetales > Planctomycetaceae > JAXMBX01. The sequence goes on from JAXMBX010000006.1 coordinate 33,487, forward strand.
CCGACCCGCGCGCGGCGATGGTGGGGCCATCGAGGATGTCATCCGCATTGATTTCCAGCGAATTGGGGCGGCGAATGTCGCCCGTCATCCCCTGCCCCCAGGTCATGCTGGCTCCGATCTGGCCGAGTGCCCAGACTCCCCGCGGATCGATCGGAATGACGCCGGAGCGAATTTCCTCCAGAGCGACCAGAGTTGAGGCACCGTTTTCGAAGTCGTTTTTCGAGAAGCATTTGTTGATCCCGCCGATGCCGTTGTTCCACCACTGAAATTCCCGCGTGGAGTCGGAGTAGCGATATCTTGGGTCGGGGAGCGGGGTTGGCGAGGTTGCCCCATTCGACCTGGACGGATTCGGAGCCGGCATTCATGGCGAAGTTGCCCCGGGCGAATTTCGCCTCCTCTCCATTCGCGAGCTCGAGAAGAAATTTATTCGTGGAGTTGTTGTACGAATCGCTGGGGCAACTGAAGTCCGTGACGGCGGTCATTCTCGCGAGGCGGTTGGCATTGTGAATGACCGGATACGTGGCGTCAAATTGTTGGGCGAGAGTTTTCTGGTCGAGGTGCGCAGGAGAAGCTGGAGCCAATTCTGGCGGGTCACATGAACGGGAGTGGGATCGCGGTGTGACGGCAGGGACTCCAGATCAAGTCCCTCGGTTCCCCACGTGGCAGCCGGGGGAAACATTGAAAAGGAGTCGTGGTAGGAATTCAAGCCTGCGCTGAGACGCCTGAGTCTGTCGGCGCAGGTCTGGATGTGGGCGGATTGCCGGGCGGAGAGGATCCAGGGTGCGAGGATGCCGCCGAGGGTCACAATGACGACGGAAGCGATCAGCACCTCCAGCCGGGTGATTCCGCGTCTCGGCGTGTTAGGCGTGGCTTTCACGAGCATGGGACTCTGTGAGCTTCTGAGTGGCTGGCGGGGTGAAGTGCAGTGGTATCCCTATACCGTAGCCTGTGTCCTAGAGCGCGTTGCGCTTTAGTGTCGCGTCCAAATCGAAGATGTTTCCGAGTTTTTTACCGCGGCAGGCGATAGAGATAGACGCAATGCGATCTAGAGATGGGAGAGCCGCTGCATCATATCATACTTTTCAGTCGCAATATATATTATAATCACCGTGTCGATTATTAGAGTGGTTTTCATAACGGCAAAAAGAGGGGGTTGATCTCTGCAGGAGACAGAACTCTGTTTGGCCGGTGTGGCAGTTCTTGATTTCCTCAGATGTTCGAAGGTAAAGATTACTCTCGGCATTCAGATGAATACAGAAAAACATTCGACGGATGATGCGGCCTCGGCGCAATCGGTTCTGGGCTGGGCGGAATACTGTTGCTGGGTGGCGGTCATTCTGATGCCGCTGTTGATCTGGTGGAATGGCCCGGCCGTCTCGGATGATCAGGCGGTGGTTCGAACCGGGGTGATGGTGCTGGCGGGGATTGGTGCGGTGGGGCTGCGGGTGTATGCGTTTCTTCAGTCTCGCCGCAAGTGAGTGCGGGGGAGATTGGGTTGTGTTCCGTGATTCCGGCTGTGATGGCTGAGCGGGACTTGGGATCACCGCGATGTTGACGCGGGGCGTTACCAGCACGGATGTCATTTTCTCCCGCGATGTCCCCCGAGCCGGGCGTCGGTTAAAATGCCCGCTGATCGGATCTCTTATTCTGTTTACGATGACGCCCATGGAACGGATTCTGATTGTTGGATCGAGTGGATCGGGCAAGTCGACGTTGGCGGTCAAGCTGGGGGACCGCCTGCAGATTCCCGTCTATGATCTGGACCACTTGCATTGGGGGCCGAACTGGACACCCAAACCCAAAGAAGTGTTCCACGCGGGTGTGCAGCAGGCGATCGCCTCCCCCCGCTGGATTATCGCGGGGAACTACACGGCGCTGCGGGAGATGTTGTGGCCACACGCGACAACCGTGATCTGGTTGAACTACAGTTTCCCGCGGGTCTTCTCGCGGCTGTTTTACCGGTCGGTCTCGCGAATGATCACGCGCGAGGAACTGTTCGCTGGGAATCGGGAGTCCTTCCGGCTCACGTTCTGCTCGCGCGATTCGGTGCTGGTGTGGATGCTCAAGACGTTTCGCAGAAACCGACGTGAATACGCGCAACTGCGTGCTGACCAGACTTATCCGCAACTGGAGTGGATTGAGTTTCGTGCTCCGAGGCAGGCAACTATGTTACTTGACTAGTTAGCATCTCGCTGAGTTCCTCAGTTTAACGGCGGTTTTGGAGGATCACTGGCGGTTGGTTTCTCGCCGATCTGGAAGCAGGCCATTTCCTCGCCGTTACGGAGGATCAATTTGCCGTGGGCGACCATGGGATGGTTCCAGGTCTTTCCTTCGATTGCCTTCACTTTACCGAGCTCCTTGAACTTGGCCGCCTGGGCCGCGACGCGGACGACATCCCCCTGCTCCGTGCTGATCAGCAGTTCTTCCACGTCCGGCAACAGGAGGAGTTGGCCGAAACCGTAACGCCCTGATTTCCACTTGCGGTCTCCCTTGGCGAGGTCCACGCAGCAGAGAATCCCATCGTCGAAGCCGTAGATGTGTCCCTTGTGAATCGCGAACTCGTTGAACGACGGCTTCAGACGGTTCGATTTCCAGACTTCGGACAGTTTCCATTCATTCCCTTCCCTGGCGATTTTCAGGCGCAGGATTCCCGCGTCCCAGCCGACGATGACGCCGTCCTTCTCCACGGGGTGAGGCTGCAGCATCGGCTGGAAGGAACCGGCGTGCGGACAGGGATGCTTCCAGAGCAGCTTGCCGTCGGCAATCTGCACGCCGTACAGTCCCAGTTCATCCTGCATGACAATCTGCCGCATGCCGCCGAGCGTCATGACCTGCGGTGTGGTGTAGCTCACGGTTCCGCCTGCTGCCTTCCATGCCGGTTTTCCCGACGTTTTCTCATACGCAACCAGGCTTCCCCCCTTCTTTCCTCCGGCGAAGGCCACGACGAAGCCATCCACCACCAGAGGAGAGGTGGCCGACCCCCATTGCGGCACGGCCCCGTCTTCCTCCTTGATAATGTTCCGCGTCCACTGTTTGTTTCCGGTCCTGGCGTCCACGCAGGTTAAATCTCCCTGCGTGCCCAGTGCGTATATCCGGTTCTCGTCAAACGTCGGCGTTCCCCTCGGCCCCGTCCCCGCCAGGGCATCCTCCAACCGGGCCGGTGTGCCAGTGGACCATTTTTCTTTCCCATCCACCGCCTGATAACAGACGATTGCTTCGTTCGTTCCCCGCTGCTCCTGGGTGAACAGATAATCCCCTACGGCAATCACGCTGGACCAACCGGGGCCCACCCGATGTTTCCACAGTTCTTTCGGCGGAGCGCTCGACCAGTCTGCCAGCTTCATCCCCGTGATGATGTTTTCGTGATTCCCTCCGCGAAAGCTTGTCCAGTCGCCGTCTTTCGCCTTGAGTTCTTTCCCGTTGGAAGGCAATGGGCCATCGGTTTTTCGGATCGCCAGTTCTTGGTTCTCCCGGAACCGTTCTTCGGCGGTCGGTGTCCAGCGCCAGCTTAATTGCGTCTGCTGGCGTCCATCCAGACCGTCCCAGCGCAATAGCGCCAACGGCACGAGCGTGATGGGGAGGACGGCACACAGCCCGAGGAGTTGCGTTCGGTTCGTCTGCCGTTTCGCGAGCCAGAGCCAGGCGACGCCCAGCGTGTAGATGACCGGCAGGCCGAGCAGCATCATGGCTGGGATTCCGGTCGTTTTGTCTCCCAGCAGACCGGCAACGACAATTCCGCCGATGAGCAGTCCAAACATGGCGAACTTCTCCTTCCAGCGGAAATGGCGGGCTGCAAACCACCAGACCAGGAAGAAGATCATCGTTGCCAGCAATGTCAGCATGCGGGTGAGGAAGCGATAGAACATCGCCATTTCCCACTGATACGAGCCCTGCACGATCAGCCAGTAGGCAATCACGACGAGGGTGGGGAGCCAAAGCCGCAACGGCGGGCGGATGATTTGTGCGGCGGCGGGAGTCTGTTCGGGCTGGAGGGAGGTGCTATCAGTTTCAGTCGTATGCGACATGCTTCAATCCTTGTGAATAAAAAACGTGATCCTTATATGAAGAAATCAAACACCTGTATCTGGTTCAGGGTTCCTCGTTTGATTCCTTCTTTTTGTCCTGTTCCTGGCGTGCGCTGCAGAGCAGGTTTTCGGGATCCCACTGGAGTCTCCCTTCTTTCAGTTCCGCGATGATTGACCGCACCCATTGCAGTTCCGCGTGTGCGACCGAGAGGATGTATTCCGCTTCGATCAGGGGCAAACGTCCGATGACAGGATGCATCTTTTCCATGACCGCCTGCATGGCGATCAACTTGCATTCCAGTTGCTGCACGCGGAGTTCCAGGGAATCCCGCGCCTCTTCCGGCGGCAACAGGCCGATGAAACTCAGAGCCGCTACGAATGTGGAAGGGGTCCGCTCGGGAGTGGTGAGGAGTTCGCGCAGCCACTCCTGCAGCGTCAGTTCTCCTTCGGGGGTCAAGCGGTAGACCGTCCGGTCGGGGCGTCGTCCTTCTTTCTCTTCACCGACGGCAATGATCAGTTTGTCCCGGACGCCTCGGGCGACCGCGTGGTACAGCGATCCGCGCTTGAGCTGCAGGAAGACGTTCTTGTGGCGCTGGACGATGAGCCTCTGCATCTCGTAGGGATGCATCTCCCGTTCGCGGAGGAGGCAGAGGACAGTCAGATCCCAGAGGCTGGGGGGCATACATCTCTCCTGAAATAGCTCAGATGAACTATATGGATGCTGGGTCGTATGTGCAAGAGGATCTGGGTTCAGACGCAATTTCATGTGTTGAAATGGTTTATGAGTTTTTGGTGAAGTCGGGGTCGTCTGGAGTTTTGGTCTCTGGAGGTTGGATACGCTCGTTTTCCTAGCCCGGATGACCGTTCTCAGATGATCGCGATCAAGAATTCTGTCCTCCTCCAGAACTTTCTCAATCTTCTTTTAAGGGGGATCTGAAACAATGAGAACAGTGTCCCGCAGAGACTCGAGAGTTCCGGATTGCTGATTCTTAATCGTTGCCATCTCATTGATTTACATCATTCGCGAGCCCCCTCCGAACGATTACAATCGTGGTTACATCGATGTGCCTCCGACGTTCTTCATGAAAGCCGATTTTGATGGATTCGTATCGACATTCCGGACGGGAGCTCGCCCCGGAGCCGGAGAGTGCCAAATCCGGAGCGGAAATCCTGGCGTCGTCCCCCCTCCCCGCTCCTGCACCCGCTGGGCCGAAGCGTGGGATCTGGCTGTGGTTGTTCCTGATCGCCCTCGTCGCTTCCGGATGGTTCTTCCGTGACAAGTGGCTGCCGTATGTTAAGAATCTGACCGGCTCTCGCGCCGCTCCCCAGGGACGATCCGGACGGGGTCCCGTTCCCGTGGTCACCGCCACGGCCCGCACGCGTGACATCAATGTCTATTTGAATGGTCTCGGGACCGTGACCGCGTTTCAGTCCGTGACCATGCGCAGCCGTGTGGAAGGAGAACTGATCAAGGTTAACTTTACGGAAGGGGAGATGGTCAAGGAGGGGGATGTTCTAGCCGAGATCGACCCGCGCCCTTACGAGGTGCAGTTGAAGCAGGCGCAGGGGCAGTTGATGCGGGACGAAGCGACGCACACCGCGGGGGAATTGACCCTCAAACGGTACAAGCAACTCCTCACCACGAAAACGATCACCGCGCAGGAAGTGGATGAGCAGACGGCGGTCGTCCAGCAAAGTGCGGGGACGATCGAAACCGACCGGGGACTCGTCGATAACGCGAAACTGCAGCTCACGTATTGCAAGATCACCGCTCCGATCAGCGGGCGTATCGGTCTGCGTCTTGTGGACAGGGGGAATATCGTCCGCGCCAATGACGTGAACGGCCTGGCGGTCATCACGCAGCTTCAGCCGATCTCGCTCGTGTTTTCCATTCCGCAGGATGAAATCGTCCGCCTGCAGTCCAAGCTGAATGCGGGAAAGACACTCACTTGTCTTGCTCATGACCGTGACCTCAAGGTCAAGATCGCCACGGGGACGCTCGGGGCGATTGACAACCAGGTGGATCCGATGACGGGGACGGTCAAACTGAAAGCGGTGTTCGACAACAAGGACAACGCGCTGTTCCCCAACCAGTTCGTGAACGCGCGGCTGCTGCTGGACACTATCAAAGGGGCGATCGTTGTTCCCACCGCCGCGATTCAGCGCGGGCCGAATGGTTCCTTCGTGTACATCGTCAAAGACGACAGCACCGTGGACGTGCGGATGATCGAAGTGGGGCAGGCAGAGGGGACTGACTCCGAAATCAAGAAGGGGCTCGCCGTCGGGGATGTTGTTGTCACGGAAGGTCTCGACAAACTCCAGCCCAAGGCCAAGGTTGCCCTCCGTGAGAAAAACCGCTAGCGATAAGAACAGCACGGACAAATCCAAACCCGGCTCCCCGGAAGCGAAAGTTCCCCCGGAAGCCGCGTCTCGTGCTTCTTCGGATCAGAAAACTGCAACGGACGCGCAGCCCTCTCGGAAACCGGGAACGCCCAAGGGTAAGGAATGAATCTCTCGCGGCCCTTTATTCTCAGGCCGGTCGCCACGGTTCTGTTCATGGTCGCCATTCTGCTCGCAGGAATGGTCGCCCACCGCCAGCTTCCGGTCTCCGCCCTGCCGCAGGTGGATTATCCGACCATCCAGATCGTCACGTTCTATCCCGGGGCGGGTCCGGATGTGATGGCTTCGTTCAGGACAAGCGCCCTCGAACGTCAATTCGGCCAGGTTCCGGGGCTGGCGCAGATGACCTCGACCAGTTCCGATGGTTGCTCGGTCATCACGCTGCAGTTCGTGCTCGAACTTGATATCGACGTGGCCGCGCAGCAGGTCCAGGCGGGGATCAACGCGGCGACGAACTTCCTTCCCCGGGATCTCCCCAATCCGCCGATCTATACGAAGACCAATCCGGCGGACGCCCCGATCCTGACCCTGGCTCTCTCCTCGAAAACGCTTCCTCTCCCCAAGGTTGAGGATCTGGCGGACACGCGTTTCGCTCAGAAGATTTCGCAGCTTTCGGGGGTCGGGATGGTGAGCGTGAGCGGGGGGCAGAAGCCTGCGGTACGGATCCAGGCGAACCCGACGGCACTCTCTTCCCTGGGGATGAACCTGGAGGATCTGCGTGCCGCGGCCGCGCAGGCGAACGTCAACCAGGCGAAGGGGAACTTCGACGGCAGCCGGCAGGCGTATACCATCGGTGCCAACGATCAGCTTTTCACCAGCGACCAGTATCGCAAGGTGATCATCGCTTACCGGGACGGTGCCCCGATCCACATTGGAGACGTCGCCGACGTCATCGATGACATCGAGAATGTCCGCCAGGCGGCCTGGATGAACGACACCCCGGCCGTGGTCGTCAACATCCAGCGCCAGCCGGGGGCGAACATCATCGAGGTTGTGGACCGGATCAAGGCCCTCCTGCCGCAGCTCAAGGATACCCTTCCCGCGTCGGTCTCCATCGATATCCTGACCGATCGGACCGTCACGATTCGTGCGTCGGTGGAGGATGTGCAGCATGAATTGCTGATGACGGTCGGGCTGGTGGTGCTGGTGATTTTCCTGTTCCTGCGGAACGTCCGGGCGACCATCATCCCCAGCGTGGCGGTCCCGCTGTCGCTGATCGGGACTTTCGCGGTGATGTATCTGCTGAACTACAGCCTCAATAATCTCACGCTGATGGCGCTCACCATCTCGACGGGTTTTGTCGTTGATGACGCCATCGTGATGATTGAAAACATCATGCGGTACATCGAGGAGGGAAAAGCCCCGCGCGAGGCGGCACTCAAGGGGGCGTCTGAAATCGGGTTCACGATTGTCTCCCTGAGCGTTTCGTTGATCGCCGTGTTGATTCCCCTGCTGTTCATGGGGGATATCGTGGGGCGTCTGTTCCGGGAATTCGCGGTCACGCTCAGCGTGACGATTCTCGTGTCGGCGGTCGTTTCCCTGACGTTGACGCCGATGATGTGTGCGAAACTCCTCAAGCACCAGACCTCCGCCAGCCACGGCTGGATGTACCGCGCGTTTGAGGCCTCTTTTAACGCGATGATCTGGGTTTACGACCGGACTCTCGCATGGGTTCTGCGTCACCAGAGTCTCACGATGTTCGTCTCCGTAATGACGCTCATCGTGACTGTCGAACTCTACTGGCAGATTCCCAAAGGGTTCTTCCCGGTGCAGGACACGGGGGTCATTCTGGGGATCTCCGAGGCCCCCCAGACCATCTCCTTCTCCGCGATGTCCAGCCGTCAGCAGGCGCTCAATAAGGAAATCCTCAAGGATCCGGCTGTGGAGAGCCTGTCGAGTTTCATCGGCATCGACGGCACGAACACCACCCTGAACAGTGGCCGTATTCAGATCAACCTCAAGCCGCTCCATGAGAGAAAGTTGTCCGCCGAGGCGGTCATCCGCCGTTTGCAGAAGCGTCTGCACGATGTCGAGGGGATTACGCTCTTCATGCAATCGGTGCAGGATCTGACGGTCGAGACCCGCGTCAGCCGGACGCAGTACCAGTACAGCCTCGAAGATCCCGACCCCAAGGAACTGGGGGAATGGGCACCGAAGTTCGTGGAGAAGTTGCAGTCACTCGCGCAGCTCCGGGACGTGGCCAGCGACCAGCAAAATTCCGGCCTGCAGATGCGGGTGATCATCAATCGCGACACGGCCTCGCGTCTCGGCATCACGCCGCAGATGGTGGATGATGCCCTCTACAACGCTTTCGGCCAGCGGCAGGTCTCCACGATGTTCACCCAGCTCAACCAGTATCGCCTGGTGTTGGAAGTGAAGCGGAATTTCCGGAACAGTATCCGGGACCTGGCTGACATCTACATCCACCCGCCAGTGGGGAATCCCGTCCCGCTCAGTGCCTTCTGTGACTTTGAAGAGGGGACGACTCCGCTCTCCATCAACCACCAGGGGCAGTTCCCCGTGGTGACGGTCTCTTTCAACCTGGCGCCCGGGATCTCCCTGGGGGAAGCGGTTGAAGCGATTGATGGAGCACGTCAGCAGATTGCGATGCCCCCGTCGATCGTCTGCGGATTCCAGGGGACCGCCGCCGCATTCCTGGCGTCTGAAAAGAACACGCCCCTTCTGATTCTGGCCGCGGTCATTACGGTCTACATCGTCCTCGGTGTGCTGTATGAGAGTTACATTCACCCGATCACGATTCTCTCCACCCTGCCCTCTGCCGGCGTGGGTGCGCTGGTTGCGTTGATGCTGTGCGGATCGGACCTCAACGTGATCGCCCTGATCGGGATCATTCTGTTGATCGGGATCGTGAAGAAAAACGCGATCATGATGATCGACTTCGCCCTCGATGCGCAGCGGACGCAGGGGAAATCTCCGCGCGAGGCGATTTTTGAGGCGTGCCTGCTGCGGTTCCGCCCGATCATGATGACGACGATGGCGGCTTTGCTGGGAGCGGTGCCGCTGGCCTTCAGTACCGGAACCGGGGCCGAACTTCGCCGTCCGCTGGGGATCACGATTATAGGGGGTCTCGTTTTCAGCCAGATTCTGACGCTCTATACGACCCCGGTCATCTATCTTTGGTTTGATAGTCTCGCGGCGTATCTGGGAATGGAATCTTCCGGCCCCCTGCAGGTCGAGCCGGTGCATGTTGAGGAGTCCCCGGCATGAACCTTTCCACGCCGTTTATCAACCGCCCAGTGGGGACTTCGCTGCTCACGGCGGCCATCGTCCTGGCGGGTGCGATCGGTTATCAGTTGCTGCCCGTCTCTCCGCTCCCGCAAGTGGAGTTTCCGACCATCCAGGTGAGTGCGAACCTGCCGGGGGCCAGCCCCGAGACGATGGCCTCGGCGGTCGCGACTCCGCTGGAACGCCAGTTCGGACGGATCGCGGGGATCACGGAGATGACCTCTTCCAGTTCGATGGGATCGACCTCCATCACGATCCAGTTCGATCTCGATCGAGACATCGAGGCGGCTTCGCGCGATGTGCAGGCCGCGATCAACGCCGCGCGGGGACAGCTTCCCGCCAACCTTCCGAGCAATCCCTCCTATCGCAAGGTGAATCCGGCCGATTCGCCGATCATGATTCTCGCCCTGACTTCCGAAACTTACACGAAGGCGAAGATGTACGACGTGGCCTCGACCATCCTGCAGCAGAAGCTGGCGCAGGTGGAGGGGGTCGGCCAGGCTTACGTGGGCGGCGGTTCCACGCCGGCAGTCCGCGTCGATGTGAACCCCACCTTCCTCAACAACTATAACGTTTCGCTGGAAGACGTCCGCACGGTGCTCGGACTGGTGAATGCCAACCGCCCGAAGGGGCAGATCTCCGATGATCAGCACTCCTGGTCGCTCAGCGCCACCGACCAGCTGTTCAATGCGGAGGATTATCAAAAAGTCATCATTGCGTATCGCAATGGTGCCCCCATCCGCCTCGCCGACGTGGCCGAGGTGACGGACTCCGTCGAGGACATTCGGACTCTGGGTTTCTTTAACGGGCGGCCTTCGATCTCCCTGATGATCTACCGCCAGCCGGGGGCCAATATCGTCGCCACCGTCGACCGGATTCGGGATCTTCTTCCCCAGCTAAATGCCCAGATCCCCGCCGAGATGGAACTGGAAGTCTCCATGGACCGGACCGCCACCATCCGGGCTTCCCTGCACGACGTCCAGATCACGCTCATGATCTCCATCGGCCTGGTCATTCTCGTCGTGTTTCTTTTTCTGCGGGATATTCGCGCGACCCTGATTCCCAGCGTCGCCGTTCCGGTCTCTCTGGTGGGGACGTTTGCGGTGATGTACCTGCTGGACTACAGCCTCGACAATCTTTCGCTCATGGCGCTGACGATTGCCACGGGGTTTGTCGTCGATGATGCGATTGTGGTCATTGAGAATATTTCGCGGCATCTGGAAAAAGGGATGTCTCCCCTGCGTGCATCGCTCCTGGGAGCACGAGAAATCGGCTTCACGGTGTTCTCGATCAGCATCTCCCTTGTCGCGGTCTTCATTCCCATCCTGTTAATGGGAGGGATTGTGGGGCGGCTCTTCCGGGAATTCGCCGTGACGCTCTCGGTCGCCATTGCGGTGTCGATGATCGTGTCTCTGACGGCCACCCCCGCGATGTGTGCCCACCTGCTCAAACCGCTTAAGCAGCAGCGGCGCGGCAAGCTGTACCTGTTCAGTGAAGCCATTTTCGACTGGGTGCTGCGCGGCTACGAATGGTCCCTCTCCTGGGTGCTGAAGCATCAGCCTTTGATGCTCATTGTCACGATTGCCACGGTGGGGCTCACGATCTATCTCTACACCATCGTCCCAAAGGGATTTTTTCCGCAGCAGGATACGGGCCGTCTGATTGGTTCGATCCAGGCCGATCAGGATACCTCTTTCCAGGAGATGTCCCGCCTACTCAAGCAATTCGCCAATGTGGTCTCTGAGGATCCGGCCGTGCAGAGTGTGATCGCGTTCGCCGGCGGATCGTTCGGCGGTGCGTCCAACTCCGGGCGGATGTTCGTCATGCTCAAGCCTTTGGGTGAGCGAAAAAATTCCGACCCCAATAAGAAACTCCTCACTGCGGACGAAGTGATGGCCCGCCTGCGTGGCAAAGCCTCGCGCATCCCCGGGGCCATGCTGCTTCTGCAATCCTCCCAGGATCTGCGCATCGGCGGACGGGGTTCCAGTGCGCAGTTCCAGTACACCGTGCGGGGGGACGACCTTGCGGAGTTGAATGCCTGGGGTGACAAACTTATCCGGGAAATTCGCAAGATTCCCGGCATTGTTGATGTGAATACCGATCAGCAGAACCGGGGGTTGCAGACCCGGCTGCAGATCGACCGTCTTACGGCGGCGCGCCTGGGTGTCACCATGTCCGTCATCGATAACACGCTGTACGATGCGTTCGGACAGCGGCAGGTCTCCACGATGTACAAATCGCTGAACCAGTATCACGTCGTGATGCAGGCCGAGCAGGATTTTGCACAAACGCCCGAGTCCCTGCAGCACATCTTTGTCAAAGGGAACTCCGACACGCACATCCCTCTGAAGTCGTTGTACCGGATGACTTCGAGCAACTCGGCTTTATCCGCCAATCACTCCAGCCAGTTTCCTTCCGTGACGATTTCGTTCAATCTCCCGCCGGGGATCTCTCTCGGCGAAGTGGTCGATCGGGTGGAGCAGGCGGTCCGCGATCTCGGGATGCCGGAGAACATTCAGGGGAAGTTCCAGGGGACCGCGCAGGCGTTTCAGTCTTCGCTACGCGATCAGCCTCTACTGATCCTGTTTGCGTTGATCACCGTCTATATCGTGCTGGGGATTCTCTATGAGAGTTACATTCACCCGCTGACGATTCTGTCGACGCTCCCCTCAGCAGGGGTCGGTGCGCTGCTGGCGTTGTTGATCTGCGGGATGGAACTGAATGTTCTGGGGCTGATCGGGATTCTGCTGTTGATCGGAATCGTCAAGAAGAATGCGATCATGATGATCGACTTCGCGATTGAAGCGGAACGGGCGGAAGGGAAGAGTCCCGAGGAATCGATTTTTGAAGCCTGCATTCTCCGCTTCCGTCCGATTGTGATGACGACACTGGCGGCGCTATTGGGGGGCTTGCCGCTGGCGTTGGGGACCGGCAACGGCTCCGAACTCCGCCGTCCGTTGGGGGTGGCGATCGTGGGGGGGCTGATCTTCAGCCAACTCCTGACTCTGTACACCACGCCGGTGATTTATTTGTATCTGGACCGGCTGAGTTCCCGCCGTCCGCAGGAATTGCTCTCCCGCCACAAGGACGCCGCGCCGCAGAAATCGCTCGATTTCGCGTGAGCGTTTCCCCGTTGGATGTTGAGTGACCGAACTCCCTTGTTGTCCATGCGTTTTAATCGGGCGTTCTAAAAAAATAGAATCCCTCTTGCGTTCTCATTCTAGTTTTATAGAATCAAGGCCGTCGGATTTCTCACATCCTGTTTGGGAGCTTTCACATGCCCCGTCCGCCGACGCCACACCCCACCGATGGGGAACTCGAAATCCTGCACGTCCTCTGGGATCTCGGTTCCGCCCCGCTGAGTGAGATCTGCAGCACACTCCGTCGGCAGCGACCCGTGGCGACCACCACCGTGGCGACCATGCTCAAGCTGATGGAGGAAAAACAGCTCGTCAAAAAATCGCAGGGGGAAAAAACCTACCTCTGGGCCGCCCGTATTTCGCGGCAGTCCGCGACGCGGGGTTTTGTCCGGAAGCTGCTCGATCGCGCCTTCGACGGTTCCGCGCAACGATTAGTCGCCCATCTTCTGCAGGAGGGGCAGCTTTCCGCCAAGGAGCGGGCGGAACTCCGCAAACTCCTCGATGACAAATCGCAGGAGAAAAAATCATGACGCGAGCGATTTTCAGTCTCTCCGCGACGCATTGGTGGTCCGTCCTGGGCTGGACGATCTGGAGTTACTTCTGGATCGGGCTGGCGGAATTCCTGCTCGTGCTCCCGTTCTATCTGCTCCTCCGCCGTCGTTTGCCGGAACTTCGCTACAACGTCCTCCTGCTGTGGATGGCGTTGCTCTGCATAACTCCGCTTTTTCTCCTCGCACGGGTCAGTCAATCCCTTCCCGCGCCAGTTCTACCTGTGATCAGCGCGAATACTGTTCCTGCGGTTGCGGTCGTCCCGCCGGCGACAATTCGCCCTGAACCTCCCGATTCCATTCCCAACGTGATCCCCCCTGATCGGAAGCTCAATTCCATTCCCACGCTGATCGTCCCGGATCAAGCGATCAGCAGGATGCCCGGTGCGAATCGACCCAGGAATGGGAGCACTCCCGCAGTCCCCTTCCCTCAGATTCAGATTTTCCCCCTTTCTCCCGGCGATTCCGCATCCACTATTGAGCATGTGGTCTCACCTTGGATTGCTGCCCTCATCCCGTGGCTTCCGTTGCTCTGGATGTTGGGGGTCGTGTTCTCCTTTCTGCTGATCGGGTTCGGCCTGGTCGGAGCGGAACGTTTCCGTCGTCAGGCCACGATTCTCACTTCCGGCCCACTGTATGAGCGTTGCGCCGAACTCGCGGCCCGGTTGCAGATCCGGGGAAAAGTCCTCGTCGCCTTGTGCGACTGTATCGCCACACCCATTCTGCTGGGGATCTGGCGGCCATTGATTCTTCTGCCGTTGGCGGCGGAAACGGGCTGGCCTCCCGACCAGCTCGACATGATCCTGCTGCACGAACTGGCCCACGTGCGGCGGTTTGATAACTTCGTGCATCTCCTGCAGCGTCTCGCTGAAGGGCTGCTCTTCTTTCAGCCGGCAGTCTGGATTCTGTCCCGCTGGATTTCCCTGGAGCGGGAACACTGCTGCGACTCGCTTGTGGTCCGGGCGACAGGTCGGCCGCAGGAGTATGCCCGCACGCTTGCCCGGTTGGCATTGGGAGAGCCGTTTCCATCGAATCTTGCCCCTTCGTCGGCCATGGCGCAGAGCCATCTGTTGACCCGCATCCGCCGTATTCTGAATCAGGAGCAACCGCTGCAGGTCTCGCGGGGGACGTTGGGGATTGCCTCCGCCTGCCTGTTCCTGGCGCTGCTGATCGTCGGTGCCCTTAATGCGCGTGAAATCTCTCTGCCGGCCGCTCAAGAGGAAGCTGCGGCAAATCAAAAACTGACGGATCAACAATCCGCGGCAAAACAATCAGAACCGATCAAAGTCCCGGTTCCGGAGGCCACCCTCCCCACCGTCTGGATCCAGGTTGTGGACGTCGCCAATGTTCCCATTCCGGGTGTGCAGGTGGAAATGCTGGACTCGAAGCGGCAAAGCATCCTGCAGTCCCAGAGCGATGAGAAAGGCTGGATCGCAATTCCGCCGCGGAAGTGCATCGGTTGACCCTCAAAAAAGGGTTACCTGACGATCAAAATGTCCGATGTTCTCCGCAAATTCCCCCAACGCTTCGTCACCCAGCAGATCCCCGGACAGCGCCCCAGCCTGGTAAAAGTCAGTCTGGCGACCATGACCGTCGAAATGATGGGTTGCGGCACGCTCGTTGCGAGAGTCCTCGGCCCGGATGGAAAGCCCGCTCCGCATGTCCCAGTCGAGCTCGCAAATTATTTTTCGACGAATCTGCTGGACAGAAGTTTCAAACGGGTGTTCAGCGTTTCCGATGCACACGGGGTCGCCATCTTTCGCAATCTTCGGGAGGGGCTGTTATCCGTCAGCTATCCCGCCGGCGATCCCTCCAGTCTGGGGCGAAATGTTCTGGCCGATCTGACTCCCCAGCAACGGGCCGATGGCGCGGCGTGGATTGAAAGCCACAAATTGCCTTACCCCGGCCTGCGCTGGAGCCAGACCATGTTCCTCCAGGATGCGGACATGCCCGGCCTGACCATCGATCTTTCAGAGTGCAAATCATCTTTGTCCGGTCAGGTCATCGACTCGAAAGGTCAGGCCGTGCCGGATCTGCTGGTCTGTCTCAATCACATCTCTACGCCTGATCGTGAAGACATCGATCCGCTTCCCTTCGACCGGTTGATGCGCAAATTCGTCGAGCGAAAACATCCTGATATCAGCAGTTACTTCAAGGACGACACGATCGTCGACGTGAATGGTGCTTCTCTCAAGTCGGATCGAGAGGGGAAGTTCCAGTTTTCCGGTATCAGACAGGGTAAATCCAAGCTCAGCGTTTATCGACGGGTTCCTACCGCGACTGGTCCCTTTGCCGGGATGTTTGAACGGGAGGTTCTCGTCAAGGAAGAATACCTCACACTTGAACCGAATAAGCCGCTCACGGACCTCGAAATCAGGCTCCCGGATTTGCCGGTGGCACCTCCAGTAATTCCGGTCCCCAGAAGATCTCTTCCGCAAGATTCGCTGGACAATGACGCGCAACAGAAAATCGACAAGCCTGGTTTCAAGACCATTACCGCGCGCGTTGTGGACAGCAAAGGGAAGCCGGTCCCGAATGCTGAGGTGAAACTCACGTGGCACGAAAAAAATGACAAAAGTCTTATCAAAAATTGGTCGGACCAGCGTGAATCAGTCCAAGGAACTGACACTCAGGGGCGGTTCTCCCTCACGACCCGACTGGGCTCGCCTCCCGTCGACAATGTCCATGTGTCAATCAAAGTTCCCGACTATGTCTTCCAGTTGGGTGTGCTTGATCTTACTCGGAACGAAAAACAGGAACTCCAGAAATTTACGGTCCTTCGCCCTGCGAAAATAGTCGCCCGCGTGAAGGGATCAAACGGTAAGCCTGTTTATCGGGCTCCCTTTGCTAGTTGTTCCGTTTCTGATTTTGGGGATGGTCCAGAAATCTATCACGGTAAACAACAATCGTCCTCTGATGACGGCGCTGTCGAAGTGACGAATGTCTCTCCGGGTGATGTCACATTGTGCCATTCTTCGGGAGGAGAGTCGCGGTTGGGCGGACGACGTTGCATTATCCCTCAGAATCCGTGGAATCGCCCTGTAAAGCACAGGTTTTGGGTTCAGCACATGAGCTTGCGGGAAGGAGAAACGAGACACCTGGACATCGACTTTTCGATCTGCACTGGCGGTATTCGTGGGCGTCTTGTCGATCAGGACAATCGCCCAGTCGTCGGCAAGAGTCTGAATCTCGAGTATTCCCCTCCTCCAGAAGCAAATGGGAAGTCCAATTCCTTTCAGCCCGCCAGTTATGTTGTTGGCAGTACCGACTCTGATGGAAAGTTTGAGATTTCAGGACTCCAGCCGGGCACATACAAAGTCCATGCCTCGGAACCTTACTCGAACAATCGGGACGCTATTTCTCCTCCGGTGACTGTTGAAGTGACTGGCGATAAAGCGGTCGAGTTTGATCTCAAGGCGACGTTGCCTGCTGCGCAGGATGTCGATGCAAAAGGCGGGCCACTCCCCGCTCAGGTTGGACCCGCCCGGGACACTCGTCTCCCTCTTACACCGCTTTCACCTGAACCGAACCGTGTTATCGAATCCCGTTCCGTACCGCGTGCTTTGAACGCACCGAAGGAACTGCACCTCACGGTTCTCGGGGTCGATAAGAAACCGCTCCCCGATGCTCTGATCGCAGTCCTCTTCAAATCCACTGAGCGCTCTCTGGAGCGGACGCATTACGCCGTCTCCAATGCGCAGGGCGAGATCACCATGAACTTCCCTGATGAAGGGCTTGTGAATCTGGTTTATCCCGTCTGGCTGGGACCTCCCGGGATGGGACTTGACCCTGCAGACCCTGACACGTTCAAGTTCGAACAGAACCTTCGCCGCGTCTTGGGAACCAGCTTTAGATCTCTCGCGGAGCATTTTCCCGTGAAAGACATCCTCTATGCGAAGATGATCGAGATGAGGAATAAGCAGACGACACGGTGCACGATCGATCTTTCCGACTGTCGTACACCGGCCACGCTCCGTTTTGTCGATGACTCGAACAAGCCTTTGAAGCCCCAGTTTTTGCAACTCCGCCCGGAATTCAACAAGCTGGTGCCTCACATCGACGCCATGTTTGACAGGTCAAGTTTCTTCTACCCTCTGTCGCTCAAGATCGGAAATGATGGCGTCCTCACGCTGGGAAAAATGAATCCGGGTGCGTTTCTGATTTCCTGGGAGGATCCGCAGCAGCATTCACCGCACTCGATTCCTTTGTCCGTCAGAGAGAACAAACCTCTCGACCTCACCTTGAAAATCAAGCACCAGCCTCAGATTGAGGTCTCCCCTACACCACCGTGAAACCGTAACGGACAGTGAGTGGCAGACGGTATCTCACCTTCTATCAGTATCAGGATTGCGTAACCGTGCCTTCTGACTAACCCCAAGCGGCAGCGTGAGGGTTCTCGATCAGTCAATCACGCAACCAGAGGCGGAACCGCCCTACGCCAGAATATCCTTGATTATTGCCGTGGATGTCGGTGAGGCGGAAGTCGCGGCCCCTGGTACTGTACGTCAGCTTTTCGTGGTTGATCCCCAGCAGGTGCAGGACGGTGGCATTCAGGTCATGCGTGGACGGGCTTCTCGGTGATGTTGTAGCTGAAGTCGTCGGTCTGGCCGTGGACGATCCCCTTTTTGACGCCGGCACCGGCCATCCACATGCAGAAGTTGCGGGGGTGGTGGTCGCGGCCGTAGTTCTCTTTCGTCAGGGTTCCCTGGCTGTAGACCGTCCGCCCGAATTCACCTCCCCAGATCACGAGAGTGTCATCGAGCATGCCGCGCTGCTTCAGATCCTGCAGCAGGCCGACCGTGGGCTGGTCCATCGTCGCGGTCAGCTTGCGGATCTGCGGGGGGAGGTTTCCGTGATGGTCCCATCCGCGGAGGAAGACCTGCACGAACGGGACGTTGCGCTCCGCCAGCCGGCGTGCCATCAGGCAGTTATACGCATACGATCCGGGAGTGTTCACTTCCGGGCCGTACAGGTCTTTGACGTTCTGCGGTTCCTTCGAAATGTCGGCCAGTTCCGGCACGGAGGTCTGCATCCGGTAGGCCATTTCGTACTGCGAGATCCGGGAGGAAATCTCCGGGTCCCCCACAGATTCGAAATGCTTCTGGTTCAACTGCGCGAGACCGTCGAGCATCTTGCGACGCGTGTCGCCGCTGACGCCGGGCGGGTTGGAAAGGTACAGTACGGGATCGCCGCTCGACCGCAGGGCGACCCCCTGGTGTTTCGTCGGGAGGAATCCCGAACCCCAGAGGCGCGAGAAAAGGGCCTGGGTCTGGGCACCATCCGACAGCCGGGAGTGCAGCACCACGAACGCCGGGAGGTCCTTGTTCGGGCTGCCGAGGCCATAGGAGACCCACGCACCCGCGCTCGGGCGTCCGGGGATCTGGCTCCCGGTCTGGATGAAGGTGATCGCCGGATCGTGGTTAATGGCTTCCGTGTTCATCGTCTTGATGATGCACAGGTCGTCGACTGCACTTGCGAGCTTCGGGAGCAGTTCACTGATCCAGGCCCCGTGTTTGCCGTGCTGGGAAAACTTGAACACGCTGGGGGCGACGGGGAAGCGGGCCTGGCCGGAGGTCATGGTCGTGATCCGCTGTCCGTTGCGGACGGACTCCGGCAGGTCCTTGTCGAAGTATTCGTGCAGCTTCGGCTTGTAGTCGAACATGTCCAGTTGTGACGGGGCATCCGCCATGAACAACCAGATGACCCGCTTCGCCTTGGGGGGATGGTGCAACTGCGGCAATGCCCCGCCGTAGGTAAGGAGCGGATTGTCCTTTGCGGTCGGCGTGTTGGCCGACAGCAACTGCGGATTCAACAGCGATGCGAGTGCCATCGTCCCGAGTCCGGCCGCATTCTGACCGAAGAAATAGCGGCGGTTCATCTGCATCGCGTGTTCGTAACGAGGATCCATGTTATTTATTCCTTGGTCACTGCTTCGTCGAGATTCAACAGCAGATTGGAAATCATAGTCAGAGCCGCCATCTCCCCGACGTCCTGCGCAGCGGGAGCGGGGGTTTCGCCGTAAGACAGCAACTTCTTGGCTGCGTCCACATTGTTCTGATATTCCGCGAGGTGCATGTAGTAGACGTTCTGCAGGACCTGGCGTTCCTGATCGGTGGGACGGCGGCAGGTCACGAGGCGGAAGCCATACGCGAGTCGATCGTTGGGGGTCGCTCCCCCTTCTTTCAACAGGCGTCCCGCCATTGCGCGGGCTGCTTCCATGAACTGCACGTCATTCATCATGACGAGGGCTTGCAGGGGGGTGTTGGTCCGTGCGCGGCGCACGGTGCAGTTTTCCCGCGAAGGGGCGTCAAAGGTCAGCATGGAAGGAGGGGGACAGGTCCGCTTCCAGAAGGTGTACATGCTGCGGCGATAGAGTGCCTGGCCGTGGTCCTGCTTGAACTCGCGGGTATTGCTCCCCACGAAGGCGATCGCTTCCCAGACCCCTTCGGGCTGGTAGGTTTTGACACTCTTGCCGCCGAGGTGTTCCACGAGCAGGCCGCTGTTGTAGAGGGCGGTATCCCGCAGCACTTCCGCGTCCATCCGGAAGCGGGGGCCCCGGGTCAGCAGGTCGTTGGAGGGATCCTTCTGGATCAGTTCGGGCGTGGCGTGGGAGGACTGTTGATAGACGTAGGACATGACGATCATCTTCTGGAAGTCCTTGACGTTCCAGCCTGTCGCGATGAACTGCGTGGCGAGCCAATCGAGGAGTTCCGGATGTTTCGGGCGTTCTCCCTGCGAACCGAAGTCTTCCGCTGTCTTGACGATTCCCGCACCGAAGTATTGCTGCCAGTAGCGGTTGACGATGACCCGCGCGGTCAACGGGTGCTGTGAGGAGACAAGCCAGCGGGCCAGCCCCAGGCGGTTTTTGGGGAGTTCCGCGGGCAGCGGGGGAAGAACCGCCGGCGTGTTGGCCGTCACTTTTTCCCCGTGTTTGTCATAGGCCCCGCGAATGAGGACGAATGTGTCGCGCGGCTGGTTCATCTCGGAGAACACCATCGTCGCGGGGACGGTGTCGTCGATCATTTTTCGATCCGCCGCGAGTTTCTCCAGCTTCTGGTTTAAAGGAGCGAGGATGGGCCGCGTCTGCAACGCGACGTATCGCAGGAAATAGTCGCGGACTTTCTTCTCTTTGGCTGCGCGGTCTTTCTTGGCGGCAGCTTCTGCTTCCGCCTGCTTGGGATCAACGGGAGGATTCGCGGTTGGAGCAGTGGCAGTCGCGGCCGCAGCAGGGGAACAGCCGGGGCCGCCGGTTTCTGCTGGGCCGCCGCGAGTTGTTCGGCTTCTTTTTTCTTCTCCGCCAGCAATGCGACCACCGTGGAGTGAATGTCCTCCGGGGCTTTCAGCCTGGTGAGCGTTGCTTCGTACTTCATCCATGCGGCGAGGGATTCAAACCCGCTTTCAGTGCCTTGAGGGCCGCGTGAGACAATACCCATTTTGTCCCAATGGGCGGTTCCGTCATGTTGAGTGAAGGCAACGCCGTCGATCTGGTTCCCTTCCTTGAAACCGACCCGGGCCGCATCGATTTCCAGGCGAACCCACTTTCCTTTCTCGGGAAGCGGCCCCATCTTGATCCGGCTGACGGTATCGGGCACACCCCAGGGAATCAGGTCTTCACCCCAGACCACGCGGTGCTCCCAGTCCTTGGCGTGAAACTGCAGCATGATCTCACGGGGGGGATTCTTGGGGTCGAGATAGACATACGCGAAAAACTTGTCCCCTTCGCCGACGATCAGGGGTTGTTTCGCATCGGTGAAGAAGTGCTGCTTCAAACCCTGGGCGGTTCCGTGATGGGATTTCTTCCCGCTCAGGACGGGGTGGTTGTCTCCGGAGACGAATTCCCAGGGAATCTCGCCCTGGGGCTTGGCGCCAGCCGGCAGTTCATCCTCGACCCACACATATTCCCGCATCTCTCCGGTCAGGCCTTTGCCGGCGAGTGGTTCGACGTACGGAGTCTTCTCGATGACGTCGACAATCTGTTTCTCAATGCTTGCGGCCTCGGTTCCGAGGTCGTTCAGCTTCTTTTCCGTCATCGCATCAGGGAGTTTCAGGGAGGGTGCCGGAAGCAGCACATTCCCGTCCATCGGCGCATCGGTGTTGGAGTTAAAGAACGCATACATCCGATAGAAATCTTTTTGCGAGATCGGATCGTACTTGTGGTCGTGGCAGACGGAGCAGCCCATCGTCAGGCCCAGCCAGACCGTGCTGGTGGTCTCGACCCGATCCACGGCGTACCGCACGCGGACTTCTTCGTCGATCGAGCCCCCTTCGCCGGTGGAGATATTGCAGCGATTGAAGCCAGTCGCGATCTGCTGGTCGCGCGTGGCATTCGGGAGGAGATCCCCGGCCAACTGGTTCACGGTGAATTCATTGAAGGGAAGATTCTGGTTGAAGGCCCGGATGACCCATTCGCGGTACGGCCACAGGGAGCGTTCGTTATCCAGGTGGAGGCCGTGCGTGTCACCGTACCGTGCGGCATCGAGCCAGTAGCGGGCCATGTGTTCCCCGTATCGCGGGGAGGAGAGCAGGCGGTCGACCAGTCGTTCGTAGGCCTGCGGGGAAGTATCCGCCAGGAACGCATCCACCTCGGCGATTGTGGGAGGCAAACCGGTCAGATCGTAAGTGACCCGCCGGATCAAAGTTGTCTTGTCCGCCAAGGGTGAGGGTTTCAGACCTTCCTGCTCCAGGCGTTTCAACCAGAAACGGTCGATGGGAGTTTTGACCAGTTCTTCACGCTGCACCTGCGGAGGCTGCGGTTGCTTCGGAGGGATGAACGCCCAATGCTGGGTGACTTCGGCACCCTGATCGATCCACTGCTTGATCAGGTCGATCTGTTGCGGGGTCAATGTCCGTCCAGAATCGGGGGGTGGCATTTTCGTGCTGGCGTCGCTGGTGGTCAGGCGACGAAGCAGTTCACTTTCGGCACTCTTGCCGGGAACAACCGCCGCGGATCCGGACTCCCCTTTCGCGAGAATCCCATCCCGAGTATCCAGTCGGAGGCCCGCCTTGCGTTCGTTTTCATCGAATCCGTGACACTTGAAGCAGGTGTCGGAGAGGATCGGCCGGATCTGGCGGTCGAAGCTGATTTTCGGACCGGCGGCGCGGACCGTCGGGGCGAAACTGACTCCCAGGATCAGGAAACCAATGGATAGGGAACGGCACAGGGGGGAACGAATCATGAACAATCCTCAACCGGCGGGATCTCGCTCACAAACGGGTATGTTTGCGACAAGACGGAATGATGGCTTTTTCAGGTAGGACACATCAATTTTGAGGCATGAATTCCCGTTCGGCAATATGTCCTGACGCTAAATTCACCCGATTGGGAGAAATCCCTATCCGTTTCGAGGGTTGTGGCGACAGTTGGACGCGAGAAATGCGGAAAAATCCTGCCCTAAATGGTCGACTTCAGCGCAGTCTCACCGCGCCCGGATGGACCCACTCGTCCCAGGTGGCATCGTACCCCTCATAGTGGATCAGGTGCAGCCCGTACCACGCCTTGAGCACGGTCCCCGGGTACCACTTTTTGTCGTTGCTCCAGAGGATCTGGACCTTGTCTCCGGAGGCGAACTGGTGAGGGGCATAAGGTCGGATTCGCTCCGGGCCGACCCATTCGTCCCAGGAGTCATCGTAATTGGTGTAGTGGACCTTGGACTGATGCCCGTTTGTCTCCAGAATCTTCGCCTTGTACCACTTCTGCTTGTATTCCACTTCCACCCGGGCCCCCTCCCCTGCTTTCTTGTCCCGCTGGACGGTGGCCAGTCTGGTAGTCAGGGGGAATCCTGTGCTTCCCCGGTACATCGATTTCTGTCCTTCGACGAAGGCCAGCTCGAGTTCGCAATACTCCCCCATCTCTTTCAGGGTGATGATCTTGTCGCCGTTCAGGTCCACATTGGGATCTCCCCGCAGGGCGGACAGGACACTGTCGCTGAACGTCCAGTTTCCGGTCGAAGAGTTGTGTGAATACGAAGAGGTGATGACTGCATAGGAGACATCGGAGTCCTTGTGCTTGAGGGCCAGATCGTACAGCGCCCCGGAATGACAACAATCCGCCAGGAGCAGCACGCGGTCCCCGTTAAAGTGGCTCTCGATCATCGAGAAGACGCTCGGGACTCCCCAGGCACTGTTGCTTTTTGAGGCGGCATCGTAGTTGGCGAACCAGGTCTGGCCGCTTTCCCGATCCCGGTAGCCATGCCCGCAGAAATAAAAGACCAGCAGATCCCCTTCCTGCGTCCTGTCGAGGAGTTTTTTAAACTCCTGCTCAATCCGTTTTTTCGTGGCGGCGGAGTCCTGCAGATAGATGATCTGTCCCTGGGGTACTCCCGCGTTGCTGAAATATTTGACCAGTTGCTCGTCGCGGCGATTCTTTTTCGCAGCGGGGAACGGACTCCAGTATTCCGGATGCTCCCACTCCAGCAGGCCCGCCACGAAGACCCAGGTCCGTTTCGGCGTCCAGTCCAACGGCTCTTCCGCTTGCGCTAATGAACTGCCCAGGATGATCGACAGAGACGCGAGACAGACGATTGGGCGGAGATAAGTCATGAGATTTCCCGGCCACTGCTTGATGCGTGTGGCGCTGAACGTCAGGATGGATGCGTTAGAGCTTGTCAAAAAGTAGCTCCAGACGAAGTGCGGTTTCTTGAAATCTGCAGATCCCGCGCGATCATCAACCGCATTTCGCCAGGAGATTTGATTCTCCTTGAAAGTATCATCCGTTCATTCCCGCGACGAGCCGACTTTTGCTGGTCGCGTTGTTCAAAGCCCCTGGTTCAGCCCGGAAACACTATGTCGTCGCTCCATTCATCCACTCCGGAAAAACTCACCCTTCCGATGTTGCGGGAAGTCCTGTCCGTTCCCCTGCTGTGCGATTCTCTCGACGCCGCGGGTTACCGGCATCAGGCTCCGCGGTTGCCGATTGGGGCGGTGACGTTGCCGGATCTGTTTCTCCTGGGACGGGCGAAGACAACCCTGTGGGCCGATATGGCGCACGAAGATCCGGAACCTTACAAACTGGAACTGGCGGCGGTTGATTCCTGTCGTCCGGACGATGTGTTCGTGTGTGCTGCCGCAGGTTCCAATCGCTCCGGCATCTGGGGAACTTCTCTCCCAGGCGCGGAATGCGGGCTGCATTGGTGCGATTGTCGATGGAAGCGTGCGCGACGTCGCTAAGATGCAGGGGCTCGGCTTTCCCGTGTTTGCTCGCGGGATGAATCCCTACGACAGCAAGAATCGTCAGCGGGTGATTGATTTCGACGTCCCGATTGAGCTGGACGGGGTCGCTATTCATCCCGGCGATCTCATCGCCGCCGACCGGGACGGGATAGTGATCGTCCCTCAAGACGTCGAGAAGCAGGTGGTGGCCGCCGCGTGGCAAAAAGCGCACGCCGAAAATCAGGTCCGGGATGCGATTCGCGAGGGGATGTCGGCGACGGAGGCGTTCAGGACGTTTGGGGTACTATAGAAGATTGCGTGCGCGGATGCGGCGTTCGATCTCTTGCGGCGTGATATTGGTCCCGAATCCGATCCAGCCGAGCCAGCCGTTGTCGGTCCAGCGATTGTAGATCACATCGTTATCGAGCCGGATTCGAAAAGTTCCCCACATTCCGGGATGGATTTCGCTTTCCAGCCCCAAAGTCTTCTGGAGATGCTCCGCCACTTCTCGCGCCGGTTCCGCAAAGTGGCACAGGCTGCAATACTCGATCCGTACCCGACTCATGATCCGTGAGTCGCCTTGTAAATATTCCGGGTCAGGTGCGCCTGTCCCTGGTGATGCCCTTCATGCCAGGTGACGACGTAGAGCGCCTGTTCGATGTTCCAGCCTCGCTCCTTGAACGCCTCCGGGATTCGAGACAGATCCGCGACAGTGAGGCCTTTGACCGTTTTCAGCAGATGTTCCCGGGATTCATTGAGGACATTGCGGATCGTTTCCACGTCGGGCACGTTCTCGTCGGGGGTGCTTCCTCCCCGGAAGCGTGGGACCAGGTCCGCAAATCCCACGGGGGTTCCCAACAGGCGCTCGGTCGCGAATAGCTCTTCGGTGACGGCGATGTGCAGCAACTGCCAGCCGATGTGGGCTCGTCCCGGACCGGGACGGTATTTCAGCACTTCGGCAGGATTGGGAAACTTCTCGATCTCATCGAGTATGGCCAGGGTCCTGCCGCGATTGAACTTCCATTGCCCTTCAAATCGTTCCAACACTTCCATCGCCACGCTCCTGATGTTTGGGGAGACAATCAGGAAATATTATGGCGGGATTTGCGGCAAAGAAAAAGCAACCCCGGAAGTGAGAGTCCCAGGGGGGCTAAGGACATCAAACCACTTCCGGGGGCGATTGGAACCGAAACGGCGTTGCCGTGAATTTCTGAATCTGTCTGCCGTCACTGAGTGAGAGAAAGCCGTCTGCATCCTTGCTGACGGTCATCCTCTCAGTCAGACATCACAGTTCCGCTTGCGGACAGCAACTGCCTCGGACATCCTTGTCGTCGGCTGGTTGAATCGGAATCAGTGATGTGCTTGATGCGGGGGGATAAATAGATACTTCCCGAAATTGCGTCAATGTGTGTTGGGAATGTTTTTTAGAGAATTGTCATTTTTGCAAGAAGTGACCCGGCGAGAGGGCGTTCTTCGGCAAAAACTGCAACAAGCGGCGGGTTGATGCGGGTCAGAAGAGAGAATTCTCGACTGCGCGCATCACGGGGGATTACCGTTTCCACCCTGCATGCGGAACACATTCAGTTCTCGCCCCAGGAACAGGCGCGTGGTTGTCGCCAGTTGCACCGGAATCGCGTTCGGCAGATCCCGGAAGCGGAGGGAATCATTGATGTCCCAGCAGATGATCACGGCCGCGGGGGGCTTTTGTGCGGAGTCGCGCCCGTGCAGCGTGGCGTTCATCGCCAGATTCCAGTTGTGGACCTGCTGCGTCTCCGCAAGCGGCCACACGCTCCGAATCGCGAATTCCAGTTCGGAGGGGATCGTTTCCGGGGTCACGAACACGAGCTTCTGCATCGGGGTCTGTATTTGTGTCAAATCTTTTCGCAGTTCCTGCAGCTCCAAGGCGTCGCTGGAGACCTGAGGCATCAACGCGATCCCGAATCCGATCGTCAGGCCCATGATCCCCACCATCAACAGGCTGAGGCACCGTCTCTCGCGCAGTTCGTTCCGATGGCAGACATAGATCAGCCACCAGCCTGTGACAGCCAGAGCAAGGGCGACCGCGACGACGACCGCAAGCTCACTCGACTCGTTTTGGGTGGGGAGCCAGAGGGGGGCAAACTGCAGGCATGTGAACATCGCGCTCAGCAGTCCCGCGGCGATCCCCCAGGGTAGGGAGACCTCCCGATCTGCGACGGCGATAATTCCCCAGGCGGCCAGAATCGTCACCGGAATCAAGGCGAATTCCCGCCACATCTCCAGGAGGACCGGTTGTCGCGACAGCAAAAGAGATTGCAGCAGCCAGATTGCCACTCCGATTCCGCTCCAGGTCAGCAGCCAGATTCCATCAAACGCTCTGCGGATTTCCCGCTCTTTGGAAGGGGAACGGATCTCTCTCAGGCAATCCCACACACCCAAAACCAACGGCCCCAGGATCACGCCGGGGAAATAAATCCACCACACGGAGGGAGTAAAGTTGGCATCCGTTGCGTTCAGCCATGCCAGATTTCGAGTGGGTGAGACACCCGTGAGAGGAAGCCACCAGCGGGCCAGGAAGGCGGTTCCGTAGCGATGCAGCATCCAGAGGTTCCACGGCGCCGCGACGACACCGCCAATCAAGGCCGCGAACCCGAGGGACTTCCAGCCGCGCGTCGTCAGGCGAATGCGCTTCTGCGGGTTTTCGTCCTTGCCTTGGTTCATCCATAAAGAGGCATCGAGCGCGGCACGGTTCAGGACGAGGCACAACCCCACCATCAGCAGCAATGGTCCTCCGGAGAGACCGCACAGCCCGAGGCACAAGCCGGCGACGACGACTCTCCAGGAGAGAGAACCGATTCCTTCCCGCCAATGGGAGTTCATTCCCCATAACGTGACCATCGCGAGCAGGATCGCCGGGGCTGCCGGCCCCGGTTCCTGGGCGAGGCGCATCGTCTGGGTTTGAAAGGCGATCAACAGGGCGGAGAAGAGGCCCATCCGCATGCCACCCAACTGGTGGGCGATACGGAACGTCATTCCGATAATCCCGGCCACGCTCAGGAACTGGATCACCACGTAGTCACCGTAGAAATCCGTTCCCAGTGCCTTGAGGCTCAGGGCACCCAGCCAGGCCGGGAGAGGGGTCTGGCCCGAGAATGTAATCTGCGGATCAACGCCGAGCAGTTCCCAGAATCTCCAGAAATCCCCGGCGGTGAGCAGTGCAATCTGTCTGAGGGCGTATTCGGAACCTTGCTGGGTCCAGGGGGCTTTTCTCAAGGCGACGAGGGCGGGGAGGATGGCCGCCAGCGCGATGAGAGGCCGCATCGCCGATGCATGCCGCAGCAGTGGAAACAGCCGCGCCTGCGGCGGTTGTGCCATCTGCTTAAGGGTCTCGTCGTCCAGTCCCTGGACTAGCTCCGTGATAGGCGTTGGCGCTTCCACTCGATGATCTCATCCAGAATCTGACCCAAAGGCATCGTCGGCTTCCGGCCGAGGAATTTCTGCAAGCGGCTTAAGTCAGGAACCCGTCGGCGGATATCTTCGAAGTCTTCGCCATACGCTTTTCCATAGGGGACGTGCTCAATCTTGACGTCCGGATTCACCCGCCGGATCACTTCTTCGGCGAGTTCCCGGATGGAGACGGACTGATCGCTGCCGATGTTGAACACCTTGCCACAGGCTTCCGGAGTTCCCATCAGGTCCACGACACACGAGACCACTTCCCGCACGTGCCCGAAGCAACGGACTTGTTTGCCGTCGTCATAGACAACGATGGGGCCTCCCTGCAGCGCCTGGTCGATAAAGCGGGGGATGACCATGCCGTAATGCCCCACCTGGCGTGGGCCGACGACGTTAAAGAAACGTCCGATCACCACCTGCAGGCCGAATTTCTTGTAGTAAGCGAGCGCGAGAAATTCGTCGATCGCCTTTGAGCAGCCATACGCCCAGCGGGGACGTGTGGTGGAACCGAACTGCAAGTCGTCCTCTTCGGTCCAGCATTCTTTGATGTTCTTGCCGTAGACTTCGCTCGTGGAGGCCAGGAAGAACTTCTGCCCCCCTTCCTGGGCCAGGCGGAGCAGAACTTCGCTCGGAAAAATATTGGTCTCGATGGTCCGCATCGGATCGTCCGCGACGAGTTTCACCCCGACCGCCGCGGCAAGGTGATAAATCACATCCGTGCCGCGGACAGCCTCGGCGAGGACTTCCGGACGAGTGATGGAACCCTTGATGAGCCTGAACCCCGGCTGGTTTTGAACGTGCGCCAGGTTTTCGGCCTGGCTCGTGGAGAAGTCATCCAGAACGGTCACCTGGTGACCTTGTTTCAACAGATGCTCCGTCAGGTGGCTGCCGATAAAGCCGGCTCCACCCGTGATCAGACAATGAGCCATGAACGATTGATCCTTGGAGCGCTTCTGCTCGCGACGTGGAACTGATTGTCAGAGAGCAGTCCCACAAATCGGTCTGCAATCCCTTCGGACGAAGTTGAACCCGTCGTGCGGAAACGGATCACCCGACAGTTTTCTCCCCTGGGGACGCGTGCTTGCGAAAAACAGAATGGGAGAGAGGCCGGGCTGGTGACATCCGCTCGACGGTTTGCCCGCCAACGGTTTATGGCCGCCGGTTTGTTTTCTGGGCCGTTCGATTCTAAGTCCCTGGCTGAGACTGGGCAACCAAGCCCCTGGAATCCTACCGATGTGGGGCGTGAACCGCGAGATTTTGAGGGAAATCCTCTCGCTGTGCCCATCGTCCGTCATTCCGTGGCGGCTTCCGCGACGTTGTTTCGTCCCTTGAACAGAGTGGCGAGCGCGCTGTTCAGCGGTCTAAACAGTTTCTTCGCGAAATCCGCCTTTCCGGGAGAAACCGAAAAATCGTCGCTTTCGGCGCGAACGTCATAACCTGAATTTCGACGCGTGGATACAACGCCTGTGCCGTGAAAAACGAACGTGGCGAATCTGCCGTTGGTACGGGTTATGCCAAAAGCAAGGGATGTACAGGAGAACGTTCCACCACGATGGGAAAGCGTCGTTCCGGATCGTTCCTGTTCCGTCCTTTGAAACATCCGCGGAGCTTCCCGCCCCGCGATCAGAAAAACGCTTGAGAGAGCGCCTTCCGGCGGCGTGAGAAACCGCCGGGGCCGAGGACTTTTGTCCCCGGTCGTTTGAGAGCGAACGGTGACCTGAGAGACCACTGTTCGGGCCGGGGGATTCGTCGCCCGGCTGAAGAGAGTTCGTGCCACGACCCGATCCGCCTTGTTTCCCAGGGTGGAAGGAGTAGCGCCCGCTACTCCTCCGGGTCCAGGCACGAGACATCAACCCGCCTGTTCTTACAAAACGGGTGACCTTAAAAAACTGTTTGCCCTTTCGGAAACCTGAGTGGGTTTCCCCGAATTTTGTGATTTCGCACGAACTTGTCTCTACACACACGAGGTACGCAACCATGAACATCGTCAAGAACTTTTGGTCCGACCAGCGAGGTTTCATCATCTCCACCGAACTGGTCCTCGTCGCCACGATCCTGGTCATTGGACTCATCACCGGCATGAGCTGCCTGCAGTCCGCCATCGTTCAGGAATTCGGAGATCTCAGCATGGCGGTCTCCAGCCTGAATCAGAATTACTCGACCACGGGGTTCCGTGGTTGCAAAGGCTCCTTCACCTCCGGCTCGGCCTTCTGGGGTAATAACTGGTGGCATGGGGGCTATCCGTGGCCGATGGGTGCCTATGGTTACGGTATGGGGGGCGGCTATGGCATGGGGGGCGGATATGGTGGATTCGGCTACGGCGGGGATCTGATCGGCCCGGGTGGCTTCAATGCCGTCCCTGCTCCCGGAGCCGGCAAGGTGATCCGTAAACAATACGATGCCTGCGTGGACGCTCCGAACGGCGTCTGCCCGCCTGGTTCCGCTGCTCCTGCCGCCCCGTGCGATAGCTGCAAGCGGACCGCGGTTGCTCCCGTGACCCCGGGGCCGGCTGTCCCGGCTCCCGCCAAGTAAATCCCTGAGATCCGTTCAGGAGACGAGACAACTGCTCATTGGCGCCGTTCAGGGTTACAAACAGTATTCTCGTCACGTCCGGATTAACGCAAACGTTCGATTGGTTGCGTGTAGACGTCACAACTCCTCCTTTATGGTCGGGTTGTGACGTTTTTTTGTTTGGTTGCGATTGTGCCTGATCTGATTTTTTCAGCGACGGTACAGCGTGTGCCAAGTGTAACTTTCATGCTCGCTGCGACGGACACGCTCGTTACGACGTATTTTGGGGCTGTGAGGTTTCAGCGGGCTCTGCACCTTCAAGGCTTACACAACTGGGATGCATCAAGTGGATGGTTGCTGAGAGAACAACCGTGTGATTGCTGAGGAACAATCACACACCATTTGATGGCTCCCGAGTCCCGAGGGGTCCCCCTAACGGGGGACCCCTTAAATCTTCTTACTCTTGCTCTCGCTCTCATTCTCACTCTCGAAATCAAGGATCTCTCTCATGTTGCGTTCACTTCTGCACGACGAAACCGGCTTTATTGTTTCCCTGGAACTGGTGTTGATTGCCTCTATCGCGGTCATTGCGCTGGTGGTGGGATTCAATGAAATCTGCGTGGCAATCAATACGGAGTTGAATGATATCTCCAACGCGATCGGGGCGTTGAACCAGAGTTATGGGGTCAACGGATACGTCGGTTCCGACCACTATTGCGGCAAGCTGAAGAGCTTTTATGCCGGGTCGCGGTTTTACGATACGCATGATGACTGCGACAACAACCAGTCCTGCGACGTCGTTATTCCGGTTAACAACGGCGGGACGACGACCGGCACAACCACTGGGACGGGGGCAACCGCGAACAGCGGCTGATCCGTTTCGAAGCGGAGGCAGGGAGTGTCAAGGGACGTTCAAGCCCTTGAACACTCCAGGCCGTCGAGCATGATCTCTCGCGGAAGCGCTAAGCGAGTCAGTCCGGCTGAAAAGAACGGGAATTCGAGCGATTATGACGGTCTGTTGCCCGGCAACGACGCCGATGTTGCCGCGACACCACACCGTTTGGCACGCGTGATGCTTTTGAGCAACATGCCGCACGAATGCTTTCCTCAAGTATCACGCGGCAGTCCCATGAGCCATCAGTGAAATCCCGTGAGTGATTTCCGGAGAACACCGACTCTCCAAGCTGAGGCTCTTGAATACCTCGGAGACTCCTCATCTCCGTTGAATTCAGATCCGCGGGTCATCCTCCGGTTTCCTCGACCGGAAATGACTGACAAAGCAGTAATTTCTCTCTTCTCTCTCTCAAAAAAGGACTCGGCTCTCATGTTCGGCGCATTACTTCGTGACGAATCAGGTTTCATTGTCTCCCTCGAAATGGTGCTCATCGCCTCCATCGCGGTTCTGGCCCTCGTGGTCGGACTGAATGAAGTCGCTGTCGCCGTAAACACCGAATTGAACGACATTTCGAATGCCATCGGTGCCCTGAACCAATCCTACTGCGTGAGCGGGTTCTCCGGCTTCGACGGCTGCAAGATGAAGAGCTTCTACCACGGTTCCCGCTGGATGGACACGCACGACGACTGCGACAATAACCAGTCCTGCGACATCGTGGTTCCGGTCCCCAATCAGAGCACCTGTGGCTGATCGACGGATCGAATCTCAAGTTTGAACAAACCTGCCCGCGGCTCTGGAGACCTGCTCCGGAGCCTGTGGGTGTTTACACACCCAGACGGCGCACATGAACAGATTGTTCAGCCCCCTGTACGGAGTACGGGGCGGGCTGCATTCCTTTCGCGGGCTCGATGGCTCTCCCTGGTGATGAGTCTCGGCCTTGCGGCTTCTTCATTTACGGCGGATTCTCCCTCTCGCCGTCCGGTCCATTTCGGTCCAATCTCCGCCGAGTGGCACACCGGCTGCTTTAACCCCCTTCGGCCTGACATCCTCAAGTCAGGTCGGACACACCTGAATCCCCTTTATCTCGCCGGCGTTGAGAGAGGAGTTCAGGGCTGAATCGAATCGTAGAAAACTCTGATCGGGGAGTCGGTCCCACCCACCGTTACCGGTGCGGCATGCCTGCGGGCATCGGTCAATCACTCACAATTCTCTCTTACAGAATGGGACTCAATCATGGATCTGCTGCGCAATTTGCTCAATGATGAAAACGGTTTCATCGTTTCCGCCGAACTCGTGCTGGTCGCCTCCGTCGCGGTTCTCGCCCTCGTGGTGGGACTCAGCGAATGTGCGGTCGCTGTCAACACCGAACTCAACGATCTCTCGAACGCCTTTGGCTCTCTGAACCAATCCTTCTCCTACACCGGTTTCATGGCGGGTGACGGCTGCAAGATGAAGAGCTTCGTCGCCGGTGCCTGCTTCCAGGACCGCGTGGACGATTGCGATCGCAACCAATCCTGCGACATCGTGATGGGATCCGGCAACAGCCAACACGGCGAACAAAGCTGGTAACTCCGTTCTGTAGTGTGTGTGACTCCGTAGAACTCCGGGATGTGTCTCCCGGAGTTCTTTTTTGTTGCGCGGAAGTCTTCCGTCCCTCCCATTTTTTCCGTGGGGAGGATATTCTGCGGGAAATCAACCCGTTTCTTCCGTTCCTGCCTGGAGTCGCCGCATGGATGTCTCGCTCATGATCACCTGCCTGGGTGACGTCATGCGGCCCGATGCCGGCGTCGCGGCGGTCAACATCCTCCGCAGGCTGGGAGTCAAAGTCCATTTCCCCGGACAGCAGACCTGTTGCGGCCAGCCCTTCTATAACAGCGGCGTCCTGGAAGAAGCCCGCAAGCTCGCGCAGCATACGATCACCGTCTTCGAAGGCCCGCGTCCGGTGGTCATTCCTTCCGGATCCTGTGCAGCGATGCTGAAGATTGAGTTTCCGCATCTGTTCGAGGAACACGATCCCTGGCATGCCCGGGCGCTGGAGCTGGCATCGCGCACGTTTGAACTCTCCGACTTTCTGGTCAATCAACTCCAGGTGACCGACGTGGGGGCCTCGTTCCACGGGAAGGTGACGTATCACTATGCCTGCCATCTGCGTGGCCTGGGACTGAAAGAAGAAGCAGAAACCCTGATCCGGAATGTCCGGGGTGTCGAATATATTCCGCTCGATCTGCAGGACCAGTGCTGCGGTTTCGGGGGATCTTTCTCGGTCCGCTACCCGGAAATCTCCGGGGCGATGGTGGGCGACAAGGTCCGCTGCCTCACGAAAACGGACGCGGACGTCGTCGTCAGCACGGATACCGGTTGCCTGATGAATATCGGGGGGGCACTGCACCGGCAGGGAAGTCCGATCCGGCATCTGCATCTGGCCGAACTTCTCGATGCGCACTCTGCCTGAGCGAAATAAAAAAGGCCACCCGTTTTCACGAGTGGCCTTCGAGATTTCCGCGAGTGCAACCTAAGCCTTGGCGGGAACGACGAATCCTGCACGGTATTCCCGGGTCAGCATCGGGTTCACCTTGGTGGCGTGTTCGCCGGTGAAGACTTCCGCTTTCGGATCGATGGTCAACGGCAATCCGGCGAAGATCTTGGTCGATTCCGGCGCCAGACCGTTGCTCTTCAGGTGCTCGGTGAACCGCTCGTAAGTCCCAAGGACTTCCGCCTTGTTCGCCATGTTGCTCAAGCGGTCCTTGTATTCCGCGACGGTGAGTTGATCGCCGGAACGGAGCGAAATATTGCCGAGGTGGCAGAGGGCGCTGGAGAGGTGGCCTTCCAGAATGTCGGCGTTCAGATGTGACGCGGACTTGGCTTTCACGGCATCCAGGAAGTTGCCGTAGTGATCGGCTCCCCCGCTGAATTCCTTGACGACATTACCGCTCGGGTCGAACGCAACACCATGCGTATATTCATCCATCACGATGTAGCCGTCTGATCCGTAGAAGATGACTCCCACGCCGGCTCCTTCGAACTTGCCGGCTTTCATCATCTTCTCGGTCTTGAGACCACGGACTTCGAAGACCAGGGTCTTGTCCCCGTAATCGTGGATTGAAACCTGGGTGTTGGCGGTGTCACCGGCATCGGTGTAGCCCAGGCGTCCGCCGTAGCTGACGACGGAGTTGCCGATGTCATTGACACCGAGTCCCCAGCGGGCGACGTCCATCTGGTGGATTCCCTGGTTGCCGAGGTCGCCGTTACCGGTTTCCCAGACCCAGTGCCAATCGTAGTGCATGCGGGGGCGAGTCAGTTCCGACTTGGGAGCGGGACCGCACCAGAGGTCGTAATCCACCGACGTCGGCGGTTCGTAATGGCCCCGTGCTCCGATGGGGCCACGGCTCTTGTAGCAGAGACCACGGGCGAGTTTCACTTCGCCGATTTTCCCCGCCTTGATGTACTCAATGGCCATGCGACTTCCGGGCATCGAACGGCATTGCGTCCCGGTCTGGCAGATCTTGTTGAGCTTGCGGGCGAATTCGACGATGCGGCGCCCTTCGCTCACATTGTGGCTGACGGGCTTCTCGACATAGACATCCTTGCCGGCTTGCATCGCCCAGATTGCGGCAAGAGCATGCCAGTGGTTCGGTGTGGCGATGCTGATGACGTCGATGTCCTTGTTCTCGAACATCTTCCGCATGTCCTGGTAGAACGTAGGCTTCTTTTCTGTTCTCTCCTTAATCATCTCGACAGCACGCAGTCCGGGAGCCTCATCCGCGTCACAGATCGCGACGATTTCGCACTTCGCCTTGTTGTTGAGATAGCCCTTCACATGGTCTTTGCCCCGACCATTAACTCCGATGATTCCGACACGCAGGACTTCGTTCGGTCCGGCGGCGGGTTTGTCTTCGGCGAACAGAGCGCCGGGGAGCATTGCCTGGGAGGCTCCCAAGGCCGCTGCGGTGGCAAACATCGAGTTTTCGAGAAATTCGCGACGCGATTGCTGGGACATGGGAGAAGTCTCCTCAAACTAAGAGAGAGTGAATTCTTCGAGCGGTTAATAGGGGATGCCCCTCATCCCACATACGCAGATCGACGTAATAATGCGGGATTTCAATGCTTGCGATTATAGATTCCGCCGGAACCGGCCCGCAACCTCGACATCAGCGGATCTTGATCGGTTTCAGAAGATCAGGGCGCTGCCCCCACCTGACCGAAGGTGTGTTGAGCCCCCCCAATCACAATCCCGGTCTCCTCCGACTTGAGCAGGCGGAGGGCTTCCTGGGTGGATTCAATCGGCGTCATAAACAATTCATCCACCAGAGTCCCGTCCAATCGGCTCATCAGGAACACCTCACTCCAGTCCACCGCGTGCGTTACTTGAGTGGCGGTGATCAAATCCGGGGGGGCTTGTTGCCGCAAGGGTTTAAGAATATCGCGGGCATGTCTCGTTCCCTGTAGAAGTTTCAAGCCTTCTCCCGGTTCGTCCGAAAGTTCGCTGAGGACGATGATCTTGCCCCCCTTCGCCACCAGATTCCGTGCGGTTGCCAATGCGGTCCCGACCTGAGCCCAGTGGATCCCGCCGGCGTCCGCATCGACACAGACCAGAACGACGGGAACGCGGCTGTCTGTCAGGATCAGGCGTTGGGAATTCAAGAACTCCTTCCCTTTCTGAAAGACGGCCGTGTCCAGCCCCGCGAACACGGCGCTGACCCCTTCTCCGTCTCCTGCCACCACCTGCAGTGAAAACTGGACCCCCAATAGCCACGTCACTTCATCAATGACCTGGCGCAACGGCCGTTCATCGTCCGGCCCTAGTTCCAGATGCCCTTGTCCGTGAACCCGTGCGATGGCTTCGACATTGGACAGGCCGGGATACAGCACCGAGCCCCCTCCTCGATATCCCGCGACGGGGTCGAATTCAATCGGGCCGACGGTCAGGACGAGGTCCGCGTCAATCAACTCCCGGGCCAGATAAATCCGTTCTCCCCCGACGGTCGAGGAGAGATAGGCCAGCCCCTTGGTATTGGTCGCGTCATGAATCCGCCATTGCACCTGGGCTTGATCCTCTTTGGGCAATCGGCTGCGGGGGTCGGACTCGTTCTGTCCGGACAGGCTGGGGGGTTGCAGAATGAGCAGATCTTGCGCTTCGACCCCACCGTTTTTGAGCACCTTCCACAGTTCTTCCACAAGAATCGAGGCTTCGGGAGTTCCCCGATCGAGTGCGATCACCACTTTGTCTCCCGGGACGACTGCCTTCGCCAGCGGGGGATATTCCAGAGGGACTGCGAGCGCTGAGGCGACCTTGTCACCGAGGTCAGGCAACGAGGGGGGAGAGGGCCAGACGGTCCACTCTCCCGGAGGATCGGACGGTACCTGAAATTCCCCGTCTCGCCCAAACTTCAACGTCACGTCAGCCATGAAAACGGTTTGCCTTCCTTTTTTGAGCGCGGAAACGGGCCTGATCGTCACAAGCCACTGTCGGTTATTCATACCATTCCCGAGCCGAATGGACTACCATGTCGGGAATTCCACGACTGATTCCGCAGGCCGCGAACCGCCTTCCCAACCCCTTGAATTCTGGAGACTTCCGTGACTGAAGACGATCATTTGATGATTCGCCTTCAGGAGGGGGAGACGTCCGCGTTCGAGGAAATCGTCCGGAAGTATCAGGCTCCTTTGATTGGCTTCTTCTTTCGCAACACCCGCGATCGACAGTTGGCCGAGGATCTTTCCCAGGAAACGCTGCTTAAGGTGTATCATGTCTCGTGGGATTATCTCCCCACCGGCAAATTCCGCGGCTGGATGTACCGTATCGCCCGGAACCTGATGATCGATAACATCCGTCGTCGGTCGCATGATGCCTTGATCCACGCGGAGACCGACAATCGGGAGGATGAGCAGACTTTTTCCCGGATTGTCGGGGAAATCGTGCCTCCGGATGCTCATGCCGATCAGCGCGAAGTCACCTGTCTCGTGGAGGAGTTCCTGGAGCAGCTTCCCGAGGAGCAGCGGCTGACGTTCACCCTGCATCATTTTGCCGATTTTCGCCTCTCGGAAGTGGCGGAAATCATGGAATGCGAACTGGCAACGGCCAAAAGCCGACTCCGCCTGGCTCGCGAAAAACTGCGTGACAAACTGCAAACCAAAGGGATCACCTCTGCGTATCTTGAGGATTAATCCGATGTTCCCCCGACCTGACCAAAAAACTGATCACCCTCTGATCCATTCGACTCTCCGTGGCGTAGTCAATTCAGGGCGCACGTCACGGGCCGGTATCCCGTCCCGCCGGGGCTGTGGGAGCTTGGGCATCGCGACGGAAAGGAGGCCCGCATGAGCTATTTCAGCCGTTTGACCGAAATCGTCACCTGCAATCTCAGCGAATTGCTGAATCGCAATCCCCATCCTCACGAAGTCCTTCCGCAGATCATCAACGAGATTGAAGCGGGGGTGGCCGGAGCGCGGCGAAGCACTAATACCGCGCAGAGCAACCTGCAGAAACTGGAGTGTGAACTCCAGGAGCACGGAAACCAGATCGTCTACTGGACTTCGATGGCGAAACAGGAACTGGCGGTCGGCAATGAAAACGGCGCCCGCATGGCCCTGCTCCGGAAAAAAGAGGTCGAGGATCTGATTGCCGCGCTGCATAAGGAGCAGGCGGCCGCCAAGTCCAACCTGGAACATCTCCTGACCATTCAGCGGGCTGTCGAGGCCCGGCTTTCTGAGGCCAAACGCAAGCTGGCGGAACTGGCCCACGGTTCGCCGGCCTCCATCGCAAGTTCCGTCACCCCCGAGGCGTACCCCGGAGACTCGGAGACGTCGAGCAAGCTCAATACGGAACGGGAGCAGCAGATCGACGCAGAACTGGAAAAACTCCGCCGCGAACTGCAGGGCTGATCGACGCTTGTCTTCAAATACCTCCTCTCTCATCCGAAGAATCATTGTTCCTTGATGGCTACTTCTGACTGGACTGCCGAATACCCGTTCACCTCTCGTTTTCGGGACTGGAACGGATTGAAATATCACTATGTCGATGAGGGACAAGGTTCCCCGCTCCTCTTTGCCCACGGCAATCCTACGTGGAGTTTTGCCTGGCGCAAGCTGCTGTCGGAATTTAGGCGGGATCACCGCGTTCTCGCCGTGGATCACATCGGCTGCGGGCTGTCGGACAAACCCCAGGACTATGCCTACACCCTCGACCAGCACGTCCGAAACCTCGTGCGGTTCGTTGAGGAACTCGACCTGCGAAACATCACGCTGGTAGCCCACGATTGGGGGGGCGCGATCGGGATGGGGGCTGCCACCCGGTTGCCGGAGCGGTTCTCGCGCTTTGTGCTGATGAATACCGCGGCGTTCCGTTCGCAGCAGATTCCCTTTCGGATCTGGATCTGCCGTACTCCGTTTTTTGGAACCCTGGGGCTGCGGGGATTGAATCTGTTTTCCCTGGCCGCGCTGAAAATGGCCGTCCGTAAGCCGGAGCGGATGACGCGTGACGTCCGTGCGGGCTATCTTGCTCCCTATGACTCTTGGAACAATCGCATCGCGGTCCAGCGATTCGTGCAGGATATCCCCCTGCGTCCCAGCCACCCCAGCTATGGAACGCTGGCAGAGATCGAGGAGAAGCTCTCGCTGTTCGAACAGCGCCCCATGTTACTCCCCTGGGGAATACAGGACTGGTGTTTCACGCCGCAGTTCCTGGCGGAATTCCAGCGGCGTTTTCCCCGCGCGGAGGCCTGCCCCATCCCGGACGCGGGGCATTACGTCTTCGAGGATGCTCCTGAGACATTGATCGCCTGCGTCCGCCGTTTTCTGGCGAAGACCTGACGGTATTGATTACGGAATCTGGCTGCCGTTCACCAGGAATTTGCCCGTGTAACTTCCCGCCGGAATCGTCATGAGGGTGCTGGCTCCGTTGATGATGTTGTTCTGCGAACTCTGCAGGATCAACTTGTCGTCCGTGGTGCTATTCACAGTCTCAAACACAATTCCGCGATGCACCAGGCTGTTGGTGGAGTACATCGTGATCGTGTTGTTGCTGATCTGCACCGTGGAGGGGGCGGTCATGGTGTGGAACAGCAGGCCCGTGTCGCCATCGACACCCTGCGTGAAGGTGTTGCTCAGGATCTTGACGTCCGACAAGCCCGGGAGCGTGAATTCCGTCCCGATAGATCCCTGCTTGGAGAACTCCAGCGAGTTCTGGCTGAAAGTCACGGACGTCGGTCCGGCGGCATTCAACACAAAACCCCGGCCATTCAGGCCATCCTGGAAGATCGTGTTCTGCTGCACCGTCAACGTTGTCATGGCCGAGGTGGAGGCGTTGTTGACGGTCAGCGAGGTGTTGTTGTCCGCGGTTCCCTGCAGGACATTGTTCCTGATCGTACCGGAAAGGACACCGTTCCAGGCGATGTTCAACGCCGAATCACCCGCATGGCGAGAAATGAGCGTGTTGTTGAAGGCAGTCAGATTCAGCACTCCCGCACCCGTGGGAGAGGTATCGACGAGGCTGATGGGATGCGTGACGTCACCTGCAATCGTGTTCGAGGCAAACGTGTAGTTATACGTTCCCGCCGAGTTGAACACGGCATGGATGCTGTTCGAGCTGAAGATGTTCTCGTTCGCGAGCCAGGAGTTCTGGATCGTCATGTTCTGCGTGTTGACCGAATCGATTGCGTAATTCGTGGAATCGACGATCCGGGTGTTGTTGACCGTCAGGGATTGCGTTCCCTGGGTGTAAATTCCCGTGTCGTTGTTCTGCAGGTTCACCCGGGCGATGTTCACGTTTCCTGCATTGATCAACTGGATGCCGGTATCGTTCTGGGCGATCGTTCCACCACTTCCATCGGTGGTGCCGTCACCCGTGATGTTGAAGGTGCCGGGGGTATTCATCAACCGGACGCCGTAGCCCGAACTGTCGGCGGAAACCGACGTCAGGGTGACGCCCATCGTCGTGCTCTGCATGTCGACGGCCGGACCAGCCGTCATCGCGATCGTACCGGCATCGACGTTCAGCCTCCCGCCGTTATTGGCCAGTAAGCCGGTCGCGTGATCACCCGAGATGTTCAACTCCGCAGCGTAGGTTGTCGCCGAATTTCCAAGCAGGTGCAAACCGGAGGATCCGAAGACTTGCGTCAAGTTGAGAACGTCGAACGTCACATTTCCGGAGGTGTTGGTGATCAGCACCCCATCGGCGCCCGAGTGATTTGCGTTCGAGATGTTGGTGGTTCCGTTGAAATTTACGGGCCCGCGCGATCCATCCAGCAGGATTCCCTGCGCGAACCGTCCGGAGACGGTCACGTCGCCGAAATTTACCTGGGCGGCATCATCGAACACGCGGATCGCGGCGGAGGCGGTGTTCTGGATGGTGGTCAGGCCATGCACGGTGAATTGTCCGGTGTTGTCAGAGGTGTTGTTCCCGATCAGGATGCCTTCGCCTCCGCTGGAGGCGATATTGATCGTCTGGAATTCGACCGTACCGGTCGATCCCTGGAAGTCGATGGCGGCTGCCGTACCGCCGTTCGGCGTGCCGATGTTTGTCGTGCCGCTAAATCCGACGTGCCCTGCGACGTCGTTCAGGTGGATGCCGATGCCATTACGTCCGCTGATATCCAGATTTCCGAACAGCACGTTTCCGGCGGCGTCCAGCCCGTCGATGTTCACGCTCGCGCCCGAGATATTGGAGAGCGAAACGGGCTTCTGGAACTGGATCGTCCCTGTCCCGCCGGAAATATCCACACCGTGTCCGATCGTGTTGGCGATCGCCAGCGCGCCGATAGAGGTGGTCCCGGATGCGTTGACCAATGCCAGACCCGACCCGTGGCTGCCGTTGATTCCAATGTCGGAGAGGGAATTGGAGCCGCTCAGATTTGTAAGGTGGATGCCGTCTCCACCGGAGTTGTTGACGTCGACTCCCCGGATCGAGATGTCATGCACGCCCGTGCCGCTGATCCCGTACCCCGCGGGGCTGTTGATCACAAAACCCGCCAGTTCCGTATTCGAGGCCAGGGTGATTGCATTGGCAGGAGCGGCGTTCAGTTCCGGGCGATCGGCTCCGCTCGTGGCGTGCGGGAGGAGAATCGTGCCGAAATCGCGGCTCAGGAGGCGATAATCCATTCCCGCCGATTCACCCCAGAGCTTCTGTCCGGAAGTGAGCGTGATTTGAGCCGCCGATCCGGAGAACACGCTGCCGGCATGCACGAAAATCACATCGGAAGCCGGTCCTTGCGCCCCTGCAATGGTGCTGAAAGGATGTTCGACCGTTCCGTCCCCGCCCGTGGGGGCATAGCTGGCCACATGGTTAAACTCGTAAGCCTGTCCCGTCAGCGGATTCCTGGCGATGACATTGTTTTCGATGATCGTGCGTTGCGGTGAAACGATGTTGTAGTTGCGGCGTACCCCTTCGGCGATGCGGTCGAAGATGTGGCGTCGGCCGGGCGTCGCATCGTCAAACAGCATTCCGGACCAGGTCCAGGTCAGTCCGACCATCACGGAGGTGTCGTAGTAATTGTCATGGCTGACCTGCACGAGGACGCCGATGTTCGACATCGGATTGAACGTCAGTCCGCCGCGACCGCCCGAAATATTGGGCTGGTCTCCCCCCTGGTACATGTAACCTGCCCCGAAGATTCGGACGTCGTGGGCGTCGGTGTAACCTCCCGGGATCGGGACGCCGAGTTCGATGTCGCCACCCTGCATGGCCGTCACCAGCAGACGCGCCTGGTCATACCAGAACTGGTGTCCGACGAATCGTGCGCTTCCGGGGATGACCGCCTGGTTCAGTTGCTTTTCGGTATTGGACACCGGCAGGTAGTAGTTTCCGTGGACGTCGAAATATTGGCCGCGGGTTTCCAGGTTGAAACCAATCTGATGAAAGGTCGCCTTGGAGGAATCATCGATGTCGTACCAGATGCTCCCGCCGAACAGTCGTCGCATGTATTCGTTGTAATAGCGTCCGCCGACACCCACGTTCGTGCCGAAACGCCCGATGTCGGTCGCAAACGTTCGCAGGTCTCCGAAGAGAATCGCTTCGTCCATCAGGTAATAAGGCATCAATTCAGCGGGGGTGATGCCGTCATCCTGACCGGGGGCCTGTCCGAACCGATGCCCCAGCCCACCTTTTATTCCCGCTCCGGTGTTGATCACGGATCTGACCCCGGGTGGATAGGCCCAACCTTCTTCGTCGTCTTCATCGTCCTGGGCGACGGCACACGACGGGCCGGCGAGCAGCAGTAAAACCCAGGTCATCCCCGCCAGGAGAAGCCGGTTCCACATTGCTCGGGACATTCCGATTCGGAAAAGAAATTTGGCCATGAATGCCTGTTCCTGATGCCGCAGAAAGACGTCGTGCGGACCGGGAATACCGGAGCCTGCGCCGCCGTCCAAGCAGTCGTTGTCGGGGAGTTCAATCTGGGAAGTGTGTCGTGAAAGAGTTTCAGCAGCAGGCCTCGAATCCTTTGCTTGAGAGAGGAGCAAAGGGCTCTTTCGGAGCGGCCGGGAACCGGAACTTTTTCATTGAGAGAAGCGTCATCTACTTCATGCGAACGAAAACGCCAAGATCTCTTTCCGCTTCTGGACGTCCGGAGAACAATTTTTGACGAGAAAACAATCCCTTTTGCCGACAGGGGTTACGTCCAAAAACCGGCAGAATCTGCGCGTCGATGACGAGTCTTCTACCGCAGTCGTGGGTTCTTCATCACCCATTAAGGTTTGTTATGTTAAATAGTAATTCTCATACTGGGATCAGATATGTGATTCGTGCGACAGAAGTTGAGGAAGGTGGCCAACCTCACGATGTCCGCGATCAGGCACGAGAAAATTCACGTGGTACCCCTCGCCTCATTACGGATGTCAGAACAAATACACACGCCACCCCATACTTCCAGAATTCCCTCCCTGGAAGACCCCTTTCTTTTGGCGGAATTCGGCGGCATCACCCGTCGCAGGCTCGGCCGCGCATGTTCCTTTGTGGAACAATCCGCACACGGATTGCTCGTGATCGTGGAGTCCGGCAGCATCCACTACGAGACCCATGATGGAGAGACCGCGACCGAATTGCCCACCGGTTCGCTGACGTTTTTCGCCCGGAATCAATGCACTCTTTCTCCTTCCCGTCAGGATCCCGCTTCCCTGACAGGTTCCCCTGACTCCGTGGTAATCGGCACCCGTGTTTCCGAAACCGACGACGTTTCCCCGACTGCTCCGACGGTCGTCTGCCTGGCCGTCAAATGGCTGTCGCCGCGCGTGGGCCATCCGCTCGTCTCAGGCAAACAGCAGACTTTGTCGTCCAGGGGCGGTGGGGAAGCTCGCTGGATTTCCACGACCCTTCAGACTCTGCTCGATGAGGCGGAGTCGCCGGATTTTGAAGGCTCGCGCCTGGCCGATCTTCTGACGCAGACCCTGATCGGACTCGTCTGTCGTCCCCGGACCGAGCAATACGCCGACTCGATCTCTCCCCACGAACGCCAGGCCTGGGCGCACCCCGAAATCGGCCCTGTATTGCGCGATATTCAGCAGCAACCGGAATACAACTGGACGGTTGCCTCGATGGCGGACCGGGTGCAGATTTCCCGTTCTTCTTTTGCCGCAAAATTCACGGATCTCGTGGGCA
Organism: Planctomycetales bacterium; assembly: GCA_046349635.1. Lineage (GTDB taxonomy): Bacteria > Planctomycetota > Planctomycetia > Planctomycetales > Planctomycetaceae > JAXMBX01. Next base: position 77,424 of record JAXMBX010000006.1, read on the forward strand.
TTCCCCCGATGAAGTACCTGCTGCAGTGCCGCATGTCGAAGGCCGCGCAGTTGATTACCGAGGGGCGTTACCGCTTCAAGCAGATTGCGGGGAAAGTGGGCTACAAAACCGAGGCCGCGTTCAATACCGCCTTCAAGCGCTGGTCGGGGGTGTCTCCGGGCGAGTACCGCCGTTTCGCCGCCTCCTATCGCCCTCCGGTCTGATCCCGCAAAAGCCCGGATCTTCCTCCGAAGCAACGGCACTGGCAGATCCTGCCGGACTCTTCCCGACCTGGCTTTTTGACCCGGTCAATTCCCGCTCCGCGCCCTTCTCCCGCCTTGACAGTCTTTCAAAAATTCAGAGACTTCCGTTCCGCTCCCCGTTCCCCTCTTTTCTTCCCAGCGGAAGTCACTGCCATGCCCCGAAAAAATTTCTCATCGTGGGTTCTGAGACTTGTGTGCGGTTCCAGCGTCGCGCTGGGTGTGCTGCTGTTTGTCTTTCCGACGTCGGCTGCGCAACCGGGCTCCGAGAACGTCGGCCCGCAGGGGCGTGCCGCCCTGGAGGAACTCGATGAGATCAAGTTGCAGGTCAAGCTCCTCGATCCCAGCGGCAAACCCGCACCCGGGACGCAGGTCGGCTTTCTCGCCCGCAACGATGTCTCTCAAGGGGAAGGCTGGACGCTGATGGGAGGAGTGACCGCCGATGCACAAGGTCTCGCCCGTCTCAAAGTCCCCGAAAGCATCCTCGACGAGTATTCGCTAATCGCGTGGCATCCGGAGGCACGGCTGAGCGGGATGCAAAGCATCGATCTCGATGACGCGGAAAAGCCGATCACGATGAAACTCAAGCCGCAGTGCAAACTTCAGGGGCGCGTGACTTCCAAACAGCTCGACCAGGCCGGTCTCGCCGGGCCGATTTATGTCCGGATCTTTCACGACGAACATGAAGCGATGCAATACGTGATTCCCCAGGGGCGCACCGATTACGAGTTCTATCTTCCCGCGGGGGAGTATGGACTTTCCTTGCAGGGGAACGACACGGTACCTCACGCACAGTCTCTCCGGATCACGAAGAAGGAAAAACAGCATAAGGTCAACGACATCGACCTCCCTGCCAGCCGCATCGCATTGCTGCGAGGCCGCCCCGCTCCGGAACTGACGGACGTCGTGGCGTGGAAAAACTCCGACCCCATCAACCTGGCGGACCTGCACGGCAAGGTCGTGATCCTCGACTTCTGGGGATACTGGTGCGGCCCCTGTGTCCGCAGCATGCCCGCCATGATGCAACTGCACGATCGCTATGCGAAGCAAGGACTCGTCATCATTGGGGTCCACGTTCCCGGACCGCGTGATGGCGTGACCAATGTCCAGGCGCTGGAACGAAAAGTCGCCGGGATCAAGCAATCCATCTGGAACGGGCGCGATCTGCCGTTCCCCATCGCCCTCACGAAATTTCACGAGATCGAGGTCGCCCCCGGAGCGAACGCTTCCAATCGGGTGACCGCCGATTACGGCATCGACCGTTTCCCTTCGGGAATTCTGATCGACCGCCGGGGAAATGTCGTCAAGGACTTTTCGCACCACTCGCAACCGGACCTCGCCCTGCTGCAACAACTGATCAGCGAAAAGCCGAGCGCAGTCTCCGCCCGGTAGGGCAATCACTCTACGGTTTCGCGGGAGCAGGTTCACTCTTCTTGCCGTCGATCACCGCTTTGAGCGCGTCGCGGAGTTCATTCGCGAAACTGCCGTGACCTCCGACATACACCCGGGCCACTTTCCCTTCCCGGTCGATGATGACCGTCTTGGGGATACTGGTGACGCCGTAGAGTCCCCCGACCTTTCCTTCCTTGTCCATGGCGACGGTCATCTGCAGCTTGAGCCGCGCGAGGGCCGCCCGGATCTGCTGGGGGGCTTCCTCCAGGTTAACCCCGATCAATTCCACTCCCTGATCGCGGAACTCCTCCGCGACGGCATGGACCTGCGGAATCGTCTGCATGCAGGGACCGCACCAGCTCGCCCAGAAGTCGAGAATGATGACCTTCCCAAGATTCGTTCCCAGGCTGAATTTTTCTCCGGGTTTCACGAGCTCCAGGCTGAAACTGGGCGCCGGTTTCCCGACGAGGGGTGACTCCAGTCCCGTTCGGTTCGGAGATGATTCCGAATCACCTCCGTCGGCGATCAGCGGTTCCTCGGCGTAATGCAGTTTCCACTGCTGATAAGCCAGTTGCGTCGCCGCCTGCTCAATTTCCGAACCGAGCAACAGTTCATCCAGTTGACCCAGGTTGGCCTCGCAGGGGCCCAGGACTTCGTTCGTCCCGGAAAGTTTTTCTCCTTCCAGTTTCTCCGCGATGAATGTGAACCGATTGCCGTCTTTACCCACGGCATGCACGCGCGGTTTCTGATCTTTCCGATCGACCGCAGGCGTCGCGACGGTCTTTCCTTCCAGCTCATCGGAGTGCAGCCAGATGATCTGCCCGATCCGATCCCGGGGGATCTCGCGCTGATCGAGCCTGAGTTCCACGCGCAGATTATTCTCATCGAGGCTGACAATCCGTCCCCGCAGAATGTCCTTGTTTGTCGCCACGATCAGATGCGTGGGAGGATTGTTCCGCTGCATGCGCGGGAGCGTCAGCAGCCGGTCTCGTTTGGTCTCATCCAGTCGCGGCCGATCCGAAGCGGCACTGGAAGTTCCGCGTGTGACTCCATAAGTTCTGGGCTGGTAGGTCGCCACCTGGCTGCTGCGAGGAACCAGTTCGACCGCCTTGATCTTGTCATGCGGAATGAATTTCGACTTCGCCACGGTGGACTCGAACGAGACCCCCTTTTCGTCGATGCGGGTCACGCGGCAGGGAATCGTATCTCCGGTTCGGAGGTACAAGCTCGGGGGGCGATAGGTCTGCTGGGGTCTGGGACGTGCCGTATTCATCCCTTGCACTCGTCGCACGGCAATGCCCCCTCCGGGGAGCACCACCCTTGTGCCGGTTTCGACAGGTGTGCTTGCCGCGACGGAACCGCTCAACAAGGCCGAGCCTTTCTCCTTGGAAAGGATTCTGCCGGCGGCTGTGACCCGAAAGGGAACGGCTCCATTCCCGGAACGTGGAGACCAACCGAGAAGGCTCGCCTCCTCCCCACCCTGAGCTGTCGGGCTCAACTCTCCCCGCAACCGGATCCCATCTCCCACAAAGACCAGGGAGGCGGTTTTCTCGGCTACAGACGTCTCTTTCTTCTCCTGCATCGTCATCAACGTTTGCAGTTGACTCAGGGGTGCGGCGATCGTTCCGGAAATTCCGGATCCGTGCAGGACCACCTTTCCATCCTTGATTTCCTTCAACTGGCCGCTGATCCGGGTTCCGTTGCGAAACACGAGCCGGATCTCTCCCTCGGTGGACGCCTCCTTAGTATCGGGTTTCGTCTCTTTGGTAGAGTTCTTTTCCGAGTTGGGGAGATGAATGTTCGTGATCCGATCCGCGGGAACGGAGATCTCTTTCTTGTCTTCCTTGAACTGGAATGTTCGCGCGACGGGATCATAACCCGTGGGAGTTCCATAAAGGAGGTCACCATTTTTTTGATGGACTCGAGGCTTGTCCGCCTGCACTTCCGCGACGGGATTATCCACCCAACGGCTGATCCGCAACCGCTCGATGCGGACCTCTCCTTTTTATTCGCGAGGCGGATTCCCGGATACGGCCTGCGCCTCGGCCGCTTTGGCCTTAAGATCCGCCAGCGCTTTCCTTCCTGGGTGTAGATCAGCATCCGCTCTCCGGCCTGATCCAGGTAGATCAACAAGTGGAGCCGCCCCGCGCCGTAAGTGACGTCCGCCAGTTTCTCGACGTCCGCCTCCTGCTTGGTTTCCCGGCGGGCCACGAGTTCATTTTCCCACACTTCGAGGCCAAACGCCTGTGAGGCCGTTCCCTCTTCGCGGCTCACTCCCAGAGAGAGTGCGAATTCCGGTTTGCGTCCGGAACTCCCCTTGTACGCAATCTCACATTCGATCAGCGATTTTTCCGGCAGGCCCAGATCCGCAAACACGGTCGTTCGTTCCTGGTCGAGTACGAGGGCGCCCCCTTCCTCTCTGGGGGCGTTCTCGCTCAGTTTCGTCCATCCGGTCAGACCGTTGGGACCCATGTAAATCAATTCCGTCACCCCGTCCCAACTGGCGATGCGCCTCAGGTGTGATACCTGGATCTTCACCCGGCCTAGGGATTCGCTCTCCACTTCCAGTTCCGTGGGAGTCAGTTTCAGCAGCTTCCCGAAAAAGACGTCCCCGCCGGCAAGTTCAAAGCAATACTCTCCGTGCGCCTTCTCGCGGGTTGCTTCTCCCGGCAGCTCTAATTTCTCCACCTTTGAGATGGGTAACTCGAACGGGGAGGAGAACTGTGCGGCCTGGATGCGCAGAACCCCAGGTTGATTGCCGTCCTTCAGTTCTCCACTGACGAATTCTCCGTCGGGAAGGAGCAACCTGGGCTGGGGAATCGGCGCGCGGATCGGCTCCGCACCCAGACAGAGCGTCACGCAGATCAGGAGGAGGAATGCAGACTTCGCCGCCAGTTCGAGCGATGGTTTGAGAGGCCGCTGTGGTTGTTGCAACGTCGCACCCGCCCTATCGTTCGTAAATCGGGAGAAACCGGTAGTTCAATGCGAGTGCCAGCATCGACAACGAGGTACTCACGCAGGTTCCAAATTGTCCCTGCACGCTGCCATCCGGTTTCTGCTTCGCCTTGATTTCCCTGACCAGCAGCTTGTTCCACTTCTCCCAGGCGTCCAGATCTCCCTGGAACAGCGCCTGAGCCTCGTAGTACTGGCAGTATTCGGGGTAGCCTCCCGGAGGCTGTTCCAGATTCTGCCTGAGGAAATCGAGCGCGGCTTTGTACTGCGTCAGATCCTTGCGGCGGGCCACGGCATAAACCAGCGTTGCGATGGAAACGCGCGCGTGAGGTTGTCGAACCCCCGATTCCGGAATAGGCCACCTGTCCCGAGCTGGAGGTCATCTGCTTGTAATAATTGATCGCCGCGTCGATTGCCTTGTCGGGGACTTCGACTCCCGCGTTTCTGGCGGCCAACGGTCCGACCAGGACCGACCCGCTCACGGAGGTGTCCGCATCCCGCGCATCGGGAGAATATCTCCAGGCCCCTAACGGATTTTTTTTCTGCGAGGTGATCGCGGCCCGCACGGCGAGTTCGAGTGCTTCTCCGATGGAGCGTTGCCGCTCTCCTTTTCCTTCCGGCCACAACTGGCGGTCGTCCACGGCACCGTAGGCCTCCGCCAGTGCGAGCATTCCAAACCCCGTGGTGATACATGCTCGACCCCAGGAACCCGTCCGGGGATCCTGGCCTGAAATCAGGCTAAGGCCTTCCGGACGTTGACGCTATACAAGCCGAAATTCGGATCTTCTCCCGAGGCGAGAAAAACCATCAGGGCCATCCCCGTCGGACCCGCCCCCGACTCTCCCCCGCTGGAATTCCAGTCCCCCTTGTCCGACTGCGTCGACGCCAGATACTGCACTCCCCGGTCGTACATCTCGCGCACATCCCGTGGAACGACCTCGCCCATCCGGGCATTCGGATCCTGAGCGGGGGCAGGCGACACGGTCGCCGTCAGGCAGAACAAGGCGGTCAGGAGACGCACCAGTCTCGGATTGTGGAAGGCATTTCTCATATGTCTCCGGGATCGTATCGCAGCAAGTTCTTCGCCAGCAGGAGTACCTGCTGATTACTTCTTCTCTTTTTCTTCCCCCAGCAGTCCGGTCCGTTCCAGCCAGGCGCCCATGCCCCGCGCCTGGTTCAGTTTACGGTCCAGCAACTTCATTTGATTGGCATCGAGGATATTCTGGACTTTCTCGGAGGGAATCTTGCCGATCTGGTACATCACCACGTACTGGTCGTACTGTCCGAAGGCCCGTGGAATGGGAGTTTCCTGCTCCACCAGCGTCACCAGTTTGTTTCTCTGGGCATCCGTCATCGGCACGGTCCCCTCAAGAGTGGCGATGACCGACAGGATTTTAGATTTGTAGATGAATTTGCGGCGATCCAATTCCCCATTTTCAAATTGTCGGAATTGCGCATCGGTCAACGTCCGTTGCAGCGTCTTGCGGAAAAAGGACCCCGCGCTGAATTGCTCCGACTGGATTGCCAATTGCAACGGCTGGATATCCTGCCAGATTTCCTGCATCTTGTTCTGGTCGTTGCGGATCCGCATGAACTTTTCCCGCGCGACGTCGACCCGGTCGAAGAAATGGACCATGTCCCCCCGCGCCGCCAGTTCCAGCTTCTTCCTCTGTCCCTCGGTCAGCCCGCACATCTGGTCGATCCGATCGATCCGGGACTTCGCCCAGGTTCTGGAAGTGCTGCCGCGTCTTCTGTTCGCTTCCGTTTCCGGTTCCGGCGGAATTGAAGACCCACTGGTCGAAGTTCGGGACCGCGATCATCATGTGAGGCTGCGCGGCCGCTTCTTCTTCTTCCACCATCAGGCCCAACTCATCGAAACCGCTGCAATTTCGGCCGCTGAGAAGGAACATCCGGCCGCACAAAGCCACCACCAGCATCCGCCGATCGTAGATCCGGCGGGGAACTTTTGCTCAGGTTTGCTGATGGCGGAGCCAATTCGAGGCATCGCTTGTCTCGCGACAGGAGGGGCGTTCGAACTCGGCAATCTTCGGAAGAGCACCACGGTTCATGTGGATCGCGTTCACGGTAGCCCAGGCGGTCCGTACCTTGGGGAGAGGCTGCCGGGTCTTCAGTTGCGATTCCGTCAACACCCCCTCCAGCACCTTGGAGGGATCGGGGAATCATCCCCGATTGTTACTGGATCAGCATTTCGGGAGTCGTCCACTTCGCCGTTAAGACTTCCGATCAGCTTTCCCGCTGCTCCGGCGACAGGGACAATTCCTTGTCGATTCCGACAATGGTTCCCATCACGCTTCCCTGCCTGCGGAACTTACTCCGCTGCTCAAGTTCCTTCGAGCTTCGTACGTTCTCGGCGGGGAGGATGTTTCTCGCGATGCGGAGCACGGCGTTTGGAATTCGTTCATACGCTCCCAGGCATGCGCCTGGGCGCCCGTTCATGAACACGATGTCTTCCCGCTGTTGCGAGGACATCCCGGCGCTTCACCCGCTCCATTATTCTTGGGATCGGTGATCTTTTTGATCTCCTGCTGCAGCCCTTCGTAAAGCTGTTTCTTTTGTTCCGGACTCAGCCCGCAGACCTGGTGGATAAAAAAGATTTCCTTCTTCCCCGCAGCGGATTACCAAACGGGCCGTGACCGCGTCCTGGTTCCGATCCGGTCCATTGATGATCCTGGCGTCTCAACTCCTGGCGGACCTGGTCCTGAACGCGTCCGCACTCGTTTAGCAACGTCGGCCGCCGCCGCACTCGTTCGTCGGAGTTCCGTTTGTTGGCGATAATCCTCCGTGCCGCTGAAGCCGGGTCGGTCCCTTTAGCGGCCGCCTGTTGCTGTCACGATGGCACCCGCCTTGGCGGCTGCTTCTCCCTTTGCTTTGATTGCGGGATCCGCTTTCGCGTCGGATTCCATTTTCTCTCCACGACGTACCCGTCAGCCGTCTTTTCCAAGGCCACGGCATGAGGCCGCCAGCATCGTGATCGGCGGTGCAATCCCCACGAGTTGCGGGAACCAGGCGAACGCCTGTGGTCCTTGCGCAGGATCATTCTCTGATCCTTTCTCCAGGCGGTTAGTATTCGTCGAGGTCCGGGAATTCTTCCGGCAAGGCCTGCCCCGTCTCTGCCGTGGACTGCTCCGTTCCCCGGTCTTCGCGGACTTCCTTGGCGTTGGTGCCGGTTCCCAGCAGCTTGCGATAGCACTGTCGCTGGTGTTTCCATTTCCTCCGCCGCCGGGGCTCGATCCGCCACCTCCGCCTCCCTTGGGATTGATCCGCTTCGAACGGAGCAGAAGTTCAATCGCCTCCGTCTCCGCGGCGATGGCAGGTCGTCCCGTGTCCGGGCGAGCGAGAATCTCGGTTGCTTCTTCCATCACGCCGGCAACAGCAGCCAGTAACTCCATCTCTTTCCCGAAATCGGCCTGGGCGTCCGGAAGTTCGGAGATCTTCTTGTTGACCGTCACGACGCGGTCTTTGAGTTTCTCCTGCGTCACCGACAGTTTCTTAGCGGTGTCGGTATGTTTCTCTCGTGAGAGGGCCTTGATCGCCTGCTGCGTGACCCGCGTTTCCTCCCGCAGATTCACTTCTCCTTCCAGAATCTGCATCACCTCCAGCACGATAGACGGCGGCAAACTTCCCTTCGATTTGCAGCCCGGGCATTTCCCCGCGCACGCCGGATCGACCAGGTTTTCCGCCCAGCGGTCGAGAGAATCCGACCAGAACTCGCTCTGCGCGATCGACAGGCCGTTTTCTTTCTTCAGGTCATCTCCCAACTGCCGCAGTCCGCCGACCACATCCTTCTTACGCATCTCTTCCAGCACGGTCTGAAAGCGGACCAGTTGCCGTCGCTCCAGATACGCCTGCAAATCATCCATGATGTAGGAGACATCCTGGCTCGCCTTCGCTTCCTGTTTGGAAAGGTCGTTGAAAACTTCGGTCGCCGGGGCATCAATTCGCGACGCGGCTACACCAAAGGAATCCCCGACTTTCTCGCTGATCTTACCGCCGATCTTGTACTGCACACGCGAAGCGGCCTTCAATCGCTTGACCAGCGTGCTTCCCTCCAGGTTGGCGAGCACCTTGTTCAGTTCTTCCGCGATCTTGTCAAACTCCGCCAGCAGGTCCTGCTGCTGCTTGATCGCCTCATCCACTTTTTCCTCGGCGGGAGTCGCCGGAGGTTTCGGCTTGGAATCGCCGTTCCCCATCACCAGCGTCTGCGGCAGGGTCAGCCGCGGCTGCGATGGTTTCTTCTTTTCGTCCTCTTGAGCGGCGGGATTTCCATCTTTCTTTTTCGCTCCCCCCTGCGACGATTCGACGTCCACCACACTCGGAACGGACTGTGGCGGTTTTTTCTGTTCGACCTGGCTCCCCTTCCCTCCCTGGGGCATCGCACGCATCTGCCCGGCTGTCTTGGAGTCAGTCGGAACGGCCTGTTTGGACGCGACCGGCGCTTGCGATCCCTCTTTCAGCAGGTCCGCGACGGAGGGCATCCGATTTCCCGAGATGTCCTTCAGAATCTGCAGCATCTCCGCCCATTTTTCGAGGTGACCGACTCCGAACTCCGGGTTGCGCGCCGCTTGCTTGACCAGATCCTCTCCTCCTGCCACCAGGTTCGTCAGGCGCCGTCCGTTGGCTCGTTCGGCAGCAGCCTGCTGTTCGAGTCGCCTGCGGTTCTCGGGACGGTCCAGTTCCGCGGAAGTCAGTTCGCGGAGTTGCTTGTTGGTTTCATGCAACTGCTTTTCACGGTCCCGAACTTCCAGCGACTGTCGGTGCCATTTGTTCAACTGCTCCGTCAGCCAGATGGCGTGTTCTTCCTTGGTGAGGATGAAAAACGTATACGGCAGAGAATACGCCCGCTTCCGGCCCGGAAAATAATCCTCCGCGAAAATCCGCATCTGGATCGGTTGCGGGTCGATCCCCAGGGACTCGGCACTGAAGGTTCCTTTGACTTCCAGGCTTTCCTTGTCCTGTCCGCCGGAAGCGACGATCCGCTCTCCGTGGAAACTCGTCGGATTTCCGGTCGAATCCAGCCCGTTCCACTCGATTCCCACCTGCTTCACTCCGAAGTCATCCTCCGTATGGATGGTGAACGCCAGTTGTTCGATATCGAGCAGAACTTTCTGACGGGGAAGATCTTCGCACATCACCGTCGGGGATTCATCCTCTTTTGCGGTGATCGACAACACGAACGGCTCTTTGCCGCTCAATCCGAATTCATCCCGCCAGCGGAATTCGACCGGGCTGTTTTCATTCACCACCAGGCCGGTCGTGGAAATCGTCTCTTTACTGGGAGTCGTGTCCTTCCCATTGACGCTCGCCTTGGAAAGTGCGCGGCTGATTGCCGCGGCCAGTTCGACTTGGCTCCCCTTCACCACGGAAATCGCCCCGCCACGGACGTCCTTGGTGATTTTCTCTTTTCGCCCCAGATACTCCGGCAAGGCATAGACCGCCGTGAGGGAGGTCAACTCGGGACGGAGCATCGGTTCCATGCGGACCCGCTGCCGTGCGTCGCCGATCTTCAGCGCGAGCCAACTGGCGTCCAACCGGGGGGGAACGGCAAACTCATAGGCTTTGTCCTTGAGTGTCGATGTGATTTCCGGCTGCCTCCCGACCCATACTGTTCCCCCGCGGACTCCAGCGACGTTTCCAGTAATCCCAGCCGGACTGTGAGGCTCGCCATGTGGAATAACATATCGCGTGGGCAGTTTCTCCACCGCGGCAAACGTAGCGTTCGATCGGCGCTACGGCGTCAGAAACCGTCCCCAGGAGTTGCTCGCCGTCGCGCCGCTGCAGACAACCAGCAGACCTACGCAGACGACCGAAATGATCGCCAACCGCTTCCATATCCATCTCTGGCATTGAAACCGCTGTCGAGAATCCTGCTGCGCGGCGTCTGTCGCCACCTGTTCGATCGCGGCTTTGACCAGCGTCCGCGAACGAGCCTGCCTGCTTCGTTGTGATGTCTGATGATTCCCAGCAACTGGTCCCCGATCTGGGCATCTTGCGGCTCAGCAGCCGTGCCAACTGATCCAGCCGACGGTGTCTCCACACCCAGCGATACAACGCGTAGGGAATCAATCCCCGATGACCGCGGCCGCACACAGGATCAACCCCCGAATGACCGCGGGGGTTTCTCCGAATCGATCCAGGAAGAACACCGCCAGATACGCAGTGAACAGGCCGAAGACCGCCATCGAGACCGCCTCGACCAGCTTGATCTTCCAGACCAGTTTGCGGTAGGCGAGCAGCTGCGTTTCGAGCTTACCGGGGAGTTCCAATACGTGACGTGGATCGGCCATGCTCATATTCGATTCCTTCCTTCGATCTCTTCAACCAGAAGAGGCGGGCGGTCAGGTCGATGTCGCGAGTGCGAGCAGCGGCTGGGAGGGGCGGAATGAGCCCCTATCCTAGTATCACATAGTATATGCCCCTTGTCTCAGGCCGTCACCGTCACAAATGCATTTTCTTTGGCGGTACTGAAGGCTGACGCCCCCCCTGCCGTTCCCACTCCAACCGTGGTCCCATCCACCCCTGATGTCTGGTCCCATGCGAGGAATGTGAAGCCGACCGTTCCCTTGAAACCGGTATTGGGAACAAACCGGATGCGGTTGGTTGAATTGGCCGCCAGGAGCCGGGAGCTGGTCACAGAGCTGTTCCCGACCTGTTGCCAGTTTGTTCCATTGTCCAGTGAATATTCCCAGCGTCCATACAGGTTGTTCACGCCGATAATCGCAAACCCTTTCAAGGCCCCCGGATCGGCGTCAGTGATCGAACCGGCCGGTCCCATGGCTGCGATCAGAGCGGTGATCAGCATGCCATTGCTTGAGGTTCCTGTTGAGAAACTGGGGAGTGTCGGATTCCCGTTTGCATTGAGTACTGGAGCGTGGTTCGCGATCACCGTCACGAACGCACTTTCCTTGTTACTGCTAAAGGCAGTTGCTCCGCCGGCGGAGGAAATGGCCACTGCGTTTCCGTTGCTCCCTGTGGTCTGATCCCACGCGACAAATGTAAAGCCGACGATCGCGGAGACGTTCACATTGTTCGGGAGGTATCGGACCCTGGTGGTTCCGTTCGCCGCCAGCAGGCGGGCACTTCCCACGGAAGCCGCCCCGACCGCCTGCCATGTCGTCCCGCTGTTCAGGGAGTACTGCCATGCTCCGCCGGCGTTGTTCACGCCGATGATGGCAATTCCCTTCACCGCCCCGGCGTCCACGTCCGTGATTGATCCGGCCGGTCCCATGCTGGCAATCAGATCAACAATCGTCATTCCGGTGTTGGAGGAACTTGCGGAGATCGTCGGCAACGTCGGATTGCCGCTGGCATTCAACACCGGCGCATGGTTCGAAGTGACTGTGATACTCGCCGTCTCCTTGTTTGTGCTGAAGGGGGTTGTTCCACCGGTCGCGGTAATCGCGGTCGCGGTTCCATTCACCCCGCTCGTCTGGTCCCACGCCACGAATGAGATCCCCGAGGCGCCGCCAAACCCGGCATTGGGCAGGAATCGGATTCGCGTGTTCGCATCAGCGGCCAGCAGGCGTGCCGAATTAGCGGACGCCGCACCCACGGCCTGCCAGGTCGTCCCGTTGTTCAGGGAATACTGCCAGGTTCCGTTCAAGTTATTCACGCCGATGATCGCAATTCCCTTCACTGCGCCGGGATCGACGTCCGTGATGGACCCCTGCGGGCCCATGGAGGCGATCAGGTCTGTAATCAGCATCCCGTTACCGGGGTTGGTGTTCAAAATCGTGGGGAGTGCCGGATTGCCGCTGGCATTGAGAACCGGGGCATGATTAGTCGTAGCCTCCTCCCACTTCCAGAGTTCCGTTCTGGTCACCAGGTCATCGGCCGGGAAGTACAGCACCCCGTTGACACCCTGCATGTGGTCGGTTGTCACGGGCATCGTGGCGTTGAATGTCGGGTCGAGTGTCTTCAACATCTGCGTCCCGGCACTTGTTCCATCGGTCCGCCAGATCTGAAAACCGTTGTCGATGTCAAAGGCCTGAAAGTAAGTGAATTTTCCGATCGAGATGAGTTTGTCGGGTGACGACGAAGAGATTCCCACGGAGATGTCCTTGACCATCACCGTTCCGGCTTCAGTGCCGTCGGATTTCCAGATCTCGCGACCATTGACTCCGTCATCAGCGGCGAAGATCAGCATATTGTTCAGGGCGATCAATTGAGTTGGAATTCCAAAGATTCCACTTGTCGATCCCGGATTAATGTCCTTGACGAGAGACGTTCCCGCGTCAGTCCCATCGGTTTTCCAGATTTCCAGTCCATGGGTGCCATCGTCAATCGTAAAGAACAGCTTACCGTTCACATCCACTAGTTCCGTGATATTTCCCAGCGAATCTCCCGGATGGATGTCTTTGACGAGAGAAGTTCCGGCAGCGGTGCCGTCTGTTCTGAATAGCTCTTCACCATTGGCAAAGGTATGGGCGGTGAAATACAGAACCCCATTTGATTCGGTCAGCAGGTCCGGCCAGGAGGGATGCAGGTCCCCGGTCAGGTTGATGACCATCTTTGTGCCCGCAGCCGTCCCATCGCTCGTCCACAGTTCTTCGCCATTGGTCCCATCATCCCCGCCAAAGTACAGCTTACCGTTGAACTTTCTGAGACCTGTGGAAAAGAATGTGTTATCAACGCCCCCGAATGTCCCGGGATAAATATCCTTGACCATCACGGTCCCACTATCCGTGCCATCACTCGTCCAGAGTTCCTTGCCGTGGACACCGTCATCCGCGATGAAATACAGCGTGCCGTTGAGGTCGATCATTTCCTCCGGGCCGAACGGACTGACACCGGGCCGAATATCCTTGACGAGGTAGGTTCCGGCGTCCGTTCCATCGCTCCGCCAGAGCTCCACTCCGTGCACGCCATCATCGGCGGAGAAATACAGAATCCCGTTCACGTTGCACATATAGGGATCGGTTGTGAAGCCGTTGGAACTCCCCGTTCCGGGGTTGATGTCCTTCACGAAGACCGTGCCCGCGCTCGTGCCGTCACTCTTCCAGAGTTCTTCACCATGAACACCGTCGTCCGCGGTAAAGAACAGCGTCCCGTTCACATCCACGAAATGTTCCGGATTGCTCCAGACGTTGGGGTTTATATCTTTCACCAAGGTTGCCGTGAGCAACGTCCGGGTTTCGAGGGATTCCAGCGCGGAAGTGACTGCGGGACGGAGCTGGCGTGAACCGGCTCGCCGGCGCATTCCGCCACGCTGAAATGCCGACCGGAGTTGATTGAGAAAGTTCTGGTAGCCTGGGAAGGTCATGGCTGTGCCCTTGAGGATCGATGGCGAAAAAAATGTGGGAAAACAGGAGAAATACTGCCGGAACTAGCCTTCAATTTCAAAAAAACTTTCCGTTCGCATTAGCGAGAGGGCTAGTTTTCCGTGGAGTCCGACACAGGGAGAGAGCTTTATCTTAAGCGAGGGCTACTAAAAGACAAGAAAATATAGAGAACTAGCGGCGATAGTAGGCGAATTTTTTTTGGGGAAAAAATGATGAAAATCAGAGAATGCTATTGACGAAAATGGATGATGGATTGCGTGTGCGGAGGGGGCTTCAGGGGGCAAATCGCGCGATCGGAATGATCACTCGAAAGGTTTGCAATGGGCTGAGAAACATTCAGATCAACCCGGCACCCTTTCGGCCGATCCAGAAGATTCCCAGCAGAGTCACGATCGTCCCCGCCACCCACGGGTCACTCCACAAAGTCAGACGTCGAATCGACGGGGCCGGCTCCGGAATCTCGGAGAGCCATTGCACCAACTGCTGTGGTTTCTCCGCGTGAAAGACTTCCCCTCGCGTCACGCGGGCGATCTCTTCCAGCACCTCGGGACGTGCGGCCCGCCCTACCCGCTCGGCCATTCCCCCCTGCACGAACACTGACGTTTCGAGCGTCCCTTTCGTCTGCTGGCAGAACAGCACCACCTTGTGCTTCCCCGGCTCCTGGACCTGCAATTCACCCGTGAAGACCCCCCACTCATCTCCGGCGGAAGTTAATCGCACCGTCTCTCCCTTTCCGGAAGGGGCCGTCACCCGGACCGTCACATCCCCCTTCTGCAGCGGTTCCCCATTCGCTTCCATGACGTGTGCGTGCAGAGTGAGTGTCTGCTTGGCCTGGGGCTGATCCGGCGTGTGATACAACCGCATCGATTCCCCCTTGGCCATGTTCCGCTGGTATGCCATCCATCGCACCACCTGCCCCCAGAAACGGTAGTGATATTTATCTTCGACCCCTTTCCGCCACCGCCACGCCCCATCCGTCCCCATGAACAGGACTTTTCCGGCACCAAATGTACGCGTCACCAGGAGCGGCAAGTGCCCAAACTCATTGCTCGCCCCCTGATGAACGCACAGCACTTCCGTCCCTGCTTTCGCCCGCAGCACGGGTGCATACCACTGGAACCCCGGCAGTTTTTCCCACACGTCCATGTTGTCGTCCTGCGTGTCGGCGAGCTTCGTCAACAGGCTCCGCCGTCCCGTTTCCGTCAATTCAAAGTGTCCCGGCGTCCGTGAACCCCATCCCCCCGGCTGGGCGGGATCCAACTGCACCGGGCATAGATCCCCCAGTTCGGTTTCCATCAATGTCAGTTGCCGTCCCTGCCATCCGGGCATGAACACCAACCCGCTCGCCTGTTTCTCCACCAGTCCCTTGAGCAGGCGGCATTGTTCGGGGGTCAACTGGTTGTCGGTTGTCCCCACGTCTCCGAGAAACACGACGTCGAACTTTGACAGTTCATCCAGATGCTCCGGAAACTGTTTGATGTAGTCCTGATTCCCGCCGCCGACTTTGCTCAGTCCGGGATGAAACAGCAGGCAGGCCACCTCCACCCCCGGATCGCGCGAGAGGGCATTCCGCAGGTAGCGATATTCCCAGCGTGGATACGACTCCACGACCAGCACTTTCAGTTTCTCCTGCCGGATTGAGATCGGGGCTGTCTGTTGATTGTTGTCCGTCAACAGTTCTTCGCTGTGCTTGGGAATGCTCAACGAGACCGTGAAGTCGCCGGTCGTCGCGGGTTTCCAGGTGATCGCGTCCGTTGTCCGGCCCATGGGGGCAATTCGCACGTCCTTCGATGCGACCGTTCCATCGGACGACTTCAACTGCACGGTCGTCAGGTACTCGCGCGGGAGAGAACTCTCGATCGCGAATGGAATCCGGACCGTCTTCCCGGCGATTCCAAACGTCGGCAGGTCGATGTTGACCAGTTCCACGTCCGGCAAGCGGGTCTTGCTCCCCACCGGCACCACAAACACGGGGATGTTTTTCTGGCGGAGCAGCGCCGCCGCATGTGCCGGAGGTTTCCCGGTATTCCAGTCCCCGTCCGAGATCAGCACCACGCCGCGCAGGTTTTTATGTTTTTCCGTCACGTTCGTCAGTGGGGCGGCGAGATCGGTCCCCTGGTTGGCTTCGGTAGCGAAGGGTTCAATGACCACTTCCGTCCGAGCCGGGAGCCCTTTCCACGTCTTCGGGTCGATCAATTCGCTGATTGCCTCTTTCCTCGCAATCTGCTTCCGTTCCGATCCGTTCCCCACGACGACGTCCTGGGTTTCCATGCTTCGGGAGCCGTCCCACAACACCGCCAGTCGCGACTTTTCTTCCGGGCGGTATTCTTCGACCCACTCCGGCTGGTTGAACAGCAAGGCCCCCATCGAGACGATCACCAGACGCAGGATTTCCAGCGCCGCAATGGACCGTCGATATCCGCTCCGCTTCCAGGTGATGTACGAAAACACCGCCGTCACCAGAATGATGAGCAGTCCGAAGACCACCCCCCAGGTCGTCCATTGAAACATCAGCTTGCGGGAGACATTCATGCGGGGACCCTCCCGCGGATTTCGCCCCTGCCGATTTCGATACGGTCGCTTTCGGCAGGCAGAGGCCCGCCTCCACCACCAGCGCGATCATCATCATCCCCATGAAGATCCGCCAGATTTCCTGGATCGCCGCCTGCAGGTTTCCGGCGGCATCATCCACGGCGTGAAGTTCAATCCACTGAAAAGTCCCTCCGGTTTTCCCTTCTCCAGCACTCCCGCGAGATCCTCGTCGCTGCTCCGGTTCACGACCCACGTCTTCTCGCCCGCGGAGTAGATCCCCGCGTGCCAGGGATACTCCGTCGGCAAGGCCTCTTCCGCTCCCGTGACTCGTTGCCAGGCCTCCGCATCGGCGGGAATCTTTTCCCCGGCAGTCAGGGAGAGGGTCTTTTTCAAGGTCTCCGCCCCCAGCCCCTGCTGCCCTCTGCACCATCACGTACAGCACCACACCATTCGAAGCGAGCGAGGAATCCTGCGGTGCTGCCGTCGTGGCACAGAAGTAAATTCCTCCCTGGTCCGTCGCGCGCCGCACGAACAAGGGAATTCCTCCCGCGAGCGTCGCCAGAACGGTCGTTTCCCCGGCAAATTTGCACGTCCGCCGGATGCGCAGCTGTCCGACAGGGAGTGCGGCTCCGCTTTGAGCATGCGCCAGCAGGTCTTCATCCCCCGCCAGTTCTCCACAGTCAGATCCTTGCCCGCGTCGGACCACCCTTCCCACTTCACGCCGTTGAACTCGGTTTTGTTCGGATTTTTGGGGGAAAGAAGATCACTTCTCTCCCGCGCCACGAAACTCTGAATCGCTTTTGCAATCTCCCGGTCGGGGAGCACCCCCGCCACAGTACTGAGCCGATCTTTTCCCACTCCACCGTCGCCAGCCGTTCTGGAGTGACGACCTCGACCAGCGTTTTGATGCGGGGATCAGGGGCAATCGAGGCGGCGAGCTGCAAAGGTTTCGCCTGCGCTTCATCCTCCGCGACGATGATCGTTTGCCGAATCGGGGGAGGATCGAAAGCAAAGTAAAACACATTGTCCGCCGGGTTCACATCCCCCGGAATGGAAACGGTCCCCCAGCCTCGTTCCTGATGGGCAGCCAGAGGAATGCGATGGTCCTTCAGGACGGCTATTCCCTGGCGGTCATTTCCACGTTGACGACCGACCGTGCCCCATCCACTTCGAATTGAACTGGAATCGTGACCGCTCCGGAGGCGTCTCCACTACGGGTCAATTTGAGCGAGACCAGCAGATCGGCATGTTCACCCGCCTGCCGTCGCACTCCGAGACCCGGACGCCGACATTTCCGGTTCCCGCCGCGGAATACGCCAGCAAATGAAACTGCACTCCCTGCGGCAGTTTCTGGAAACTGTCCCGCAATTCCTTCCAGCGCCCGCTCTCGGCGTTCCAGTCGTTCTCCCTCAGGTCCGAGCAGATCCAGACCTCCGTCCGCCCTGCCTTATTCTGCAGAATGTAATTCCGCGCGGTTTCGAGCATCCCCGGCAGGTCCGCAGCGCTGCTCGTGGCCGCGGTGACCGGCAGATTCGCCAGTTTGTCGGGAGATTCAATCTCCAGCGGTTTGTTCTGAGTGCTCTCGATCAGCACCCAGCGTGTCGAACCGAACAGTTTCAAGGTCCGGATCAATTGGCTCAGGCCGGTCTTCAGCTTCGATTCCGCCGATCCTGCTCCCAACTGCTGCATGCTCGGCGAACGGTCCAGCAAAATAATCGTGGTGTCCGCTCTCCCCCCTAAGGCCGAACTGAGCCACCCGCTCGACAGGGGCCGGCTGATGGCGAAGATCAACCCCGCGATCGCCAGCATCCGGAACAGCATGATCAGCCACTGCCGCAGCCGCGAATAACCGCGCGACATCTTCTGGGCGGCGAGCAGGAACATCATCGCCCCCCAGCGGATCGTCTGGAATCGGCGCTGGTTGATCAGGTGGATGATGATCGGCAAGCTCACCAGCGGGAGCGCCACCAGCAACATCGGCTGCAGGAAGCTCATCGCACCCCCCGCGACCGGGTCCGTCCGACGATGAACCGCATCAACACCTGCTCGTAGTTCTCATCCAGCAGCACGCGGTGGTAATCGACGGCCGATTCCAGCACGATCCTTCGCAGACTTTCCAGATAGGCCGCCAGCGCCTTGTGATATCGTTCCGCGATCTCGTTCGGCTCGGCGAAGATTGACGCTCCCCCCTCCATGTCCAGGAACCGCATCGGTCGCCGGAATTCAAATCCCGTCTCCAACGGATCGAGCAGATGAAACACCGCGAGGTCATGTTTTCGGAACCGCAGATGCTGGAAGCATTCCCGGAGTTCTTCCGGATCGACGAACAGGTCCGAGACCAGCACGATCAGCGCCCGCTGCCGAATCGTCTCCGCGAGTTCGTGCAGCACCGGGACGAGTTGCGTCTCCCCCTTCGGCTTGGCCTGCTCCAGAATGTCGAACACCCGCATCAGGTGCGCCGGGTTACGCTTGGGGGGAATATGCGTCACGATGCCGTTCGCCACGCAGGACAACCCGACCGCATCCCCCTGCTGCAAGGCGAGATATCCCAGCGAACCTGCGATTCTGCGGGCATATTCAATCTTCGTGATGCCCGTCGAACCGAAGTCCATCGACCCGCTGGTGTCGACGATCAGACAACACCGCAGATTGGTGTCCGCTTCGAATTCCTTGACGTAGAACCGGTCCGTCCGTCCATACGCCCGCCAGTCCAGACGCCGCAGGTCGTCCCCCGGCACATACCGGCGATACTCAGCGAACTCGACGCTGGAGCCTCGGTGCGGACTGGCATGCCGGCCCGACAACGACCCCTGCATCGCCCGCCGTGCAAACAACGGCACGCTTGCGAGCCGCGACAACACCTGCGGATCCAGAAACGATCGGGTTTTGCGGTCCGGAAACATCGGGCGACAACCCTGAGTTAAGTCTGTTCGAACGTCGGGTCAGGCAGCGTTATTGCGATACCATTGTTACTACGCCTCCTGGTTCTCCTCCAGCAATCGCATCACGATCTTGCGTGCGTCGATCCCTTCGGATTGAGCCGCGAAGGTCGTAATCAGGCGATGGGTCAAGACCTGTGCCGCCACTTCCTGGACGTCCTCCAGCCGCACCATGTAGCTGCCCAGCAATGCCGCCCGCGCTTTCGCACCCAGAATCAGGAATTGCACGGCACGCGGTCCGGCGCCCCAGGAGACCAAAGGCTTCAGCCAGTCCGGCGCCGTGCTTCCTCCCGGGCGGGTCTTCCGCACGAGTTTTGCGGCATAGGTGTAAATATGATCCGGAACCGGCACGCGGCGGACCAGGTGTTGATAGGAAATGATCTGCTCGGCGGTGAGCAAGTGATTCAGCGACGGGAGCGCATCCCCCGTCGTCGTCTTCGCGATCCGGATCTCCTCATCTTCCGAGGGATAATCCAGTTCGATCAGGAACATGAACCGGTCCAACTGCGCTTCCGGCAGCGGATACGTCCCTTCCTGCTCGACGGGGTTCTGTGTCGCCAGCACCAGAAACGGCGGAGCCAGGGGATACACTTTTCCAAGGACCGTCGCCTTGGATTCCTGCATCGCTTCCAGGAGAGCCGCCTGTGTTTTCGGCGGAGCCCGGTTGATTTCATCCGCCAACACGATGTTCGCGAAGATCGGCCCGTGGATGAACTGGAACTCGCGTCGGCCGTCCTGCGCTTCCTGCAGGATGTCCGTCCCCGTGATGTCCATGGGCATCAGGTCCGGGGTGAACTGGATGCGGCTGAAGGCCAGCGACATCGTCTCGGCGACTTTGCTGACCAGCAAGGTCTTGGCCAGCCCCGGCACCCCCATCAGCAACGCATGCCCGCGGGCAAACAGACAGATTGAGAGCCGTTCGATCACCTGGCTCTGGCCGACGATCACCCGCCCCAATTCTTCTTTCAGCCTCGCGTATACACCTCGTAATTCGTCAATCGCCTGAACATCATTGTCGCTCAATCGTCCTTCCGGACCCGCTGACGTTTGTGACATGCATCGTTCCTGTCAGACTCTGAAGGTGCGAGATCATCTCGAAGTGCATCTTTTCTCGGAGTAGCAGGACCATTGTTGCCTGTTGTCACACGTATTTCTAGCCCCTCTACTAGAGACTGGACAAAAATTGTCCAAGCGCAAGGGGCGCGTCATTTTGACGACGACGCGGAGCGTCTGCAGGGAAATAAGCGGCGGGGATAATCTTTGGCGGGACTTGAGCGACTGTATGTGCGACGAGCTTTACAAAGTGGCGTTTGACGCAACTCCGCCTTACTTCATGTCGAACATGTCCTCAACCGCGCCAACTCGGGGAGCGTCACGCGTCCCTTCTTTGAAGACACCCGTCAGGCGGATATCCGTCAGGTGCCCCTGCTCTTCAAAACTTTGGCGCAGCAACAACCCTTGCGTGTCGTACCACAGGTGGACGTCCACCTCTCCCGTCAGGCGGAACCGCATGCTCGTCTGGTCGCCGTTGCGCAGGCGGAGATTTTCCGCCCGGACGTAGGTCAGCGTCGCCTTCTTCGCGACCCCATCGTCGGGATCGAGGATATAGACCTGGGTCGCTTTGTCCCGCTGACGAATGTATTTCTCCGGCAGCTTCCAGTAACTGCTCGTGAAATGGGCCCCTTGGCCCTCGCGGCGTTCACCGTTGATCAGGATCTGGGTTTTGTCGTCCTTGATGGTCGCCGAGGTGCGGATCGGTTTGCCGTCGTCCAGCGTCTGGCTGTCGACACGCGATAATTTCCCGTCCTGCCAGACTTCCTTTCCCCGGAACTGGTACATGTAGGTGTAGAACAGGATGTTCGCCTTCACATCCGCATTCAGTTCCATCACGGATTGTTCCTGCGTGTCGGAGATCTTCATCCGATAAGTCCCCATCGGATTTCCGTCAACCAGGATTTCGAACTCACGCCGTTGCTGGCCGGCAGGCTCCACGCCGAACAGCATCGGGCACGACAGCAGCGACACGAAAATTGCGACAGAGAGAGGGCGCAGGGATCTCAGATTGACCACGTCCGAGCCTTTCCTGTTACAGGACCGTTTGAAACGTTTACCTTCCCTATCGGCAGACGAATCGGCCGACTTGGGGCGGGAAGTGTAAATCAAGGCTCACAGGTCGCAAAGGCGAATTCCGGGTTTCCCTAACCCTCTGCCCGCCAAGGTGTTCTCTGGGGTGGGTGGCGAACAGGAATCTACCCCTGAACAATCTTGCGGACATTTGCCTCCGTCACCGGCTGAATCACACCTTTCTCGGTGATGATTCCGGCGATCAAGCTCGCCGGAGTCACATCGAACGCCGGATTGTAAACTTCGACCCCTTCCGGAGCGGTTTGACGGCCAAAACCGTGCGTGATTTCGCGCGCTCCCCGTTCCTCGATCGGAATTCCTTCGCCGTTCTCCAGCGTCAGGTCAAACGTGCTGGTGGGGGCGGCGACATAAAACGGGATGTCGTGCGCTTTCGCCAGGTGCGCAACGGAATACGTCCCGATCTTGTTCGCGGCGTCTCCATTGGCCGCAATGCGGTCCGCTCCGACGATGACCGCATCGATTTTTCCTTCCTTCATCACCCAGCCCGCCATCGAATCGCAGATCAGGGTGACGGGAACGCCACGCTGCTGCAGTTCCCAGGCGGTCAGCCGCGCTCCCTGCAGGAGCGGTCGCGTTTCGTCCGCATAGACGTGGATTTTTTTCCCTTCTTCCGCAGCCCGGAAAAAGACCGCCAATGCCGTTCCGTCACCCGCCGTTGCCAGCCCTCCCGCATTGCAGTGGGTCAGCAATCCGCATTCTTGAGGGAGAAGTTCCGCGCCATGCCGGCCAATCGCGGCGCACATCTCCCGGTCTTCCACTTCGATATCCCGCGCTTCCCGCAGAATTTCCTCCAGCAGTGCTTTCGGAGCGAGATCTTTTTTTTCCGCCACCAGGCCACGCAACCGGTCCAGTGCCCAGAACAGATTTACGGCAGTCGGACGGCTCCCCGCCAGGTAATCCGCCACGTTGGTGAACCGCGCGCGAAAGGCGGTCCCCTCTTCGCCGAGATGCTTCTGCAATCCCAGCACGACGCCGTAGGCCGCTGCCACGCCGATCGCAGGGGCACCGCGGACGCGCAACGATTTGATCGCTTCCCAGACCGTCTCCACGTCACGGCAGTCGATCTCTCGATGTTCCACCGGCAGCAATGTCTGATCGATCATCCGCAGATGCCCATCGATCCCCCCTTCCCACACCATCGTGGGGGCATAGTTCCGGGCCACAATCGTCTCGGTCTTCGTCATCGACTTCTTTCTTTCACTCGCATTGGCTCGTTAACTACTTCGTTCCCTGCCGCGTCAACACATCGATCAGGCCGATGCAGAAGTCCGGCAGATCGTCCGGCTTGCGGCTGGAGACAAAATG
Source organism: Planctomycetales bacterium (assembly GCA_046349635.1). Lineage (GTDB taxonomy): Bacteria > Planctomycetota > Planctomycetia > Planctomycetales > Planctomycetaceae > JAXMBX01. The sequence continues at coordinate 100,227 of JAXMBX010000006.1, forward strand.
CCGGTCCACGACCACGGACTTGTCTTCCCAGATCGCGCCCGCGTTCACCAGATCATCCCTGATACCCAGCGAACCGGTGACGCGCACTCCCTTGTAAACACCCGCGGAGATCGGAATCCATCCACCGTGGCAGATCGCCGCCACCAGTTTCCCCGCTTTGGAGAAATCCTGGACGAGCGACAGCACTTTGGCATCACGCCGCAGTTTGTCCGGCATGAATCCTCCGGGAACCACCAGTCCCGTGAAATCCGCGGCTTCCATGTCGGCGATTTGAGCGTCGCTCTTACAGGGATAGCTATGTTTCCCGGCGTAAACTTTCGCGGCGACGGGACCCGCGACGGTCACGACCGCTCCTGCTTCCTGCAGGCGCAGTTTCGGATACCACAGCTCCAGGTCTTCATAAATATCTTCGACGAACATCAGGATCCGATGTCCGGTCAATTCTTTCCCACTCATTTTGGTGTCACCTCAGGAAGTTCAATGGACCAACCGGCTTTGATTGTATCCCGTTTTACCGACGATTTCCGCCGTGGAAAAAAAGCAGCCCCGGCCAAGGAGACCGGGGCTGATATTGCTTGCCGTCGATTCGGAAGAATTCGTCCTAGTGGATCATTTCTTCCTTGGGGAGTTTGTCCTGAATGTTCCACGCCAGGCCGACCGCTTTCATGGTCCGAATGACGAGATAAGTGACGTCGAATTCGTACCAGCGGTGTCCGTGCGCCGCGAGCCGTTGATGGGCATGGTGATTGTTGTGCCAACCTTCTCCGTAGCTGAGGAGCGCCACCCACCACAGGTTGCGGGAGCGGTCGGTGGTGTTGTAGTTCCGATAGCCCCACATGTGGGACGCGGAATTCACAAACCAGGTGCAGTGATAGCAGACGACAGTCCGCAGGCAGAGTCCCCACAACACGACCGACAAACCCTGGTGGAAGAAGTATTCCCCAAAGGCATACAGCGCGACACCGGTCAGCGGCGCAAAAATCGGGAAGAAGTTGTGCAGGAACCGGAACCCCGGATCCTTCCACATATCGGGAGCCCAGCGGACGAACATTGCCTCCAGGGCATCTTTCTTGATCGCCGGATGGAACCACAGGATGTGGGACCAGAGGAAGCCATCGTTCGGGGAGTGGGGGTCTTCATCGAGATCGGAAAAGACGTGATGTTTGCGGTGGTTGGCGACCCACATGATGGGGCTCCCCTCGGCCGACAACATGCCACAGAGTCCCAGGCCATACTTCACCCAGGCGGGGCATTGGAAGCTGCCGTGGGTCAGCAAGCGGTGGTAACCGAGCGTGATCCCCAGGCAGGCGGTGACGAAGTGCAAAACGACGAACGTCGCCAGCCCGACCCAACTGAAATGCCACAGCGCGACAACTGCGCCGATGTGCATGCCGGTCATCCACAAGGCAACGGGCCAATCAAGGCCATCCGGGAAACGCTCCTTCCAGAGCGAGGCTGTCTTCGTGACCGTGAAATCGATCCTTTCAGAGGCATCGATTAAGGGCTGCCGTTTCTTGGCAACCGGGCCGCGCTTGGGACGGGAAACGACCGGAGCGCCAGGAGCGAGATCCACGGGACGTTCGACCTGACGGGGTTGATGAGAATCGAGTGACATCGCTGACTCCTTGCCTCATCAGTCCTTGGTGAGGTCTTGCTGTATTGCGGCCTGCAGGAACGGATCATTCCGTTGGCATCTGCACGCCATCGCGAGAATCTTATTTCTGAGTCGTCAATCCTCAGTCATCGCTGTGTAAAACTTCGGTAATAGTTCAAATCACCGGTTTTGACCTCTCCGGCCCACTCGATTTTGGCGGTGTAAGTCACTGCCGCCTCGTGGGTTTTGGCCGAGGAGCCTGCACCGGACCGGCTATTTCCCCGCCGGCCGTTGGACCGGCGTTCCGAAGAGATTCTCCAGCCCCAGGCGCAGAATCACGAATAACGCCCCGACCGCTTCCCCCATGTGGATTTTGGATTGGCCCCGCTCCCGGTCCTTGAACTCAATAGGGGTTTCCTGAATCCGGCAGCCCAGTCGCTTGCAGCGATACAGGATCTCCTCTTGAAAAGCGTATCCGGTTGCGCGGATCCGATCGAAATCCAGCTTTTTCAACTCGGAAATCCGGTAGCAGCGGAACGCGCCGCTGTTGTCCCGGGTCCGCAGCCCCAATAGCAGACGGGCGTAGAGGTTCACCCCCCGGCTCATGAAATGCCGTTTCAGGCTCCAGCCGGTGATTTTTCCCCCTGTCACATACCGGGAGCCGATGGCCACGTCCGTGCGGTCTTTCGATTTCGAGTCCATCAAAGCGAGGATGGCCGGGATATGCCGGGGATGATGGCTGAAATCGACGTCCAGATTCAGCACATAGTCATACCCCTGATCGATGGCATATTTGAACGCCGCGAGTGTAGCGCTTCCCAGTCCCAGTTTGCCGGTCCGGTGGAGGACCCGGATGCGGGGATCGCGCAACGCCATTTCATCGGCCAGTTTCCCCGTCCCATCCGGCGAGTTGTCATCGACCACCAGCAAATCCGCCTGCGGTGCGATGTTCTGAATTTCAGGGACCAGCAGGGGCAGATTCTCCGCCTCGTTGTAGGTGCAGAGGGTGATCAGGATGCGTTCCGCGGGCATGCAGGGTCCAGACGAGGTTGTGAGGATTTTCGGAAGAAATCGACCTGAAATGGAATGTTTGAAACCTTGAAAAAGTCGAGGCGAATCGAGGGATTTTGCATTATCGAATGCTGATGCATCGAATACAATCGAGGAACACCACGAAAGGTCGTTTCAAGACATTTCTGGAAATACGCTTCTCTGAGGTCAATGGTTGGGACTTGCGGCTGGTCACCGCAGGTAATGTTGAGATCGGGCAGATACTGCCGTGCCGGGGCCGCATGGCTGTCGAAGTACTTCTGCCTCCAACCGCCACTCGTCTGTCATCACGTCTGCACGCAAGTTCGTTTTGTTTGGAGTTGGATTCATGAGGAATCGTGTCTTGCCGTTGGCAGTATTGGCTGGATTTGTTTCGTGTTCACTCTTTGCCGCCGATCCGGTCACCGAGCAGTTTGCGAAATACGATAAGAACAAGGATGGGGTTGTCACGTCCGCCGAGTTGCCGCAGCCGATTCTGTTTCGCCTGCTGGACGGAAACGGGGATGGAAAGGTCACGCTGGAAGAAGCCCAGGAAAACGCTCCCCGGATCCTCGCCGCGACCCAGTCCGCGGACATGAAACCCGCGGCGGAAAATCCAGCGGAATCATCAAAGGATGCGGCGTCGAAGAAGTCAAAGAAAGAACTCGTCGCGGTGAAAAAGGTGACTCCTTCAAAAACGGAGGAGGATGATCCGAAATCCCGAACACCGGACCAGAAAGGGGCCTTAGAAGAGTCACCCGTCCGCCAGGGGCCGCGGTTCATCAAGGCTTCTGAACACGGAGTAGGTCGGCGGATTCCCGATTTCAATTACACGACCCTCACCGGCAAGTCGGCGAGGATCAGCGACTGCAAGGAACATAAGTACACAGTTTTTGCACTGACGAGCACCAGTTGCCCTCTCAGCAAAAAATATCTCCCGTCTCTGGTCTCCTTGTCTGAGAAGTTTGGTTCATTCAACATTGAATTCGTCCTGGTCAATCCGTTCGCGACCGATAAACCGGAAACAATGAAAGCGGCGGCGGATTCCTTCAAGGCCCACGTGGAATACGTCCACGACAAGAGCAACGATCTGTCCCGCGTTCTGGGAGCTTCGACGACGACGGATGTGATCGTTCTCGATTCGGCTCAGACCGTGGTCTACCACGGGGCCGTCGACGACCAGTACGGTTTCGGGTATTCACTCGACAAGCCGCGGGAATCTTACCTGCGGGATGCGCTCGATGCACTTCTGCGCGGGGAACGCCCCAGGATTGCCGCCACGGACGCTCCCGGCTGCACGCTGGAACTCGCCCCCACGAAGTCTCCCAAGGCCGAGGATGCTCCCACGTACTACAACCAAATCGCGCGGATCGTGCAGCAGAACTGCGTGGAGTGCCATCGCACCGGAGGGGTGGCACCGTTCACGCTGACCAGTTACCAGGACGTGGTCGATCATGCGAGCATGATCAAGACCGTCGTTGAAAAGAAGACGATGCCCCCGTGGTTCGCCGTGGAAAAAGACCAGAAACAGCCGACTCCCTGGGTGAATGACCGCTCCCTGACGGACGCGGAAAAGAAGACCCTCAACAGTTGGCTGAATACGGGAAAAAAGGAGGGAGATTCCAAAGAGGCACCAGCTCCGTTCCAGAGTCCCGGGGAATGGGTGATCGGCACTCCGGATGTGATTTACCAGCTTCCGCAGCCGGTCGACATCAAGGCGACAGGCACCATGGACTACTACGACGCGGTCGTCGAGACAAAACTGACCGAGGATAAGTGGGTGCAGGCGTTAGAAGTTCGTCCCACCGCTCGCGAAGTCGTGCATCACGTGATCGTGTTCGCTTACCCTCCGAATCAGAAGGGGGGAGAACGGCAGGCGGATGAACGGCTCGGTTATTTCGCCGTGTACGTTCCCGGCAATAGCACGCTGATCTATCCCGATGGCTTCGCGAAGCGCCTTCCGAAGGGAACGAAGCTCCGGTTCCAGATGCACTACACGCCGAACGGCACCGAGACGAAGGACCAGACCCGTGTGGGTTTCGTGTTTGCCAAGCAGCCACCGGAACATGAGGTGCTGGTGACGAGCCTGGTGAATACGTGGTTCAAGATTCCGCCGGGGGATGCGAACTTTCAGGATTCCGCATCGATCCGTTTGCCGACGGACATTCGTGTCCTCGGCTACCTGCCGCACATGCACCTGCGCGGGAAGGCGGCGCGGTATGAATTGACGGACCCGGAAGGAAAAAAAAGCACGCTGCTCGACGTGCCGCATTACGACTTCAACTGGCAGTTAATTTACCGTTACGCGGATCCGCTGCTGATCAAGAAAGGTTCGCGGATCACGTATACATCCTGGTTCGACAACAGCGACAAGAACCCTGCGAATCCCAATCCCAAGGTGACCGTCTCCTGGGGGCCACAGACCCAGGATGAGATGCTGCTGGGATATATGGAATATTATTATCCGGATGCGAAGCCGTCTGCAAAGTTGGATGTGGCCGCGATGAACCTGATGTCGCCCAGCAACCCCGAGTACCTGTTCGACATGGTGGACGAGGACGGGGACGATAAGTTGTCGAAGGACGAGATCAAGTTGTTCGAGGAATTGTCCGGTCGCGGCAAGCCGAACGACCAGATGCTCAACTTCCTGCTGACCGGCCTGGACTCGAACAAGGACGGCATGCTGGACCGCAAAGAGTTCGCGAAGATTAAGAATCTTCCCCGTGGCAACCGCCGCCGAAACTGAGGCGTCTGACGTCCATTTGAACGCCGGCTGTACCTCACTTCAAAAGTGATTGTGGAGCGTCACATCCTCTGAAGTCAGTAACTTGCCATGCCCGACTCGGAGACACCGACGCAGCCCCCTCATGAGCAGGTTGCTCGTCGAGCAAGACTACCGAGGAAGTGGATAATCCCCCTTCTCGTCCTGTGCGCGGGGTCTGTGGTAGCAGGGGTGATCTTGGGTTGGCAGTGGTGGCGGGTCCAGTGTGCGATCGAAACCGCGAAAGAGTTGAGGGCTCAGGGGGTGTTGCTGGATGCACATCTGTCTCCGCCGGATCGGCCTTCTTTTCAAATCCCGTATCTGGGATGGAGAGTGTGGCTTCCAGGATCCATGATGCCGCACCCGGACTTCGCGATTCGAGCGGTGGCGGACTACAAGGGGGCATTCGGTTCGAAAGTGGAGTATCGCAGCCTGCTCGCGTTTCCGAACTTGAGGTCTCTGCATCTCGAACGGGGCCGTGTGACGGATGAGATGGTGGAGACGTTGTCACGTTGTGCTGCCCTGAGGGGCTTGACGTTTTCGAAGTCCGAGTTGACGGACGTGGAAGTGAAAATGCTGACGCGGCTGAAACAGTTGACGAGCCTGGAAGTCGGGGTGCTGCGGATCAGCGATGAGGGCTTGAAAGCGTTCGCGGAGTTTCCCCGGCTGACATACCTGAGTATCGAAGCGGTGGAGATTCAGGGGGCGGACTTTGAACTGATGGGGAAGGCTTTGCAGTTGGAGGGACTCAACCTGCAGGGGAAGGGGTTCGGAGATCCGCAGATTGAGGGGATGGTGATGGCCTTCCGCGAGTCGTCGTTGAAGCGACTCACCCTGTCGACCCCAGCGGTGACGGACACATTTCTGCGAGCCCTGTCTGAAATGACGAACATTCAAACCTTGAACTTCTTTGAAGTGAAGGTCAGTGATGAAGGATTGAAATCGGTGGCGAAGATGGGGGCGTTGAAGCAGCTGAGTTTGTTCGGGACGGCTTCAAGCGGCGAAGGCGTACTGGCGTTCAAGAAATCGCGGCCGGAGGTGTTTGTGCAGGGGGATGACGGGTTGCGGAGGAGGATGGAGGCGGTCAATAAAGCCGACGGGAATTAATCGTCGAAACACGCCTTTTGGCGATCACTTCAGCGATTGCTGGAGTTCGATCATGGGTTGATGGCCGATGCGGAGAATGCCCAGGCGGGGGTAGTCCAGATCGACGGTGATCCACAGCACGGAAAAAATCAGGAAGGTGAGGCCGGTGGTCAATACGGTGCTGGGCTTGCCTGCGAGTCCGTTGCCATAGCCGACGAGCATCAGGGCGATGATTGCATTGACGATCAGGAGGATGACGACGAGAGGGGGGATGTGGCGGCGCATGATGGCCAGATGGCTGGTGTGCAGGTCGATCACTTCATTCAAAGGGGAGAGAACGGTCACGTCATAGTGGGTTGTTTTCTTGACCCCATCGACCGCGACCTGCCACATTTTCGGGTGGAGATCCGTCGATTCCCGAATGACGAAGTCCACGGCCTTGATATCCAGCGTCTGCAGGAGCTTGATGCGGGACGCGGTGTACTGGCGGAGCAGCTCGCGGTAATTGGAGCGAAAGGGTTCCTCCAGAAGATCGGCCCGGAGATAAGCGGTGCCGATGGCGTTGGCTTCCTGAACGATGAAATCCTGGCGGTCGATGAATCGTCCGGCGGCGGAGGCGAAGCTGAAGCCGAGGATCAACGCGAGGAGTCCGAGCACAGCTCCCTGGATCGTCCCGAGCTGGGCGTGGTCTTTGTGGTCAGGACGACGTGCCCGGACGCGCAGGCCGCAGCCATAGCCGAAGATCGGGGCGAGAATCATCAGGCCAAACAGAGTCAAAGCATTGCCCACGACGGGCCAGATCTGTGGAGACATGTTTGCGATCCTGAAGGCGGAGGAGAGAATCTCCCAGTGAAAGACAATCGCGAAGAATTGTGATTGCAGTATGGAAAAAGCAAAAGAGAAGATCAAATGGAGCGGACACACGCTCCGGCTAAAAAGGAATACGTGCAAAAAACTGAACCGGCCCACGTTGAAATTCAGTGATTTTTTCGGAACAAAGGATCTATAATCAGGGCGCACACGTCGGGCCAATCAGCTTGTGGTCCGAACCTCTCTTTTGTTCCCAAATCTCAATCTCATCTAGACAGGTCAGTTTCAGCAGGCTGGATGGACCTGCGGGGCACACAATTTTCCGCTCGGATCATCCGCGCAGGGAATTCACATCGAGGAGTTAATCATGCGTCAACCGACCATTCCGTGGAATTGGACCGTCGTCCTGTGGCTGGTGTGTCTGGTCCTGGGGCCTGCCGCGGGAACTTTTGCCGCAGCCCCCGATTCTAAAGCCGCCGCCGCTGAGCAGCAGGAGCTGGAACTGGTGCGTGCCGCTTCCAGGGAATTCGTGAAGCAGTTTAACGCCGGTAACGCGCAGGGGCTGGGCGGGCTGTTCCTCGAAAATGCGGAAGTGGCCGATGCGGACGGCGAAGTGGTGAAAGGCCGTGCGGGGATCGTCGAACGTTTCGCGGGTGTGTTCAAAGACTCGCCAGGTATGAAATTGACAACGGAGGTCACATCGGTTCGGTTGTTGACCGGGGACGTGGCGGTCGAGGACGGGACGAGCACGACCGTGTTGAATAACAAAGAAGCGGAAGGGGTCAGTCCTTACACGGTGGTGTATCTGAAGCGGGATGGGAAATGGATGATCGCGCGGATCCGGGATTTCGCCGAAGAACCCTCGAACACGCCGCATGACCGCCTGCAGGCACTCACGTGGCTGCTGGGGGAATGGGTGGATGAGAGTGCGGACTCGCGCGTGGAGACGACCTGCCGATGGAGCGAGGATGGGAACTTCCTGATTCAGCACTACACGGTGAAGACCAAACAGGGAAACGAACTGAAGGGAACTCAACGGATCGCCTGGGATGCCGCGAAGCGGGTCTATCGGTCGTGGATCTTCGACAACAGCGGAGGGTTTGGGGAATCGACATGGACGCCGGTGGATGACTACTGGCTGGTGAAAATGGAAGGGACGACCGTGCAGGGAGAGACAGGATCGGCCGTGCGAAAGATTGCGCCGGTGGGAGTAGACCGGTACGAAATTACATCGACGGCCCGAGTCCTGGGGAACCAGTCGATTCCGGACAGCGTGGTGCGTGTGGTGCGCCGGCCTCCGAAGCCCGGTCAGAAGTAACAGGCATCACCCTTTCCGTCCGTTTGTATTTACCTTCCCTGAGGGGAAGTTCTGTGGGAGAGATCATGAACAAGAAATCCATCGCGGGGCTGATGATCGTGGCATTCCTGGCAGCAGGCTTTCCGGCGCATACTCCGGTAGGGGGGTTTGGCCGGGGGGGTGGTGGTGGAGGTGGCCGCGGGGGAGGCGGAGGATTTGGAGGAGGTGGCGGCGGTGGTGGTGGCCGAGTTGGCGGAGGAGGTGGGGGAAATTTTGGTGGAGGGAGTGCACCATCATTTAGCAGACCTTCGGGCGGCGGTGGTGGTGGCGGCGGTCGACCGAATGCAGGAGGCGGCAATCGACCTCAGATCCAGCCGGGAAATCGACCGCAGATTCAGCCCGGAAACCGGCCTGAAATTGGGGGGGGGAACAGACCGCAGGGGGGGGGAGGAAATCGGCCACAAATTCAACCGGGCGCTCGCCCCGAGGTTGGGAGTGGGAATCGTCCGTCGACTCTGCCCGCAACTCGTCCGGGTGGCGGACAGGGAATCGGTGGCGGCCAGGCTGCGAACCGACCGGGACAGGGTGGTTCGACGACGCGCTTGCCGGGACTGGGTGACGGCGGAGCGGGATCGCGCTTGCCGAACCAGGGATCGGGTCTCCAGGACCGGATGGCGAATCGGCCCCAGACCATGGAAGACCGACGATCTCAGTTGAACGACAAGCTCTCGAGCGGGCAAACTGACCGGCAGGGGAACCGGGACGACCGACAGGGAAATCGCCAGGGGAACCAACAGGATCGGCAGGACTGGAGAGACCAGAACCGCGAAGATCGCCAGAACTGGCGGGATCAGAATCGTGAGGACTGGCAGAATTTTGCCCAGGACAACATGTATCACCACGGCTTCTATAACGGTTGCTGGCACGGCAACTGGTACCCGGGGGCCGGGTGGGGCTACATGTGGAGTAATTATCCGGGGGCCGCGGCATTCGGGTTGACGATGTGGGGAGTCAACCGATTGGCGTATGGATTCGGGTACTGGGATTATTCCAATCCGTATGCAAGTGGTGGCGGCGGGGGATATGACTATTCGCAGCCGATCGTGATTTACAACGACGTGCAAGGGGGCGATGGCGGAAGCGCGGCTGCCGGAGCGGAAAATGCTTCCGACCCTGACTCTCCCGGGATGCAGGCCTTTGACGCGGCGCGGAGCGCGTTTTATGACGGGAATTATCCAGGGGCGTTAGCCTCCGTGGATACGGCACTCAAGACCATGCCGAACGATGCCGTGGTGCATGAATTCCGGAGCCTGATCCTGTTTGCCCTGCAGCGGTATCCCGAAGCGGCGGCGGGAATCTACGCGGTGCTCTCGGCCGGACCGGGTTGGGACTGGACGACTTTGAGCAGTGCCTATCCGAACGTCGAGATTTACACCAAGCAGCTGCGCGCGCTGGAGGAGTTCACCAAGGCGAATCCGAATTCCTCGGACGGACATTTCCTGTTGGCGTATCACTACCTGACGTGTAACTACGCGGAAAACGCCGCGAAGGAATTGAAGGCGGCCCAGGTACAGTTGCCCAACGACAAGCTGATCAGCAGGTTGCTGGGAGCATTGACGCCTCCGAAAGAGGGGAGCGAGACCCCCTCCCCCGCCCCGGAAGTTCAGGCGACGGGACCGGCAGTAACGGCGAAGCAACTGCAGGGGCGCTGGAAAGCGGAGAGCATGGGAGCGCAGTACGACCTGACGCTCAACGAGAACGGAACGTTTATCTGGAAGTTCACGCAGGGGAAATCCTCGCAGGTGGTGCGCGGGGTGTTTGCGGTGGATCAGGTGACGCTGGCGCTGGAGCCGGACAGTGGCGGCACAATGCTGGCGAAGGTCACGCTGAACGATCCGACCCACTTGAACTTCCTGATGGTCGGAGGCGAGCCGAACGATCCGGGGCTGAGTTTCGTGAAGAACCCGTGAGCCGCCCTGCGGGGGAGCGCAGGTGAACAGCAGCGCAGCGGAACAGGTGAAGGAGGTGAGATCGCACCGCTGGGGAAGACTCCGGTGGGGGGTGAGGATCATCTGCGTCGGCGTGTTGGTCGTAGCAGCACTAGCCGCGCAACATGTGTTCCTGATTCAGCGGGAGTTCCAGACGGCAGACTTGCTGCATTCGCAGGGGGTACTCGTAGGAACTCCCTACGCGTCCTCTGAGGCATATTCGATTCAAATCCCATTCACAGACTGGTATGTTCTGATCCCATGGCCTGAAGGGTGGGGGTCGAAAATCGTAATTGAATCGGTCGACGATCAAAAAGGGATTCTCGGCTCACAAATCGAGTATCGCAAACTGCTGGATTTTCCGAGATTGAAGTACGTTCATCTGGAGCCGAAAGAAATCACAGAGGAATTGATGAGCGTGTTGGATCGATGCCATTCTCTAGAGAGTCTGTCGATCCGGAAACCAGGGCTGTCCGACAGCGACTTAAAAAAACTTGTCCGGTTGAAGTCGCTGCAGAGACTGGATCTGGCAGAGCTACGGATCAGTGATGAGGGGCTGAGAATCCTGGCGGAGTTTCCGAGGCTGACCTCTTTAACCCTCGACGCCGCATCAGTTCAGGGGACCAATTTCGAGCCGTTGGCCAAGGGGACGAAACTGGAGACGCTGTCCCTGAGCGGCGACGGATTTGGGGACCGGCACATGGAAGGTGTTGTTAAAGCATTTCAGAACACGAGATTGGAGTCTCTGTGGGTCTCTTCCCGCTCCGTCACAACTGTTGGGGAACGTTATCTGAGGGGGATGGAAAACGGGGAGAGGGTACATTTTTCCAGGGATGAAAAAGAGAGATGAAGTGGGGAAGAGGGTGGCGAAGTGAGATCTCCCACACGCCGGTTCTCCGGCGTGTGGGAGATGCGTCACCTGATGATCAAACGGAGGCCTGAACAGCCTTGGGAAGACGGTGGTCGAGCTCATGGGGCCGGAACCGTTGGCCATGATAAGAGCATCGCCCCCGCCATCGAGAGGTTCTTCATGAACTGGATCATCTGCATCTGGACCTGTTGCGGGTCGGTGAGTGTCCAGAAATCGTGGAAGTAATACGTGGCGAGGATCAGGAAGACGAGCAGCAGCGTAGCGCCGATCCGGGCCTTGAAGCCAAGAATGACGGAAAGAGAGCCGGCGATTAGAAAGACGATCGCGCTGGGGAGGAGGATCTGGGGCGCGGGGACGTCGTTGGCTTCCATGTATTTCACGACGTTGCTGAATTGAGGGATTTTGTTCCCGACGGCGCTCATCAGGAAGATCGTGGAGAGAGCGATACGGCCGAGGACGGTGACGATGCCTTGGAGAGTTTGCATGATTGGGTTTCCTTTTTTAAGTGCGGACACGTTTTGAAGGGGAAACGAGGCATGCCCGCCCTCCCCTTGCGGGCGATGCGGGCATGGCACCCGTGAGAGAGATCAATTCAGGTCGAAGAGCATGACCTCGGCGGGAGTCGTGGCGCGGAGGGTGAGGGATTCTTCCTCGCTGACCGCGGCTCCATCCCCTGCTCCGAGAGTGTGGCCATTCAGATCGACCGAACCTCGGAGCACCTGCAACCAGGCGTGTCGTCCCTGCGGAATCTCATGCACGACGGAGTTGTCCGCGGCGAGATTCGCCAGGTAGATCTGCGCATCCTGGTTGATGGTCAGCGACGAATCGCGGCCATCCGGCGACGCGACGACCCGCAGCCGGTTCTGCATTTCGTCCTGCGGAATGGCGCGTTGTTCATAGCTGGGGGTAATCCCTTTCTTTTCCGGGAAGAGCCAGATCTGGTACAGGTGGACCGGTTCCGTGGCGGAGGGATTGAACTCGCTGTGTAGCAGTCCCGTGCCGGCGGACATCCGCTGGAATTCGCCGGGGCGCAGGACTTCGCCGTTCCCCATGCTGTCCTTGTGCTGCAGGGCACCGGAGAGAACATAGGTGACGATTTCCATGTCGCGGTGCGGATGCATGCCGAACCCCTTGCCGGGGGCGACCGTGTCCTCGTTCATGACTCTCAGACTGCGGAACTGGTGATAATCCGGGTCGTGGTAGTCGGCGAAGGAGAAGGTGTGCCAGGTATCGAGCCAGCCATGATTGAAATGGCCTCGTTCGGCGGCCTTGCGAATCTGGATCATGATTCGGTTCCTTAAGTTTGTGTGCGAGCGAATAGTTGATATGTCAGGTATTTGGTTAAAAAAATCAGCCGTCGGTGTCGGCGAGTGAGGAGCGGGCTTTTTCGAGGAGTCGCGTCAGTTCCTTCAATTCCGTTTTGGACAAATGGCCCAGGAGTTTGCGGTGCAGGTTCATAAGGGGCTCATCCACTTCAGCGAGAACTTTGAGGGCTTTGGGGCTGAGCGCGACATAGATGACGCGGCGGTCCTGGGCACAACGTTCCCGTTTGACCCAACCCGCCTGTTCGAGGCGGTCGATCAGGCCGGTGATGCCGGGGACGACGGTGATGGTCCGGTTCGCAATCTCCAAGATGGGAAGCGGCTTCCCTTCCCCCCGGAGGATGCGGAGGACGTTGTATTGGGCGGTGGTGAGTTCGTAGTCCCGGAAGAGGCGCGTGAAAGCGAGCTGAAACTGGTCGCTGGTGCGCACGAGGTTCAGCAGGGCTTCCTGCTCGAGGACTCGAAAGGGTTTTCTTTTGAGTTCGGTTTGAAGGCTCATGTTATTTCCTGTGATGGGCGACATGGAAATAGTTTACACATCAATTATCGTCTCGTCAATAGTCTTGGCTGAAGTCGGGGAAAAAATGATGAAGAACGGCATGAGCGGAAGGTTCGAATTGACGTAAGTTGATGGGTGGTTTACACTCTGGCTCATCAATACGTGCGGATTGCGAAGTGACGAGCCCTTTTATCACCTGATGCTTCATTCCGGGTGAGAGCTCGATGCGAAGCCGGAAGTAATGGCCGGCAATATGTTTAAGGAGATGGTTGGTTGACCAAGTCAGACCCGGAATCCGTTTCTGGATTCCACCAGATGGGGCTGAGTGCTGCCCGGATGAAAGCACTCGAAGCTGTTAATTATCAAACCCCGAGTCCGATTCAAGCCGCGTTTATTCCGCTGGCGATTCAGGGGGGGGACTGCACGGGACAGGCACGAACGGGAACGGGAAAAACCTGCGCGTTCGTGATTCCGATCCTGGAGCGAATGGACCTGGAACGCTACGAGTTGCAGGCGCTGGTAATGACGCCGACCCGGGAACTCAGCGAACAAGTCGCCGTCGAAGCGCGGAAGCTGTCCGGCGAGAGCGACATCCAGACGGTCTGTTGCGTCGGTGGCCGGGATATCCGCAAGCAGATCGAAGGCCTCAAGCGTGGTGCGCAACTGGTCGTCGGGACGCCCGGGCGGATCATTGACCTGATCACGCGTGGCGTGCTGAAACTGGGTGACATCCGGATCGTAGTGCTGGACGAAGCGGACCGCATGCTGGACATCGGTTTCCGTCCGGACATTGAGAAAATCCTGAAGAAGTGTCCCACGGAACGGCAGACGCTGCTGCTGTCCGCGACGATGCCCCCGCCGGTGGAACGGTTGGCGCAGCGGTACATGCGGAATGCCCAGCGCGTGGATCTGTCCGAGGACCAGGTCATCACGAATGCGGTCCGTCAGTATTACGTGACCGTGGACGAGGACCGGAAGTTCGACCTGCTGCTCCGTCTGCTGGTACGCGAGAAGCCGAAGCAGGTAATCGTGTTCACGCGAACGAAGCGCGGCGCGGACAAGCTCCACGACCGGATTTCGAAGAAGCTGCCCCAGGTGGCCGCGATTCACGGGGACCTGCCCCAATCGACGCGGGACCGGGTAATGAAGAAGTTCCGGGAAGGGATGATTCGCCTCCTGATCGCGACGGACGTGATGGGGCGCGGGATCGACGTGAGCGGAATTTCGCACATCATCAATTACGATATTCCGGAATTCTGCGACGACTACATCCACCGGATCGGACGAACGGGACGTTTGTCGACGGGGGTGGAAGGCTCGGCGTTCACCTTCGTGACGCGCGAAGAAGGTCCGCAGTTGACGAGCATCGAGATGCGGACCGGAGTGCTGCTGGATGCTTACGCGGTGGAAAACTTTGAAGCGTTCCGGCCCAAGGAGGCACGGGTCGCAAGTTCCTCCTCCACGGAAAGCCGTGCGGCATCGAGCGGACGGCGGAGTGCACCGCGGCGTTCGGCCCGGATGGTCTAGTCCCCTGCTCTGTGAGCAGAGACATTCGATATACGGCTCTCTCGTCCGGCTTGTCAGCCACCTTCTCCCAGCCGGGGAGAAGGTTGAGAGGGAGAGTTAGTTGCGTTCCTGTGCTAAAAAGCTGACGGCGGTGGTCGGAAGAATCGCACCGCCGGTCAGGTCGCAGACGCGCAACTGGAACTGGTAACGCTGTGCCCAGTCCTCGGTCTGCTCGTTCTGGCAGACTTTCAGGAGAATCTGGTTCGGGCCGGCGTGCAGATGCGTGCGGACCTGGAACTGGTCGAGGCGCATCGAACGATGGTATTCCTCGTGGGCGAAGACGAGCTTGCCGTTGACCCACAGTTTCCAGCCGTTGGGGGTGCCCAGGCGGATTTCAACATCGCGGTCCTTGTCCGCGTTGAAAGTCTGGGTGGCGTACATGACGGCCCCTTTATGCGGGGCGAAGAGCGTGGCGATATTAAGGACGCCGTGCTTGTCGGTGCTTTCCTTCTGCACCCAGGCGACGTCCCCCATAAGTCCGGGGTAGGTTTTCTTCAGATCGATTTCGGTCTCGGGGGGATAGACCTTGTCGAAGCCGATTCCCTTGCGGTGATCGAAGGGGCCGATGATGTGCCATTTGGTAATCAGCCCAAGCTGGCGCTGCAGATTGACCGGCTTGCCGAGCTCTTTGAGAGTGTCGAAGAGCGCATCCATCTGGTCAGGGTCGCGGGCGGCGGCGAAGGCCTGTTCGTAGAGCCTGATCGCCTCCTCTTTCTTCATGGCCGTCTGTTCTTTTTTCCCCTGGTCGATCAAACGCTGGACGGCATCGCGGCGGAATTCCACGCTGGGGTCGTTCAGCATCTTGGGGATGAGACGGTCAGCCAGGCCGGGGTCGGATTTGAGGAGCCATTCATAAGCGAGGCGGCGGGCATGGGCCGAGTGAGTGGAATCGAGGACGAACGCTTCAAGTTGATCGCGGGGGATCTCCTGCTTGGTTTTCAGAGCGCGATCGAAGATGGTTTCGACGGCCCCCCGCAGCCAGTTCTCGGAGACGGGGTTCGATTTGTCGAAGGCGGCAAGGATGGTCGGCAGCGCGGCCGCCGGCTGTTGCTCCAGTTCCTTCAACGCGGCGACGGCGGCCTTGTGCCCTTTCCCCTGCTGATCGACCGTGAGGATGGTTTCCAGCAGTGGATTGAGGTCGGCGGCGGAGAGAGAAGTTGCGAGGAGCAACGCGAATCCCAACGAACGAAGTAACAACATCCAAGCCTCCGAATGGCCCCGTGTCTCGAGAAGTCCGCGGCCGAAAAACTGCGCGACCGGGACAATTATAGCCGAGGGACGAGGCGGGGGCGAGCGGGTCACCGAGCCAGCCAGTGATCGGGGATTAATGTCCGAAGCGGGACGATTTTGTCTTCACCGACGATAATACCCGTCTCCAGATTTCTGGGATCAATCTGCAGCAGGATTTCGCGACAGCAACCACAGGGCATCAGGATTTGTGTGTCCCCCACAGCGACCATGAGGATCACCTCGGTTTCGCGTGATTTCAGCATCTCCGCGGCAGCAGCCCGTTCGGCACACATCCCCAGGCCGCAGGTCAGATCCAGGCAGATTCCGGTAAAGATATTCCCAGAACGCGTCAGGAGGGCCGCTCCCACACCTCCCGCCGTAAGATCCTCAGTCAGACGAAAATCGCCTTGGACTTTTCTGGCCGCGGCAATGAGCTCTCGTATTTCAACGGACATGCGTGAGCTCCAATTCCCGCACTCAGGCGTCGAAGGCCCCTTTGCGGACTTTGGGGGGACGTTCCCCGAGGATCTGCTTCACTTCTTCCGTATCGATACTTTCCTTTTCGAGGAGAGCCCTGGCGAGGGCGTCGAGCTTGGGGCGGAATTCGGTGAGGAGTTGCGTCGCCCGCGCAGAGGCATTGTTCAGGAATTTCTGAACTTCCTGATCGATGACGTGGGCGGTGGCTTCGCTGAACTCGCGGCTTTCGCTCATCTCCTTCCCCAGGAAGGGATGCTCATCCCCCTGACGGAAAGCCACCGGGCCGATGGCTTCACTCATGCCCCAGTGTCCGACCATGCGGCGGGCGAGTTGCGTCGCTTTCTTCAGATCGTCCTCGGCTCCGGCGCTGAATTCATCGAAGACGAGTTTCTCAGCGGCGCGGCCTCCCATAATGAACGTGAGTTGAGAGTGGAGGCGGCGTTCGCCGATGTTGTAGGAGTCTTCATCGGGGAGAAGTTGGGTGACGCCAAGGGCACGACCGCGGGGAATGATCGTCACCTTGTGGACGGAATCGACGTCGGGGAGAACCCAGGCGAGGAGCGCGTGCCCCGCCTCATGATAAGCGGTCATTTCCCGTTCGTGCTGATTCAGGATTTCCTCGCGTTTGGGGCCCATCAGGACCTTGTCGCGGGCGGCTTCGAAGTCGTCCATCTCGACAGAATTTTTGCCCGCCCGGGTGGCGAGAAGCGCGGCTTCGTTGACGAGGTTCTTGAGATCGGCGCCGGAGAAGCCGATGGTACTGTCGGCGATCCGCTGCAGATCGACATTGTCCGAGAGGGGAACCTTTCGGCAGTGGACCTTCAGGACTTCGAAGCGTCCCTTGCGCGTGGGGCGGTCGACGGTCACGTGGCGGTCGAAGCGTCCCGGGCGGAGGAGCGCCGGGTCGAGAACGTCGGGGCGATTCGTGGCAGCAAGAACGATGACGGCGTCGGATTGCGCAAAGCCGTCCATTTCGGAAAGAATCTGGTTGAGGGTCTGCTCCCGTTCATCGTGACCGCCACCGACACCGGCACCGCGGACACGTCCGACGGCGTCGATTTCATCAATGAAGATGACGCAGGGGGAATTTTCCTTGGCGGTCTGGAAGAGATCGCGGACGCGGCTGGCACCGACACCGACGAACATCTGGATGAACTCAGACCCGTTGATTGAGAAGAAGGAGACTCCGGCTTCGCCGGCGGTGGCGCGGGCCATGAGGGTCTTTCCGGTACCGGGGGGCCCCATCAGCAGAATCCCCTTGGGGATCGTCGCGCCGAGGCGCTGAAACTTGGTCGGGTTCTTCAGGAATTCCACAACTTCGACGAGTTCCTGTTTGGCATTTTCCATGTCGGCGACATCCTTGAAGGTCGTCGCCTGTGACGAGGGGGAGAAACGACGGGCGGGACTGCGGCCGAAGTTCCCGAACATTCCTCCTGCGGACATGGGATCATTGGAACGGCGGAACGTGTACCAGAAGAAGCCGATGATGAGCAGCGGACCGATGAGGCTGACGAGGATCATGGTCCCCGGACCCCAGGTGATCCGGATGGAGCGGTATTGAACCTTCTGCTTTTCGAGCAGCGGGATCAGTTCCCGGTCCTCGACGGAGGGCATCGTCGTACTGAATGCCTTGTTGAGAACGCGATTGGTCTTGGGATCGGTGGGTGGTTCTTTCCAGCGGCCGCTGAGGTCTTCGCCCAGGAACTCGACGAATTCAACGTTGGTGGGGTCTTTAGCGAGTTGTTCGCGGAAGAAGCTGTAGGTGACTTCAGAGGTCTGGATATTCAGGGCACTCAAGAGGAGTGCGATAATCACGCAGAGGGAGATCAGGACGATGGCCATCCAGGCGTTGGGGGTCATCCGCGAGCCGGCGTCCCGAAGCCTGAGCTTGGGGTCGGAATTTTCGCCGCGCGGTGTTTTGTCTTCCTCTGACATGCTTAAATTTGTCCTTCAGTCGCGGATGCAGTCCGTCCCGCCGCTGGGCCGGGACCTGTCTGTCGCAATTGGTGTGTCGCAAATGCGATTCCCAACCGCTGCAATCTTCAGTCAGCCCAGCCAAACCGAATGATACACCAGAGGGCGGAAAAAGCGTCCTTCAGGCCGATTTTCTTCCCCTGTTCGTAAGTCCGTCCCGAATAACTGATCGCCATTTCATAGACGCGGCAGTTGCGGCGGGCGATCTTGGCGGTGACTTCCGGCTCGAAACCGAAGCGGTTCTGCTTGAGGGTGGGGAGAATGTCCTGGATGACCTCGCGTTTGAAGACCTTGTAGCAGGTTTCCATATCGGTGAGGTTCAGGTTGGTGAAACAGTTCGAAATCGTGGTCAGTCCCCTGTTCCCCAGGTAATGCCAGTAGTACAGAACCCGGTGGGAGTAATCCCCGAGGAAGCGGGACCCATAAACGACGTCCGCTTTCCCTTCGATGATGGGCTGCAGGAGGCGGGGAATCTCGGAGGGATCGTATTCAAGGTCGGCGTCCTGGACGACGGCCCAGTCTCCAGTGGCCTGGGCGAAACCGGTCCGGAGGGCACGCCCCTTGCCCTGGTTCACTTCGTGAAAGAAAACCCGGACGGTGTTGAATTCATCGTTGGGGGGATTCTTTTCGAGATCGTGCAGCAGGTCGCGGGTACCGTCCTTGCTGCCGTCATCGACGAGGATGATCTCCTTGCGGACCGGGACTTCCCGCACCCGATCCAACAGGTTCATGAGAGTGGCCCGTTCGTTGTAAACGGGGATGATGACAGAGAGGAGAGAGGAGCGGGGAATGGCATAGATTCCCAGCCTGCGACAGATCCCTTCTCCCAGCCTGCCGCGGAGAGAGGTATACCATTCCTCGGAATACGGAACTTCCTTGAAGTCCCCGGAATCATCCACCATGAAACCTACTCGCGATTGATCGATTTGACGGGAATTTTGACTCGAAACTGTGATGGTAATGTAGCCGAAGGGGGGAGTGGGTGTCACCTCACTTCCGAGGGAATTTCGGGGAAAAACAAGGGGTTGCGGAGAGAACGACGGTTGTGAATACGAGGAAGATGGCATTGGGGTGGAACCCCCTTTACAATCGCTGGTCTCCGATTCCCTGATATCCAAACTAGCGGACGACTGAGAGATCATGCCTGAAAAACAATGGGTTCTGACGGACGTGGCGAGCGGTGTGTGGCGGGAGAATTTTGTCGCCGGCCCGAATCAGCTTCCGGACAACGACAAGCCCCGGGACTGGTTCCCGACCGGTGTGAACTGGGGAATCCGTCGCAACGTCCTCCGTGGGGGGCTCTCCGAAGGGGTCGAGGTCGTCGAACTGAATAACGGGAAGCTGTCCGTCAGCGTGTTGCCGACGCGCGGGATGGGGTTGTGGAAAGGGACTTACAATGGCCTGTTTCTGGGGTGGCATTCCCCGGTCAAAGCACCCGTGAACCCCGCCTTCGTCAACCAGGTCGAACGTGGCGGTCTGGGGTGGCTGTCGGGGTTCAACGAGTGGATGTGCCGTTGCGGCCTGGATTCCAATGGCGCGCCGGGGAACGATGTCATCCTGAACAATGAAGGTCACCCGGTCAGTACCAGTCTGACGCTGCACGGCAAGATCGCGAACACACCAGCGCACAAGGTCATGGCTGCCTTGTCGAGCAATCCCAAGCCGAAGATTTCGGTAACGGGGGTGATGGACGAGTCGATGCTGTTCGGGCCGGCCTTGCGGTTGAAGTCGACCGTGGAGAGCGAACTGGGGTCGAACTCGCTGGTGTTGATTGACGAAGTCACCAACATGCGAGGGGTGCCCGCCGAACTGGAATTGCTGTATCACACGAATATGGGGCCGCCGTTCCTGGAAAAAGAAGCGAAGGTGGTGGCGCCGGTCATCGAAGTGGCCCCGCGGGATGCCCGCGCGGTCGAAGGGATGGCGCAATACGACGTCTATTCCGAGCCGATCGCCGGGTATACCGAGCAGTGTTACTGGATGAACCTGCTGGCGGATAAGGAGCAGAAGACGCTCGTTCTGCTGCGGAATGCGCACGGGGACAAGGGGATCAGCCTGCATTTCAGCAAGATGGAACTTCCCTGCTTTACCATCTGGAAAAATACACAGGCTGAGGCGGATGGCTATGTCACAGGGTTGGAGCCCGCGACGAATTACCCCAATTTGAAGACCTTCGAACGAAAACAGGGACGGGTGATTACTCTGCCGCCCGGGGGGACCTACAAGGCCACGCTGGAGATCCAGATTCACGACGATCCCCACGGCGTGGCGGCGGTTGAGGAGAAGATCCAGGCCCTGCAGAAGACGCAGAAGCCGGTTTTGCACCAGACGCCGCAGGGGAAGTTTTCGCCGGTCGGTTAAGTTCATTGGCGCGAGGCTCCGGTAGCTTCCGCTGCGCGGAGCGCCCCGGCCGGCCAGGGAGTGTTTTTCTCCAAAACTGCCTCCGCGGGCCTGTTTAGAACCTGTTTGCGCTGGTCAGGTTAGGGGGAAAGACCTATAATTTTCCTTTCCATCGTCTCGCCGTATTGAGGGGGAACGAGTAGTTCTTCCCGGAGGGGCGTATTTCCTTTTTTTTCGTGCGTGGTCTTTCTCACCTCTCTGTCATCCCCGGCTCCCGTCTGCAAGAGTTCCTCTTTCGGAGATACCCCGTGGAATAAGCGTGTGGAAGACCCAGTTCGAATTGGACGGGTTTAGAAGCATGGTTGACCGTAATCTCATTCGTGAATTCAATATCGACGAGGACGAATTTGAAAAGACATTCGCCGCCGCTCTCCAGGAAGTGATGGCCGCTGCGACGGGCGAACAAACGGGTCTCGACGAACTCATTAACACCTCCAGTTCCTTCGACGTCGGGAGCATTCTCCCCGGCGTGGTGCTGAGAACGGAAGGTGACAACGTCCTGGTCGATGTGGGCTATAAGAGCGAAGGGGTGGTTCCCCTCGCCGAATGGGATGAAGAGGAAACGGCTCCCGAACCCGGTCAGAAGATCGAAGTCCTGCTGGAAGAAATTGAAGACTCCCAGGGACTGATCCTGCTCTCCAAGAAGAAGGCCTCCCGCATCCGCAGCTGGGAAGTGGTCATCTCCAAGTACAAGGAAGGGGATGAGGTCAAGGGTGAAGTCGTCCGCAAGATCAAGGGTGGGATGCTCGTCGACATCGGCGTGAACGTCTTCCTGCCGGCCAGCCAGATCGACATTCGCCGCCCCTCCGACATCAACGACTACATCGGCAAGACGATCGAGTGCGTGATCCTCAAGATCGACGAAGCCCGCCGGAACATCGTGGTCTCCCGCCGCAAGCTGATCGAAGATCAGCGCGAAGACATGAAGCGGAACCTGCTCAGCAAGATCACCGTCGGAGAAATCCGGAAGGGCGTCGTCAAGAACATCGCCGACTTCGGTGCGTTCGTGGACCTGGGTGGGATCGACGGCCTGCTGCACATCACCGACATGAGCTACGGCCGCATCAACCATCCGTCCGAGATGGTGAAGATCGACGACGAAATCGAAGTGATGGTCCTGAACGTCGACACCGAACGGGAAAAAATCGCCCTGGGACTCAAGCAGAAGTTCCCCAGCCCGTGGGAAATGGTCGCCGAGAAGTACCCCGTCGGCACGAAGGTCGAAGGGGAAGTGGTCAACGTCATGTCCTACGGTGCCTTCGTCAAGCTGGAGGAAGGTGTCGAAGGGCTGGTCCACATCAGCGAAATGTCCTGGACGAAGCGCATCAACCACCCCAGCGAACTGGTCTCCATCGGGGACAAGGTGCAGGTCGTGATCCTGGGCATCAGCAAGGAAAAGCAGGAAATCTCGCTGGGTATGAAGCAGACCCAGCCGAATCCCTGGGACAACGTCGCCGGCAAGTATCCCCCCGGCACGATCGTCGAAGGGACTGTCCGCAACCTCACCAACTACGGTGCCTTCATCGAGATCGAAGAAGGGATCGACGGCCTGTTGCACGTCAGCGACATGTCCTGGACCCGCAAGATTTCGCACGCCAGCGAAATGCTGCAGAAGGGCGACAAGATCACCTGCCAGGTGATCTCGGTCGACCAGGAACGGAAGCGCATCGCGCTCGGCCTGAAGCAGTTGCAGCAGGATCCGTGGGCGACGACCATTCCCGAGAAGTACACCCCGAATTCCCTGGTGAAGGGGAAGGTCACGAAGCTGACGAACTTCGGTGTGTTCGTGGAACTGGAGCCGAGCCTCGAAGGTCTCCTGCACATCTCCGAACTGTCGGACCGCAAGGTCGAGAATCCCGAAGACATCGTGAAGGTGGGAGACGAGATCGAAGTCCGGATCCTGCGCGTGGATATCAACGAACGGAAGATCGGCCTGAGCCGCAAGCTGAGCGAATCCGAAGAGGAAGCCGCAGCGGCCGCCGCGGCTGCCGCCGCCGAAGGTGGAGAGGCTGCTCCGTCGACCCCGCGCGAAGAACTGAAGGGTGGAACCGGCGGCGGTTCCGGCCCGCTGTTCTCGATGGGGGGAGAGCAGGAGTAGTTCTCCGTTCTCGCTCGCGAGAGTGAATAATCGTTACAAGCGGCCCTGCCGGAATGACCGGCGGGGCCGCTTTTTTTGCGCAATTGGACAGGTCTGTGGAACCGGAAGGTTTTATTTCCCTTGCGCAGATCACGAAGAGTGACAGGTCAGCCCGATAACTATTTCTGGATTCGCCGGACAGAACATTACGTTCAACCTGTGGAGTTGCCAGGAGGGTTGCTCAGGTGTTTCTCAACTCAACTGTGGTTCCCAGCTCTCCGAAACAGGAAATAAGGCTGGCTCTATTAGGGAGTTGAGACACGTCTGAACGGCTCGCCGGGCCAAGTGTGCGGCTCGAGCAGGTTCCGTGTCATAGATCGGCTTTGCGGATCATCTGGACTGAGCGATCGGGAAGACCTCGTGGTGACACAAGAGGGTTCCCGTGAGGCTCTATGACCCCAATTTCACTCCTGAGAGAAATGCCAGACCTTCCATGCAAAAGACGACAACGCGCCGCCGCGCCTCAGCTGCCGTTCAAAGCCCCCTGGAGACCTACCTCCGCCAGATCAACGAAACCGCGCTCTTGACCGCGCAGGAAGAGAAAGATCTCGCCCGTGCTATCGCCCAGTCCGATACCGCCGCCCGTGACCGCATGGTCCGTGCGAACCTCCGACTGGTCGTGAATATCGCCCGGGGATATGCCAATAAAGGCTTGCCTCTTCAAGATCTGATCGAGGAAGGAAACCTGGGACTGCTGCGTGCGGTCGAGGGTTTCGACCCGGATATGAACACTCGCTTCAGCACCTATGCCAGCTACTGGATCAAGCAGTCCATCAAGCGCGCTCTGGTCAACTCCGCCAAGACGATCCGCATCCCCGCCTACATGGTGGAACTGCTGACGAAATGGCGGCGGGCCACCGCGAAACTGCAGGACCAGCTGAAGCGCAGTCCGACCTCCGAAGAAGTCGCCCAGGAACTGGGCCTGCCGAAGAAAAAGCTGAGCATCCTGAAGAAGGCGATTCAGCTTTATAATTGCTCCCCGCAGTCCGACCAGAGTGAATCGGGCTGGTCGCTGGGAGATCTGATCCCCGACGAACGGGTGAAAGGTCCCGAAGAAGAACTCCTCGAAAACGACAGTCTCAAACACGTCCGCGAAATGCTCCAGAACATGGACTCTCGTGAAGCGACGATCCTGAGAATGCGTTTCGGGCTGGACGATTCTGAACCGCGCACGTTGAAAGAGATCGGAGAGTCGCTCGGGCTGACGCGCGAGCGGGTCCGCCAGATTGAGAACGAAGCGTTGAATCGTCTGGGTGACGGGCTGCTGAACGGCCCGCACACGATTTGATTGAAGCGTTGAATTCCTGAAAGATCGCCGGACGGCCAGTTCATTTCGAACCGGCCGTCCGTTTTTTATATGGGGAAGATGTTTACAACTAGGGAGGGAATTTCACAGACTAGATCGATAATGAATCATCAATCTCCCGAACTATGGCAAGTCCCCGATTGGCACCGCGACTGGGTTTCGGCGCGCGAAGAGTTTGAGCAGCTAAGGCATTTAGCGATAGGGATTGTTGAAAAGATTCCTGGTGCGGCTGTGCGTCTCGAGAATCCAGAAGAGGGGTTACTCTTTGTCCAGTTGACTATGCCGGAAGGCGTGGCTTTCGAAATTTATTCAGTTGAACCGGAAGTCACAGGCAATCGACGAAGGTTCAGCGTCTTTCCTGATGTCGACACGCCGCAGGAATCAGAGAAATATTTTGCGAGCGTTGTGGAGGTCATGGAATTTCTGGCTGGGACTTGTTGAGGGTTTGGGGGGTGTCCTGCCCTACTTACTTTGCTTCGACCAGCTTCCAGCGGTCGGGTGGCACTGGCGGCCCCAAGCCGCCAGTGTCCTCTGAGCATACGCCAATCCCCCACCAGCCCCTGTCCCTCATCGGGCATGCTATGAATGATGGTAGCCGTAGCTTGGAAAAGTGGTCGACTTGTTTTGGATGCTCGAAAGATCTGATAACGATCCGGGGACGGTACTGGCAGCTCAGGGCTGCCAGTGGCACACGAGTGGAGCTACATTCCTATAAGGCCAGCATCACTTTCATGTCTCGCAACCGACTCATTACCAATTTCTTACTTCGCTTCGACGAGCTTCCACAGATGCTTGTTGCTGCGGGCGTAGAGGGCGGAGTTGACCAGCGCGGGGGTGCACCAGACCGATTCACCCAACGGCAGCGTGCTGGTGATTTCTCCCTTCTTGCCGGTAATGTCCACAGTCTGGATCGTCCCCGGTTCGTCGATGAGATAGAGAATGCCATTGCCCGCCAATGGAGACGAATAAAAGCTGGTCCCCTTCACCCGCATCTGCCAGACGACTTTGCCGGTCTGCAGCTCCGCACAGGTGAGGACTGACCCTTTCACGACGTAGACCTTCCCGTCATAAGCGATCGGGGTGGGGTTGTTCGGGCCGAGCTTGTTTTCCTGCCACAGAAGAGCCGGCGCAGGTGATGAACTGGAAGGTTTCAGGGCGGAGAGACCTTTGGCGGGGGCGAGAACCAGACCATCGGCCACTGTCGTCGAGGGAATCGAGGAGCATTCCTGTTTGAAGGTCCAGGCAGTGGAGCCATCCTGAGGACGGAGAGCGACGACGCCGTTCTTTCCCTGCAGGATCACGAGAAGCTTGCCGTCGTCAGTGCGAAAGACCGCGGGCGACGCCCAGACGGAGGAGCGGGGGCGGTCAATCTTCCAGCGAGTCTCTCCCGTTTCAGCATCCAGGCCGGCCACGAAAGATTCCGTGTCGGTGTCGAGCTGGAGGACGAGGGTGTTCTCGACGACGACGGGAGAAGAGGACATGCCGAGGCTGTTGCTGGCGTTGGGGAAATCGAGTCCCAGGCCCCGGTACCAGAGCAGGTGTCCATCGAGGTCATAACAGAAGACGTCGTTGCAGGAGAACGTGGCGAAAACCCGTTGGCCGTCGCTGACCGGCTGCGGGGTGGCCATGCACATGGAATTGTGGCAGATGGTGCGGCCGGTCGCATAGACCTGCCGTTCCCATTCCTTGGCGCCGGTGGCTTCATCAAAACAGAGTAAGTGGAGCCGGTCATCCCGATAGCCGCTGCTGGCGGTGAGGAAGACTTTCCCGCCGACGATGATCGGCCCGGACAATCCTTTGCCCGGAAGATCGACCTTCCAGGCTTCGGATTTGCCGGGTTCGAATTTGGCCGGGAGATTCCGTTCGGTGCTCACGCCGGTGCTGTCGTTGCCGCGGAACTGCCGCCACTCCCCTGCCCCGGCGTTCGGTATCAACGCAGCAGTCAGCAGAAGCAGAGTGACGGTGGACAATAATCTCATCGCAGTTCTCCCAATCCCTCGGATTTCGTGGCGCCAGAATTTTTCAGGGCGGCGAGCATCCGTCATCGTCGCGTATTTCGGAGGCTTCCGCAACACGGCGCAACTGCTCCAGTGAGGGTAGAGGGGGATAATGGTTGCTCGATTCTCATGAGGAGGGGGAGTAGAATGTGGCTTCCGTTTTTTTTAATCTTCGAGGTCTGCGCGTGGGCGGGAGAAATCCGGCCGGGAGCGAGGCGTGATGCGGTATTGCGGTTGGATTGTCGGCGCGTGGCTGGTGTGCGGTCTTTCTCCGGCGTGGGGCGCGGATGCCCTGAACCTGAAGAACGGAGATCGGCTGATCCTGCTGGGGAGCACGCTGATCGAGCGGGAACAGAGCTACGGATACTGGGAAGAGGCGCTCACGCGGGCCGTACCCAGTGCCAGTTTCACGCTCCGAAACCTGGGGTGGAGTGGCGACAACGTCTGGGCGGAGTCGCGGGCCGGGTTCGGCACGCCGGAAGATGGGTTCAAGGAACTGCGCGAGCAGGTCCTGGCGCTCAAGCCGACGGTGATCCTGGTGAACTATGGGGCCAATGAATCCTACGCGGGCGCCGCGGGGCTGGAGAAATTCAAAGCGGGGCTGAACCGGATGCTGGACATGCTTGCAGAAAGCAAGGCGAGACTCGTGCTGGCTTCGCCGACGCGAGAAGAATTTCAGGGTGGCAAGCTGCCCAATCCGGCGGCCCACAACAAGGATCTCGAACTGTACAGCCAGACGATCAAAGCGATCGCGGATCAGAGAAAGATTCCGTTCGTCGATCTGTTTTCCAGGATCATCCCTGCTTCGACGGCACCGGTGCCAGCAGACACGCGGCTGACCGAAAACGGGCTGCATCTGACCGCTGTAGGCTATCGCAAGACCGCGGACGAATTCGTCACAGCGCTGGGACTGAAGCCGGCTGATGGGCAAGCCCCCGCTGAATTTCGCGAGGGGATCGTGCGTAAAAATGAATTGTACTTTTATCGCTGGCGGCCGCAGAACGTGACGTATCTATTCGGCTTCCGAAAGCACGAACAGGGGAACAATGCCAAGGAAGTGGCGGAGTTCGATCCGCTGATCGCCAAGGAAGAAGAAAAGATTCAGAAGTTGAAGCTGGAGAAGGTTAAAGAAGTGGCCGTGCCGAAAGCACAGGCTCCTTCCCAACCAGAAACGGCGAAATCAGAGTCTCCAAAGTCAGAAGCGGTGAAACCGGAAGCAGGACAGAGTGGAACCGGGCAAAGCGGTTCTTTTGGGAGTGGCACTCAACCGATCAAGAAACGCCGCGCCGTGCGGCAGTTGACGAGGTAAATAGAGATGGTGCGGGAATTCTCGGCGGGAAGATTGCGGTGGGCGTTTGTGTTGACGCTGGTGCTGACGGGAAATCTGTTTGCGCAGCGGGATTTGAAAGACATTCCGCCGCCGGATCCGGAAATTGAACGTTCATCGTTCATCGTGGCCGACGGGTTTGAAGCGAAGCTGTTTGCTTCCGATCCGCTCCTGGCGAAACGGATTCAGATGAACTTCGACTCGGCGGGTCGCTTGTGGGTGGCGAGTTCGGAGATCTATCCGCACATTCAGCCGGGTCAGAAGGCAAACGACAAGATCATCGTCCTGGAAGATGTGGACGGAGACGGCGTCGCTGAGAAGACGCGGATCTTCGCTGACGGTCTGCTGATTCCGACCGGTGTGGAACCGGGGGACGGGGGCGCGTATGTCGCGAACAGCACGGAACTGGTCCACTTCGCGGACACGGACGGAGACGGCAAAGCGGACAAGCGGGAGATTATCCTGTCCGGGTTCGGAACCGAGGATACGCACCACATTTTGCATACGTTGCGGTGGGGGCCGGAGGGGCTGCTGTATTTCAATCAGTCCATCTACATCCACAGCCATATTGAGACGCCGCATGGGGTCAAACGGCTTCTGGGTGGTGGGATCTGGCATTTCCGCCCTGAGACGCGAGAACTGGAAGTCTTTGCACGCGGGTTCGTCAACACGTGGGGGCACCACTTCAATGAGTGGGGGCAGTCGTTTGCGACGGACGGGGCGTATGGCGAAGGGGTGAACTATGTTTTTCCCGGCGCTGCGTTCTTCACCGCCGTCGGGGTTGAGCGAATCCTGCACGGGCTGAATCCGGGGAGTCCGAAGCATTGCGGACTGGAAGTTCTGTCCGGGAGCCATCTTCCTCCGGAATGGCGGGGGAACATCATCGCGAACGACTTCCGGGCGCACCGCGTGTGTCGCTTCGTGTTGAGCGAGAGCGGATCGAGCTACGGTTCGCGCGAGCAGGAAGAAGTGATCAAGACAACGCACGTGGCGTTTCGTCCGATCGACGTGAAGATGGGGCCGGACGGGGCGATCTATGTCGCAGACTGGTACAACCCGATCATTCAGCACGGCGAAGTGGACTTCCGCGATCCGCGTCGGGACCACGTGCATGGGCGGATCTGGCGCGTGACAGCGAAGGGGCGCCCGCTGATTCCGCGTCCGCAACTGGTAGGGGCGGAAGTGGCCACGCTGCTGGAGGCGCTGAAGTCCCCGGATGACTGGACGCGGCAGCACGCCAAGCGACAGTTGAAGGAGCGTGGGGCGGAGGCCGTCAGAGGGCCGCTGACGCAGTGGATTTCCTCGCTTGATTCCAACGATCCGCGGTTTGAACATCACCGGCTGGAAGGGCTGTGGATGTGGCAGGCAATCGACATCGTCGAGCCGCAGTTGCTGGCGACGCTGATGGACTCGAAAGATCACCATGTCCGAGCCGCGGCGACGCGAGTGCTGTATCACTGGCACGCCCGGGTGGAAAATCCGCTGGCACTGCTGAAGGCCCGTGCGGTTGACCCTCATCCGCAGGTGCGGCTGGAAGCCTCACGGGCGTTGTCTCAGTTGAAGAGTCTGGCTGCCGCGTTGGTTGCGAGCACGGCGTTGAAGCTGCCGCTGGATGAGAGCCTGGATTACGCTGTGTGGCTGACGATGCGGGAATTGAAGCCCAACTGGCTACCGGCGGTGAAGGAAAAGAACTTTGATTTTGGTGGGGACTTCCGGGCAGTGGAATTTGCCATGCGGGCCGCGAATTCTCCGGACGTGGTCGAGCCGTTATTGAAGTTTTACCGCGATGGTCGGGTACCGGCGGATCGCCAGGTCGGAATTCTGCAATTAGTAACGACGCTGGGGAATGCCAAAGACCTGCGCACGCCGTTTGATGCGGTCATCGGC
The DNA here is from genome assembly GCA_046349635.1 of Planctomycetales bacterium. Taxonomy (GTDB): domain Bacteria; phylum Planctomycetota; class Planctomycetia; order Planctomycetales; family Planctomycetaceae; genus JAXMBX01. Next base: position 129,785 of record JAXMBX010000006.1, read on the forward strand.
GGGAAGCTGGCCGAGGGAGATGCGGCAGCGTTGTTGAGGTCGTTGACCGATGCAACCCGGCAGCGCAAGGTCATTCCCGAGGGGGAACTGGAAGGGGTCGTCGCGTTGCTCAAGGGATCGCATGCAGACCTGCTGGCGGCGGTGAGCCGGGCAATTGGAATGTGGAAAGTCGCGGCTGGGCAGGTCCAACTGCTGGAACTGGCGAAGAACCCCAAGCAAGGTGAAGGGGTGCGACTGGCGGCGATTGAAGGATTGTCGCAATTCGGGGGAGCGAGCCTCGACGCGTTGAAGACACTGGCGCAGACGAAGGATGCGGGGCTGAATGTGCGGGTCGCGGCGGTGGGATCGCTGGCGAACCTGGACCTGCCGACGGCTGCGAACAACGCGGCTGAGATGCTGACCGAAGCGGAAGTGCTGCCGGTGGTGGAGCCTTTGCTGGATGATTTTTTGAGCCGCAAGGAAGGTCCGGAAGTGCTGGCGAAGGCGTGTGTGGGGAAAAAAGTCCCCTCAGACGTGGCGAAGGTGGCATTGCGGTTGTCGCAATCCACAGGAAACGCGAGCGGGACGCTGGCGACGGCGTTGCGGACGGCGGGAGGATTGGGGACCAGCGGCGCGGTCGCGCTGTCGAAAGAACAGATGCAGGCGCTGGTGGATGAAGTGAAGTCGAAAGGTGATCCCAAGCGCGGTGAAGCGATTTTCCGGAGCGAGCGTTCCCTGTGTACGACCTGTCACGCGATTGCGGGGGCCGGAGGATTGGTCGGGCCGGACCTGATCAGCATTGGGGCGAGTGCCCAGGTGGACTACCTGATTGATTCGATCCTGCAGCCGAACAAGCAGGTGAAGGAAAACTACAACACCTTGATTCTGCAAACGGATGATGGACGGGTCCATTCCGGGATCAAGATCCGTGAAACCGGGAATGAACTGGTGCTGCGCTCAAGTGAGGACAAGGAGATCCGGGTTCGAAAGGGAAGCATCGAAGAGCAGAAGAATGGCGAATCGCTGATGCCGACGAGCCTGGTCGATAACCTGACGCACGCCGAACTGGTGGACCTGGTGCGGTTCCTGTCGGAATTGGGGAAAGTCGGCCCGTATTCCGCCGGAAAAACACGGGTCGCGCGGCGATGGCAGATCTTCCTGCCTGTTCCTGAGGCCGTTCATGCCCTGCAGCGGACCCGCGTGGGGACGGCTGCCACGGAACAGAAGGAATTTGCCTGGAAGTCGGCTTACACGACGGTGAGCGGCGACTTGCCGTTGTCAGAGTTGCCGACCTTCGGTGTCTCCTCGACAGCCTCGAAGTTGTCGATCGCGCGGATCCAACTGGCGTCGACGAGCGCGGGGCCGGTCGAATTGAAGTTCGGCTCCAAGGCGGGGTTGAGCGTGTGGGTGGATGGGAAACCCGTGGATCTCGCCGATAAAGTCCGGTTTGATGTCACTCCGGGGACGCACACGGTGACAGTCGCGATCGACCGAAACCAGGGAAATGAGCCGTTGCATTGCGAACTGGTGGATGTCCCGAATGGGGCCTTGGTGCAGTTCGTGGTGGGGAAATAAGAGAGCCACTTGCGCGAAATCCGGCCACAAACCTGCTACAGGCGTTACGCGCGTTAAAGTCGCCGTATGTGGTGCCGCTGGCATGACCGTTACCACGATCACGACTTTTTTGGTCGTTAATCATGATGCGTGCGGTTCCCGTGTTTGTAACTCTTTGTTTCGCCTTCTGTTGTGGGGTGTGGTGCGATTGTAAGGACTGGTTTATGGCTGAGGTTTTGCACCGTTTTTCTGGATTGAGAATGATGAAGGCAATTAAACGCCGTGACGATCTGATTGGTGACGCAGGGGCTACCCCATCCTGGCAGATTGGCACACGGTTTCGATCTGTTCTTCCACCGCCGCTGCACCGTGAAGGAAGCGTCCCCGTTGTGGAATGGACTCCGCAGCAAGTGGTGACGTTGGGCTGTTTGTTTTCTTCCTTAGAAGGAATCGAGGAATGGTTCTGCGCGGGATGGACCGCTCCTCCCGCTCGTTGTGGCCGACTTTAGCGTTGGCCGCGCTGTCTCTGGCCGGCCCAATGACTTGGCCCGGCTCCGTTTGTGCTGCTGAGAAGGGGGCTCGTTCTCGGGCGACTGCTCTCGAGGAAGCGGACTCCGAATCAGAAGCAGAGGAATCCGCGGTTGAGGAGCACGAGCAAGCGGACGACGACGACCGGGTGACTCCGCTGTCGCTGAAGAATCTGCAGCGTGCGGCCCTGGAGGAAGAGGAAACGGAAGAATCCGCTTCCGAAATCCGTACGGTCGATGCGCTGGCTCCGGACAAGGATTACGACTACATGTCGGAAATCGGGGCATTGAAGAAGCGGCTGGCGGACCTCGAAGCGGCCGGCAAGAAAAAAGAGACCGCCGAAAAGAAACCGGCGGCGGAGAAATCCCCCACGGCCGCGAAAGTGGAAGAGTGGATCGACACGTCTACGGAGAAGTGGACGACCAAGATGGGTGGCCAGTTGCAGATGGACTACATCAACTGGGCGGATGCATCTCCATCGATCGTCGGCGACCAGGATTACTTCGAATTCCGCCGTGTGCGACTGATCGCGGAAGGTCAAGGCTACGGAGTCTACGACTTCCGGTTGCAGATGTCATTGGAACAGGAACAGGTGAGCGAGACCTCCACGGTGACGGCGCCTGTGGTGAAGGATGCCTATTTCTCGATTAACGAGATTCCGTGGCTGGGCCGGATGCGGATCGGTAACTTCTTCGTGCCGTTCGGCCTGGAACAGGTGACGAACGACGCGAACAACATCTTCATGGAACGCTCGATTCCGACGCAGGGGATCTTCACCGCGGACCGCGAAGTGGGTATCGCCTCCTACAACCATACGGAAGATTACCGGTTCGGCTGGGCGACCGGAGCGTTCTTCGACAGTATCAGCGAAGCAACGAAACAGCGGATCGACGACAACCAGGGCCTGCGGGTGAGTGGGCGATTGACGTATCTCCCTTACTACGATGAACCGTCCAATGGCCGTTACCTGTGGCACACCGGTGTCGGCGTGCTGTATACGCGGGACCAGGATCACCTGGCACGATTCCGTGCCCGGCCGCAGATTCACCTCGGTCCGCGACTGATCGACAGCGGGTTGATTCCCGCGGACAGCTATACGACCGCGAACGTGGAATCGGCGATCGTGTGGGGTTCGTTCTCCGTACAGTCGGAAGCGTACCTGTGCGGGGTCGACCAGACGAATGGAGACAGGAATGTCATCGGAGGTAGCTATGCGTACATGAGCTACTTCCTGACGGGTGAGAACCGGCTCTACGAGCGGTTTGGCCAGCACGGTGCGCAGTTCCAGCGGAGTGCCCCGGCGGAAAATGTTTACTGGACAAAGGGGTGCCGGGGGATCGGCGGTTGGGAAGCGAAGGCCCGGTGGTCGTACCTCGATCTGCATAGCCTGGGAGCAGGAGCTTACGACGACGTCACGGCCGGTCTGAACTGGTACTGGTCCGACAAGGTCCGGGTGGTGTTCGACTGGATTCACCCGTTCACGACTTCAACGACGACCTTCGGCGCGGTGCAGGCGGACATCCTGGCGATGCGGTTTGACCTGGTGTGGTAACGAGTCTGACAGGACCGCTGACAGCAGCTATTTCTGAAGTGGAAACAATCACGGCTTTCCAGGCCGATTCGAATCAAGGAGGGTGCCATGCGGAACAATCTTTACCGGATCCTGGTTCCGGCAGTGCTGACGGTGGCGGGAGTGTTCGCCTATGTGCGTGCGGTGAGTGCCGGAGACGGATGCTGTGCACATTGCGGCTGCGTGACGGGTTGCCAGAAGGTGTGCCGTCTGGTGGATGCCCCGCGCAAAATCCCGGTGACCTGCTGGGGGTGCAAGACCGTCGATTACTGCGTGCCGGGAAAGAGCGAACGGGGCTGCAAGAATGTGGATTGCATGTGCAATGAGACCAAAGACCTGAAATCTCCGTGCGTCGCCCCGAAGAAGGTCGTGTGGTGGGACTGGACGCCCGGCTGTTGTGCGGAGGTCCGAAGCAAAAACGTCCTGATGAAAAAGACCGTGACGAAGACCGTTCCCGGTTTCAAATGGGTGGTGGAAGATCTCTGCCCGCAGTGCCAGGCGGCGTGTCAAACGGCACAGGTTCCGGAAGGCTTTGACGTTCCGAATCCTCCCCGGGTGGCGGATGCGATTATGATGCCAGGGGAGGTCGTACCTGTTGCGACTCCCGATCTGCCGGAAGGCTTGCCTAACAACGAGGTCGTTCCGGTCGGGGTTCCCAAGCTTCCCGTGGAGGGAGAGCAGAAGTAATTGCGGATTGCCTGATACTCTCAATCAATAAAAAAAGACCGACAGTGTTTGCTGTCGGTCTTTTTCGTCTTAATGCCCTTACTTGGTCTTGGCGGGGGGATATTTTTCGGCGAGATGCAGGGCATTCTCGATCAGGATTTCGCCGGTCATTTCGCCGAGTGACGTGCGGGAGACGTAGTCGTAGCGGGGGAAGCTCTTGAAGTCGACCTTGGTGAGGATGTAGCCGAAGGCGTCATTCGTGAGGCCGAAGAGCAGGTTGTGTTCCCCTTTCATCTT
>JAXMBX010000007.1:0-125927 GCA_046349635.1 Planctomycetales bacterium
GGCAAGGAGCTGGAAGCAAACTGGTTGCCCGCCCCCACAGGACCGTTCATGGCGGTCATGCGCCTCTACTGGCCAAAAGAAGCGGCCCTCAACGGCACGTGGACTGCACCACCTTTAACGCCGGCCCAGTGACGAACGCAGGCCCGGTAAATAACGCTGGCCCAGTGAAGAAAACGAGCCCCCCAGTACAAGAGACGTCATGGGTGGCATGCCCGCATCGCGCGAGCAGGGCGGGCATGGATACCTCTGTTTGTCTCCACCGAGACAATCACGCCGTCTTCTTCTGCTCCCCCCGACGCGCTTCAACCTCATTCTTCACCGCGTCCGAAGGCCGGATAATCGGCTTGCCGACTCGGATCGCCTTATACCCCTTGTACAATCCGGGGAACGCTTCAAATTTCGGCACCCCTTCCACAAACAGCTCGAAGGGCTGCGCCTGTTCCTTCTCCGTCATGATCACGTCACCCACGGAAAGCTGGTTCAATTCCCCCAGCGTCAGTTTCGTCTCCGCCAGGTGCACCACCACCTTCACCCCGGCCGAGGACAACCCCTTCTCCAGGTTCAGCGTCTGCAGGATGTCCGTCGTCTTCTTCGTATAGCTCGACCACGAATTCGCCGACAGCTTCGCCGAGACCGGCTCAATCGTGTTGTATGGAATGCACAGGTTCATGATCCCACGCATTTCCCCCATCGTGATTTCAAAGCTGATCAGCACCACCACTTCGTTCGGCGGAACGATCTGCACCAGTTGCGGATTGCTCTCCACCTGCGTCACCGTCAGGTTCAATTCGCAGACGTTGTGCCACGCCTTCTTCAGCCCATCCAGCACCAGATCCGTCAGCCGGCTCACCAGCCGGACCTCAATCTCGGTCAACGGCCTGCGGGGCATGTTCATGCTCTGATCTTTCCCGCCACCCAGCAGCCGATCGACGATCGGAAAAATAATCGACGGGTTCAGATCCAGGATCAGGTGCCCTTCCAGTGACTCCGCCTTCAGCAGGTTGAAGCAGGTCGGATTCTCCAGGCTGAACACAAATTCGCTGTACGTCAACTGGTCGACGCTGATCAATTTCACTTCGACGATCGTCCGCAGCATCCCGCTCAACGCCGCCCCCAACTCCCGGCTGAACCCTTCATGCAGACCCTGAAAGGCCCGCATCTGGTCTTTGCTCACCCGTTCCGGGCGTTTGAAGTCGTAGACGCTGATCTGGTCATGCTGGTCGTCCCGGCGTTCCTGCGACGGAGCGGGACTCGAGGGTCCGGCATTCGGATCCAACGCGGCGAGTAACGATTCCACTTCTGACTGGCTAAGGACGTCGGCCATCCTGGCACCTTCCTTTTCACCCTCGGGCAAGCGGGATTCTTCCTCATCCCCACTCCTCACCCGATCTCATTGACTCTGCTGATCCGCGAACACTGTCTATCCGCGTACTTGTCCCTGTCCCACCACCACGTATTTGTAACTCGTCAATTCCCGCAAGCCGCACGGCCCACGCGCGTGCAGTTTGTCCGTACTGATTCCGATCTCCGCCCCCAGCCCCAGTTCACCACCATCATTGAACCGCGTGCTCGCATTCACCATCACCGCCGAGGAATCGACCTCGTGCAGGAACCGCTGCGCCGCTCGCAGATCATTCGTCACGATGGTTTCCGTGTGATGCGACCCATACTCGTCGATATGCTCCATCGCCTGGTCGATGTCATCCACCACCCGTACCGACAGAATGTAATCCAGGTATTCCGTCCGGTAATCCTGTTCCGTCGCAGCTTTGCTCCCCGGCAACAACTTCCGCGACCGCTCGCAGCACCGCAGTTCCACATTCCGCTTCTGCAATTCCGGTCCCAGGCGGGTCAAAAACTCTTCCGCCACCTTTTGATGCACCAGCAGGCATTCCGCCGCGTTGCACACACCGGGCCGCTGGCATTTGCTGTTGATCAGAATCTCCTGCGCCATCGCCAGGTCCGCATCCTGATCGACATACACATGGCACACGCCGTCAAAATGCTTGATCACCGGCATCCGCGCCTCGGCCACCACCCGCTCAATCAACGACTTCCCACCCCGCGGAATTGTCACGCTGATCCGGTCGTTGAGCTTCAGCAGTTCCCCCACGACCGCCCGTTCCGTGGTCTCCACCACCTGCACCGCATCCACCGGCAGATTGTATTCCTTCAAACTGTCCCGCAGCACCTTCGCAAATGCGAGGTTGCTATGCAGCGCCTCTTTGCCCCCCCGCAGAATGACCGCGTTCCCGCTTTTGACGCACAGCACCGCCGCATCGACCGTCACGTTAGGACGGGACTCATAAATAAAGAACACCACTCCCAACGGCACCCGCACGCGACGCACTTCCAGTCCGTTCGGACGGATCGTGCTGTCCATCAGTTCCCCGACCGGATCGGGCAGCCGTTCGACTTCCTCAATCGCGGAGGCAATCGCTTCCAGTCGTGATTCGTTCAACGTCAGTCGGTCGATCTCCGCCTTCGTCAGTCCATACTCCGGCGCCGCGGCCACGTCCTTCGCATTCGCTTCCAGTAATTGGGAAGCATGACTTCTTAACGCGCGCGCTGCCCCTTTCAGCCAGGCCGATTTCTCTCGACCTGTCAGTTGAGTCAGTTGGCGCGACGCTCGATACGCCCGTTCCGCCAACTCACGGGAATAGCCTGACCAGTCCGACATGCAACGATGACCTTCACACAAACAAACAGGAGGTTCGACTCTTTCCTGATATTCAGGGGCGACAGACATCCCCCGCCACAGGTTCAGAGAAGCTGGGAAATATCGACAAAATGGCACTTTCTGTCAACCGGGGCTTTCCTGAGCCGAAACATCCCGATTTCATCCTGTCGCGTCTGTCGCGGTGGAAATCGTGGAAAAAACATAGGTTCTGACGCAACGCAAAAGCGTCACACGCTTAGGCAATTCCCCCCAAGACCGTCGCCCGACCGACCCGCCCGATGCCGATCATGTACGCCGCCAATCGCAGCGAAACCTTTTTCTGCTGGGCGGCTTCCCACACCTTTTCGAAGCTGTTGGTCAGAATGTTGTCCAGTTCCGTCCGGACCCGCGGCAAATCCCACTGGAAGTGCTGCAGGTTCTGGACCCACTCGAAATAGCTCACCGTCACCCCCCCGGCGTTCGCCAGAATGTCCGGAACCACCAGGATTTCACGCTGGGCGAATATTTCATCCGCTTCCGGGCGAGTCGGATTGTTCGCCGCCTCGACAATCACCTTGGCCCGGATGTCGGGGGCATTCTCAGCCGTCAAGACTCCCCCTAACGCGGCAGGGATCAGGATGTCCACGTCCGCAGCGAGAAGCTCCGCATTGCTGATCACTTCCCCGCCGGAAAATCCCTTCACCCCTCCACCCGCGTTCTGCGCGACATATTCCAGCAGCCCGGGGATATCCAGCCCGTTCTTGTTCCAGACCCCCCCGAACGCGTCCGAAATCCCCACGATCTTCGCACCCGCCTCATGCAGGAACCGCGCCGCGAATGTTCCCACGTTTCCAAATCCCTGAATCGCAACCGTCGCCCCTTTCACAGGACGTTTGAGCTTCTTCAGGGTTTGTTGCGTGATTGCGGAAACGCCCCGCCCCGTCGCTTCTTCCCGCCCTTCGGACCCGTGCAATTCGAGGGGCTTCCCGGTGACGCACGCCGGCGTCCAACTGTTGTACTTCGAATACTGGTTCATGATCCACGCCATGACCTGCGCATTCGTCCCCATGTCCGGCGCGGGAATATCCTTGTCCGGCCCCATGATGTCGTGAATCTGGTCGACGAACTTACGCGTCAGCCGTTCCAGTTCCCCGTTGCTGAGATCCTTGGTATTGACCGAGATCCCCCCTTTGGCCCCACCGTAGGGAATATTCACGAGCGCCGTCTTCCAAGTCATCAGCGTGGCGAGCGCCTGCACTTCATCCGCATCCACCTCGGGGTGATACCGCAGCCCCCCCTTAAAGGGCCCGCGCGAACTGTCGTGCTGGATCCGGTAGCCGATGAACGTCGCAATTTCCCCGTTGTCCATCTCCATCGCGAGTTCAACCTTCACCTCGCGCTCGGGAGTAAGCAGCAACGTCCGCGTGTTCTTGCCCAGATCCATCAGATCCGCCGCCTGATGGAAATATCGACTGGCCACTTCGGTGGAACTCAATGTCATGGTCGTCTCGCTCTCCCTGCCGCTACGTTGGATATTCAGGAATCGGGTCGGTTGGTGACAGACTGCCGATTCCGGAGAAGTTAAAAAACTTGATCGAATGATTTCCGGACGGAGCCCTCCCCGCCGGGAAGCGCTCTCAGGAATTATGTCCTTCTGTTCTGGCGAAACTACTCCGTATGTTCAACCGTGCGGAGATTCTTTTCGCGAATGTCCTGTTTCCCGGATCGTTGTGAATGGAACGCGGCGGGGGAAATTCCCGGGTCCGACGAGACAGGTGCCACGCCCGGCCCGCGCCATGCCCCCGAAACATTCCGCACCAGGAACACCCCCACCGTCCGCGCAAACACGCCATTCCCCGCCCCCGACAGTTCAATCGCTGACTTCAGGAAGAGCTGATCCTTGGCAGGATCCTGCTTCAACGCGGGCGTGACATCGCAGCACAGTATCCTTTCCCGCTGACAGTACTCCTGAACCCGCTGGAACGGTTCCACGTTGTTGTACACACCCCGCCTTTTCACGCCGGCCGCTGTCCGGACCCCTATCCCGTTGCACGCGGTCGGACTCACCTGAAACGGAGCGGGGCAGACCGTCAGCACGAAATTCGCCGACAGGCTTTTCGCCCGGTCGCGCAGCCCGGCGATCGGAGTCAGCGCATGATTGATATGGATGCTCCAATCGGGGGGCTGATCCTCGATCCAGCAATACTTCCCCGCGGGATTGCAGATATCCCCGCGCCCCCCGGTGAACGCATTGTTGCACCACCAGGTCGCCAGCGCATGACGGCCCCACCGCGGAAGCATCAGCGATTCGCCGAACAGCCAGTCACCTGGACGATGGGGCAGGTCCAGCGACGAGTGGACGCACGACAGCGGATGACCCCCCTCGTCGAATGTCACCCCGCGACGATATCGATAGTCATCCGCGACGTCAGTCATGTCGAAATTCAGCAGCACCAGGTCGGGCTGCAGCAGCACCAGTTTCTGCTCGAACTGGATCTCCGACAGCAGCGGACAGTAGTCCGGCACTCCCGCATTGATGACCTCAATCTTCTCCGAAGATCGGGACTGTAGCAGGTTTTGTAGCTGCACGGGAAACGTCTCCGCTTCCCGCACGTGAGGCCCCAGGATCCGTTCGTCTCCCAGGCACACGATGCGATAGACTCCCGTGGGCTTGGGAACCTGGACTTCCGACCCGCGCAGTCCCCGGCTGTTGGTCTTGATGACCACGGCTTTCCCTTTGTCCGTCTTCCGCGTCACCTGCTGCTGAGGTTTCAGCTCGTGATGCACCGTCCAGGACCTGACCAGCAGGTCAGGGTCATCTCCCAACCTCTGGCTTACTTTCCCCGTGAACCCGTCCCAGACGCGAACTCCCACTTCTCCGATGCAATACAACGCGATCATCAGCCACACGGCTGTAAACAAGCGTCGTACTGTGCGAAATAGTAGAGTCATGAATGTCCGGACACCCGGGAAAGACTGAAACAGGATTCCTGTCTCTCCTCGGAAGCCATACTTGAGCCAGAATGGTTCCCGCGAGACCGCATCCTCTTCTCGATAGAAAACGGAATCGGATCGCGCGTCGTGAAGTGAGTCTGCGTTTCGCCCGTGAAAAATGGCCGCGGATTATAGGACCTCTTCCGGAACGGAACAAGAGGTCGTTAAGCCGCTTCAAGCCAATGAGTTACATGCGGCTGAAACTCAGCATCCCGCATGAATTTCCCGAGAGTGAGGTGGGACACTGCACCTCTCCGGACAATCCCTGATTCCCAATTCTGAGACTTTGAACGCTCGCAATCCTCTCTAAACTTCTTTTTATTTCATGTTTGAGTTAGCCCCACCGATCACGCCCGCAGCCAACCTTAAATCGTACAAAGTGTCGACTCCGAATCGCGCTGCGGGGCCAGGGAAGAATATTCTCCTCAGAGGGACTCATCCCCCTGCAAAATCCTGAAATGATGCACTCTTCCCCCCTAGAGTCGGACCTTATCTCCACACTTCTGGTTAAATCATTGTTTTTTACTCTTGATCGATTCGACTTGTCTCTATTTTTCGATAGACTTGAGGGGGCCAAACGGCACACGCCGTTCCTTTACAATTTATTGTTTTTGTCATGTGGTGAGAGCGCCGCAAACCCTTCGAGTTCTTCTGGTGTTCTTTTTTGCCGGAAGATTGCAACTGCGGTTCTGGAAATTTTTTCTGCCAGAACAACCGCTCGCCGGCAAGGGCTTAACGCACTGCTTCCACGCCCTGAATCCATCTCTGGAGAGTCCGATGCCTGAAACCAATGAAGACATGACACTGCTCGAACTGGAAAAACTGTTGCATGGAAAGCGTTCCCAACTCCACACCCTCCTGCGAAGACGTCACAAGCTGGAGCAACAACTGACCAAGGTGGAAGAAGCCATCAGCGGCTTGCAGGGAGGCAAGGGTGTCCTCTCGAAACTCGGCCTCAAGTTTGCCCTCCGCACCCGCCCCCACAACGATAAGCCTCTCAAGGCTTATGTCGAAGACGTCCTGAAGGCTAACCGCAAGGGGCTGACCCTCCAGGGACTGAGCGACAAAGTTCTCGCCGCGGGTTATAAGACGCAGAGCACGAAGTTTTCAAACACACTTTATCAGTGCGTTTATCACGCGAAAAACATTCGTCGTGATGAGAAGTCGGGCCTCTGGAAGATGACCTGAACCGATGTCGTCATCCGGGCACGGGCGTTTTTCGCCCAGCGTTTTCTCGCCACTTGTTTATTCGGGGACAGTCGCGATGCACTCTGCGATCGCCCCTCAATGAAATACGGAACACTGAAAAAACAGGACCGGGCCTCATCGCCCGGTCCTGTTCTTTTGCACCGCCATAAACCCCTCGGACACTCCCCTCGCCTCTCTTCCCTTGGTACGATCCCCCTCGGACGTTTCGCGACGTCATTTCACGGGATGAAAAATTTCAACGGCTGAACGATTTCAAGGGATGAACGCCATGAAGACCGCAACCTCTGCTCCTGCCACGCTCCCCTCGGAAGATGCCGCCGTCCTGCAGCTCGTCCTGGAGATGATGGCCATCCCCGGCAAAAGCGGCCTCGAAAGCGCCATCCAGAAATACATCGTCGATAAACTCCTCGCCGCCGGCCTCCCCCAATCCGCTATCACACGCGATGACACCCACAAGAAAAGCATCATTGGCGGAGAAGTCGGCAACCTCATCGTCAAACTCCCGGGAACCCTCAAGGGACCGCGACGCCTCCTGATGGCCCACGTCGATACCGTCCCCCTCTGCGTCGGCTGCAAGCCCGAACGCCGAGGCGATGTCGTCCGTTCCGCCGACCCCACGACCGCACTCGGGGCCGATGACCGGGCCGGAGCCGCCATCCTCCTCTCCGCCGCCTTGAAGATCCTGCGAGACAAACTCCCCCACCCTCCCCTCACTTTCTTCTGGCCGGTCCAGGAGGAAATCGGCCTCTGGGGTGTTCGCAACGCCAAAACCAGCCTCCTGGGAAACCCCAAGCTCTGCTTCAACTGGGACGGCGGAGACCCCCGCACCGTCTGCATCGGCGCCACCGGGGCCCAGGAACTTCTGATCGAAATCCAGGGCATCGCCAGCCATGCCGGCGTCCATCCCGAAGCAGGCGTCAGTGCCCTCGGAGTCGCCTCCCTCGCCATCAGCGAACTGCAGCAGAACGGCTGGCACGGACTCATCATCAAGGGCAAGAAACAAGGGACCAGTAATCTCGGCGTCGTCAACGGTGGTGATGCCACCAACGTCGTCATGCCTGCGGTCAAGATCCGCGGCGAAGTCCGCAGCCACGATCCCAAGTTCCGCGCAAAGCTGGTCAAAGTCTTCGAGACCGCGTTCAAGAACGCCGTGAAGACCGTCAAGAACAACACCGGCAAACGGGGCAAACTCAACTTCGAAGCGCAGTTGAAGTACGAATCCTTCCGCATCGATCCCAAGGAGCCCTGCGTCAAAGAGGCCTATCGCGCCATTCAGTCCCTCGGCCTCGAGCCGATTCCGCACATCAGTAACGGTGGCCTGGATGCCAACTGGCTGAGTGATTTCGGATTCCCCACGGTGACCCTCGGTTGCGGCCAGCATCAGGTCCACACCGTCGAGGAATACCTCGACATCAAGGAGTTCCTCGACGGCTGCCGCATCGGCCTCTTCCTCGCCACCGCCGGCGCCGCAACTTAATCGGATGGCCCACGAAATCCTCGTGGGTGGCGGGGGTCAAGCAGCACCGTGTAGCCCAGGTTGCCGGTACTCCCGGCTACCTGGGTGGCGCAGCCACAGGCACCCCTTCAACAGACTGCCAACCTCGGATGCCCTGGAGGCGTACTCGACTCAGCAGTGTTTCTCTCGACCACACGGCAATCGTCCAAACGTCTCTGTGGCTCCTGCTCCCCCGCACGCCATCCTCACGTTTCCTTCAGAAAATGCGTCAAAATTCGGCCCTGTCGATGTTTACAGCGATTTTTCAGCGGGTATGATGAATTTCTGAGTCGTCCACGAGAGAAGTGAATTGATGCCTTCTCTCTCCCTTCCTCCAGGCCCACGCTTGGATGTCTCTCCACGACACAGGATGCCACGTGCGAATCATGGAAGATTCACGAACCGACATTGAGTCGTTGTGGCTCCCCCTTCGCACGCAGATCAACGCCGCCCTCGAGCAGTATCTCGATCTCCCTGCCGACTGCCCTCCCCGTCTCCGCGAAGCCATGGCCTACAGCCTCCTCGCTGGCGGGAAACGCCTCCGCCCCACACTCGTCCTCATGGCCGCCCAGGCCTGTGGCGGCAATCCTGAACTCGCGCTCCCCGCCGCCTGTGCGCTCGAAATGATCCACACCTACTCCCTCATCCACGACGACCTCCCCGCGATGGATGATGATGACCTCAGGCGCGGCCGCCCCACGAATCACGTTGTATATGGCGAAGGGATGGCCATCCTGGCCGGGGACGCCCTCCTCACTCTCGCCTTTGAAATCATGGCCCGGGATCTCCCCCCGGCGGTCGCCGCCCCCTGCTGTGCCGATCTCGCCAATGCCGCAGGCGCCGTCGGGATGGTCGCCGGACAGGTCGCAGACCTCGCAGCCGAACACCGCCCCCCCAACCTCGAAGAACTCCAGGCCATTCATCGCCGCAAAACCGGCAGACTCCTCTGCTCCGCCTTGACCCTCGGGGCAAGAGTGGCCCAGGCACCTCCGGAGACGTTAACCCGGCTCGAAAAATACGGTCAATGTCTTGGACTCGCGTTCCAGATCACCGACGACCTGCTCGATGTCCAGGGGGACACGCAAACCCTCGGCAAACAGGCGGGCAAGGATTCCGCCCACGGAAAAATGACCTATCCCGCATTGATGGGGATCGAAAATAGCCGCAACAGGGCGGAACAACTTATCGACGAAGCGATTCACAGCGTATTGCCCTTGGGGGAAGCGGCCCTTCCCCTCCTCGCTCTCGCCCGTTTTGTGCTCGAAAGGGATCATTGATGGCTGCTCAGATTCTCCCTCAGCTTGCAACACCCTTTGACTTGCGCGCCCTCACTCCCGCGGAACTGGAGCAGTTGGCGGCTGAAATCCGCGAAACCCTCTGCCACCTCGTCAGCCACCGCAGCGCTCACTTCGCCAGCAACCTCGGTGTCGTCGAACTCGCGATCGCCCTCCACCTCGTCTTCGACTTCACCAACGACCGCCTTATCTGGGATACCGGGCACCAGATTTACCCCCACAAGCTCCTCACCGGACGCTTCGAGCAATTCTTCTCCATCCGCGAACGCGGTGGCCTCATGGGGTATCCCAACCCCACCGAAAGTCCCTACGACCTCTTCATGACCGGCCATGCCGGCGCCAGCCTCTCCACCGTTCTGGGACTCAAGGCGGGGGACGATCTCCTGGGACACCCGGGCAGGCGCTCCGTGGCCGTGATCGGGGACGGGGCCCTCCCCTCCGGCGTCGTCTTTGAAGCCATGAACAACGCCGCCGGTCTCAAGAAGGACATGCTCGTCATCCTCAACGACAACAAAATGGGGATCTGCCCCCGCGTCGGAGGACTCGCCCATTACCTCGACCAGGCCCGCATCACCCCCCTCTACGACGGCCTCAAACGCGACGTCCGCCGCCTCCTGAAGCAACTCCCCCTCGTCGGCGATTCCGTCGAACGCTCCGTCGCTCACCTCAAGGAAGCCGTCAAAGGCTATCTCCACGGAGGCATGCTCTTCGAAGAAATGGGCTTCCGCTATCTCGGCCCCATCGACGGGCACAACCTCCCCATGCTCTGCGACTACCTCCAGCGCATCAAGGACCTCAAAGGCCCCGTCCTCTTGCACGTCTTCACCGAAAAGGGCCACGGCTTTTCACCCGCCTGCGAAGACCCCGTCCTCTTCCATGCCCCGCCCCCCTTTGAAATGGAACAGGAAACCGTCCGCGTCAAGAAAGGCTCCTCCCGCGCCTATACCGACGTCGTCAGCGATGCCATTCATCAGGCCATGCAACACGACGAAAAAGTCGTCGTCATCACCGCCGCCATGTGCGAAGGGAACAAGCTCGGAAAGATCCGCGAGGAATTCCCCGACCGCTTCTTCGATACCGGCATCTGCGAAGGGCACGCCGTCGCCTTCGCCGGAGGACTCGCCAAGGCCGGCATCCGACCCATCGTCGATATCTACAGCACATTCCTGCAGCGCAGTTTCGACCACATCTTCCAGGAAGCCGCCTTGCAGAATCTCCCCGTCACCTTCTGCCTCGACCGCGCCGCCTCTGCGGTCCGGATGGCCCCACCCATCACGGCAACTTCGACAATGCCTACATGCGCATCTTCCCGAACATGGTCCACATCGCCCCCGGCGATGAACTCGACGTCTCGCTGATGCTCGACTTCGCCCTCCACCACAACGGCCCCGTCTCCATTCGCTATCCCAAGGCCCAGGCCACCCCCATCCCCCGCCAGGCGTCTCCTGTCGAACTCGGCAAAGCCGAGGTTCTGCACTGGGGAACTGACGGCACTCTCATCGCCTGCGGAACCCTCCTCATCGAATGCCTGCAGGTCGCCCGCCAACTGGAAAGCCAGGGAATCGACCTCGGAGTGATCAACGCCCGGTTCATCAAGCCCCTCGATCAGGAAACGCTGCTCCGGGCCGTGGAAGAATCCCCCTTCGTCATCACCGTGGAAGAAGGCACGCTCGTGGGCGGTTTCGGTTCCGCACTCCTCGAAGCCGCGAACGATGCCGCCCTCCGCACGGATCATATCCGTCGCCTGGGAATTCCCGATCGCTACATCATGCACGCCGAACGCCACGAGCAACTGCAGGAAGTCGGCCTGGATGCCGCCGGAATTCTGCACGCGGTCAATGCCGCGCTCGAACGAACCGGCAAACTCCCCCGCCCCTCTCGAACCGCTTTATCCCCCGTCAACCTGACCGTCGATGTCTGAAACCTGATCTGTAGTGACGCACAGGCGTGACACGCCACGCGGGAGCAATGGAATGAATCCCCATATTAGAAATCTGTCCCTGCTCACGATGCTTCTCGTGACCGCCTCCTTCCTCCCCGCGGCCGATCGAGTCCGTCTCGCGGAACCGGCCAAAAGCACCCGCGTCGTGCACACCACAGGAACCGCCTCCGCATCCGGCAGTTCGCAAACACCCCAGGCCCAGGGAAAGTCTGTCGCCCTCAAACTCGGCGTCAAAGCCAACTTTCCACCAGGAACTCGAGCTCCTCGACACCCCCATTGATGAACTCGCCCTCCTGTCACTCCTTCCCGATGACCCCGTCGAGGCCGCGACAAGTGGAAACCCTCCCAATGGGTCATGCAGTTTGTCTCCGGCGTGGAAGCGGTCGATAAAAGCGATATCGCCTGCGAAGTGGAAAAACTCGACGATAAGGAAGCCCGCATCAAGCTCACTGGCTCCATCTCGGGGGGCATCGTGGGAGCAGCCACCGAAATCACCGTCGATGGCTACTTCCTCTTCGACATCAAACAGCAACTCGTGACCAAGGCGGAATTCAGCCTCAAGGAAAAACGCTCTGTCAGTCCCGTGACCACCGGTCTGGACATCAGTTCGACCGTCAGCATCCATCGCAGCCTCGACTCCGGGAATGCACTGACCCAGCGCGACGCCGAGAAATACGGCACGCCACCCACCGAGGACCAGTTGCAGATTCTGGATGAAGTCCCCGAGTGGAATATCCGCTGGTCTCACACCCGGAAGTGGTTCCTGTTCCACCTCAATGAAAAAGTGGCCGTCATGCGCCTTCGATCAAGGCGGCAGCCTCATCGCTCAATGCAACATCGCCCCCATTGCCCCCGCCAAGGCGGGCGAACACATGGATGAAAAGCAGTTCCAGCAGGATGTCGAAAAGCGATCGGCAAGGATTTTCGAAAGGTCGTGCTCGCCGAGGAAGTCGGCACCAAGGACAGCGCTATCTCTACTGCATCGTCGCCACCGGGAAACGAAGCAGGCGATGGAAGGCGGCACGGAGAAAGTCATCCCTCTCCAGTGGATCTATTACCTCATCGCTTCTCCGACAGGCCAGCAGGTCGTCGTCGTCTTTACCTGGAGCCCAGCCAGACTGAACGCTTCCAGAACCAGGATCTGAGTTTCGCCCTCAACCTGCAGTTCATCAACACTAACCTCGGCTCCCCCACTCTCAATAAGTAGCGGACTCTGTGTTGATTTGCCTTGTCTTCCACCTCCCCGAGGGAGAGGGCAGGGTGGAGGGGGCGGGCAAACGTTCTGTTGGGTGGCCCGGCCAATCTTGGCCGGGTGGGCGAGCCACACTTCCTGCGCCATGTGCATCCCAATTCCACCAACCGTTGAACGCAAGCGGCCGGGGTGGCCCACATGCCCTCCGGGTAAATTGATGCCGTCTTGAATCCGGTCGCGCAGCGACAAGAGGTAATTCAAATCGACGGGTGGCATGCCCACATCGTGTTGGCACGATTTTATTGGCACGCGCGAGCAGGGCGGGCATGGATTCACTTGATGCGGAGCGTCCTCCTCTCCCCCCGTAGGGCAATCCCCGCCTCCCGTGGGTGTCTGTCTCTGACTCCCCCCAACAACCACACAACCCCTCCCACCGGTCTAATCCCACCTGCGATTCCCCCGTGCATGGTGACATTTCGCCACCCCCACGGAATCGACCTACAGTAAGTGCAGGAATACACCTCATGTGTCCCGAGAGTCCATGCGGGCCAAAACGCAAACCGCTTCAAACTCTCCTGAGAAACCGGATGATTGTCGATGCTGCTCGCTCAAATCTCTGACGCCGCACCTTCCCACGAGTTCCCCCTCATCTGGATCTGGGGGCATTGTCCCTGGTGATCGCCGCGGGGGTGGGCTTCTTCGCCGGCGTGACCTATGGCCGGGGTGAAAACCAGCGCGTCCTTCTCCGCGCCGGGAAAAGCCTCGAAAAAGTCTTCGCCGCCGTCTCCAGCTCACTCGACTATGCCAATGAAGCCTTGCAAGTTACTCACGAGGCCCTCCTGCCCTGGTCACTGAACCGCAGGCCCGCTCCCTCGAACAACAACGTCACGGACTCGTATCCGCGCTGGACGCAGTCCTCGACCGCTTCCGCCAGTCCGTTTCTCCTCCTGTGGAAAAACCGGTTCAGTTCCCCGGCGAACAAGACTCTCCGTTCCAATGGGAACGGGAACCGGAAGACCGCCTCACCGGGCTTCCCGACCAGAGTTCCTGTCACTCCAATCTCGATGTGCTGTTGAACTGGCGTCGGCAGAATTCGAAGAGCGCTGCACTGTTGCTCGTGCGAGTGGACAAATTCGAAGGACTCCGCGAACGCTACGGCATCACCGATTCGCAACGCCTCATCAAACGCCTCTCCGCCGTCCTCTGCCGTTCCGTCCGCGACCAGGATCTCGTCTGCCGCGGTTCCGCGGACACATTCGCCATTTACATGCCCGGCCTCGACCGCGAAGCCGCCGAGAAATTCTCCGTCACCCTCCGCAATACCGTCAGTCATTCCCGGTTTCACTGAGTGAAGTCGGCCCTGACGTCCTCTGCTGACCGTCAGCCTCGGTTTCACCCCTGCCTCGAGTCCGATACCAGCGACCCCGCCTGGTCTCGCGCTCAGGAAGCCCTCGCCCGCTCGCAGCGCCTCGGACGAATCAACTCCACGTCCACGATGGCGCTGCCCTCGTCCACTGCACAGTGGAATAACCCTTCCCCAACTTGCATCGTTGGATGGTCCATACGCCGGTGCTCCGGCGTTTGGGTGGCGAAGCCACAAGAGGTCTTACAGTAGGCTGGGTAGAGACCCAGCTTTTCTGCGTGTTGAATCGAACTCGATGTCTCTGTAAGGCAGGCCCTGCCGGCCGTGGGCTTCAAGTCGACGACGTGTGCCACTGGCTCCGCCAATAACCCCTACGGCTTGAACACCGGACTGAGATACTTTTTGTCCCCCACCGTCACCTCCGCCTGCAATTCTTCCCCGTCATCGAAGCGAATGCCGGTCCAGAAGGCCCCCCCGCTTGTAAATAAAGTGGGATCGCATAACGTCTTGTCTTTCGCCTTGATGTTGAAAATCCGGATTTCAACGCCACTATTCTCAGTCATGATGCTCAGGGAATGCCGCCCCTTCCGTTCAAAGATCAAAGCCGCATCCTCACCCGATTCCGGAATCTTCCAGATCTTGCGGCGATAGCGATTCGGATCCGGATCGGGGAGTGACTTGCCATCGAGAAACGTGTATTGATTCGCTTTCGCGTCCCAACGGATCTGCAGTTTGGAGGCCTCGGTGAGTCGAACGTCTGGATCTTTCAAATCGTCGAATTGGGGAGGATCTCCATCTCCTTCTTCTACTTGGTAGACAGTCTCCAGCAGGGAAAAGATCTGCCGCTGCAATACCTGGAGGACAATTTCATCCCGCTTTTCATCGGGATCCTGATACCAGCGGGAAGATTTGGCGTACTCATCCAATGCGGCGAAAGGCTTGTTGGTTGGAGTGAGGGGTTTTGCACGCACGACTCCGTGCTTCCGAAAGTAAGGGACAAGCTCTGCTGGATCGGGAGGGCTTCCAGAATGCCCCACAGGAAGGCTGACTCGAATGGGGATGTCTTCTATGAGGATTATCGGGTAACGGGGGAAGCGTTTATTCAGAGCCGGGGCCACTCGAAAAAACCAGTATCCCATTTCAGGAAAGTAACCGGGGTCAGCGGGAACATCAAACAGCACACGCATCACGAAATTGACCGCATCTCCGACTTCTATCTCGTTTTTCTTCTCAAAGCGATAAGCGAACTCCTCAATCGCGTCGAGGGCTTTTTCCTTGCCCAGGGGTTGCAGCAAGTTCACGGCCCGAATAACGGGGTGGGGTTTGTAACTCCCGGAAACTTTGGACTCGTCTTAACGCATCCAGCAGGACGCGCAGTTGTGACTCCTCAAACTTTCCCTCAGGAAGAGTTTCACCCTGACCGATGATGTGCGACACCTTGTGTTTTTCGCTGATCATCACTTCGCCAAGCGTCGCCGGGGTGAGATGCCCGGACGTGCCGTAACGCCAGATTTCCCGCGTCCTCCTAGAGATCCCCCGTGGTCTTCGTGCGTCTGGATGTCGTCCGGTTTGCCGAGCAGCTTCAGGACTTCTGCCTCCGGCATCTCCTCCTCGATCTTGTTCAACGCCGCCACGAATTCCCTCCGGTTCCGCAGAGGCTCCGCCGCCGAAGACATCACGGCGAGACCGGTCAGCAGCAAGGAAATCCGCAGGACAATCTCGAAAATGACGGATCATGTCATGACCTTGTGACTGGAATACGCCCCGGGGCGACAGGACACCCTGATGCTCAAGTCATTAGAACATTCCAAGGACACCCTTATCCTTAACAATCGAGCTCGATTCGTGTCTGGAGTCCGGAAATGAAGCGGCTCTTGATTCCCCCCACCCTCCCTCCTAAACCACTCCCTTTCCCCCCAACACCCCCGCCCCGCTCCGAAATTACGTTTCCGTCAAGAGGGGGTTCTCCCACACCCTTTCTTCGTCCCAAGGTGCCTCTTGCCTTGGTTTTGGAAACCGGATAGCATTCCAAGACGACGATGAGCGGGATGACGGTCACGGTCAAATTTCGCGATTCCTTCACAGATTGATTGCGACAAATCCCCCCGAGCGCTCGTAATAAGTGAATGAAGTCCACCGGAAGGACACTGTCTTACCTAACTTAACTATCAACTCACGGTAGAGTTCCCCTTATGAAGCTCACCCCGCTGTCCCGGGCCGTTAACCGCCTCACTCTGGTTGTTGTTGTTCTCCTCGCTACCACGCTGCTCGCCCAGCAGTTGCAACCGGCCAAGGGATCCTCCGAAATCGCCCGCCTGGTCTGTGCCATGGTCGAGCGCGACCACATCAGCCATCATCGCATCGACGATGAAATCTCCACCCGCCTGGTCGATAAGTTCCTCAAGGAATTCGACCCCCAGAAGGTCTACTTCTATCAGGCCGACGTCGATGAAGCCCATCGCTGGAACACCAGCCTCGACGACCAGTTAAAGACCGGAAACATCGACTTCGCGTTCCAGACCTTCGCCACCTTCATGAAGCGACTCGAAGAACGCGTGAATTATGCCCAGAAACTGATTGACCAGCCCCAGGACTTCACCGTCCAGGAGTCCATGCCCATCGACGGCAAGGATCAGCCCTGGGCCAAGTCCGCCGATGACCTCAACGAACGCTGGCAACGCATCAAGTTCGAACTCCTCAGCCTGAAACTCGAACAGGAAGCCGCTGCCGAAAAGAAAAAAGACCCCAACGCCAAGCCCTCCAAGAAGGATCCCACCGACGACGCCAATCAGGATCCCAAGACCCGCCTCCACAAACGCTATCGCTCCGTCCTGCGGAACTTCCGCCAGATGGAATCCGATGACGTTCTCGAACTCTATCTCACCGCCCTCGCGAACTGCTTCGATCCCCACTCCAGCTACATGTCCCCCACCACCCTCAAGGACTTCCAGATCACCATGCAGTTGAGTCTGGAAGGGATCGGGGCCGCCCTGAAATCCGATGATGGCAACACCATCGTCGCCTCTCTGGTTCCCACCGGGGCCGCCGCGAAGGATGGACGCCTCAAAGTCGGCGACAAGATCGTCGGCGTAGGCCAGGAAACAGGCGAAATCGTCGACGTCGTCGAAATGAAACTTCGCTACGTCGTCTCCATGATCCGCGGCAAGCAGAACACCAAGGTCCGCCTCAAGGTCATGTCCCCCGGCTCCCCCGAATCCAAGATCATCGAACTCGTCCGCCAGAAAGTCGAACTCGAAGAATCCGCCGTGAAAGGCGAAATCATCGACGTCTCCACCCGCCTCAAGGGGGCCAAGGGACGCATCGGCGTCATCAATATCCCCTCCTCTATCGCGACTTCAACGGCGCCAGCTCCGGACAGGATGACTTCAAGAGCACCGCCCGCGACGTCAAGGCCGTCCTTCGTGACTTCGACAAGAAGGGTGGCATGGCCGGGCACTTGATGAACCGCCAGGCACTGCACGCGTTCTCGCTGCGCATCATGCACCCGATCACCCGACTGCCGATGTATTTCGAGGCCCCGCTCCCCGCGGACTTCGTGGCCGCCCTGGAAAAACTGCGCGCCGCAAAATGACCCGCCGCGAATTCGCGCACGCCATGTTCCCAACCGACGGCAACCGGAGAACCTCGACAGACTGAGGCGAATGACCTCACTTTCTCCCGTCTCTCCGCGAAAACGACAGACAGGCCTCCCGATCGACAGACTCTCCGAAATCCGCTCCATCGCGACTCCCCCGGATGCATTGCAGTCTCAACTCCGGGAATGCCGTTTTACGAAAGGTGCAAGGCAATTCTTTCGTAAGCCTCCATCGCAACATCGCCGTCCGGAATGCTTTGCACCATCGTCGCAGAAGCCTTTCGAATGCCGTCCCCCGGTTCTCACGCGGGAAAGGGAGCACAATGCCGGTCAAAAGCCTGAACCAGATTGATGTTGTCCGGGAACTGGTGAGTCCGTTTGCGAAGTCACTGCAGTCCGTCCTCAACACCATGATGCAGGTCAATTCGCAGATGGGGGAACCGCAACTGGTGTCTCAGGGCGCCCACCTGTATGCCGTCTCCTCCTCGGTCGGTTTGTCCGGAGAACTCACCGGCGCCGTTACGTTCAGCACAACCATCCCGGTCGCCTGCAAGATGCTCGAGATGATGACCGGCATGGAAGCGACCGAACCCGATGAATTCGTCCGGGACGTCATCGGCGAAATGGCAAACATGGTCGCCGGCCACGGAAAACGCGAACTGGAAGATTATCAGCTCAGGCTCGGACTCCCCCAGGTGATGATCGGCGAGGGCATGGTCCTCTACACCCCCCGCTGGTCCACCCATTATTGGCTGCACCTTGAGACGGATCTGGGCCCCTGCACCCTCGATGTCGGCTTCAGCCAAACCTGCGCCTGAAACCCGTCTTTTCCCCTCTCCCCCCCGAGGGAGAGGGCAATACTGTTCGGCTCAAGATTTGCCGGGTGGGTCGGGGGAGCCGGCGTTGGGGTAGAGTTTGAGGAGATGCCGTTCCACTTCCTCCAGCGTCGCCCAACCGCTCAGATACAGGCACAGCATCTCATAGGTCCGCTTATTCGGCTTCGATCCCGCCCACAGCCCAATTAACAGCGCCGCAATGATTCCGAAGTAGACCTGCAGCGTCACTCCCTCCTGGCTGTGGCTGAACAGGTGACGGCAACCCAGAACGCACTTCAGCCAGCGGAAGAACAATTCAATCTGCCAGCGATGACGGTACGCCGTGGCAATCAACTCCGCCGACAGATCCAGGGCATTTGTCGCCAAGACCCACACCTGCTCCGGTTCCGCACCCTGCACTTTCACGATCCGCAGTGGACGCTCCAAAAGCGAGTTGTGTTTCTCCGTCCCCAGACGCCTGAGCGTCACGTCCTGGACGATCCCCAGCGACTGCTCCGTCCGCGACAAGACTCGCTCCTGCAGCACCTCGAACACCGAGTTCTCCTGCAGGCGAATGACAAACCGGACTCCCTGCGCGTCGAATTCCCGGAACAGGCTGTAGTCCGCATAGCCGCGGTCCGCCACGTAAAACCCTCCGGGTTCGACGAGTTTACGCAATTCGTCCCGTTCCGAACCGTTCCCCTCGGTGAGCGTGACCCCCACAGGCACTCCGGAGAAGACACCGAAGGCGACGTGCATCCTGGCGGCCCGGTGCGTGGCGTCCTGCCAGACCGCCCACGCCATGCGGGGCAATGCCTTGAGCAGGCTGCCGTCGACGGCAATCAACCCCGCCAAGGCCGCTTCCTTGGCCGACGGGAGTCCCGCTCCCCCTTTCGCTGTGACCCGGGCTGCGAGTTCCGCGATAATCGGTTCCAAGGCTCGGGGATCGAAGACCCGTGCCGCTTCGCTCAGGGATCCCAGCGATGTCGGCTTCACGCCGCACAAGCGTTGCACTTTTTCGAGAGTGGTAAATTGTTGCAAGCCCCGCAGGCTGGCGACCGTCGGATTGAAGTAAGAGAGCAGGAACAGGGTGGCGTATTGGTCAAAGAACAACTGCCGGTTATCGGCCCGGTCTCGAGCCGTCCCGACGTCATGCAGGCGTTCGAGGAGCTCGTCGATCAACTGAAAATACTTGAAGCCCTGCAACTTGCGGGGGTCGAGCGGTTCGGAGGTCTTCTTCTTTCTCGCCACGGCCATTCCTCCCGGCTGGAGATTGGCCGTGGTATAACATGAACTCTTCCTGGCGCAAAAAACGTGCCGAACAGAATTGGGCCGAAGGCCGGAAGAGGGGGCGCTACAGACGTCTCTGATCTCGCCTTCCCTGTCTTCCCCTCCTGCACTACTCCCCACCCGTACCTCTGCTCTCACTCGCGGGCTTCGCCGGCGCCGCCGGAAAAATTCCTCGTTCCACGTCCTGCACCACTTCGGCAAGAATGGCAGGGTCTTTCGTCTTCAGAATATGCTGCACCCGGCTGGCGGGCACATTCAGACGTAACATAATCTCTTCGCTGGACTTCCAGAGATTCTCACGCTTCTTACCAGGCGACGACAAATAAAGACTTGTGACAATCTCCGACAACCTTTGTCGATCATTGTTGTCCCGGTTGTCGTAGAACCGCTTGATCACCTTCTTCTGGTAATCGCTGTACTCGCCCATGCTGATCGCCGATCCTATGAATATCTTCTGCTGATTATCTTCTGCGAATGCAGCAGACTCGTCCCAAGTATTGGACTTTCAGGGATTTACAGTCTGGGAAGTTCGGGAAACCTGCGCGCTTCGCACGTTGACGGAAAAATATTTTCAGGTACTATGGATTTTGTCCTCAGTCCCTCCGCACCAGGGTCTTTTTTCAGGTGCGCCGAGGGGTATGATAGAGCGTTGCTCCCGCCGATGCAACGTTTATGAATGGTCCCGGGAATCGATGGGCAGGATCGATTCTCCATCACTTTTAGGAGGCGTCAGTCGTGTCTCTCACTACTGAATTTACCGCGGAAGAGTCCAGCCTCATTGAACGCAGCAAATCCACCATCCGGATCCTCTACTTCTTCATTGGAGGCTGGGTCGGACTGCTGGCATTGGCCTATTCCAGCCATCACCCCGCCTGGATCAATGAATACGTCTGGATCGGGTTCTGGGGACTGTACACCTCCTACTTCCTCTTCACCTGGACGAGCTGTTTCCACGAAACCGCCCACCAGACCCTGAACTCCAACAAGATGTTCAGCATCCTCCTGGGACGCGCCCTCGGGACCGCCATGTTCGTCCCCTATACCGTCTACCGCGAAAGCCACATCCGCCACCACGCCTATCTGAACAAGCCCAACGACTGGGAACTCTGGCCCTACTCCGACCCCTCCACCTCCGTCTGGTTCCGCCGCGCCTTCGTCTGGGTGGACCTCCTCGGCGGGGTTGCGATGGCTCCCATCGTTTACGGACGGCTCTTCTTCCACAAGCATTCCCCCCTGAAGACCCCGGAAATCCGACGGACCATTTGGTTGGAATACGCTGCCATCGTCGTCGTCTGGGGAGCCATCTTCTCCGCACTCACCTACTACGGCACCTGGGGCGAATACTTCAAGATCTGGTTCCTCCCCTACTGGCTCGCCGGCGTCTATCAGACCGCACGCAAACTCACCGAACACCTCGGCATGGCCAGCTATGATCCCATGCTCGGAACACGCACTGTCGTGGGTAAGTCATTCATCACCCAGTTGTGCAGCTTCATGAACTTCGACATCTTCATTCACGGCCCGCACCATCGCCATCCCCGCGCGACCCACAACGTCCTCGGCCAGAAAATGAAGGAATACCTCGTCGCCAATCCCAAAATCGATTTCCCCCTGTTCAATACCTACCTCAAGGCGACCGCCAGCATGGTCCCCTTCATGTTCATCAATCCTGGCGTCGGTATGAACGTCGGTGCCCCCGCCCCCGGCGAAGCCAAGACCAAGAACATCAGCAACTTCGTCGGCGACGTCACCGCGGAAGTCCTCGCCGATACCGACGCCATCGTCGGCCTCCACTAAGAATTCTCTGGGAGCATTGGGTGGCATGCCTACATCGCGAAGCAGGGTAGGCATGTGCGCGTTTGACTTCTAAAACGACCGTCATTCAGCATGTCCATCACAGAGCGCGGCCACACCAGCCGCGCTCTTTTTTTATGCAATCTGGATGGCCCATACGCCGGTACTCGGCGTGTGGGTGGCGCCAGCCACAAGTGGCTTTCGTTTTCCTTCGTAGGCTGATTCAAGCCCCAGCCTCCCAACGCGGTGAATTCAACTCGATAATCAATCCTGGCTTGGACGAACTAACCCGGAACGGCAGCGACGGGTTCCTGCATTTTCCTATCTCCTGCTCGACTGCTCGCCTGTTCTACTCTCTCGCCCGCAAGGGCGTTGTACTTGCAGGCCGATTGCACCTGCCGGAATGACGGGATTTACACCCCTTTACGCGGGACACCTTCTCCACTCCACCTTAGAATTGAATCAGGCCCACGCGACCTTCCTGAACTCCATTTCGACCCGATTTCTTCCCCCTCCATGCAATGAACTCTCCCCTGCCGATCCTCACGAATGCCGGAGAGTCCCCTCCCCTGCAGTTCAAGGTGCATGGCCTCGATTGCCATGAAGAAGTCCAGCAACTGGAATCCGCGCTCGTCCCCCTCGTCCGGGATCGCGAGCGCCTCGAGTTCGACCTGCTCCAGGGTAAAATGGAGGTCCGCTCCGACCTCTCCACCGATCAGATTCTCAGCGCAATCAAGACCGCCGGTTTCAAGGCCGAGCTCTGGGCCGAATGGCAGCGCAATCACCGCGCCGGGGCCTCTCTCCCCGTCGTCTCCACATCGCCCTTTCGCTTCGGCTGGACCGAGGCCAGCACGCTCTGCATTGCGCTCGCCTGGCTGATCCATCTGCTTGTCTCCGGCCGGTTCCTCGCCACGTTCCACGATCTGCAGGGACTGCACGGTTCGAACAGGATCGCCGTGATCTCTCTGTATCTGCTGGGAATTCTGACCGCGTTCCGTCCCATCTTCCCCCACGCCCTGCAATCCCTCCGGCATCTCCGCCCCGATATGTACCTCCTCATGTCGTTGGCCGTCGTGGGAGCCATCCTGCTCGGTGAATGGCAGGAAGCCGCCGCCGTCGCCTGCCTCTTCGCCTGGTCTCTCCGTCTGGAATCCTGGACCCTCGCCCGCGCCCGGCGCGCCATTCGCGCCCTCCTCGATCTCACTCCTCAAACCGTAAGACAGATCACCGATCACGGCCACGATCACGTCGTCCCCGTCGAAGAATTAAACGTCGATGACTCCTTCCGCGTCCTTGCGGGCGAAGTCATCGCGCTCGATGGAACGGTCCTCACCGGACAGGGATTTGTGAACCAGGCCCCCGTCACGGGCGAAAGTTTTCCCATTCCGAAACATCCGGGGGAAAACGTCCTCGCGGGAACCATCAACGGCCAGGTCCCCCTCGAAATCCGCGTGACGCAGCGGGTCGAGAATTCCACCCTCGCCCGCATGACCAAACTCGTCGAATCCGCCCAGAAACAGAAGTCCCGCGCCGAATCCTGGGTCGAACAATTCGCCCGCATCTATACCCCCGCCGTGTTCGCCTTGGCCGCCCTGGTCTGGCTCGTTCCCGTTCTGGTTGCGGGCACTCCCCTCTGGGTCGCGGTCCGCCCCGCGCTCGTCCTACTCGTCATCGCCTGCCCCTGTGCCCTCGTCATCTCCACGCCCGTCAGCGTCGTCGCCGCCCTCGCCTCCTGCGCCCGGCGCGGGATTCTCGTCAAAGGGGGAAGGATCCTCGAAATCCCCGCCTCGCTCCGTGCCATCGCCCTCGACAAGACCGGCACCCTCACCACCGGCCGCATGGTCGTCGCGGAGATTTTCGCCCCCGACAAACCCAGGTCTCAGGATCTCCTCCACAAGGCCGCCTCGCTGGAGCAGTTCTCCACTCATCCCGTCGGCCAGGCAATTCTGGGATACGCCCGCGACCACCGCATGACACTCTCCTCCGCGACAAATGTCCAGGAGTTCCCCGGCAAAGGCATCCAGGGGGAGATCGACGGGCATCGGTATTCTCTCGGTTCCGCCGCGTGGTTGACCGAATTGCACGCCCTGACTCCCGACCAGCGCCCGCTGATGAACCTGGACGGGGACTCGTCCCTCATCGGCCTCGCGAACTCCGACGGCATGCTCGGCTGGATTGTCATCCGCCAGGAAATGCGCGACGGTCTCGCCCAACTCGTCCTGGAACTCCGTGACGCCGGCCTCCAGCACGTCGTCATGCTCACTGGCGACCAGACCGGCCCTGCTCAGTCCGCCGCCCGCCGCGCCGGTATCGAGGACATCCGCGCGGAACTGCTCCCCGCCCAGAAACTCCAGGCCATTGAAGAACTCGTCGCGAAGTATCGCTCCGTCGCCATGGTCGGCGACGGCATCAACGACACCCCCGCCCTCGCCCGCGCGACTCTCGGCATCGCGATGGGAACCAGCGGAACCGATGCCGCTCTTGAAACCGCCGACGTCGCCTTGATCGGGGACGACCTGCAGAAAATACCCTGGCTGATCCGGCACTCCCACCGTATGCGCGCCGTCCTGCGGGAAAACATCACCCTTGCACTGAGCGTGAAACTCCTCTTCGCAGGGATGGCACTTGCGGGCTGGTCCTCCATGTGGGGCGCCGTCGCCGCCGACATGGGCACGACTCTGTTAGTCGTCGCCAACGCCCTCCGCCTCCTCCGCAATCCTGATTAATGAATTCTGGGTGGCCTAAACGCCTCTCCCGTAGGGCAGGCCTCGCCTGCCGTGGACGTCCAATCGACTCTCATTCCCGGGCGGCACAGGTTGCCGGTACTCCGGCTACCTGTGTGGCGCGAGCCACAAGAGCAGAATTCAAATCGGTGTAGGCCCGATCCACTCACCCCTGCCGTTTATAAAACGGCAACCCCACGATCTCCGCCCCTTCTCGCTTCCCCCGGATATCGACCTCGATCTTCGTCCCGACGGCGCTCTCCCCCCGATCCACATACCCCATCCCGAGCGACTTCTCCAGCGTCGGCGAAAACGTCCCCGACGTCACCACGCCGATCGTCTTGTCACCAAGCACGACGGGTGTATTCTCACGTGCAATCCGTTTCCCCTCCAGCACCAGCCCCACTCTCTTCTTCGGCAAAGGCGCCGACTTGATCCGCTCCAGCGCCTCCCGCCCGATGAATTCCCCTTTCCCCAGCTTCACCGCGAAACTCAGCCCCGCCGAAAACGGATCCACGTATTCGCTCAATTCATGCCCATACAACGGCATCGCCGCTTCCAGCCGCAACGTATCGCGGCATCCCAGCCCGCACGCGATCACCCCCTGCTCTCCCCCTCGTTGCAGCAGTTCCTCCCACAACGAAAGCATGTGATCCGCGGGCAGAATGACTTCAAACCCATCCTCGCCGGTATATCCCGTGCGGCTGACGATCGCGGAAGTCTGGTCCATCAGACGAGCTCCCGCCCCCAGTAGTACCGCACCTGTTTGAGATCGATATCCACCAGCGGGTTGAGCAGCGATTCCGCCAGCGGCCCCTGCAGCGCGAGCATCCCGTGCGAATCGGTCAGATCCTCCAACTGCAGGCTGAAGGCTCCCATGTGCTGCGCGATCCAACGGATGATTTTCATCCGGTTGGAGGCATTCACCACCATCAGGTAATGATCCGGCAGCCGGTACACCAGCACGTCGTCCAGAATCCCCCCCGCCTGGTTGCAGACCAGCGCATACTGGATCTGCCCGACGTCCAGGTCCCGGACGTTGTTCGTCACGAGCAGATTGAGGAAATTCGCCGCGTCCGGGCCTGTGAATTTCAAGCGCCCCATGTGCGCGATGTCGAACAGCCCCGCTTGTCGCCGCACCGCCTGATGCTCCGTGACGATGGAGGAATACTGCACCGGCATCTCCCAGCCGGCGAAATCCACCATCCGCCCCCCATGCGCCACATGCCACGCATAACACGGCGTCCGCTTGAGCGGCTGCTCACTCATCGGGCGACTCCCTTCGTTCCTTCAAATTGCCGTCATTCCGCTCACGGCGACGCCGTCAGCGTCGCCTTGAAATACTCCCGATTCATGCGGGCAATATTCTCCAGCGAAATCCCCGCCGGACAGGCCGCTTCGCATTCCGCCGTGTTCGTGCACCCGCCGAAGCCTTCCTGGTCCATCTGCGCCACCATCCCCAGCACCCGCCGCGAACGTTCCGGATGCCCCTGCGGCAACAACGCCAACTGCGACACCTTCGCACCCACGAACAGCGATGCCGACGCATTCTTGCACGCCGCCACGCACGCCCCGCAGCCGATGCACGCCGCCGCGTCCATCGCCTTGTCCGCAATCTCCTTCGGCACCAGGATCGCATTCCCGTCCGGAGCGTTGCCGGTATTCACCGACACGAATCCTCCCGCGGAAATGATCCGGTCGAACGCCGAGCGGTCGACCACCAGGTCCCGCAGCACCGGGAATGCCCGCGCCCGCCACGGTTCGATGATGATCGTGTCCCCATCCTTGAACCGCCGCATGTGCAACTGGCAGGTCGTCGTCTCCCGATCCGGGCCGTGCGCCTGGCCGTTGATCATCAGGCTGCACATCCCGCAGATCCCCTCGCGGCAGTCATGGTCAAACGCCACCGCTTCTTCACCCCGGCTGATCAATTGCTCGTTCAGGATGTCCAGCATCTCCAGGAAGGACATCTCCGTGGAGATCCCCTGCAGGTGATACTCTTTGAAGCCCCCCTGTGAAGTCTTGGAGGCTTGCCGCCAGATCTTGAGCGTCAGGTTCAGATGCCCGCTCATTATTTATAACTCCTCTGCGTGAGGTGAACTTCTTCGAAGACCAGTGGTTCCTTGTGGAGCGCGGGCTGACCCCCATCCCCCTTGAACTCCCACGCCGCCACGTGACAGTAATTCTCGTCATCGCGACGCGCTTCGTTGTCCGGGGTCTGATATTCCTCGCGGAAGTGGCCGCCGCACGATTCGTTCCGTGTCAGCGCATCCAGCGCCAGCAGCTCGCCGAATTCCAGGAAGTCCGCGACACGCCCCGCATATTCCAGGTTCTGGTTCAGCGCTTCGCCGGTCCCCAGCACCTTGACGTTCCGCCAGAATTCCTCGCGCAGCCCCCGAATCTTGCCGATCGCGTGCTGCAAGCCCTCCGCGTTGCGGGCCATCCCGCAATAGTTCCACAGCGTGAGTCCCAGTTCCCTGTGAATACTGTCCGCCGTCCGGGTTCCCCGCACGTTCAGAATCGCTTCCAGGCGGGCCTTGCTGTCCTGCACCGCCTGCGTGAACGCCGGGTTATCGGTCCCCACCGTAGCGAATTTGGTCGAGGCGAGATGATCACCCAGCGTATACGGAATCACGAAATAGCCGTCCGCCAGCCCCTGCATCAACGCACTCGCACCGAGACGGTTCGCCCCGTGGTCCGAGAAGTTCGCTTCACCCAGGACATACAGCCCGGGAATCGTGCTCTGCAGGTTATAGTCCACCCACAACCCACCCATCGTGTAGTGAATCGCCGGGTAGATCCGCATCGGCACCTTGTACGGATCCTCGTCCGTGATCTTCTCGTACATGTGGAACAGGTTGCCGTATTTCTGGCGGATGACGTTGATCCCGTCCCGCTGGATCGCCTGCGCGAAGTCGAGGTACACCGCCTGCCCGGATGTCCCCACCCCTTGACCGGCGTCGCACCGTTCTTTCGCATTTCGCGAAGCCACGTCGCGCGGCACCATGTTCCCGAACGCCGGATATTTCCGCTCCAGGTAATAGTCCCGCTCCCCTTCCGGAATCTCGCCGGGGGCTCGCTTGTCTCCCTGTTTCTGAGGCACCCACACCCGACCGTCGTTCCGCAGACTTTCGCTCATCAGCGTCAGCTTGGACTGGTGATCACCGGTGACCGGAATGCAGGTCGGGTGAATCTGCGTGAAGCATGGATTCGCGAAGAACGCCCCCCGCTTGTACGCCCGCCACGCCGCGGTGACGTTGCACCCCTTGGCATTGGTCGACAGGTAGTAGGCATTGCCATACCCCCCCGTGCAGAGCAGGACCGCATGACCGGCGAGGGTTTCCAGATCCCCCGTCACCATGTTCCGCATCACGATCCCCCGCGCCATCCCGTCCACCTTGACGATGTCCAGCATCTCACGGCGGTGATGCAGTTTCACTTTTCCCAGGCCCACCTGCCGCATCAGGGCGCTGTACGCCCCCAGCAGCAACTGCTGCCCCGTCTGCCCCCGGGCATAGAACGTTCGGGACACTTGCGCCCCACCGAAAGTCCGGTTGGCGAGCGTCCCGCCGTATTCGCGGGCAAAGGGGACCCCCTGGGCCACGCATTGATCGATAATCTGGGTACTCACCTGGGCCAGGCGGTAAACATTTGCCTCCCGCGCCCGGAAGTCACCCCCCTTGACGGTGTCGTAAAACAGCCGATACACGCTGTCGCCGTCGTTCGGGTAGTTCTTCGCCGCGTTGATCCCACCCTGCGCCGCGATACTGTGCGCCCGCCGCGGAGAGTCGTGCAGCGTCACCGCATGCACGTTGTACCCCAGCTCCGCCAGCGATGCCGCCGCCGAGGCCCCTGCCAGCCCCGTTCCCACCACGATCACGGTGTACTTCCGCTTGTTCGTCGGGGACACCAGCTTCAAATGGTCCTTGTACGTGTCCCATTTGGTGGCGACCGGCCCGGCCGGAACTTTCGAGTTGAGCACCGCAGACGCTTCCTGATTCATCCGATTAACCTCTCGCTCCCCTCACGGACTCAATGACCCTTCAAACCGGTCGGTGCAACCTGTGGGATGTCGTGACTCTTTGGAACCGAATTGAAATTAAAGAAGATCGGCAGGCTCGCAAATCCAACCGCGATCACGATCGCAAACACAATCCCCAGCTTCTTGAGAAACGGGGTGTACTTCGGATGCGAGAACCCGATCGAGCGGAACGCACTCTGGAAACCGTGCGCCAGATGCACACCCAGAACCAGGCTCCCGACCACGTAAACCGCCGCACTCAGCGGATCTTTCAGGACTTCGATCGCATGGTCAAACGGCAGCATTCCCGGAGACGGTGCCCGCCGACGCAAACCCAGTTCGGCAAACCGCATGTCCAGCAGGTGCACGATCAGGAACACAAGCACGACGATCCCGGTTGAGACCATCAGGTTATGCGGTCGGAAGATCAGCGGCGACGCAGGCAGCTTCGATTGCTTCTCCGCGTATTCCACTTGCCGGGCCGAATTGTTCAGCCGCGCCGTCGAGAAACCCAAGTAGATGTGCACCGTGAACAGCACCAGCAGGCTGACCTCCGCGAGCGGCAGCAGCTCACTGCTGTGCAGGAAGTGGGCGTACTCGTTGTAATGTTTCGCCCCCTTGTACATCAGCAGGTTGCCGGACAGATGCCCCACCAGAAACCCGCACAGCATCAACCCCGTCAGCCCCATCAGAATCTTCTGGCCGATGGAAGAAGTCACCGCGCGAATCAGCCAGTTGTTACAACAACTCTTGGAAGGAGGAGTTTTCTCCTGACTCAAGATCGGCTCCTTGTCTCAGCGCGCGTCAGCCGCGCTTCAATCGCTCGTAAGATTTCTCGATTTCCACGTTTAGAGGGATTATAGAAGATGGATCGGAGAACTTCCAATGCTCGCCCCCATCGCACTATCATCTTTCGTATCATCGACAAACGCCACGCATGCCATCACCAGCGCCATGTCGACTCTTCCACACCGGGACTTTCACGCCCGCCTTACCGGCCTCGTCGTGAACGTCCACCCTTCCCTTTCGACCGACCCCCTCCCGACCGTCCGGCAGGTCCACCCTTCCCCTTGCCGCTCCCTTTCCCAAATTTGGAAATTTTTGTGCTGCGACGCTCCCCATCCTCCGACCGGGTCCGTTCTCTCCCGCCCGTTCCCGGAATTCGGAATTCCAGCACGCGCCGGTCGATGTCCACCAGCGCCACCTCCACCTGCAGCCGATCCCCCAGTCGAATCTGTCGCCCCGTCCGCCGCCCGATCAAACTGTGAGACGCTTGCTCGAAATCGTAATAATCGTCCCCCAGCGTGGTGACGTGGACCATCCCTTCCGCCGGAATCTCCACCCCCTGGCAGAAGAATCCAAATTCTTTCACCCCCGTAATCACCGCCTCCATCTCCTCACCGATCCGCGTGGAGAGGTACGTCAGCAACTTGATCTTGATCAGTTCCCGTTCCGCCTCCGCGGCCCGCCGCTCCGTCTTGGAGCAATGCTTCGCCAGCGCGATCAGACCCTGCGGATCGCTCTTCGCCAGCGACTTCGCCGCTTTTCCCGCGCCGATCAATCCCACCAGCCGATGCACGATCAGATCCGGATAACGCCGGATCGGACTCGTGAAGTGGCAGTAGTTCCCCACCGCGAGAGCATAGTGACCCGTCTCTTCCACCGCATACTCCGCCTGCCGCATGCTCCGCAGCAACGCATAGTTCACCG
This sequence comes from Planctomycetales bacterium, assembly GCA_046349635.1. Lineage (GTDB taxonomy): Bacteria > Planctomycetota > Planctomycetia > Planctomycetales > Planctomycetaceae > JAXMBX01. Next base: position 30,098 of record JAXMBX010000007.1, read on the forward strand.
CCGTCATCGTCGGCGAATCCTTCACCGAGTCCAGCAGCTTCTGCAATTCCGACCGGCTCTGCGGACGCTTCAACTGCATCCCCAGTGACCGCACAAAATCCGCGAACCCCTTCAGCTTGAACTCATCCGGGTCCGCATGCACCCGCCGGATAAACGGAATCCCCCGCCGCGTCAGCTCCTCCGCCACGGCGATGTTCGCCGCCAGCATGAAATCCTCAATCAACTGGTGGCTGATGTCGTGCGATACCAGGTGCGCACCATCCACCCGATGCTTCTTGTCGAAATCGATCTTCACCTCCGGCATCGTCAGTTCCAGCGCCCCCTTGGCGAATCGCCGTTCCCGCAGGATCGAGGCCAGTTCGTGCATCTTCAGCAGCAACTGCACAATCTCCGGCTTCACGTGCGGATGCGGCCCCTCCGGGTTCTGCAGGATCGCGAACACCTCTTCATACGCGAACCGCCGCGCCGTCTTGATCGCCGAATTCGCGAACTTCGTATGCACCGGAATCCCTTCCGCCGTGTACTCGATGAACACGCTCTTCGTCAGCCGCACCTTCCCCTGCTGCAGGCTCGCGAGCCCGTTCGAAATAATCTCCGGCAGCATCGGCAATACCCGGTCCGGCAGATACACGCTCGTCCCACGCCGTTCCGCTTCCCGGTCCAGCATCGACCCCGGCTGCACGAAATGCGCCACGTCCGCGATATGCACCCCCAAATGCCAATGCCCATCCTCGGATCGTTTCAGCGAAATCGCGTCGTCGAAGTCCCGCGCATCCGCCGGGTCGATTGTCACGATCAATTCCTTGGTCAGATCCAGCCGGTCTCCCAGTTCCGTCTCGTCGAACCGGTCCGCCTCGTTCCGTGCTTCCGTCAGCACCTCTTCCGGAAATTCATCCGGCAGGTCGAACTGGTGGATGATCGTCAGGGTATCGACACCCGGCGCTCCCCGCTCTCCCAGCACCTTCGTCAGCACCGCCTCACCGCTCGACGTCATCGTCGGATAGCGCAGCATCTCGATGACCACCTTGTCATCGGGCGCCGCCCCTTTGGCACCGGGATCGCCGACATGTATCGGTTGCGTGAAGGTTGTTCCGTCCACACGGACAAACCCCCGCCCCTCCTGCTCGAAATACGTCCCCACGTACACCTGCGACGCCCGCTGCAGGATCTCCACGACCCGTCCGCGACGCCGCGCTCCCGGACGTCCTCCCTTCTGCACCGCGACGAGAACTTCATCCCCCGTGTGCGCGTCCCGCATCTCTTCGGGAGCGATAAACAGGTCCTGCTCGTCCGGCTGCTTCTTCTCCAGCGGGATCAGGTACCCCGCCCCGGTGGACGTCCGCTTGATGATCCCCTGGATCAACCCCTCGCGCGGCTTCAGCCGCAGCGCCCCCTGCTTGTCCGTCTGCAGCTTTTCCCGCTGCAACAACGCGGAAATCGTCTTTCGAAATCCGCCTAACTTCGACTTCGGCACCTGCAGCATCCGCCCCAGGACCGCCAGATTCACCGGCCGATATTCCGGCCGCTTCATGAACTCCAGGATCTCATCTGATCCAATCTCACCCATCTGTATTCTCTCAATCTAAAACTTGTTGTTGGATGGGTGCGACGTTTCCTGCCTCAACGCGCCCCCTTGTATAACTTCCGATCCAGCCGGGTACTGAACGGCGTCCAGTCCGATCCCGGGTTCGGATCATTTTGAATGTCCCGCATGAATTCGTGCAGCTTCGCATCCAGGTTGTCGATGTGATGCAACGCAATCGCCTCCGGTGTCATCGGCAACTTCATGCTCCCGAACTCATAACTCCCGTGATGGCTGATGATGATGTGCTTCAAGCGCAACATCGTCTCCGTGGGGAAAGGCTGCTCCATCCGGACTTCATAATCCCGGATCTTCTCCGCCAGCATCTCCACCCCGATCATCATATGTCCCAGCAACTGTCCCTCGCTGGTGTACCCGAAGCCGCAGTCGTAGCTCAATTCCCGGACTTTCCCCAGGTCGTGCAGGAAAATCCCCGCCAGGAGCACGTCCAGCTTCAGGTCCGGATACAACGGACCAATCCGCGTCCCGATCTCCAGCATCGTCGTCACGTGTTCCAGCAGTCCCCCCTGGTACGCGTGATGCGTCTTCGTCCCCGCCGGAGCCAGGCTGAATTTTTCCATCAGCTCCCGGTCGTCGATAAAACACTGCATCAGCATCCGGATCGCCGGATCGTCCAGCGACAGCAGGATCTCCTGCAGACGCGTCATGTACTTGGCGGCGTCCTGCTTCGGCTGAGGCAGAAATTCCGTCAGGTCCAGCCCTTCCGGGGAAACCGGCACGATATGCGTCAGGATGACCTGTAAGCCCCCCTGGAACAGTTGCACCTTCCCCCGGGCGTGGGCAAATTCCCCCGCCGTCACGTTCGCCACCGATTGCTCGGTGATATTCCACATCCGGGCACCCAGCGACCCGGTCCGGTCTCTCAATTCCACCAGCAGATACAGGCTTCCGTTCCGATTCGCGCGAAATCTGTTTGCTCGGCGACCATGTACGCATTATCCAGCGTATCCCCGTCCACCATCTCCTGAATGAATTGCCGCACCATCCGCCACAAATCCTTCCGCGGCTGAAAGCCTCGAAATCAACCACGCAGTGCATTCTAACACAGGCTCCCCTCTCTGCCCCGCTCAACGAGCATTTTTAAGTGGACTCTCCAGGTGGCTTGCCTCCCCTCGCCCCTTGTAGCGGAATCGGGGTGAGGCATGGTATCATCTGAAGGTGAAGTCTATCTTCGGACCCGTGACTGCATGCCCCGCCGTGCTCTGCAGGCGATCTTATCGCCGCGCTGCAGGCGGGGTGGACATGTGTGAGTTTAGATCATCTCGTGTCGCAAATCGTCAGGGGTGGCCCAGGTTCGCCGTACTCCGGCGTACCTGGGTGGCTTCAGCCACAAGAGGTCTTCTTCATCGTAGCGGTCAAGACCCAGCTTCTTGGACGCACCTAATTCAGAACTAGCCCGGAGCGGCAGCGACGAGTTCCTGCTTCCATCTACTGCTCTACTGCTCTACTGCTCTACTGCTCTACTGCTCTACTGCTCTACTGCTCTACTGCTCTCGCCCGCAGGGCGCGGCTTCTCTCCCCGCATCGCAAGAATCAACACGATCACCCCACCCGTCACCGCCATGTCCGCGACGTTGAAAATCCCGGACCGCACCGGCCCCAGACCGACGTTCAGAAAATCCGTCACCAGTCCCTGGTTGGTCACCCGGTCGATCAGGTTCCCGATCCCCCCCGCCAGCACGGACACCCCCGCCACGAACACCGGCAGCTTCGAGTTCCAATGCCACACCACGAAGCAGGTCAGTCCCAGCAGCATGGCGCTGTTGAAACCCACGAACACCCACCGCCGGACTTCCGGCGAAAGATTGTTCCCCACGCTCAGGAACCCGCCGCTGTTCAAGGCATACTCCAGCCGCACCGTGTCCATCAGGTAGGACCGGCCCGGCCGCCCCCGCAGGTTGTCCGTCGCGAGTTTCTTCGTCGCCTGGTCGCACCCCAGGCACGCCAGCAGCACAAAGACTCCCAGCACGAATCGCACACCTCTCACGGGATTGCCGTTCATCCTGAACTCCGTTCCATTCTTCCTAATACGCCTTCGCGAACACCCCGCGCCGCTTGCTCGGCTTCCCCGTGAACAGGCACTTCCCAGGCTCATCCTCACCCTCAAACGGCACGCACCGGATCGTCACCTTCAATTCCTTCAAGGCCTCCTCCACCGCAGGCTCGTCCACGAAATGGCACATCGCGAACCCGCCGTGAATCTCAGGTTTCTCTTCGTTCTTCGGCGTGAAATACGCCTTGAAGTCCTCCAAGGAATCGATGTTCACCGTGTTCGCCTTCCGATACGCCAACGCCTTGTCGAACATCCCCTGCTGGATCTCCGTCAGCATCGCGCCGATCTGGCCCACCAGTTCGCCCCGTTCCTTCGGAGCCGAACTCCCGTCATCCCGCCGACCGACAAACACGCTGTTCTTGGCGATATCCTTCGGGCCGACTTCCAGCCGCAACGGCACCCCCTTCTTCACGTGCTGCCATTTCTTCTCACCACCCCGGATGTCCCGGTCATCCATCTGCACCCGCACCGGCCCATCCCCGAATTGCTGCGCACTGAGTTCCTTCTGCAACGACGTGCAGAACTCCAGCACTGCCGAGCGTTCCTCGTCGTTCCGGTAAATCGGCAGCATGACCACGTGCTTCGGCGCCAAGCGCGGCGGCAGAATCAGTCCGTCATCGTCCGCGTGCGTCATGATCAGCCCGCCGATCAGCCGGGTCGAAACTCCCCACGACGTCGTGTACGCGTAGCACTCCTTCTCGTTCTGGTCCTGGAACTTGATCTCCTGGGCCTTCGAGAAATTCTGCCCCAGGAAGTGCGACGTCCCCGCCTGCAGCGCCTTCCGGTCCTGCATCATCGCCTCGATCGAAAACGTCGAGACCGCACCCGGGAACCGTTCTCCCGCCGTCTTTTCACCTTTGATCACCGGCATCGCCATGTAATGCTCGGCGAAGTCCGCGTAGACGTTGATCATCTGCCGCGTCTCTTCCCACGCTTCCTCTTCGGTCGCATGCGCCGTGTGCCCTTCCTGCCACAGAAACTCCGCCGTCCGCAGGAACAAACGTGTCCGCAGTTCCCAGCGCACCACGTTCGCCCATTGGTTGATCTTGATCGGCAGATCCCGCCACGAATGCACCCAGCGGGCATACATCGACCCGATGATCGTTTCGCTCGTCGGGCGCACAATCAACGGCTCGTCCAGTTTCCCCGCCGGCACCAGTCCCCCATTGGGCCCCGGCTCCAGCCGGTGATGCGTCACCACCGCGCATTCCTTCGCGAACCCCTCGACGTGTTCCGCTTCCTTCTCCAGGAAACTCATCGGAATGAACAGCGGAAAGTAGGCATTCTCATGCCCCGTCTCCTTGAACTTCCGGTCCAGCACCTGCTGCATGTTCTCCCACAGGGCATACCCCCAGGGCTTGATCACCATGCAGCCCCGCACCGGAGAATTCTCCGCCAGGTCCGCCGCCCCGATCACCTGCTGATACCATTCCGGGTAATCTTCCACCCGCGTGGGGCTGATTGCGTTTCCCTTCGCCATAATCCTTGAACTTCCTTTGTCTTGTATCTAACTAGCCCCAAGCGCCAGCGCGGGGTTCCTAACGGTACAAACGTCTCTCAGCGGGTGGCATGCCTACATCGCGCTAGCAGGGTAGGCATGCGAGCATTTGACGACCAAGCCCACAACGCCCGGCATTCTAGAGCATTTTTCACGTCTGTGTAACGTCTCCCACGGAGATAATTTCGCAGGCTGGCCCCTCCTGTCGTGTAGCACAGGTTGCCGGTACTCCGGCTACCCAGCGCCAGCCACGGGAACCACTTCAAATCGACTTGGGTGGCGGGGCAATAACCGCAGTTCAGACTCATGGGCATGAGTCTGAACAAGGGCGATAGTCTGTTCTTTTCCAGCGGAAGCCCCCGAAATAACGGTCATCACCCCTCGTCGTCGTCCCCGTCATTCACCGCCCACGCGGGATACGTATCATCCCGGCCGGTCGCCGCGAACCACAAAATCCGGTTCAGCGTCTCCTCATCCGCCTCATCAATTTCCTCGAGAGGCTCTTCCAGGGACTTCTTCGCCCAATGCAACTGCTGCGGGTTCTTGATCTCCGCTAACGCCGGATTGACACGGTCCAGCGGAATCAGGTTCGGGACCGCCAGGTAAGGGGTCAAATCCATCTGCTCCCCGAAGCAGTCCCGCATCGCCGTCGCCGAAGAGTCGAACTGGTTCATCGGCGGCAATCCCAGTTGCAACTCCATCGTCCGCACCATGCTCGTGTGGTTGTAGTTCGTGCTGACCACTTTCCCCCCCAGCCGGGAATAAGGACTGATCACCATCGCCACCGTCCGGTGCCCGTCGATGTGATCGAACCCGTTCTGTGGATCATCCTGCACCACGAATATGCACGCCTCTTTCCAGAACTTGCTCTTCGAGACCGCCTCCACGATCTGCCCCACCGCCAGGTCATTGTCCGCCACCGCCGCCTCCGGCGTCGGCATCCCGGGGGTCGTCCCCGCCGTGTGGTCGTTTGGCAGCAGCATGATCGTGAAACTCGGGAACGAATCCGTCTCCTCGTACTTCTTGAACTCCTTCAAAAACTCCCCCGCCCGGTGCACGTCCGGCACCGTGCTCGGAAATCCGATGAACGTCGGACACAAATAAGGCTCGATCGTCTTGATCGTCGCCTTCCCCGTGATCTCAATCTCCTTGTTCCCCGCCAGAAAATCCTTGTAGCAGTCCAGGAACTTCGGCGGATCCTTCTTCGCTGGATCCTTCCATTTCACCGTCGCCGTCACAAATTCGCCGTACACTCGCAACGTCTTGTGATGCGCCAGCACGTTGTCCCAGATGAATCCGCTCGACGCATACGCCAGCGCATCATCCCCGTCAAACGGATAGCTCCGCGGAAACCCGCCGAACGCCTTCTCGATGTAATCCGTCGTGTACGCCTCGTCCGTCCACTGATGCCCATCCGCCGACAGAATCCCGCTGCAGTAAAAATTATCCAGCAGCAGAAACTCATCCACCAGCTTGTGGTGATTCGGCGTCACCTCCTTGCCGTAGATGCACAGCCGGTTGTCCCCTTCCCCCCGCGCCACGTCCCCGAATACCTGGTCGTACGTCCGGTTCTCCTTGATGATGTACAGCACGTGCTTGAACACCGACGGCTCCCCATGCCGTTCCGGCACCGCAACCGGCTTCGCTTCCTTCCGAGGCGGAGACAACGCGCTGATCCCCTCCGTCTGCCGGTTATTCTCCAGCACAACCTCAGTGTGCCGTATCAATTCCTCATCGCTCGGCAGCGGAATCAGCGACACCGTCCCCGACACGTCGTGCGTGTTGTAACCGAAGACCTGCTCCCCCTTGACGACCCGCTTCCCCTTCCAGCTCGTGTCCCGCGAACCAATCCCCTTGATGTTCGCGACGTACAGCGCATTCCGCGCCGCATCGTAGACCAGCCCCGCCGGATACCACCCCGTCGGAATCAACCCCAACAACTTGCTCTCCCCCGGCACAAACTCAAACACCGCGATCGCGTTATTCGTCCCGTTGGAAACGTACAGCCGCTTCCCGTCCGGACTGAACGTCAACGCGTTCGGCCCGCTCCCGAACAGCAACTCCTTCGTCGGCTTGGTGGAAATCGTCTCCACTACCTCATCGCTCGCCGTCGAAATCACCGATACCGTATCGCTGTTCGCATTCGTGACCAGCACATATTTCCCATCCGGGCTTTTCACAATGCTCGACGCATGCAGCCCGACTGCAATCTCCTTCATCACTTTCCAGCTTGCGAGATCGACGACCGAAACCGTCCCTTCCGAGGCAATATTCCGCACTGGATCCACCTTCACTCGCGGCGCCCGCCCCGAAGGCCCCGTCGCATCCCCCTGCTTCGGAATTCGCCCCGCGAAGTTGCTCACATACGCCTTACCCCCCGCCAGCACCACGTCGAACGGCGCATTCCCCACCGCCATCGCACGCGTCAGCTCCCCCGACGGCAGTTCCACCTGCGCCAAGAGGTTCGACGTGTTGAGCGTCACATACAGCAGCTTCCCGTCGTCGCTCAGCGTCATCCCCGCCGGCAGTTGCATCCCCCCGAATCGCGTAATCCCGTCCGCGCTCAGTTGCTCCTCTTTTCCTTCCGTCGCTTTTTCCGGAACCAGGCTGATCGGCTCACCGGCCTTCAGACTCCCATCCTCCTGCACCAGCAGCCGCGCCATCGATACCGGCGCCTTGTCCCGCCGTGACTTCGGACTCGTGGAGACGTACAGCTCTTTCCCGTCTTTGGAAAACAGGAGTCCCTTGAAACTCGCCCCGCCGACCTTCTCCTTCCCCCGAATCTCTTCCGCGGCCACGTCCAGCATCAGCACTTCGGTCCGGTTCAGGATCGCCAGCCATTTGCCGTTCGGGCTCAGTGCCACGTCACTCGGACGCCCCGGAAAGCCCATCTGGGTTCCCGCCGGGCGCAGGATCTGGTTCGTCGGCACGACGATCCGCCCATTCTTCCCCGGCCCCACCCGCTCAACCGTTTCCGGAGTTTTCTGCTCCCCCGCGCGGGAAAAACCGCTCAACAGAACCAGGCAGATCGCCACACGCAGACATGTTCCATCGAGCGACATCACCTCATCCCTTCAGGTCATAGCACAAAATGCGATCGTTCTCGCGCAGATACAGCTTCCCATCCACGATCACGGGATGCGCCCAACTGGGACGCTCACCGCTCCCCGGCACGGAAAACTTGCTCACCTCTTTATAGGCCTTCGGGTCCGCGTTCGCGAGCACCATCAGACCGCTGGCATAGTGAATATAGAGATGCCCGTCCGCCACCGCGATCGCCGCGGAACCTTTACCATTCCCCCGCGTCTTCCACTTGATCTCCCCCGTCATCAGGTCCGCGCAGTACGGAATCCCCTGGTCGTCCGAGTCGCCATACAGGTAGTCCCCCACCAGCACCACCCCGCCGTGCTTGTTGGCAAGGGGCGGCTTCAGGCCATAAATCTCTTTGATCGAAACTTTCCCGTCACCCTCCGGAACCTGCCGCAACAGCGCCCCGCCCCGCTTGTAACCCGCCACGAAGAACACCAGGTCGTCCCGGATGATCGGCGTCGGAATGATCGCCGTCGTCTGCGGCACCGGATAGCTCCACAGCAGCTTTCCGTCGCTCGCCCGAATTCCAATCGGACCGCTCGCCGTACTCTGCACATAAATCTTCTCACCGCCGATCTGCGAAATCGCCACCGAAGAGTGCCCCGCCCCACGGTCCCCTTCCCGCACGCACTTCCACACTTCATCGCCGCTGATCTTATTCAGCGCGACCACCGTCTCCTTCTCTCCTCCCGGCGTGCAGATCACGTTGTCTCCATCCACCAGCACCGACTCGCTGTACCCCCAGCCGTCCCCCTTCTTCCCCCCGAACGCTTCCTTCAGATTCTTCCGCCACAGTTCTTTCCCGGTCGCCGCTTCACAGCAGAACAGCACCCCCTCCGGCGTCACCACATACACCCGGTCCCCATCCACGCTCGGCGTGCTCCGCGAACTCTGCCAATCCGGCTTCCCCGAATTCCACGCCGCACCCGTCTTCGTATGCCACACCGGCTTCCCCGTCCCCCGTTCAAAACAGAACAGGTACTCATCCTTGTCCCCCGTAATCGAGGAACCGTCCCCGAGCGTGTAAATGAAATCCCCCGCCACCGCGAGACTGGCATAACCCCGCCCCACCCCCTTCGACTCCCACACCAGCTTCGGCCCCTTCTCAGGCCACTTCTTCAACAGACCCGTGTCCTTGGAAGTCGCCAAACGATCCAGCCCCCGGAACGTCGGCCAGTCGTTGGCCTGTAAACCAACCGCACCGCACACCAGCATCACCGCCACACCACGGATCAATCCCGTCCCATACGCACCGCGCATAAATCCAACTCCTGTGAGATCACTGAGAGCCTGTCTTCTATTGGCTCAAGACATGGGGTGGCACTGGCTTTGCCAGTGTTTTCAACGAACTTCTCAAGACATCGCTTGCTTCGAGTTCTGAAAAGTCCGGAAACACGTCAAAAAATGAACGTGCGTATTGTAGAAGGTTTTTCCGGGAACCTCAAATCGTCACCTCAACCCCGCTCCCCGCCTGAATATATCGTAACCCGGTCACCTGCCACCCCCCCTGCTTGACCTCCACCTGCAGTAGCCCTTCGAAGACCTGCAGGGAGGTTCCAATCCGCTCCCCAGCGAGTACTGGTTCAATTTCCATTCATCGCTGGCCGTCCCGGCGATGAGCCGGTTGGGGGACAAGAGCCCCTGCAGGAACGGCACCACGTCATGCGACTGCTCCATCAATGACTGGAACGCCGCCACCGGAATCCCATGCCGCGCCGTGTCCGCCGGGTCAGTTCCCAGGTATTCCAGGCCAAAGGCTTCATCGGCGGTGCCGGAGAGCGGAGCCGAGCCAAACAGGTCTTCCGCGTAAATCGCCCAGCTCAGATCCGAAACCGCTCCGAAATCAATCTGCTGATACGGATACCCTGCCCCCGCATACGCCGGATCCAGCGCCACCAGCGACTTCACCCCTCCCATTTTCTGGGCGATGTCGTACGCCACATACGATCCCCAGCTATGCCCCGTCAGAATCGTCTGCTCGCCGGAGATCTGCAACTCCCCCAGCACATTCTTCACCCACCCCCCCACTTCCGGAATCCATTCCGCCCCATTCAGCGAGGACTGCTTCGTGTTGTCCTTCGCCGCGCCGCTCCAGTCAGCAACACCTGGTCGCCAGTCCCCGCACGATCGAACCCGCCAGACTCCGAAACTCTCCCGCGCTGTCGATCCGGCCGTGAATCACAATCCACGTCCGCACGTTCTGTTCGATCGCCCCCCTGGATTTCCATTCTCGTCCACCCGCTGCAGAAACACCCCCGTCTGCTTCGCATGCTGCTGCCGATTCGGCAGCATAATCTCGCCGTGAATCGTGTTTCCACTCAGCCCGCTCATTGATCTGCGTCAACGGCGTCACCTGCCTTGCATACACCCGCTGCTCCCCGCAGACCCTGCGAGCGTGTATTTCCCCGCTCGCAAACGTCAGCTCCAGATGCCGGACGCATCTGTCTCTCGTGGCCAGTCCCCCCGCTGTTCTCACCGACCAGTTGCCCCTGATCATCAAACACCTGCACTGCCGGAAACGCCCCCTTCCCCCGCGGATCCAGATCAAATGCCACACACTGGTCCGTCTGCACCGTGAACTGGAACGTATCGCTCTCCCCCGCCCCCCGCTTTTCCCCGCGCATTCGGGTATGATCGAGCGTCCCCAGACCCACCGCCGCTGGAACACTGCTCAGCGGCGGCCGCGGCCAGAACTCACAGCCGCTTCCTCCGCCGCCGCGCGCGGGGCTCCACTCATCCCCCCTGGAACCAGCCCATGCACACACCTGAAATCAATCGTCGTCTGTAAAAACCACACGATTGATTCTACGGCAGGTGCATAACCCTTCACTACCCCCAATCGACGGGTGGTATTGACCCTCGCCCCCGAGGGAGAGGGTGGCCGCACGCCGCGCCAACCCCCGCCGCTTCAGCTCCGCCAGCACATTCTGCACGATCGCCGGAACTTCCCCCCGCCTCGATCTTTCGTCGCCAGCCCGTCGGACTTCCACCCACAGGCTGGTCCGTGAACCCATGCTCCGCCAGCGAGCTGCAGCGTCCCACGCAACGCATCCAGATCCGTCCGCTGGGATTCCGACATCGGCTGACGTCCCACCCATCCGGAACCCGCGCAGCTCAGGCCGCCGCCCGGAAACCCTCCGGAAACTCCGCCGAGTAAATCATCGTGTCGAACAGCGAGACCAGGTCGTACTGCACCTTCCGCGCTCATCGAGCCGTCCCGCCACCGTCAGGTCATACAGCTTGCGCGATGTCGCCCGGAACCACACCCGATGTCCGCATTCGTCCCGCCGTCGCACTTTTGATCAGAATCAACGGCATCAAGGCAGCATCCCAACCCGTCAGGAATGCGAAGTCGGACGATTCGAGCGCACCCGCCTTGATCATCCGGATCATGTGCGGAATATCCCCCGACCAGATCGCCAGTCGCGAATACCTCGCACTCTTCCGACAACCTCTGCACCGTCGGCACGTCGATCGGACTCGCGAACATCGGAGATGTTACGCAGCGTCACGTCGATCGGCGTGTTGTCCGCCGATCTCCTTGAAGTACGCATACACCGACGCCGGACTCAGCTTGTAGTAGAACGGCATACGATCGCCACCGCCCGCCTTCCCCAAACGGTGATGATATACGCCCGCAACGTCTCCTTGACGTTCGCTGGCTCGCCCCAGCCAGGATCGGCACTCGCCCCCGCACCTGGTCCGCCATGATCTCAATGATCGAACGCGTTTCCTCCACCGTGAACCGCGTGAATTCCCCCGTCGAACCGTTCGGGTACAGCCCATGCACCCCGTTCAATCAGCCACTCCGTATAACGCCGGAGTTCCCCTTCGTTGATCTCCCCGTTCGCATCCAACGGAACCAGATTCGGAGTGAAAATCCCCTGCAGTCGCGCTGTGCAATTTCCGCTTCCTGTATCCTCTTAAGTGTGCGTGGAAGACGATTTCCGTCCTTCCACGCTATCCGCTGAAAGCAATCCCCGGATCGAACCCGATCCAGCCTGAAACTCAAACTCGGCTCCGACCCAACCCCTGCACAGTCGAACCAGTCTTCCCAGACGGATCAGTCTACCATCCCCAACCCCACCCCTGAACCGTCATGGAGTCGAATTCTCCTCTTCGGGTAGCCCAGGTTGGTCGTACCTCGACCTACCTGGGTGACGAAGTCATGGGGAGCCTCTTCAAGTCGACTCTCGGCGGTCGCTTGTGAACTAGCCCGGAGCGGCACAACTTTTTGCGCGATTCGACAAAAGGCCTTGCGCGAAAAAGAGTTGGCGACCATGATGATCTTGTCTTCAAAACCCTCAAGGAGATCACGCATAAGGAACACCAACTCTTCCGACAGATTCTCGACCTGTTACGACGGCCAGCGGGGACGCAGACGTCCCCGCGATCAGTTTTCCGACGACGAGATCCTGCGCGTCTGGTTCTGGGCCGTCCTGCACGACCGTCCCGTGGCTGGGCCTGTCAGCCTTGCAACTGGCCCTAGTCATGCCCGCCGCAGAAATTTTCCTTCCGATACCACTCTGTCACGTCGTCTGCGAACAGATCGCGTGAAAGAACTCTGAAGGCCTGTGAAACAGAGGAGTTCTCAGACTCAGGGGCACTCGCTGTTATGGCGTGTGGATGGCAAACCACTCGTTATCGGAGCCTGTTCCAAAGATCGCCAGGCAGGCTATGGTCGCGCGGCCGGAGCATGAAGCCTGCGGCACACGAGATTCACGCGGTTTTCAGCGGGAATTTCGCCGTGCCGGCTGGCGAGTCGCCCCCATGAACAAAGATGAGCGAGTCATGGCTCGAAGACTGCTGCAGAGGCGAAGCTTCAAGGATACGTGCTGGGAGACGCGAACTACGATTCGAATGCACTCACGAAGTCTGCCGGATGCGCGACGGTCTGCAACTCATCACACCCCGTCGCGGAGGCAAGTCCGGTTCTTCCCCGGCTGGGGCACCGCCGCCACGGTCGGCGTTACGATGCATTGAATTGATGGAAGGCCCTTCTGGTTTCGGAAGGTCGTTATACGAAGAACGCTTTTCGATCGAACGGGACTTCGCACCTGAGCAATTGGGGAGGCGGGCTGACGCATCTGCCTCCGTGGGCTCGGACGTATCGGCGTGTACACCGCTGGGTGCAGGCCAAACTGCTCCTGACCGCTCTCAAACGCCAAAACCACTTAACGACTTAGGACGATTCATGCAAAAAAGTTGGAGCGACGGGTTCCTCTCTTTCCATCACCTGCTCTAGCCCGCAGGGGCTCCCCCAAAGATCAAATCAAGCCCTCAATCCCCCTCTGCCCGGGGCGACACCTCAATCTCCCTCCATGTAACGTGTAATCCGCCACGCTGGGAGAGCCCGAACCCCAGCCCCCGCCCGCCTGCCGTCCCGAAAAGAACAGGTCAAACAGATGCGCCCGCTCGATCTCATTCAGCCCTTCCCCTGATCCAGCACCGAAATCGAAGCCGTTCCCTTTCCGCCCAGCGATAACTTCCGCCCCTCAATCCGAATCTCGCCCCCTCCGGCGATGCCTCGATGCTGTTCCGGATCAACGCCCACCGCAATCGCCACCTGCGTCCGATCCCCCCACAACTCCAACCCATCATCCACACTCACGACCAGCGCACATCCCGCGGCTTTTCCTGCCCCGAAACTTCTCCGCTATCTCCGGCAGAAAGATCCCTAACTCAATCCGCTCTCGCACCAGCAACGAAGGCCGCGCCAGCATCACATCCCCGTCATGTCCCGGATCCGCAACGCCTGCCCCGCGATCGTCTCCAGCGCCGACGTTCCGGGTCCGCTTCCCCCGCCAGCAGCAACTGCACCCGCCCGTGATCGTCGCCACCGGGTTGTTGATCTCATGCCCCGCCCCGCCGCGAACTCTCCCAGCGAATCCAGCTTCGCCTCCCACAACCACTTCTGAAACTCCCCCCGCTGAGTAAACAACGTCCGCGTCAGCCGCGCCCGAAACTCCTCCCCCGGCCCTTCCTCCGCCGATTCCGTCAGCCACACCCCCCGAGCTTCCCCGCTCATCCCGGATCTCCACCACCCGGACCTCTGCCTCCATCGGTCGGCCATTCTCATCGCCCACTTCAATCCGTGCCGCAGCAGCTCCCGCAGCCTCCCGCCACAGCTCCCCCAGCAACTGCAACTGCTCCCCCGTCCCCTCAAATGGCAACAGCCGCAGGATCCTCTCCAGGAAATCCTGCTCGTCCGCATTCGGCCCGGTCACGTCCGGGGTGGATTCAATCTCGCTCATAACTCGTAATTTATCTCCCCTCACCCCGGAAACAAACTTTCCCCTTGTCGAATTCCCCCTCCCACGTCAAACTTCCCCGCCCCACAAGGCTTAAGCAGCAGCCCGAGGGACCTCACAAAATGCGGTTGGTGATCACGCTGGACAAGCAGGTATCCCAAAACGCCCTTCGTCCAGAGCATTTTGTGACAATCAGAGGAGCCGGCGATTTGTCTACCTTCAAATACAAACCCGAAGTCGACGGACTCCGCGCCCTCTCGGTCCTCGGGGTTCTCTTCTACCACGTCGGCCTCGGTTTCCCCGGCGGTTTCGTCGGTGTCGACGTCTTCTTCGTCATCTCAGGCTATCTCATCACCAGCCTGATTCTCAAAGACCTCGCCCGGAACCGATTCTCCCTCGCCGATTTCTGGGTCCGCCGCATCCGCCGCATCCTCCCTGCCCTCACCGGCATGCTCATCGCCGTCCTGCTCGCAGGCTCGGTCATTCTCCTCCCCTTCGATTTCCGTGACCTCGGCAAATCACTCCTCGCCCAATCCCTCATGGCCGCCAATTTCTTCTTCTCCAGCGGCGCCGGCTACTTCGACCCCGCCGTCGAACTCAAACCCCTCCTCCACACCTGGTCCCTCGCCGTCGAAGAACAGTTCTATCTCCTCTTCCCCGGCCTTCTCTGGCTCCTCCACACCCAGCGCCCCACTGCCATTCGCAAAACCCTCTGGACCCTCACTCTCCTCTCGTTCGTCGCCAGCCTCTTTGGCATCGTCTGGTTCCCACTCAAAACCTTCTATCTCCTCCCCACCCGCGCCTGGGAACTCCTCGCCGGCAGCCTCCTCGCGACTTATTCCACGAGCAACTCGCTTCTGGGTGGCATGCCCACTTCGCCACGCAGTGGCAGGGTGGGCATGTGTGCGTTTGATTCTTACCAACACTGGTACGCCACAAATAACCGCCTCCGCAGCGAACTCCTCGGCTGGACCGGCCTCCTCCTCATCGCCCTCCCCATGCTCTGCTACACCTCCGCCACCCCCTTCCCCGGAGCCTCCGCCCTCCTCCCCGTCCTCGGGGCGACCCTCGTCATCGCCACCGCGAACCAAAAAAACACCCTGGGGAAACTCCTCGCCGCACGTCCCCTCGTCTTCATCGGCCTTATCTCCTACTCCCTCTACCTCTGGCACTGGCCCCTCATCGCCTTCACCCGCTACCTCACCCCCGATCTCACCCTCCCCGCCAAACTCATCATCATCTCCCTCTCCTTCTTATTCGCGTATGCCTCCTGGCGCTGGATCGAACGCCCCTTCCGCGCCCCTCTCACCTCCGCATCAAAAAGGCCCATCTTCACCTCCGCCATTCTCACGCAGGGGATCACCCTCGCCGCCGCACTCCTCCTGATCTTCACCCACGGCCTCCCCCAGCGCTCACACCCCCGCCTCCCGCGAACTCATCGCCGCGGCCACCCCCGACGGCGCGAAATACTCCGTCTCCACCGCCGATCTCCAGGCCGGAAACATCCCCCTCCTCGGCTCGCCGGAAGCACCACCCTCCTTCGCCATCCTCGGCGACTCCCACGCCCTCGCCCTCCGCGAACTCCTCGACCAACTCGCGCGGGAACATCAACTCTCCGGCTATTTCATCGCCGCACCGGGCTCCATCCCCATCCCCAACCTCGCCACAAAACAACTCCCCCCCAACCCCGACCTCCTCGACCGTGGCGATGCAACCGCCCGTCTCATCACCGAGCATAAAATTAAAAACGTCATCCTCATCGCCCGCTGGTCCGCCTACGTCGAAGGCTTGAGCGACTACGACCTCGCTTCCGACTCCACCCGCCAACGCGCCTCTCTCCTGGCCGTCGATTCTGAATCCAGAGAAGTTTCTCCCAACGAAGCCCCGCACGCCCTCCGCCGCGCATTAACTAATTTCCTGCAACACCACTTGCCCTCTGAGACCACCCTCTGGATCCTGCAGCAGGTTCCCGAATCGAAAACAGGCATCGCCGAAATCGGCACGAAGCTCAAACTCCTCGGCCTCCCCTTTAATCCCCCCCTCACCACCAAAGCCGACCACGACCGACGGCAACGTCGCGCCAACGACATCCTCCACAACCTCCAGGCCACCGGTGCCCGCCTCCTCGACCCCACCTCTCACTTCTTCAATTCTCAGGACCAACTGGTCGTTGAAGCCGACGGCCGATTCCTCTACCGCGATGAGGACCACCTCACCCCTCACGGCGCCGCGCTCCGCCTCACCCCGCTCCTCGACCCCGTCCTGCGTCACATCGCCGACCCGCGCTCCCCCGCCCCCACCCGCACCGCCATCCAACCCGTCAACCACCACACCCCCAACTGAAGCTCACGCACCACCCCGCGCGCAAAAAAAATCACCCCGGCCTGCAGACCGGGGTGATCGGATTTCAGAGAGGGGGAAGCCAAGCCTTGGCTGACTTCACGGCGCCTTACTTCAAGGCGGCTTACTTCACGTTGGCCGGCTCCACGTCCAACTGACGGCACATCTGTTCCACCAGGTGCTCCACCTCGAACGGCTTCTGGATGAACGCGTTCGCACCCGCGGCCATCAGTTCCTGGATCTTGTCTTGTTCGACCATCCCGCTGATGCAGATGATCCGCACGTCGTCCAGCGCCGAATCGCTCCGCACTCGCTGGCAGACTTCCTTGCCGTTGATATCCGGCAGCATCACGTCCAGCACGATCACGTCCGGATGATATTCCTTGACCATCATCCCGGCGTCGAATCCGTTGTTCGCGATCCGAACTTCAAACCGGCCGTCCGATTCCAGAACGTCCCGGATCAATTCAACGAGTTCCACGTCGTCGTCGACCACCAAAGCTTTCCGCTTGCCGCTTTCCAGCGCATCCGTCGGGATCCCGTTTTCCTTCATGAACTTGTACAGCAGATCCCGGGGAATCCGGCGGAAACGAGAGCCCGGAACGCGGAATCCCTTCAACTGGCCGGAGTCAAAGCAACGGATGATTGTCTGTTGGCTGACCTTGCAGATTTTGGCTGCTTCGCCGGTAGTAAAAACTGTTTTCATGCTGGTTGTCCACCCTTTTGATCCTGGCGTCCCAATTGCATCGGGCCGCTCCGGACCTCTAAAACCCTCTCAAGAATCCCTCCGCGAGAGAGGTGACCCTCCCTGTCGCGACAATACGGTCGTCTTCAACCTCCTGCGTTGCTGCTGGCCCTTCCAGAAAACGGCAACCTTGCGCTGCATTCCCAGTATTCCTCACTGGAACAATGCGGTCACCGCGATCCGAGCGGGAGACACAACCTCTTAACTTCAGACAAGATGTACAAACTCGGCTATGACTCTATCGAAAAACGCGTAGGCACAGATTATATCGAAGTTGGGGATTTGGTCAACACGGGATGACTATTGCGCTGCGGAAACTCAGACCCTCCCCGGGACCTTCCGGGGATTGTGTAACTTCATCCCCCCAAAAACCTTAGGAGACAGGCACACTGCGCAGTGTCCCAACCCCCTCCTCGCTTGAGAATGGGAAAACACGGAAAAACGCCTTCACTCTGAGGGGTTTGCAGTCTCTCCGCTTCTTAACTAGCCCCAAGCGCCGGCGCGGGGTTCTTCTTCCACTCCACTGCTCACCTGTTCCACTGCTCTACTGCTCTCGCCCTCAGGGAGCGTGCCCGCAGGGCACGGCCGTTCCGGCTCCCGCAGATACAACATCAGAATCGCCAGGTCCGCAGGCGTAATCCCGCTGATTCGCCCAGCCTGCGCCAGATCCCGCGGCTGAATCCGAAGCAACTTCTCCTTTGCCTCCGCCCGCAACTGCGGCACCGCATGATACGCGAACGCCTCCGGAATCTTGATCGCCTGCACCTCTCCCAGCTTCTGGATCTGCGCTCCTGACGGCGGACGCCCACCCGAGTACCCACTCCGTCGTCACCTGCTCCGCCACCCGCTTCGAGAACCCCTGCGCAGCCAGTTCCGGCGAGTATCCGCACAACGTCTCCCACTCCACATCCTGCCGCCGCAGAACCTGGTCCAGTGGAATCCCCTGGTACCGCAAAGTCCCCAGCAACTCCATCGCCCGCTGAATGTCCCCCTCCAACTGCATCTGGGCGTCATACCGCTTCTGGTCGATCAGACCAAACTGATACCCCAACGGCGTCAGACGCCGGTCCGCGTTGTCGTGCCGCAGCAGAGAATCCGGTACTCCGCCCGCGAAGTGAACATCCGGTACGGTTCATCCACCCCCTTCGTCACCAGGTCGTCAATCAGTGCCCCCAGGTACCCCTGGTTCCTCTGCAGAATAAGAGGGCGCGTCCGCCGCTCCCAGCAGCACGTTCGCCCCCGCCAGCAGCCCCTGCCCCGCCGCCTCTTCGTACCCTGTCGTCCCGTTGATCTGCCCCGCGAGAACGACCCCCCACCAGTTTCGTCTCTCCAGGCTCGGATGCAACTGGCTGGGAGGCGCATAGTCATACTCGACCGCATACCCATACCGCATGATCTCCGCCCGCTCCAGACCCCGGATCGAGTGAATCATCTCCTCCTGCACGTCCGCGGCAGGCTGGTCGAATCCCATTGCAGTAGTATTCCAGCGTCATGACGCCCTTCCGGCTCCAGGAAGATCTGATGCGCTTGCCTGCTCCGCAAACCGCACCACCTTGTCCTCAATCGACGGACAATACCGTGGCCCGCGCGTTCAATCTGCCCACTGTACATCGGCGCCCGATGCAGATTCTTCCGGATCAAATCATGCACCTGCTCGTTCGTCCCCGTCAGGTAACACGGCATCTGTGGCTGCGTGATCTTTTCCGTCAAAAATGAAAACGGCTGCGGCTCATCATGCAGGCTGCTCCTGCAACACGCTGAAGTCAATCGTCCGCCCATTCAACCGCGGCATCCCCGTCTTGAACCGCTCCAGTTGAAAGCCCAGCGACGTCAGCGAATCGGACAACGTCCCCGTCGTCCCTTCCCCTGCCCGTCCCCCGGAGTCTTCGCTTCCCCCGTGTGCATGATCGCCTGCAGAAACGTCCCCGTCGTGATCACACCGCGGGTCAATTACCTTGCCCCCGCCGCCCGCACCCCGGTCACCCGCCTGCTTTCGTTATGAATCCCGCTCTCGACCTCAGCCCCTCCACCTGCTCCTGCCGCAGCGTCGCAGATTCTCCTGCTGCTCGACCCGCCATTTCATCGCGAACTGATACGCCTTCTTGTCCGCCTACTTTTTTTTTTGGGGGGGGGGGGGGGGGGGGGGAAAAAAAAAAAAAAAAAAAAAAAAAAGCGCGCGCGCGCGCGCGCCCGCGGGCGGCCATCGCCGGCCCTTTGGTTCGATTGAGCATCCGGAACTGAATCCCGGTCTCATCGATCACCTGCCCCATCAACCCTCCCAGCGCGTCGATCTCCCGGACAATCTGCCCGCCGGCGTCCCACGATCGCGGGATTGCAGCTCATCGCCGCCACCGTGTCGCAGCTCATCGTCAGCAACGCCGTCTTCGCCCCCACACGTGCGGCTGCCAACGCCGCCTCTTCCCCGCGTGCCCGGCTCCAATCACCACCACGTCAAAATCGTACGTCACCGACACCGCCGTCCACTCCCTGCTACGAATCCATCGATACAGAAATACTTATCTGGGTAGGCATGTGTTGTACCAAAGGTTCCCGTTTGACGCCCGCCAAGACTTTCATCCCAGTTTGCCTGGCTGCTCAACTGTTCTGCTTCTCCACCTGTTCTCGCCCAATGAGCGCGAAACATGGCATCCTGACTCGTGTTCCGCACGATATTATCTCCGCCTGCGCAGTCGCAGAGCAGGCACGCGTACCTTTGAACTCCAGACAGCCACCACGCGTCACGTCACATAACGAGACACGAATATCCACCATTCACAATCTCCGTCACAGCGAACTACCACATTACCATAATTGCCCCCGAAACGACCCTTGAAACTCCATTCCGGCAGGATACGCAAAGGCGTCTCACAAAATGCGGTTGGTGATCACGTCGTTCGGCAAATTCAGGAAGCCGTATTCCGTCAGAGCATTTTGTGAAATAACTTAGAGCAAGGGGCTGACGCGCCCCACTGGAACTCAACCTGAAGGAAAGCATCATGGCGGACACGCGACAGGGAGCCGTAACACTCAAGGGAAACCCGGTCAATCTGGCCGGCAATGAACTCAAGGCCGGCGACGCCGCCCCCGACTTCAAGCTCCAGGACCTCACCCTCGGCGAAGTCACCCTCCAGAACTCCGCCGGCAAGGTCCGCATCATCGCGACCATCCCCTCCGTCGACACCTCCGTCTGCCACGCGGAAACGAAAAAGTTCAGCGATCTCGCCAAGACGTTGAGCAACGTGGACGTCCTCGTCGTGAGCATGGACCTCCCGTTTGGTATCAAGCGCTGGTGCGGCGCCGAAGGTGTGAACAACATCAACACCTACAGCAGTGCCCACCGCTGCACCAAGTTCGGTGAAGAAGACTACGGCGTGCTGATCAGCGGTGGCCCGCTCGATCGCTGTCTCGCCCGCGCGATTTTCGTCGTGGGGGCCGACGGCAAGCTCAAGCACGTCGAGTACGTGAAGGAGATCTCGGAACATCCCAATTACGATGCGGCCCTCGCCGCCGCAAGATGGTACGATGTCATTCCTACTGAGATTCCTACACGGCGCTTGGGGGCGTGGCCGCTTCCCCCGGCGTTTCGTTTTCAGGGAACCACATCCCCTTCGGCCGATTGTCTTCAAAGACCTTCTCCCCAGCGGGAGAAGGTGGCCGCAGCGAACGGAAGGGGGACCACACAAGCGTCTCTGAGTTCCATGCTCCCTTCCTCTCACTTGTTCTCACTCGCAGTCCCGATGGCCGGGTGACCCGGATTCTTGAATCCGGGTCGCGCAGTGACAAGAGGTCGCAGTTGGACGTGGAATACTCGTCCCCGAGTAGCCCAGGTTGCCGGTACCTCCGGCTAACTGGGTGGCGCAGCCACAGGAACCTCTTCAGCCCGGCGTCTGGAGAGGTCTCACTCACTCAATGCAACCCAGCCACCAGGAACGTCACCGTCACCAGACCCAGGATCGCCAAAGCCACCGCCACGATCGTCCCCAGCGACAGCGCCCGGAACCGAATCGTTTCCCCCCGATCCAGCTGCTGCAGCGTCTTCACATACCGCCACGTCGCGATCAGGTTCACGATCACTCCCAGCATCACCAGCGCCGTCCCCACCCACACGGAATGCCCCGTCGAATGCGGAATATTATTCGCCCGCATCGCCATCTCTCGCAGGAACAATCCGAACCGCCTTGCACCACGAACCCGAACCCCATCATCGATAACCCCGTCCGCACCCACGCCAGAGCGTCCGCTCCGCGGCCAGATAAGTATTCGAATCCGCGGATTTGTGCGTCGGTGTCTCGGCCATCGAAAAGTCCGTAACAGGGGAAAGACGCCCATCGGTCCCTATTCTGCGGGGTGACGCACGTTGAAAAGGGAGAGTGTCGAATGTCTCTTTACTAGCCCCCAAGCGGCAGCGCGGGGTTCCTCATCATTGACCTTCTCCCCAGCGGGAGAAGGAGGCCACGCAGCGGTCGGAAGAGGGGCCGTTCAATCGTCTCTGATCAACGTTTCTGGGTGGCATGCCCACTTCAAGAAGCAGGGTGGGCATGTGTGCGTTCTCGCCACTGGGATACGGGACAAATACGCTGGCAGTCTGTCAGGGTCCGCTGTGCGGACCATCATTTAATTCGCTCTGACTGCCAGGATCAAATCGCAAAAATCAGGCCTTGATCTCCCGCAAAATCCGCAGCGCGCGCTCCGTCGTGTGCTGCGACGCCTGCAGCGATGAATTGAACACCAGCCGCACGATCCCTTCCCGGTCAATCACATACGTCACCCGCCCCGGCAGAAACATGAACGCACTCGGCACCCCGTACAGGTCCCGCAGCGTCCCCTGCTCGTCCGCGACCAGGTAATAAGGCAGCCGCAGATTATCTGCGAACCGCTGGTGACTGACATCCAGAATCACCGCTCACCCCGATCACCGCCCCCGCCTCGGTGAAATCGTCATACGCATCCCGGAACGCACACGCCTCCTGGCTGCGAGATCGGCGAATGGTCCGCCGGATAGAAGAACAGCACCACCGCCTCCTTCCCCCGGTAGGCAGACAGGGTGATCTGCTCCCCGTTGGAGGCGGTCACGGTGAAGTCAGGGGCGGGGTCTCCAACAGCGATAGTTTTCATGCAGGCCTGCCGAATCAACGGTGAAAATCGAAAAAAACGGGTCTCAGATCGCATTGAGCGTAAGCGTGGCGTCTGTCGCGGTGAAAAACTCACGGAAATTCACGATTCTGACGCGACACAAAGCACGGCCACAGCCACATCTTTTTTAGCAGAAAACCCGGGAAGGGGGAACTCGCGTGGTCAGAAATACGCACTCCTGCTAAGCTTGAGATGCGGGCAGGGACTGGAACTTTCTGAGCGAGGAAGAGTCACGCATGGACGAACGGAATCTTGCAAGGATGTGTGGGGGACGAAACCGGGTATCGACAAAACAACCGGGACGCGCAACCAGATCCCTCTGGTCCGCAGGCCTCCTCTGCGGACTGTTGAGCGCCACCCTCTTCTGTGGCTGCGAACAAAGCCCCTCCGCCGCCAAGACGGACGCTCCCCCGAGCATTGTCCCGACCGCCGCGGAGCTCAAGTCGGAACAAGAACCCCTGTTCTGCCGCCGTCGAACGCAGCATCCACGGACGAGCCTGCCGAAAAACCGGCTGCTCCCACGAAAGCCACAGCCGCCAGCCAGCCCGCCAAAGAAGAAACCCAATACGCCGCTGCTGTCCCCCCGAAATCGGAAAGCACCGGATCAAAGTTGCCACCCCCTGCTCCCATCTTCAACAAGTGGGACAAACCCGACCTCATGCTCGTCCTCTCCGGCGAACAGAAAGGCTACCTCGAACCCTGTGGCTGCTCCGCCACTCAATCCGGAGGCTTCTCCCGCCGCGCCAATTTCTTCCAGCAACTGGCCGACAAACACTGGCCCGTCCTCCCCATTGACCTCGGGCACACCTTGCTCCGCACCTCCCGCGAACAGGATGCCATCAAATTCGAATCCATCCTCAAGGGGATGCGCGAAATGAAATACGCCGGCCTCGGGATCGGAACGACCGAACTCACCATCGGCCCGACAAAACTCCTCGAAGTCTATCAGCCCAACGAACCCGACAGTCTCCCCTTCCTCTCCGCAAACATCGTCTTCTTCGATGCCCCCGACCTCGGAACCCCGGTCCCCTTCCGCGTCGTGACGGTCAACGGCGTCAAGGTCGCCATCACTTCCATACTGGGCAAGAAGTACCGCGAAGACCTCTACGGCGACAAGAACGGCAACGATCAGGTCAAGATCACCGACCCCGCCGAAGCCCTCACCAAGCTGCTGCCGAAACTCAAAGCGGAATCCCCCGACCTCATGGTCCTCCTCTCCGAGGCCCCCGTCGCGGAATCGAAAGAACTCGCCGAAAAATTTCCCGAGTTCAAAATCGTCCTCACCGCCGGCGGCGCCGAAGATGGCGACGACAAACCCATCGTCGTCGGCAAAAGCTGGGTCATCTCCGTCGGTGCCAAAGGCAAACACATCGGCGGCGTCGGGTACTATAAGGACAAACCCCTCAAATACGAACTCGTCGACCTCGACAACCAGCGCTTCCAGGACACTCCCGTCATGCGCGAACTGATGCGCTACTACCAGGAGCAGATCAAGGCCAACGACCTCGTCGCCAAGACCTCCGTGGAAAAAACTCCTCGCGATTCCTCCTATGTCGGCGCGAAGAAATGTGCCCAGTGCCACAGCAAGGCCTATGCGAAGTGGCAGAACAGTGGCCACAGCCACGCCTACGAAAGCCTCGAAAAAGGCCGCAAGGGCCAGGAAATGACTTGGATCTCCCGCGTCCACGATCCCGAATGCCTCGCCTGCCACGTCACCGGCTGGGACCCGCAGCACATCATTCGCTTCGCCTCCGGGTTCGAGTCCCCGGAAAAGACACCCAATCTGATGGGGCAGCAATGTGAAAACTGCCACGGCCCGGGGAGCAAGCACGTCGAGTTCGAACTCGTCTACAAGAAGAACCGCAAGACGACCGACGACTTGAACCAGTGGCGCAAAGAGATGCACCTCGACCCGCAGATTGCGAAGTCCAAGGTCTGCATCCAGTGCCACGACCCCGACAACAGCCCGAAATTTGTGTTCGAGGAATACTGGAAAAAAATCGACCACAAAGGCATGCGCGACTAGTCCCTGTTAAAAATGGGTGGCTAAAATTCTACCCTCGCCCCTCCGAGGGAGAGGGTGGCTCGCAGAGCCGGGTGAGGGGGCGGTTAAACGTCTCTGATCTTCGTTTCAAAAAAATCTTCACCGCGGAATCGACGGGTTCTGGGTGGCATGCCCACTTCGCTGCGCAGCAGCAGGGTGGGCATGTGTGCGTTTGAATTTGAGTGTTTACATATCGCCTGCTAAGTAAGGCTAGTGTAGCACAGGTTGGTCGTACTCGACCTTCCTGTGTGGCGACAGCCACTGGAACCACTTCAATTCGATGTTACCGGGTGGCCCGGCCGCCGCAACGCGGCGCCCGGGTCGCGCAGCCACAAGAGGTCTTCTTCTTCGTAGGCTGGGTCAAGACCCAGCTTCTCAACGCGTGGAATTCAAACCGACAATCAATTCCAGCTTGTGTCATACTAGCCCGGAACGGCAGTGACGGGTTCCTCCCTCTCCACTGCTCCCCTGCTCTACTGCGCTCCCCCAACGGGCGCCGCGTCCCGGATAAACACATCCAACTGCTGCCCGAAATACACCCGGTCAGGCTTCTCCGGAATCTCATACACCACGATCAACACCCGCGTATCCACCCGCTCCATCGTGCTGCTCGTGAGGTTCGTCTTCGGGACCAGATTAGGCTCGATCCGCATGAACTTCAGTTCGATCTTCCGCCGCAACCGGTCCCGCGTGTACGCCTCCGCGATAGCCCCCGGCGCAACCCGCCCCGCATCCTGCTCATCCACCTGCACCCGCAGTTGCACCGGCCCTTCACGCCCCAACACAACCAACGGCGTGCTGACATCGCCTTATGCATACCCCTTCCCGCACGTTGCCGCAGTACTCCCATCCGCCGGCGAATGCACCGACAGACGCTCGATATTCGTCTTCACACGTTCCACG
Organism: Planctomycetales bacterium; assembly: GCA_046349635.1. Classification (GTDB taxonomy): domain Bacteria; phylum Planctomycetota; class Planctomycetia; order Planctomycetales; family Planctomycetaceae; genus JAXMBX01. Next base: position 55,758 of record JAXMBX010000007.1, read on the forward strand.
TTCGCCTGGGAAACCGCCAGCTCCTGCTCCGCCACCGCAAGATCCGGCCCCCACGTCCCCGCTTCCAGCCGCTTCAACTCCGCCTCCGCCTGCGCCAGCACTGCCTCATTCGCCGCCACATCGTAACGCCGCGACTGCAGTTCCTCCTTGGTGATCACCCCCTGCGCCCGGATCGATTCAATCCCGGCGAAATCTTCGCCCGGGTCCCGGCCCGGGCCGACTCCACCTTCGCGCGCGCGGGAGGCAGATCCTCCGGACGCGTCCCCGCCCGCAGTTTCTTCAGCTTCGCTTCCATCAGTTCCTGTTGACGTTGCTGCACCGCCAGATCCGCCCGCAGCTCCCGGTCATCCAGGCTGAACAGCAGATCCCCCTGCTTGACCTTCTGCCCCGCCACAATCTTCACCTTCGCCACCACTCCCGTCACCTGCGGACTGATCGCCACCCGCTCATTAAGCGGCTCGACCGTCCCCAGTCCTGCCACGGTTCCCGACCCCAGCGACGTCACCGCCGGAGGATTCGCCGGCGTCGAAAGCTGCTCCTGAGGCGTCAGCATCATCGAAGACGCCGCCCCGAACCCCAGGCACACCATCGCCACCAGCGGAATACCCCACGTCAGAATTTTCATAATGCGAACCCTTTTAGAGCACACCTGACAAAATGCGGTTGGTGATCACGTTGGAACTGCGAATCTCGGAAAGCCTTACTTCGTCCAGAGCATTTTGTTATTTCACCTGTGTCACCCGCGAAATATTCCCGTCTTCCATGTGCACGATCCGATCCGCGTAGTCATAAATCCGCGGGTCATGCGTCACGACAACCGCCGCCCGGTCCGGCTTCACCGCCAGCTCCCGCAACAGCTTGATCACTGCCTGCCCCGCATGCCCATCCAGCGACGCCGTCGGCTCGTCACACAACAACAACCGTGGATCGTGGATCAACGCCCGCGCGATCGCCACCCGCTGCTGCTGCCCTCCGGAAAGTTGCTGCGGGATCTTATGGCTGTGCTTCTGAAGATCGAGTTTCGCCAGCAGTTCCTCCGCCCGAGGCAGCGCCCGCTCCCACTTCAAACCCGCCGCCACCAGCGGCACCGCCACGTTTTCCGCCGCGTTCAAACCCGCCAGCAGATTGAACTGCTGAAAAATAAACCCGATGTTCTTCAGCCGGAAATCGACCAGCCGCCCCCCCTTCAGCGCCGTCACTTCCTGGCCGAACACATGCACCTCCCCCTCCGTCGCGGTCAGCAGCCCCGCGATGATCGAGATCAACGTCGTCTTGCCGCACCCGCTCGGCCCCACCAGCATCGTCAACTCCCCCGCCCGCGCCTCGAAGTCGATCCCGTTCAACACCCGCAACTTCCCCGCCGCGGTCTCAAAGTCCCGCACAACCCCGCTCGATTGAACGCCTGTGCTGATGAGTGTTTCAATAATACTTATTTCGTCAATTTGTTTTTTCTCCCCTCTCCCCCCCGAGGGAGTGGGCAGGGTGAGGGGGCCGTCCTAACGTCTCTGATCTCTGCTCCTCTTTCTTTTCTCCTGCTCTCTTCCTCCCCTCGCCTCTTGTCGGGAATCAACTGAGCATGGCCAGATGGGCATCTGGTCATTGCGAAGGCGATAGCGTTTACCTGAACAAGGGCGATAGTCCTTTCTGAAATAGGCCACGGGGTGAGGGGTACAAATTAAATAAGATCACCGAAACACCATCGCCGGATCGACAAACAACACCTTCCGCACGCTGATCAAACTGGAAAACAACGTCATGATGAACACAAAAATTCCGGTCCCCACAAAAATCACCGGGTGCATGAACATCCCCCGCAAGCCCCCCGAAATCTGCGGGCTGAAATACATGAAGAACAGGCTCGCCACCCCGATCCCCAGGCAATATCCCATCACCGCCACAAAAGATGCCTGCAGCAGAATGATCCCCAGGATCCGCGAGTTCCGGACCCCGATCGCTTTCAGCGCCGCGAACTGCCGCAGATTCTCCGCGCTGAACATGTAAAACGTCTGCCCCACGATCGCGACCCCGATCACAATCCCCATCAGGATCGTAATCCCGAAATTCTCCGCCACGCCCGAGTACTTCATGATCCAGTCCTGCGTCTTCTGCATGAACTGGTCCCGCGACAACGCCATCAACCCCGTCCCCTGCTGAATCGCAGCCGCGACCTCTTTAGGGTCTTTCCCATCCTCGGCCCGCGCCAGCACGAAACTGACCGGGTGCATCGTTTCGCGCGCCATCCGCACCGCATGGGCACGCCGCGCATACACCCGAGGCAGACCGCTCCAACTGCTCCCCACGTGACAGATCCCCACTATCTCCGCTCGCATCTGCCCGATCTCCACCGCAATACCCGTCTGCGGCGGCAGATCCCCGAACACCTTCGCGAACCCCGCCACGTCGATAATCACCCCATCCGGACGGCTCAGGTCTTCCAACGAACCGATCAGCATCGTCTTCGGACCGCCGATCAGCGAGGACTCGTCAATCCCCACCACCTGCACCCCCTTGGATATCCCGCTCGTCGTCCGCAGCGTCGACGTCGACTGGTAATACGGCACCGCCCACTTCACCCCCGCAGCGGAACGGACCCGGTTCACCGTGATCTCGGGGATCGGATCGACACTGTCGATCGTCTCCACGCTTGGTTTCATCACCCAGATATCCGCTTCACTCGCGTTCTTGATGTCCAGAGTCGTCGACTCGATCACGGAATGAAAAATCGCCGACTGCTGGCTGATCAACAGCGTCGCAAACGCAATCCCCAGCACCAGCGCCAGGTACTTCGCCCGATCGTGCAGCAGAATCTTGAACGCCACCCGGTTCATCGCTTCTTCCTCCGCGCCGGGGCAGCCCGCTCACCCCTCTTAGGAAGGGCAGCCCTCTTAGGAAGCGCACCCGTTTCAGGAAGTGAAAACCGGGCCGCACGCAACGCCAGATCCAGAACCAGATTCGCCAGCGCCTCCCCTTCGCGCGTCTTCTCGATCACCTCCGGCGCCAGCATCTCCAGCACCCGGCGATACGTCCGCAACGAAGACACCACCCCGAACATCACCACCGCCGCCAGCGACGTCTCATCCCCATCCGGAACTTTCGCCGCCTTGGCAATTAACGCCCGGATCCAGAACAGCTCGTTCCCCACCCGCTGCTGCAGCATCTCCTCAAACATCGGCGACGGGTCCATGTACTCCCGCTCGATCAACAGCGTCCGCCACGGAGGAGTCTTCGAAGCCAGCAGCTTCGATTGATAATCCTGAATCAGGAACAGCAGCCCCTTCCGTGGCGACAGCGATTCCAGTTCCGCGATGATCTCCGGCGTCAGCGCATCCGCCGCGACTGCCGACTCCAGCACCGCCCGGTACAACCCTTCCTTGTCACGGAAGTGATAATTCAGCGCACTTAGGCTCGCCTTCGCCCTCGTGCAGATTTCGCGCACCGTCACCCCGTGATATCCGGCCTGGGAGAACAACTCCCCCGCCGCCTCAATCATCGCCCCCCGCGTCCGATCTGTATCAACTTTCGTTCCCATGGAAATGATCCGCCGGCAATCGTCTTTCTTACTAGCCCGGAGCGGCAGCGATGGGTTCTCTCTCGCCTGCTCTACTGTTCACCTGCTCGACTGCTCTCGCCCGCAGGGCGCCGAGGGGCGGAACAAACGTCTCTGAACCATCCCCGCCACTGTGCTCTTACTCTCACCCGCAGGGTCTGGTACAAGCGTATGGTACACTTGTACCACATGTCAAGCAGGAAGCGTCTCCCCGCGCACGTCCCCCACCCACCCCCTTCTGAAAAAAATCCCCGCCGCCTGTGCCCACCTCCTCCCGCCCTCCACTCTCTTATCGAACCGGGTAGAAAACGGTGTCTTAAACAGTCAATCAGGAGCAAAAATCATGGCACGTGGCATTTTTTGTGCGGAGCGTTATTGATCGGGGCAATCGTCGGCATGGGAGCGGCCAACGCCCCCAGGAGAAGGCTTCGGCCACTTCGTGGGCCGTTCGGCGGGCCATTCGGTGGACCACATCATCCCCCGGTCCCCCTGGGTCGCTTAATTATGGCGCAAAATGGGCCGCTTCATGGTCCTCCGCTCGGAAATGAATCTGACCGCAGATCAGCACGCCCAGTTGAAGAAAATCGCGCTGGAAAACCGCAAGGACGTCGCCCTGCATCTCGGAAATCGGGATCTCGCCCTCTCGCTCCGTGGCTCGCGTGACGCCGTCCTCGCCGACGAACCGAACGAATCCAACATCCGCAAAGCCGCGGATGTCCATGCGAACGCCGTCGCCGACGCCGCCATCGCCATCTCCAAAGTCACCCAACAGGGCAAAAAAGTTCGACCGAAGAACAGAAAGGGCTGGTCAAAAAGTTCTTCGCCGACAATGATGCCGCCATGGACAAATTCATGGCCGATGCGAAATCCCACATCGAACAGGCCAAATAGTCCGCATCAATACCTGAGCTTCTTATGCCAAGCTTGAGTCTGCTTTCAAACCCCAGTCCTGCGCACACCGTCCTGGAGATCCTCTCCGGGACGGTCCGCGCGTTTGCGGATGTCGCCACCCGGCTGTCCGATCTCCACGGTCCAATCTGGGCACAAAGCGTCAGGATCGCTCAAGCAGCAGCCGTCGCGACCGCTGCTTCTGACCAGAAATCCTGACCGCCATCCGCCACGGCGCCCAGAACCGCTTCCGCGAAATCGTCGACCGCTACCAGGCCGAAATCTCACGCCGCATGTGGCGATTCACCCGCACCGCCGGCACTCATGAAGAACTCGTCCAGGAAGTTTTCGTCCAGGCCTATTTCTCCCTCCAGAACTACCGCGGCGATGCCCCCTTCCTCCACTGGCTCCAACGCATCGCCACCCGCACCGGCTACCGCTACTGGAAAAAACAAAACGCCACAGACCAATCTCTGGAACATCTCTCCCCTCAAAAATACCCCGGCCACAACGGACGGACAGGGACCACAACGCGAAGCCGCCGAACTGCTGGAGCTCCTCATGCAACGCTTACCACCCGAAGATCGGCTCGTCATCACGCTCCTCCATCTGGAAGAATATGTCGCGGAAATCGCCCGTCAAACCGGCTGGAGCGAAAGTAACGTCAAAGTCCGTGCCCATCGTGCTCGCGGCAAACTGGCCGTCTGGCTGGAGGAACGGGGCCATGTCTGAAATTAACAAACAGCTTCGAACCTGAAACACTCGAGAACCCGTTCGCGAAAGCACGCCAGGACGGACCACCGCCCCCTCGACGTCACCGATCAGGTCATGCAGCGCATCGCCGATCTGCAGGCCGAACGACGCCAGGAAATCGTCTGGTGGGTCTCCGGCGCGGTGGCTCTCGTGGCCGCCTGCGCAATGCTCGCCATGGTCTACCCCCTCTGGGAAGCGTGGAATGATCCGCTGCTGGCCTGGTTTGAACCGATGAGGATGGCTTTGAGATGAGTACTGCGGAAACGTCACAACCTGTTGCCCCCCCCGCCCCGGCTCACACACCCCGCCGCCGCTGGAGATGGGTCCGCACCCTGCTCCTCGCCTGCCTCATCTTCGTCTGCGGCACGGTCACCGGCGGCGCGCTCACCATGCGCTTCATCACGAAAACACTGCAGGGTTTCCTGCAACATCCCGAAGAAGCCCCCGACCGCATCCTCCCCATCATCAAACGTAAGCTCCGACTCACCGACGAACAATACGCGAAGGTCTCCGAAATCGTCCGCACACGGCATCAGAACCTGCAGGCCATCCGCAACGCGACCGTCCCCAAAGTCCACGCCGAATTTCAAAAGGTCGACGAAGAGGTCTCCGCCGTCCTCAATCCGGACCAGCGCAAACAATGGCACACCCGCTTTCGAGAACTTGAATCCTTCTGGTTCCCCTCAGAGAGTGAGCCAGGCAAGTAGATTGGGTAGCCCGGCCGCCGCAACGCGGCGCCCGGGTCGCGCAGCGACAAGAGGTCCGTTCAAATCGACTCAATTTCACCCTCGCCCCCCCGTGGGAGAGGGTGGCCCGCAGGGCCGGGTGAGGGGGCGGATCAAGCGTCCCTGAGCATCGTTGCTCTCTTCTTGGGTGGCCCGGCCGCCGCAACGCGGCGCCCGGGTCGCGCAGCGACAAGAGGTCAGTTCAAATCGACCCGGGTGGCTGGGGTCAAGCGCCAGCGTAGCCCCCAGCATCTTCCCAGCGTCTGTCTGACAAAGCAATCACATCAACTCCCCCGACAATATCGCATCCGAATCCGCCTGCTCCCCCGCCACCTCGGACTCATCCTCCGACTCAGGCTCCGATTTGAACCGCCGCGTCAGCCACTCCGGAAGCGTCCCCGCCAGCCAGTGCTGCAGGAATAACCCCACTGCCAGCGAAGCTCCACCCCCCAGCGCAATCCCGATCAACAGCGTCCACGTCACCTTGTGGATCCCGGCTGTCTCATACGCCATCAACGCCGCCGCCAGCGTCAGCACCGTCAGCGGAATCAACTGCGGACGGATCGCCTCGGCCCACACATCACGCAGCGAAATCTTCAGGATCCGCAAACCATACGGCAGCAGGATGAACAACTCAAACGCGATAATCGGGATCGCCGTCCCCAGCGCGACGCCGAACGTCTTCAGCGGATAGCACAGCATCAGACTCAGGACGAGATTCGCCACCGCCTCCGCCACATAGATCAGCGACGGAAAACGCACGTTCCCCGTCCCGAACAGAAACGCTCGCACCACCCCCACCGGAAGCGCGATGATCTGGCAACTGAACAGCAACAGCAACAGGTGATACGATTCCGTGTACCCCGGCCCCATCCACAGGTCGAGCAGCCTCTGGGCGAAAAACGCAAACCCGACAAACAACCCAGTCGTCAACAGAAACGCAATCCCCATCGAACGCATCAGAAGCTGCTGCAGCGATTTGTGATCGGCTTCAGCCTGCAACGCGCCCGCCGTCGGCATGCAGATCTCCGAAATCTGCTCGATCGGCTGCTTCACAATCTGGCACAGACGCTGGGCAATGAAATACGGCACGATCGCCGCCGCACCCAGCAGCGTCCCGATCACCACCGTATCCGTCGCATAGATCAACTGCGTGGCAATCGCATTCAGAAACGCAAAACTGCTGAACGAAAAACACGTCTTGAACGTCTCCCGGTTCAGATGTTTCCAATGCAGCGACAACTGCGGCACGATCCGGAACGCGAGCGCCAGATAAGCCAGGTTTTCCACCACGCTCATCGCGATGTAGATCCCCGCAATCGTGACCAGTCCATAATCGCGCCGCAGCAGCGTCAGGATCAGCACCAGCCGCCCCACGTCCGTCAGTAAAAAGACCATCCGTTCGCAATCGAAGCGCCGGGCACCAATCAGCACACCCCCGAACACGCTCCCCACCAGCCCGATCGCGACGTTAACCCCCAGCAGCCCGATCACCGTCCGGATTTCCCAGATCGGATGCCCATCCCAGTTATTCAGCCGCGGTGCCAGCAGCATCAGTGTCCCGGTCACACCCAAAGCCACCGTCGCCATCAGGCTGTACACGCTGAACACCAGCGACACCACCCGATTCAGTTCCGTCCAGTTCTGGCTGGATTGATACTTCGCCACATAGCGGCTGATCGTCTTGCCGAATCCCAGGTACATCAACCCGGCGTAACCGGCGATCGAATTGATGAAGATCCAGAACCCGTACTGCGCATCACCCAGCACGTGGATCACATACGGCATCAGGAAAAACCCGATCAGCACCCGCACCGCATACACGGACCAGCTCGCGGACAGATTGACCCACAGGGATTTACGGCTGGCGGACATGCGGATTTCCAAAAGTGACACGCCCGGATGATTGCGTCCCAGGCGCAAGGGTTACGGTGAGCATAGCTCGCGGATACCCCGGAGAGATCAATTCCCGTACCGCTTCCAGGAGTTGTAATACTCGACGCAACTCCAGTCGTTTCAGCCAGATCCACCGAAGTCCGTTTATGCGGAATATGCCGCTTCTAGCTCCCCTCGAAACGCCCCCACAGCACACCGTTGCCAAATCGCAACATCCCACATTCACCCTCGCCCCCCCGACGGGATCAACGAAGTAAGACCTGACAGGGCGTCAGGTCTTACGAGGCGATAGTCCTTCCAGAAATAGGCCGGGTGAGGGGGCGGTCCAAGCGTCTCTGAGCCGTAGTAGACCATCCATAGGTATTTGTCCCTTTCTGGGTGGCATGCCCACTTCGCCGCAGGCAGGGTGGGCATGTGCGCGTTGAACTTGGGGCATTTGACTGATGGGTGGCCGGGGGCAATCAACTGCAGTTCGGACTCATGGGCATGAGTCCGAACAAAGGCGATAGTCCTTGTCTTCCCAGCAGAAGCCCCCGAACCTTTCGTGTAGCACAGGTTGGTCGTACTCGACCTACCTGGGTGGCACAGCCACAGGAACCACTTCAATTCGACAGACATTCACCCTCGCCCCTTGTGGGAGAGGGTGGCCCGCACGGCCGGGTGAGGGGGCCGCCCAAACGTCGCTGAGCGATGTTCCCCTGCTCTCGCCTGCAGGCACCTCACGCCAGCTTCCCCTTCAACCACTCCTTACCCGCCTGCAATGCCTCCTTCATCTTCGAGGCATCCTTTCCACCCGCCTGCGCCAGATCCGGACGACCGCCCCCACCGCCACCCACGATCTTCGCGGCCGCTTTCACCCACTCGGAGGCGTTCAATTTCTTCTCCACCAGGTCCGTACTCAGACCGGCGATTAGAATGATCTTCTCCTCATGCACCGAACCCAGCAGCACGGCACACGAACCCGCCTTGCGCCGCACCTGATCGATGATCGCACGCAACCCGTCCGCATCCGTGTTCTCCACCAGATGCGTGATGATCGTCGCTCCGCCCGCTTTGTCACCTTCAGCCACCAGCGTCTCCACCAGCCCGGCTGCCGATTGCGTCGATTGCTTGCTCAAGTCCCGCTTCAATGTGCGGTTTTCTTCCTGCAGGACACGGACGCGATCCAGCAAGTCCTCGATCCGCGGGGCCTTCAACTGCACAGCCAGCTCCTTGAGCAGTTGTTCATCCTGGCGGATCTTGCCGTAGGCCCGCGGCCCGGTGTACGCCGAGATTCGGCGAATCCCCTTCGCAACCGATTCCTCAGAGGTGATCTTGCACAACCCCACCTGCCCCGTGCTGGTCAGGTGTGTCCCCCCGCACAGTTCCTTGCTGTAGTCCCCCATCGTGACCACCCGCACCCGGTCCGGATACTTCTCGCCGAACAAAGCGGTCGCCCCCGCTTTCTTGGCGGATTCCAGATCCATCAGCACCGACGTCACCGGCGCACCCTCGGTCACTTTCGTGTTGACCATCTCTTCAATCTGCTGCAACTGTTCCGGAGTCACCGACCGGCTGTGGGTGAAGTCGAACCGGAAATGGTCTTCTTCCACCTTCGAACCCCGCTGCAGCGCCTGTCCTCCCAGAACTTTTTGCAAGGCGTGATGCAACAGGTGCGTCGCGGAGTGCGCCCGCCGAATACCCGAACGCCGATGCTCATCGATCTGCGCCGTCAGCTTCATCCCGACTTTCAGTTTCCCCTTCTTCAGGTGCCCGATGTGGATGTACAGGTTCCCGTCCTTCTGCGTGTCCTGGACGAAGAATTCGCACCCTTCGCCGATCAACGTCCCGGTATCCCCCACCTGTCCCCCCGCCTCGCCATAAAACGGCGTCCGGTTCAGCACCACGCCGATCGGCGATTCATGTCCCACTTCCTGAATCTCATCGACCAGTTGCTTCTCCGCGATGATCCCCAGCACCTGGCTCACGCTGTGCGTCGTCTCGTAACCGATGAACTCCGTCCCCGACGTCGTCTTGTGCAACGCCGCCAGCGGACCGGCCGCCATCACGCTCCGGTCGAAGGCATCGCTCCCGCTTCCGATCTTGTGCTGTTCAAACAGTTCGTTGAACCGTTCCCGATCCACGGTCAGATTGTTGTGAGCCGCCAACGCCTGCGTCAGTTCCACCAGGAACCCATCCGTCGCGTGCAGATTCCAGGCATCCTCCCCCGAGATCACCGACCTCCCACCCTTCTTGGCATCCTCCACCAGCTTGTGGAACTTGTGAATTCCCTTCTCCACCGTTCCCAGGAATTGCTCTTCCTCCGCCTTGATCACGTCCGCCACGCTCCCGGCCGACTTGGCAATGTCCGGATAAGGCACCCCCATCGCCGTCACCACCGCCGGCACCAGCGTGTGCAAAAACGGCTCATGCTTCCCGATCAGATACCCCTCCAGCACGGCTCGCCGCAACAACTGCCGCACAATGTAACTCTGCTTCTCCGAACCCGGCTCCACACCCTCATGAATGCAGAACGTCACCGCCCGCACGTGGTCCGCGATCCGCCGCAACGCACGCCCATGCTTCCCGTCGAAACTGTATTTCTCACCCACCGCATCCCCGGCCGCCTGGCACAACGGCTTCAGAATGTCGATCTCGAAGTTGCTGTGCACACCCTGCAGCGTGGAGGCACACCGCTCCAGCCCCATCCCCGTGTCGATGTTCTTCTTGGGCAACGGCCGCAGGTTGTTCGGCGGATTCCCCACCCGGTTGAACTGCGTGAACACCAGGTTCCAGATCTCGACGTCCGAATTGCTCCCCGGCGGATGGTAATAGATTTCGCTGCACGGGCCACACACCCCATCCGGCCCTTGAGACGGAGAGTTCGCGGGCCAGAAGTTTTCCCCTTCATTCTCCCGGCTGATCTTGTTGGCCGGCAGTTTGATCTCGTCGTGCCAGATGTTGTACGCCTCGTCATCATCCAGGTAGACCGTCACCCGCAAACGCGACGGATCGAGTCCCAGCCATTTCTTCGTCGTCAGAAATTCCCACGCCCAGTGAATCGCTTCCTTCTTGAAGTAGTCGCCGAAGGAGAAGTTCCCCAGCATCTCGAAGAACGTGTGGTGGTAAGCCGTCACCCCCACGTTCTCGATATCACCCGTCCGCAGACAGATCTGGCAGGTGGTCGCTTTCGTGAATTCCAGCGGGCCGATCCCCAGGAACTGGTTCTTGAACTGGTTCATCCCGGCCGGGGTAAACAGGATCGTTTTATCGTCGCGCGGCACGAGCACGTCGGTCGGACGACGCACGCATCCCTTGGATTCGAAAAAGCTCAGGTATTGTTCGCGAAGTTCGTTCGTTTTCATGGGTCTTCCAAACCGATCTGTGACGTTAAGACACGCCGCGACGACGAGGGTTCCAAGCCCCCGCCATAAGCCCACGTCAAAATGGGCAAGATTCAGGCCAAAATCATCTCCATTTCGGGCGCAAATCGCCCGGAAATCGGAGGATACGGCCACCAGACAATTTCGTCCAGTCCGACCGGTCTTTGGACGGCGATAACATCTTCGTGCCGTTAATTTTGTCCCTGTCTGGGTGCCATGCCCACTTCATCTGGGTGGCATGCCCACTTCGCACCGTCAGGTGCAGGGTGGGCATGTGCGCATTCGACTTTCGTTGTCCAGACACGGCACGAATAACGAGAGACGTCGGGTGACCCGCAGTGACGGGTTCCTGATGCCCCAAACGTCTCTTGCACCTGCACCGCTTTCCCTTTGATGGGTGCCACTGCCGAGGCGTACTCGCCTCAGCAGTGTTTCCTTCTACTGCTCTACCGCTCTCCCCCCGCACGGCGCCTCACGGCCCACCCACAACCACCTTCTGACCACCCGCCAGAGTCAGCGAAACGTCCCCCTTGCTGTTCCGCACCGCCTGTTCGAATTCACGTGGCGTGCTGACCGGCGTGTCGTTCACCTTCTCAATCAGGCTCCCCACTTCCACCTGCGACTGTGCCGCCGGAGAAGGTGTCACCACTTCCGTCACCAGCACCGCCGAGGGAAACGGCCCGCTCCCAGGCGCCAGCGCATTCAATCGGCTCCGCCCCGTCGGATAGTCCACCTCAATCCCCCGCCACAGCGGATGTAATCGCTGCGAGGTAATAATCCCCTCTTCATCCAGCACCGGCCACTTCCCGACTGCTACCGACAGGTTCACCCGATTCGCTTCAAAGCCCCGCAACACAGTCAACTGTGCCTTCGCTTCCGGAGGCAGTTTCCCCACTTCGCGCATCAGATCGGGACGGCTGTAAACCGGGACGTCATTCACCGCGATGACGACGTCTCCATCACGCATCCCCCCCTTCGCAGCCGGAGAATTCGGCAGCACATTCGCCACCAGCACCCCACCCACGCGGGACCGCCCCTGGTTGCGGTGCATGTCAAATACCGCAAATCCCGACCGCGGGTTCAGCGTCACCCCCAGGAACCCGTACTCGACCTCTTTTCCTTCGAGCAGCGTCTGAATAATCCTCCGCGTCGCCGTATCGATGGGGACCGCGAACCCGACCGACTTCTCATACCCGGAGATCGCCGCCAGGGACGTCGTGATCCCCATCAGTTCCCCTTTGACGTTCACCAGCGCCCCGCCACTCACCCCCAGGTTCAGACGCGTATCCACCTGCAGCAGATGCCCCAGATCCTGCAACGTCTCCGCCTTGGGAGAATTCTCAACCGACGCATTCCGCCGCGGATCCGGACGCCGGGTGATATTGCTCACGATCCCCCAGCTCACGCTCGCCGAACCGTCCCGCGCGAGCGCATAAGGATTGCCCAGCGCGAGAACAAACTGCCCCTTCTTCGGCAGCGGACCATCCACCATCTTCAAGGCCTTACCTTCCGCTGCTTCAATCCGGATCACCGCCAGGTCGCTCCTGGGATCGGCGGCGTGAATCTGCGCGTAGTACCCTTTGCGGTTGGCAAACCGCACGTGCAACGCCGCCTCGGGTTTGTCTCCCCCCTTCCCCGTCGGCCCACCCCGCACGACGTGATAGTTCGTTAGAATATACGTCCGCGGAGCAGCGGCTTTCTCTCCATCGACAGCGATCACCACCCCCGAGCCGAAATCGTGCGGCAGAAAGTCCGGACTGTCGGGATCATCGCTGTTCCCCATCGGATCCAGCGGGAACGGTGCATTCGGACGCTCGTCGAACAACGGCGACTCCACCGCCACCCGTCGCAAACGCGATATCGCGACAACCGCAGGTTCGACCGCTTCCACCGTGGAGACGATCGTTTTTTCGATCGCGAAGATCGGATCAGCCGCGGCAACAGCGGGTGGGTCTTCAGCGTGGAGCGGGAGCGCGGAACAGACCAGCAACGTCAGAAGGACCACAACCGGCAAACGTGACATACAGAAGGCTCCCAGCCTGAACTCCAAGACAAAGTTTCCTCCTATCATTGGACCGCTTTACCAACCACCTGACAAGGGTAAAGAGAGCCGGTGCTTCTGCACCGCGGCAATTCTTCAGAGAATTCCGAACGGGATAAAGACGCACACTCCCATCAGGAGTGTCATGCCACCGAAAAAAAGGATTCCGAAGACGCGCGCCAGTTTCCGCGACAGCCTGACCGACCAGTCGTCGCGACTGAGATACAGGATTGCGGCGAAACAGGGGAGGCAGATGACCAGCAGAATCACCACATGGGCGGGAGACCTTCCAATCATGGGTGTGTCGGGCCATTTTTGGATGAAGTCTCCCAGGCAGAAACCGGAGACCGGGAAGATCAGCAGCGTCAGATATTCTTCCGGCCAGAAACGGTCCACCTTGTCAAGTAACGCAACTCCATACACAAGACAGGGAACCAACAGCCACAGTCCCCAGAAGATGCGCCAACATGTTTCTAGATCAGGCATGGAATGGACTTCGACAATCTCATGAATCGTTTCCGAGATTGTAGTCAGTAAGTCAGTGGCCAGTTGCGTGACGCAGCCACAAGAGGCAAATTTCTTTTTCTGGGTGGCATGCCCGCATCGCGCGAGCAGGGCGGGCATGGATTCACTGGATCAGCAGTGTTTCTCGATTTGTTTTTGGGTGGCCCGGCCAGATTGGCCGGGTGGCGAAGCCACACTGCCTTGCGCCTTGCGTGTGAAAAGTTTATTAGACTGTCAGCGCTATCCCGTCCCACCGTGTACCCAGGTTGCCAGTGCCCCCTGCGAACTGGCGGAAACGACGATCAACAGGATGAGCGTAGCAAGACAATGACAGGCGCCGCGCAACATGGTCCACTCCCTTTACCCTCACGGCTTGAACACCGGACTCAGGTAGGTCTTCCCCCCCACCGTCACCTCCCCCTGCAGCTCTTCCCCCTCATCAAAGCGAATGCTTGCTCCGGATATCCGCACACCCCCCTCCTTCAAATCGGAGGGCGTCTCCGTCTTGAATTCGTACAGGCTTTTTTCTTTCGATTTGACGTTAAAGATGCGGCCTGTTGCGGTCGCGACGGGAAATTCTTCGCGCAGCCGCAAGGACAGATAATGGCGGCTTTCGCGTTCGAAAGTTAATTCCGCGCGAACGACAGAAACCATCGACTTCCAAAGGAGTCGCTGGTAGCGGTCAGGATCGGGAATCGGCAGGGATTTGCCATCGAGAAAGGTAAATTGATTCCTGCTTGAATCCCAACGGATCTGAAGCTTGGACGCTTCAGCCAATCTGACTTCCTGTTTTTTCAGATCGTCGAAATAAGGAAGATCACCTTCACGATCTCGTTCGACCTGATAAACAGTCGTCATTAGGGCGAGGATCTGTTCGGCCAGTGAATCACGTCCGTTATCACACCTCCGGTCGAAGTCCCCGTTGTTGTTGTAGTACCAGCGGGCTGATTTTGCATACTCTTCCAGAACCCGGAATGGGTGATCAGAGGGAACGAGGGGCCGGGAGCGGATCGTCCCGTGCTTCCGGTAGTACGCGAGCGGCCCAATCGCGGCATTCGCGCGTGGCCCGGTGATCCAAACGGGAGGCCTGTGGAGCAGAAAGGGAATGTCTCCCTCAATCGCGATGGGATATCGAGGGTTCAGTTTTCTCTCTGCCGGCGTCTCAGGCGGTTTCCAGAGATCGATGGGGGGCAACTCCTCTGGATCAGCGGGGACTTCGAATAACGTTCGCATCACAAAGTTCAGGCCATCTGCACGCAATATCGAATTATCCCCCACCCGCATGAATTCGTCGATGATGGCGAGCGCCTCTTCCTTGCCGAGGGGCTGCAGCAGATTCACCGCCCTGATCACATATAAGGGATTATAGTTCTCCGGTGTCGTGTATCGTGAGGTCTGGTCGAGAGCGGCGAGAATCTCACGACGATCCCGCAACGGCTCCCCGGCCACTCCGATCGGCGCAATCCAGGCTCCCACCACCAACAACAACGGCAGCGAAATGCAGACCCACGTGCGCATCGATCTCCTCCTGACGGACATCCGTTCCTGCATTTTCCTATCCCCTGCTCTACTGCACTCCTGATCTACTGCTCTCGCCCGTAGGGCGTCTCACTCCCCTCCCGACGCCTGCCCTCTCAACTGCCGGATCGAAATGTAGATGATCCACAACCCCAGGCAAAATGACGCAACCGTCGCCCCCGTTTTCCCCCCGATCTGATACGCCACCACCACGATCCGGTTCATCCGCTTCGGCCCCTCGCCATGCTTCTCCCATTCATCCAGTTCGTTGTAAAGATAGAACGACCCGAACAGGAAACACCCCCCGAGAATCAGATACAGAATCCCCTGCAGCATTTCAGAACCGTCCACCGCAGCCGATCTGCGGGCGGGTTTCGCCACCTTCGCAGGCTTCGGCTTCTTCTTCTTGGCCTTGGGCTTCTCTCTCTTCGCCGGAGCCAATTCCTCCTCATCTACCGGCGCTCCCGAGTCCGACTCCGCCAGGTTCGCGGACAGCAGTTGATCGAAGTTATCCCCCTCAAACGGGAAAGCCCTCTCTTTCGAATTCCCCCCCGGCTTCCGATTCGGAGGAACCTTCTGATCCCCACCCGATTTGCGATCCCCCGCTGGTCTCTGATCCACCCCAGGCTTGCGCGCTGCCCCGGGTCTCCCGTCAGTCGCCGGACGCACCGGAGCAGCCTGGTTTCCCGCAGTCGCTTTCCCAACCGGCGCGCCCGACTCCGGCTTCCGCGCCGCAACAGACTTCGACACCGGCCCCCCCGTGGGGTCCGGCGGTACTGCCGATCTCGCCCCCTCCCCGGACTTACCCCGGCGATTTCGACACTGCGGACTTCGAACCTGCGGACCGCTCCGGCGTCGATTTCTTTCGCGGCGGCCCAGGCTCGGGATCACAGTCCTCAAAGATGGCGCTCAGCCGTTCGGTCTCCTCTTGGTCCGCCGAACGCTTCACCAGAAACTTCGTACCGCATTTGTTACACCGGGCTGACTTCCCGATGTAGATCTCCCGGATCTGGTATTTCGTTCCGCACGAAGTGCAGCGAACCTCAATGGGCATGGCTCAGCCGGAGGTGATCAAGTGAGAATTGTCGCGACGGGGGGCACAGTCCCTATCCTCCAGTCACATCCCCTCATAAGTCAAGGGGGATCTTCTCAATCAGCGCCACATACTACTGCAACACAAGCGACAATAATAAAGCCTCCTGCTAACGTCGCTGGGTAGCGTCTCTCTGTGCGTTGCATGACCATCTCACTGCGCACTACACGCCACGTTTACTGCGCACTGCACGCCACGTTCACTGCGCATTAAACAGCACGTTCAGGTTGATCGTCCCGACCGTCGGCTGATTCGTGTCGATCTTCACCTTCACAGGGGTCGCATCCGTGTGAAGTTCCTGCTTCTCGCGCGACGGCACCTCGAACTGCGCAATGATCCGCTGCCCCCGCCCCTTGAATTCGTTGTCCCGCCGGATGTTCACCTTCAGCGCCGGATTGTCGCTCTGCGCCTCCTTGATCTGGATATCCCCCTGCCCCTCATAGAACATGCTGATTTCCCGCTTCGTCCCCTCCTTGGCCGGGAATGTCCCCAGGTTCAACGTCCAACGCTTCACGCTGAAGCCCGGCGCCAGCACCCGCAAAGGCCCGGGCCGCCGCCCCTTCAGATCCACCAGGAAATGCGTCTCTTCCCCGGCGTCCGTCTTGATCGCCAGCGTTTCCTTGATTTCGCCGATCGGCACCTGGTTGCCGAATTTCAACGTGATGTCATACCCCACCTTCGCCGGAATCTTTTTCAGGTTCGTGTCGCTCATCGGAGCGACCTCCACCTTGATATTCGGGTTCGAGCATTTGACCTCGACAATCTTCAACTGATCCAGAACCTGCGTGTAAACCTTCCCCGAGATCTCCTTCTCCCCGCTCTCGCTCACGTCCCCCAGGTCCCATTCCAGTCCCGGCCGGATCGAGACCTTCGTCCGCACAATCCCCACAATGTTCAACTGCACCTTGGGCACGTTCGGGTCGTTCGTCTCAATCGGAGCCACCTGGCGGAACGTGTCCGATTCTTCCTTCGGCTTCCAACGCACCGTCGACTTCGTGCTTTCCCCCGGCTTCAGCAGATGTTTCTCCACCACGAAGCTCGTGCACTTGCACGTCGGCGTCCCGGGGGTCAACTGCAGATCCCCTTCCCCCTTGTTGGTGATGACAAACGTGTGCTCCTTTTCCTCACCCACCTGCATCGCCCCGAAATCGTGGTTGACGTTATCGACCTCGACCTTGGGGGCCTTGGCGTCAGCCACTGCTGCAGGAGCGGGGGCAGATTTCGACCCTTCGCAGCCGGGGAGCGCCAGCACTCCGGACACGGACAACAGCACGGCCAACAAGGACGTTTTCGGGAAGTTTGTGATCTTCATTGTGAACGGGTGCAGTTTGAAAAGCGTGAAAAGGGGATTCGATCACTCCATCATACGCAAAAACCGGAAAAAACCTGAGATCGTTTTGCCCCCATTCCGCCAGTTTTTTGCCGCCGCGATCCCCGAACCCGCCAATTCTTGCATCTTTCCCAATCCCTTGACAGCCAGACATTTACCCGCCATTCCCCTTCATCTATTCTCTTGGGTGCCCCATACGCCCGCAGGGCGTGTGGGTGGCGAAGCCACAAGAGGCGGACTCAATTCGATATGGCTGGCATGCCGCTCAAAAGAATCCCACCCCTAAACCGCATTCCGTTTATCTGGAGTGTCTGTCGCGGTAAAACTTCGGAAAAATCATCGGTTTAGACGCGACACGAAAGCGCAACGCACCCTAAATCGCATTGCGTTTATCTGGAGCACCTGTCGCGGCACAAACTTCGGAACAATCATCGATTTTGACGCGACACGAAAGCGCAACGCGCTCTAAATCGGCACCACGCACTGAGGCACATTGTTCGCAGGCTTGTTCACCAGCTTCGAAACCGCCTCCGCCACCAGCCAGTCGTCCGGGCAAGGCACCAGCAACCCCAGCAGCGACTTCGCCTCCCCCTCAGGCGTATTCATCCACACGTCATACATCTCCGGAGCCAGGATCACCGGCATCCGGTTGTGGATCGGTTCCATCACCCCGTTCGGCGTCGTCGTAATCAGGCACGCACTTTCCAGCTCCTCACCCTCGGGCGATTTCCAGAACTCCCACAGCCCCGCGAAGGCAAACGGCTTGTTGTCCCGCCGGTGAATAAAATAAGGCTGCTTCTCCTTCGGACCGAGCACCTTCCACTCATAAAACCCGTCTGCGGGAATCAGGCACCGCTTCCGTTTAAACGCCGCCCGGAACGAAGGTTTGCTATCGATCCCGTCCGCCCGGGCGTTAATCAGGTTGTTCCCGATCTTCCGTTCCTTGGCCCACGACGGCACCAGGCCCCACGACATCAACGCTGCTTCCCGGTGTCCCTCCGTTTCTCGAATCACCGGAATCGACTGCGTCGGGGCCACGTTGTAATTCGGCCGCAGTTCCAACTGCCGCAACAGGTGAAACGCCTCTTGCAGTTCGGCTGGCGTCGCTCGCAGTGTGAATCGTCCGCACATGATCACACCAGCATATCACCCCCCACCACCCCGCCCACCCCCTTCATCTTGGCTGGCCCATACGCCGGTCCTCCGGCGTGTGGGTGCCGCTAGGCACAAGAGGTTTTTCCTGGGGTGGCCCGGCCGCCGCAACGCGGCGCCCGGGTCGCGCAGCGACAAGAGGTCAGTTCAAATCGACGCAATGGGTGGCATGCCTCTTCACCCTCGCCCCTTGTCGGGAATCAACCGAACAGGACCAGACGGGCGTCTGGTCCTTGTGAGGGCGATAGAGTTTACTTGGCTGCGAAGGCTACAGTCCTTCCTGAAACAGGGCCGGGTGAGGAGTAGGATCCAAACGTCTCTGATCTCCATTTTCCAATCCTTTCCACTGCTCACCTGCTCCCCTGCTCTCGCCCAACGGGCGCGGGGTGGCCGATTCGCCGGTACTCCGGTGTGTGCGTGGCGAAGCCACACACAGCGAACACGACCATTAGCGCCGCAAAGTTTTTTGCGGCACACTTTTTTGTTGCTTTCCAAAAATCGTTGAATCACAATCTCGGTCTAACACTTCAGTCAGCTCGCCTGCTGTTCCTTTCATTTGATATTCAACTATGAACGTTCGCCTTTCTCGACCATTGATAGTCAGTTGGCTATTCATTGGTACATTGATTTGTCCCTTACTAATTCCGCCAGCAGGTCCCACACTCTCGAGGTGGGCATTCCCTTGGACGGCAATCGCATTTGCATGGCTGAA
The DNA here is from genome assembly GCA_046349635.1 of Planctomycetales bacterium. Classification (GTDB taxonomy): domain Bacteria; phylum Planctomycetota; class Planctomycetia; order Planctomycetales; family Planctomycetaceae; genus JAXMBX01. The sequence goes on from JAXMBX010000007.1 coordinate 75,279, forward strand.
TTATGCATCATTGAAATATTGCTTAGCGCCCACGGCTCGAATCCGGTTGGGGATGTTCGCGGGGTTCATTTTCTGTGCGATCTTTGCTGCACCAGCAATGAACGGCTTCTTTTCATTAGCCTCGGAATTGGCGACACAACAAATCGCGTGGCAAGAAGCCCCTCTAATGGCTTTCCAACAGCTGGGCCGGTTACACACGCTAATCGGTCAGATACCTCATCCGAGTCAATCACCACTCGAGAAAGTTCTCGAAGTGATTTCATATATGGTGTGTGTGGGGGCTACGGAAGAATTCTTAAAACTCCTTCCTGTGATAGCTTTTATCAAGCTGCGATACATGAGAACTCTCAGTGACGTGTACCGTGTTGCGGCATTTTCGGCCTTTGGTTTTGGTGTTAGTGAGGCTTGGTGGTATTGCTGGTATCAAATGGAGTTCGAGCGAAGCCCATTGACGCAATACATCGGGCGGTTGTTGAGTTGCCCGTTGGCGCACGTAGCGTTCTCCCTATTGGCCTCGCATGTACTTGTCCGACTCGCGGCACGTGTCTCAGGCACTAAATACAAACTCAAAAACATTTTTATGACGGCATGCATCGCTGCATTTCTAATCGGCGGTTTACATGGACTTTATGACTGGCTGCTGTTTCGCAAATTACCTGGGTTAGCCGGAGTGCTCATGACTGCTGTGGCATTCTCGGTCATACACCTTGAACTCCTCCCTGGCGCCAGATGTCGAAGTGATTGGGCGCCTTCTGAAGCCGTATGAAATGTTTTTGACGGACAAGTGTATGGATTATGCAACTTTGTCACTGCAATGAAGGGAATGGATGATGAATCGAAAATGCGGGCTAGTTTTGGCATGCTGCCTAGCGATGGCGTCGTTGGCGTGGTGGTCTCCACAAGCAGAGTTACGCAGGGGAGGAAAGCGTGGAAGAACGTGTTGCTGTCCAGCACAATCCACATGCTCTTCACCTGGAACTCAGACAAATGGTCCGCGGTGGATCTTGTGGCTACAAGAGAAAAAAGCCGACCAGTGGTGGGAAGTGCCAGGTTATCGTCAGGAATATGCTGACTACAATCAGTTTCTGCAGGCATATAACAGTCTTGCCGCTGACGTCACTCGCTGGAATCAAAATGGCTCTGTTTATGCAGTAAATTGGAAGATGGAAAATGGCTCGGCTGATGACGATCCAGACCTGCCCATTCCTTCTGAAGTGCCAGATGTGCCGCCGCTTCCATCGCGGGAAGAGTTGTTTAAAGCCCCACCTGAAGCGTTAGACTCTTAATGGATTCCGTAAATTCTGTTTTCATGAAATCAGTATTGGAGAATCGTCATGAATAAAATTTCAATGCTCATGATTGCGAGCGTTTTCGTAAGTTATGCAGCGGCGGGAGAGAGAGACGAGGCCTACAAGCGTTTGCAGGCAATGGATAAGCAGGCGCAGGCAATGAAAGTCAAGCAGCAGGAAGCACGAAATCAGTTGATGAATAAGCGAGGTCAGTTAAAGCAGGCGAAGCAAAGTATTGCTGCCGGGAAGGCGGCTGCACAGAATCAGGCACAGCCCTCCATCAACTATGACAACTATGACATGTGTCCAAACGGTCATCCTTGGGACGACTGCAATCATGAGGAAGAAAAAGCGGAATGGCTTCGGCGTCAAACAGACGCGGTGTATCGATTCCAGAAAAATATGGAGAAGATCTTGGATGACTTTCGTGAGCGGTCAGAGCAACTGATGAACGACATCCTCGGGTATAAGGATGAAACCAAGGATTACGAGTCGAAAAACACTACTTTGAAGGGCGTCAACAAAGATATATCTGATTTGAAGAAAGACCTGCCATTTCTGGCGGACAACAAGCCGTCAGATCAACTTTCAGGAAAACTGAAGGATATTGGCACTAAGATGGATGGATCGACTGACAAGTATCAGGCAGGCGACGGTACAACAAAGTGCAACTTATTCCTTCAAGATTACGCGAACGAATTATTGGATGGGGCCGACGTCAAACAGTTAAACGGTTCGGCCAATGACATCTGCAAGAATTTAGCCGCGGCCGCGGACAAAGGTGAGGACGGGATATATAGCATTGACATCAAAAAGAATCCGCTCGATAAATATAGGCAATCTCTTGAGGCAGCGAATCAAGGCGACCTGGTAGTAAATTGCAAGCCCGCGGCGGGTCATGGTCACGTTAATGTTACGCTGCCCGGTGCCAAACTGAGTGATCGAGGTGTTCCGTATGTGGCACAGGCCGGTTCGAGCTTATCTCGATTAGGCGGCCAAAGTGTCTTCACGCCCAGTCATCCAGTCCCGCTCTCCGAGACCTTCAGTAAAACCGACAGGAACAGCGACGAATTTCGCGTCTTCGTCATACCAAATCCGAAGAATCGCGCCAAAAAATGAATTCGGCTGATAGGACAGAGGGCACAAGAATAATTGTGCCCTCTGTTCATGTTTGGCGGGGTCGCACAGGTTAACTGTACTCAGTTTACCTTTGTGCGCCAGCACAAGAGCACAGTTCAAATCGATCCCCACCTCTCCCAGAAGATCCTCCCATCGGCTCTCGTCTTGCCCCCGTCACCCCCCCGCCAGCCCCCGCATCCGCTCCAGGTCTTTCTCCGACAGATATTTATCCGTGTGGCCCAGCCGCCGGTTAATCTCCTCCTGCGCCAGCGCTCGCCGCGCCGCCTCCTTGGCCGTCGCCCCGTCCCCCGCCTGTGACGCCGCCCAGCCCCAGTCCGCCAGCAAATCCGCCCGATACGGATACCGCGCAACCGCTCGCGAGTAATACAGAGCGGCCTCCTGCCATGCACCACGCGAAACGTCAGGCTGCGCCGCCGTCAGTTCACCCTTCCGCGTATAAATCTCTCCCAACTGGCGAGAGTTCCCCGGTGGAGACGGATTCCGATGCAGAATTTCCTTCAAGGCCGCAGCGAGTTGTTCGAAGTCCTCCTCGGACCGACTGACCGACCACCGCTCGAAATAAAACCCCGCCAAGCGATCCCAGGCCTCTGTCCCCCACGGATCGGCCGCACAAGCCTGCCGGAGCAACGCGAGCTTCTGACTCGGGTCCCGCGCGACCTCGGCCTGTTCCAGATCCAGCCGCACCATCGCGACCGGCAGGTACGCCGTCCACACACACCCCATCAGACCGGCGACACCGCAACTCAATCCCAGCAGTCCCGCGAATCGCGGCGTGAGCGCTCCCCCCTTCTCGCCAGCGAAGGTCTTCATCGGAGCGACATTCAGCAGCACCACGAACCACAACACAACCTGCAGGAACCCGGGCATCCCCACGCCCCCCGCACCCAGCAGATGCAACCCCACCCCCAGCAGCAGACACGGCACGACCACTCGCAGATCGAGCGCGCGGGGCACGGGCCACGGCAGGATCATCAGCAGCAGCCACCCGAAACTCAACACTCCCAGTTCCATGTCGAACCCGCCGGTGCTCAGGAACAGCATCCCCAACCCGAACATCCCCCCGGTCAGGACCACCGACTCCTCGAACGACCACGTGAACGGCTCACTCGCGAGCAGCGGGAGTTCCTGATTCGGGGACTCCGGGCGCTGCACGCACAGCGAAACCACCGCGCGCAGCACCAGCCCGATCAGCAACACCAGCCCCGCAAACGCGATCAATCCTCCCGAGGTCCAGACATCGAGGAGTGCATTGTGCGGATCGGCGATCTCTTCACTCGATTGGGGCAACTTGTATTGCAGATAAAACGGCCGGAAGTTCCCCGGCCCCACCCCGAACAGGAAATGATCCCGCACGACCAGCCAGGAACTCCACCAGTACTCGGCTCGATACTGCAACGACTTCGGAGCCTCGAGCAGCACCTCGGCATCGATCCCGCCGGTCATCCAGGCCACTCCGATCAACACACACACCACTGCGGCCCCGGCCCCCAGCCAGAACAACAGTTTTTTGAACGAGGGGACCCCCTCCCGCAGCGTCGCCAGCGTCACCACGCCCCCCCCGACCAGCAACGCCAGGTAAGCAGTCCGGCTTTTCGTCAGCAGCAACGCATACGCAGTCACCCCCAGCAGCAACAGAACTCCGATCGCCACTCCCCAGGCTCGCCGGCCCCCCGCAGACCGGTTCTGACTCAGGAGATTCTGAATCACCAGGCCCAGAAGCGGTATGCACGCCATCAACAGCAGGCCCGCGAAAGTATTCGCCAGCGAACACCGCCCCAGGGCCTCCCGGCTTTGCAACAACCGGTTCTCGAAGATCCCCCGCCCCGGCCCCGAGATCCAGGCAGGGTCCACTCCCATGTTTGCGATCTGCCGCCGCGTGTGGACGATCCGGAATTGAATTTCGGGAGTGACGGGTTTGATCTGCTCCAGTTGGTCGAGCTCCTGCCGCAACGGCAGATACTGACCGGCCATGGACCGATACCAGACATGATGCTGCCAGATCCCGTAACCTGCGGACACGATCAGCCCGCACAGGATCGCACGCGTCAGGACGTTGCGCAGCGCAACACGTTCCGCGAGCGTACTCAGCACGATGTACGCCCCGGCCAGGGACAACCACTCCCACAGCAGGTTGATCGCCGTCCGCTGATCCCCGACCGTGCACCACACCAGAACCGCCGACAGCACCTCCCCCCCGCAGATCAGCCCCAGCGCCACATCCTGCATGGTGATCCGCAGCGGCCCGTCAGCCGTCCGGACACGCCACCAGCCCCACACCCCCAGCAGCACGAACCACAGCAGCGCGCACGGCAGGGAATCCCCCAAGCCGGCCGCCTCGGGAGGAATGAACAACCGCGCGACCATCAGCGCCGACGCTCCGAGGACCAGCATTGCTTCCAGCCCGCGCGTCAACCACGAACCGTCCCCTTTCTGAACGGAGCCGGCCTGCGCAGCCGCTGCTGCGGAATTTGCTCCCCCGATCTTGCCGGTGGGAGTGCGTCGCGCGGGAGCCGGGGTCATCAGCCGTCCTCCCTCTTAAGATCGGCCTTTGCGACCGGCCGTTTCCAGAATCGCGATCACCGTCAGCACGCACGCAATCAGCAGCATCACCAGAAACGCATCGTGCCAGTCCTTCAGGCGATACAGCAGCAACCCCCCCAGCCCGGTCATCAGCGTGGCGAGATGGATCGTCGCCACCGCCGCCGGCTTGGACAGTCCCAGTTCCACCAGCCGATGCGAAAAGTGCGACTTGTCCGCGTGAAACGGACTCCGCTTCTGCATCAGCCGAATGAAAATCACCGTGCAGAAGTCATACAGCGGAATAGCCAGAATACACAGCGGAGCCAGAACGACGTGCTTCCCCGTGGAACTGGCATCGTAGAACGTCCCCAACACCGTCATGCTCGCCAGGAACAGCCCGATCAGGTAACTGCCGGTGTCCCCCATGAAAATCTTCGCGGGGGGGCGATTGTGTACCAGGAACCCGGCCAGCGAACCCGCCATGATCAGCGAAACCCACCCACCAGCCACCGCGGTTCTTCCGTGAAGCTGAGCATGATGATCGCGAACAGCACCGGGCGATCAGCGCGATCCCTCCCGACAGCGCATCCATGTTGTCCAGGAAGTTGAACGAGTTGATCAGCACCATCATCCAGAAGAATGTGAAAATACTCCCCAGCCACGGGGCATCCACGAACAGCGTCGCCCGCACCCCGGCGTAAATCAAGCCGGCGGAAAGGAGCATCTGGATCAACAGCCGCGGCTGCCACGGCAGATTCTTCAGGTCATCCAGCAGCCCCATCGTGGAGAGGACGGTCCCCCCGGCGATGATCGACCACACCAGATGCCCCCGCTGCAGCACCCCCTGCAAATGCCCCCGCATCGAGGCATCGCACCAACTGGCGAACATCCCGCGATCCACCACCAGCCACGCCAGGATATGGACCACCAGCAGCGGCACAATCACGCCGCACCAGATCCCGATCCCGCCCCCCAATGGCGTCGGGGTGACGTGCACTTTGCGGGCCGCCGGCTGATCCATCAGCCCCCAGCGGGGAGCGTAACGCCGCACCAACGCCGTGGCGATCACAGACACAACAAAGGAAGAGCCCAGGCAGCTCAGAATCAGAATCAACATTTCGTACGGCAACCCCGGCTCCGCCGGAGTCTGTCAACTTTCTGCAGAAGGTTTGGAGCAGTTTTTAACTTCGAACGAGGGGATTTCACGGCTCACGCGGTCCCCCGCCCCGATGGAGATCCGGTTGGCAAGCCGGGGATGTGCCAGAAATACGACGAATCGGGCCGCCGAAATGAAAAATTCCGGGGGAGACTCCTCATCGTACCGGGGCTGGCGTATCGTATGCCAGACTGGAGCGAAGTTGAGTCTCGGTTCACCGAAAAAACGGCGGAAAAGGAGCGAAAATCCGATGGCGCAAGCGCCGAAAAGTATCCGGTCCCTCCGGGATCAAGGAGTCCTGGAACTGACGTGGGAGGAGGGAGGTCCGTACCGGATTCCGTTCAAACTGGTCCGGGCCGCCTGCCCCTGTGCCTCCTGCATCGAGGAATGGACCGGCCGCCGGCTCCTGGACCCCGCCACCATTCCGGAGGACATCCACCCCGAACAGATGGGCTTCGTCGGGAATTATTCGCTGAAAATTCACTGGTCCGACGGCCACAACACCGGCCTGTACACTTGGGATCACCTGGCGGAACTCTGCCCTCCCCCGCCGAAGTAAGCACGAGGAAAAGGATCGCCTCCATGCTGGAAGTGGAACTGAAATTCGCGTTGACCGACCCGTCGGCCACCCGCCGGGAACTGCAGCAGTTGACGCTCGGCCCGGGGACGACGCAGACACAACGGGACGCGTACTTCAATCACCCGGCGAAAGATTTTGCCCAGACGGATGAGGCGCTGCGGATTCGTTCGGTCGGCGAGAAAAACTTCGTGACCTACAAAGGCCCGATGCGCGACGCCCAGACCAAGACGCGGGAAGAGATCGAAACGCCGTTGGGAGATGGGGCGCAGGTGGCGGCGGAGTTCAGTGAGGTGCTGGTGAAGCTCGGGTTTCGTCCGGTGCGGGTCGTCGCGAAGGTGCGGACGACGTGGCATCTGCACTGGAATGAACGAGACTGGGAAATCGCGTGGGATGAAGTCGAGGGGTTGGGGACGTACCTCGAAATTGAGACGCAGGCGGACGAGGCGGGGTATCCGGGCGCGAAGGAGGCGATCCTGGAACTGGCGGCGGCGTTGAAGCTGGGGACGCAGGAACGGCGGTCTTATCTGCGGCTGCTGCTGGAGAAATCCGCCGGCTGATCCGGCAGAGCCGGCATCGCACTTTGAGACTGGCGCGGGTGTCGAGAATCTTCGAGAGGGAATCGACATTCTCGTGCTGAAAGGGCTGGGTGAGTTCTGCATCGGAATCCGTCTCCGCCGTGGAATGAACGCCTGATGGGGAAATCTCGACGCGGAAGGGAGAGCTGAGGCCGTCCCCGGCTGAGGTTTCCCGAGCGGCGTCTCACGTGGCCGCTCTACACTATTGGGGAGTCGTTGCGCGGATTCTTTCACGGGGAGATTGATCGGCGGCTGCGCGGCGGGGGGACATTACTTTGGCCGAGGTGTCCACACACAGGATTCAGGGAGAGTGGCAGTGTCGCCGTGCGAAGTTTGGAGAGGACTTAGGCTGTCAGGCGGCGGTGAATTTTCGGACTTGAGTTCGCGGGCCTTGCCGAGAGAGACCAGCGTGGCGAGCATTTCGAAAGCTGATCGACGTTTGCGCGTGAAGGATTTGGCGAGTTCGGTGAGCGTGACGGGTTTGGGGCGGCCTGCAGTTGTTGGACGATGGCCTGAGCCTGGTCGGACAGTTTTTTGGGCCAGGGGAGTTTTTTGGCAGGTTTTTCCGCTTTGGGTTTCTTGGTTTTCGGCTGGGGAGTTTCTTCCTCGTCTTCTTCGACAGTGATGGTCTTCTGGGTTTTGGTGTCGGTGGGAGGATTCTGGAATTCGGGGCGGAGCCAGCGGATGAGTCCCTGTTTTTCTTCCGCGGCGCGTTCGGCATTCAGGGCGACGAGGCGTTCGAGGATTTCCTCATCGGTGAGGGTTGAGGGCCAGCCGTAGGCTTCGAAGACAGCGGCATCGAGGTCATCGTGAATCTGCTTGAGGACGGAGACGAGCCCCTGTTCGTGGATGACTTTTTCCTTGGCGGTGAGAGGTTCCCCGGAGCGAAGTTTTTCGAGGACGTTGTACATCCCGGTGAGAGTGAGATCCGGATGAAGTGCCTGTTGTTTTTTGCGATGGGCGTCGAGTTGTTCGCCGAGTTCGCGGATGCAATCCTGTTGTTTCGAATTAGCGACAGGAAATGGAAAAGGTTCAAAACAACGTGTTTTGTTGTATCGAGGATCGTTTCCAACTCCGAGTCTTCCTCCAGCAGCAAAGGCCCAAATAACATGAATTCGACTTGAAAGAATCCCTATATAAAAAGCGTCGCTAAATCCAAATGTAACCAGTGTGCTATCTGGTGTAATTGATGAAGGTAAGAACCCAAAAAAGCGGTGCTTCGATGTCTCGATTGTTGCTATGAATCGACTCAAGTTATGTGTGAATTTCCTGAAGACTGGACGAGGGTGTCCAATAATCCACCAATAGTCTCGAAAAATGGAATTACGGTTGTGATCACGTTCTGGTTTGACGTGCGTTAAAAGGTGCTGGTAGGCGACAGGAAATCTGTCTCTCACGTCTGTTTCTGAGAGACCAAAGAAATCAATGACGTAAATTCCTCTTCGTTCCCCTGCAAAATCGCGACCGTTTATATACGGTCTGATATGCTTTTCGATGCCCGTTGACTTTCCCAAGCCGAGTTCGTGAGCTTCATCGGCGTGAACTTGAAAAGCAGCCCCAATGGTCTTCATGCCAACGGCACACAGATCTTTATTTGATTGCAGAGATACAGCATCAACAACTGGCGCGCCGATCGTAAGATCTACATTGATATCTCCATTTTCTTCCAGACTTTGGACAACAAGATCCCCATCGTCATCAGAAGATTCGCTTTCTTTTATTACCTTCACGACTTTGCCTGTACCACTCCCTCGTCCAGCAGCGGTCATTGAGATTCGAACCGCTGCGCCATCACTTGAATCAACCCAAGGGTGATCAGGTACTGCAAATACAAAGTGAACCCGTTGCTCTGGCGAAAAGAAAGGTTCAACAACTCTTCGGTTGTATACCTGACTCATACTATTCGTTGTAATGAATCCAAATTGACGCAATGTTTCGTTGGAAAGCAGTTCGGCGGCGATGTGCCACCACCTGAGGACAAAGTCGCTTGCTTGAGGAATCATTGGCCAAGCAGATTGCACTGCATCTGTATATGCGTCACCCATACATTCCCGCATACGCTTCGATCCCAAAAACGGCGGATTTCCGACGATGAATTCGGCTTGAGGCCACTCTGCTTTCCGTGGATTGATATATCTCAAGACGGGGACTTGAGCGGTTTCGTCGGGGACATCCTCGCCTGTCACAGGATGTTTCTTGGTGGTGTGACCGTCCCAGCGGGTGACGGGTTGGCCGTGCTCATCCTTCACTTCCTCGACGCGGTCCCAGGCGAGGACGGCATCGCGGCATTCGATGTTGTGATATTTCTGGATGATCGGTTCAGAGATGTCATTGAGATTGCGGGTGCGGGTATGCCACTGAAGGTAGCCGATCCAGAGAACGAGGTCCGCAATAGCGGCGGCGCGGGGATTGACTTCGATGCCGAGGAACTGATGGGGATCGACTCCGAACAGATCTCGTTCGCGTTGTCCATAATCGAGTTCGTGCGGCATTAAGAACCTCCCCTCGATCCGTTTCATGTGTTCGAGGGCGACGTGAGGAAGTTTCCACTACCGCAGGCGGGATCCAGAACGCGCGTTTTGCAAAGAGTGTCAAGAAAAGCCTTGACGATCCTAATGGCCTCTTCGCGCTCTCCTCGTCTTGCAGCGGTATAAGCTGCGGCCTTTACGGCGTCCCAATCTGCGCGAAGCGGTTCGACGAGGGTGGGGAGGACGAGGCGTTCGACATAGGCGCGAGGGGTATAATGGGCGCCGAGCTTGTGCCGTTCGCGTTCATCGAGTGCGCGTTCCAGAAGGGTGCCGAAGATGGCGGGTTCGACGTCGCGCCAGTCGGCCTGGCTGGCTTCAATGAGGAGTTCGAGTTGATCGGCGGTGAGAGGGAGGGCTTCGCAGTCCTCGAACAGGCCGCCGTTGAAGCGGCGGAGTTTCTTGCGAAGGATGGGATGGAATTGCCCTTTGTCCATGGATTCCCAAAGGGAACGGACCATGTCCGGGAAGTTGGAGACATCGTCGCGGAGACTTTTGAGCAACTCCGAAAAGCTGGTACGAGGGATTAAGTCCACGTCCTCCGCGAACATGGTGAAGAGGGAGCGCATGAGGAACTGAGCGACGCGCTTGGGTTCAAAACCGGATTTCTCCAGGGACTTCGCGAGCTTGGCAAGGCGGTCGGCGAGTTCGCGGGTGACTTTGGCGGCTCGGCGCGAGGGGTCGAGCGATTGAGGATCGGTCCAGACTTTGCGGAGACGTTCGCGAAGGTCTTCGTTTTCCAGGTCGCTGAGAAGGAGGCGAAAGGATTTGGGATCGGGATACTGGAGATAGGTTTTCCCGGAGCGGGTGAAGTCGGCATAGAGTTCAATGGAATGGCCGACATCGACAACGATGAGGAATGGGGGCCAGCCTTCGTCGGCGGGGAGCGCCTTCGCATACATTTCCGCCTGTCCGCGGGCGCGGATCATGGCGTCATCCCAACCTTTGGAGCCGCGGACGCCGTGGCCTTTCTTCAGACGTTTGGGAGTTGAAGAGAGGATGGGTTCAGCGGAGGTGTCCTGGGCTTCGGTTCCCTGTTTGGCTTCGAGGACGAAACAGCCTTGCTTGTAGAGATCGATGCGTCCGTCGCTGGTGGTGCCGTCGGTGTTCTGGAATTTGACGTCACGTTCGAAGACGTATGTATTTTTGGAGACGTCCGATCCGGAGGGGTTGGGATGAGGGACGCCGATGACATCGCAGAGTTCGGAGAGGAAGAGCTGATAGTTGGCGCGTTCGGAGGCGGCGGATTCGCGCCAGCGCGAGATAAACTTCGATGGATCGCTGCTGTGTGAGGCGGAGGGATCGGTCACTCGGAATTCCTTGGAACATCTCCGGACGTGGGGCGGATCGGCTTTTTTAGAGGAGAGGAAGCGTTCCTAGTATAATGAGACCTTATTCAGGATGAAATTGTTTCCTTCGGGGAGTCAAAGATGGAAAAGATCCCATTGAAGGGACGCGACGAGAGGGTCCGAAAGAGGTGTGGAAGGTGGGGCAGATGTGGCACGGTCCACGCGGGAGGAGAGCCGTCGAGCAGGAGAAGGTCCGTAGGAGGGAACTCAGAGACGTTTGGGACGCCCCCTCACCCGGCCCTCATTTTAGGAAGGACTATCGCCTTTTCGATCAGGTAAACGCTATCGCCTTCGCAGTGACCAGACGCCCGTCTGGTCATGCTCAGTTGATTCCCAACGGGGGGGAGAGGGTGAAGATGCGGGAACCCCGAGCTGGCGCTTGGGGCTAGTAAAAGGACAACCAACTTTGGACGGCCGTGTCGATTTGAAGTGGTTCCTGTGGCTGGCGCCACACAGGTAGCCAGGGGTACCGGCAACCTGTGCTACACGATCCAGAGACAGCAGAAGACCTCTTGTGGCTGCGGCACCCACAGGCCGGGGTACCGGCGTATGGGCCAGCCAAGCAACGGGGGGGAGAGGGTGAATACAACGAACCGGTTACTAAGACAATCGCCTCGTAAGACCTGACGCCTTGTCAGGTGATGACCGGGTGGTCGCTGACGATGGAATATTGTTTTTGGAGAGCGTCCAGCGACATTCTGGCAAGAGGGGCGGGCCAATAAGATTTGTTGCCGGCGATGCGGTCCACCACGCTCTGATGCAGGTAGACCTTGGTCACACCCATCTCCCGGGGCTTATACGGCTTGTAGCGCCAGCCGGTTTGATGCGTCTCCCAATTGAATCGACGGGCGGGGAGGTATTCGAGGGCCTGCCAGGCGCCGATGAGCGATTGATGGAGCGTGGCGAGCGGATCCGGTGGACACTCTTTCAGCAGCAGATTGCAGACTGCCGGATCGATCCGCATACCGAAGGCATGGGCTTCGGCGACCATCCAGCGGAAGGCTCCCATCGCCAATCCGGAATCGTTGGGGGGATAGCCTCCGCCGACGTCGGAGTGGGAGCCAGGGAACCAGACATTCATGACCTTCGGGGAACCGTTCGGGTGTATTTTTCCCTTGTCCCGATAGACGTTGGAGCGAAAGGCCGCACGTTTTTCATCCAGCGAGACGGCATGGCGGACGCACTTGACGCCGGGGTTTGAGAACGTGAAGGGAAACGCCTGGTTCCAGTTATACATTCCGACGGAGCCGACCGTGTCCCAAACGCCGAGGAACTCGACGGGGCAAGGGCGCGTGAAGTTCTGGCGGAGGACCTCCATGCCTCTTTTCATCTGCACGATCTCGGTCGTCTCATGTCCGGGGCCGGTATCGACCGTCGTCGGGATCTGCCGATAGGATTCCCAACAATAGGGGAGCATGTTCTCGGAGCCTGCATGAAGCAGTCCGACCCCTTGCAACAGGCCTGCCAGAACCCGGACGGTGAACGCGCCGCGGCTGAAACCGAACAGGTAAACCCGATCCTCCTCTTTATATTCATTCATGAGGTAGCGGTAGGCTTCGAAGACGTTCTCATCGAGGCCTTCCCCGAAAGCCAATCCCTTGATGAGAGACCAGCGTTTGCCGATCGCGGACTTCTGATCCGGCGCGGCCAAGGTCCCCACACCGGGGTCATAAAACGCAATCTGTGCGGCATCCTTCTTCGCAACCTGGAAGATCCGCACGACGTGCGTGTGATCATCGGCGAGTTTGTTCGAAGTGCCGTCACAGCAGATGATGATATTTTTGCTCATAGGAAGTAGTCGTGGTAGAGATGCTCGGTCCTCACCGGCTTGGCCGACTTTTTGCCCTTGATCTTCGTGTAGACATCGAAGGTCTCGTCGGAGACGATGAACTGAGGCTGTTTCGCGCCTTTGCCCAACGTGGTGATGTCATCTGACTGAAACAGGAGGGTGCACTTTTTCTTCAAGGCCTCAGTGATCGAAGGGAGCGGCATGCGCGTCCAGCCTTTGACATTATGGGCCACGTTGACATCGACCGGAATGACGGCAGCCAGACGGTTGCTGGTCATGCGTTCGAGGCCTTTTTCCTTGAGCGTGGCATTGTGGCTGCCGTGATGGCCGACTTTGTAGAAGATGGTGCGTGCGAGCAGATCCGCCGCCGTGACTTCCTGCGTGTCGCCGTCGGGATCCTTGATCTTGAAGCTGAGATCGTCCCAGGATTTCCAGTTGCCGGCCTGCGCATCCCCGACGAAGAGGAGCACGTCGCCGGAGTCGATGAATTCGAAGGCGAGGACCAGGCTGGTATTGTTTGTGGCGCTGTCGAGCTGGAGGGCCAGGCGTTCGCCCACTCCGAGCCAGTCTTGATCGATGTTTCGCCACTCGTTTTCAGGCAGTCGATAGGGATGCAAGGGAGGCATTCTGCCAAGTTTTCGGCGAATGAGTCGGTCGAAAGGTTGCGACTTGTCATTTCCCTCGCAGGCATCGATCAAGGTCTGTGCGAGTCCCACGCTGCCACCACTCATCAGTTCATACCCTTCCCCCTTGCCGGGGTTGGTCTTATTCAGATCGGTTCTGTTTTCGGGTGGCCCGAGGACATAGACGCGGACATTGTCGACGCCGGGAATGGAGCGAGGCTTGCCGCCGGTGGGAATGATGGTCGGATTACACCGGCGTTTGAGGTATTTCAGGGCACCGGCCGTCCCTCCGCCGGAATCGTCACCATCGCTGGAATCGCCGGCCACCGCGCCGAAGAACCCCAGGAGGCCGTTGAGCCGTTCCACCTGGCCGGTGAGCTTCAATTTCGCCGCTTTTTTCCGGGCGGCAAGAGCGGCGGCTTTTTTCCGCTCGCGTTCCTCGCGAAGAGTGTTGGCCAGATCGTTGGTCTCATCTTCGGTCCAAGCGAGCCAGAGCTTGTCAAAATCGATGTCGTTAAAAACCTTCTGGGCCTGCGCCTTATCAAAACCGGAGAGGTGGTCCCAATGCTCATGCGTGATCGCGAGGACGTCGACCTCACCGCGATTGTTTCCCTTATTAAGAGTTGTTTTCTTGATGTCTTCGGCCACCATGGTCATCACCGGAGCGGGATCGGTCGTGCCGAGCACGACGCCGCAGTCGATCATGAAGTGGACCAGCGGTTTGTCCTTTCCCGGAAAGCTCAACAGGAAGCAATCCCCGAGGCCGTGTCGATACATGCGGATTCTGACGCGAAAATCCTGGGGTGGGGATTTGAGCGGTTTTGCGGGCTTCGCGGGGGCGTGAGCCAGGTGGGGAGCGGGAGGAACAGGATGGGCGGTTTTCTTTCTGGCCGCACTCTTTTTGGCCGCGCTCTTGGCTGTGACCGTTTTCGGGGGAGCCTTTTTCGGGGCGGTCTTCCTGGCCGTTTTTTTGGCGGGAGATTTCTTTTTGATTTTGCTCATGGGGAGAAGCCTTAGAATGCAGGGCGTTATAGAGTCGCGTGGAAATCGATGATTTTTCCAAACCTTTTTCTTCGCGACAGTTGCTCCAGATACGATCAACGTTGCCTAGAGCGCGTTGCGCTTGAGTGTCGCGTCTAAATCGAAGTTTTTTCCGAAGTTTTTACCGCGACAGACGCTGCAGCTAAACGCAATGCGATCTAGAATTCGGTGTGCAGCATGGCGAATGGTTCGTCGTTCCTGTCGGCACCGTAGGTTGCGGCGAGTGACGTGTTGGCAAGATCTCCAAAATAGGCGCGGGCCTTTGTGATGCGGCCGTCCGGGCCCTCCTGACCATGGAGAGACTTCCGAATGAGGTAGCGGATCGCCCCCCGGCCGTCGTTTTTGTCCAGGTCAACGATGATCGTGCATCCACCGAAAATGCGCTGTCCATCTGGTTTGTCCCAGTCCAGAGGACGATCTTGCAGGACTGAAAAGATGACCTGGTTCAAGACCGTGCCATCCTGCCTTTGGCGTTGCACCGGGGAAATGGAGTGAATTTCGAATCGTACGACGTCTTCCCCTTTGCGTTCCTTCGTGATTTCAAAGTCGATGCCGGTCAATCTCTGCAACTGCGGGTCACCGATGACGTCCCAGAACTTTTCCTGCAACAACTTGTGCAGTCGACTGCGCTGGGATCGCATGGCTTTCCAGCGAATCTTCCTGTCGCTGGGGCGATTCATGTTGGAATAAAAACTGTGCAGCTTCTCACCCAGCGTGGCGATCTTTTCATAGTCTTGCAGACCCGGTTCCGCATCGTTCCAGGCCAGACTCTCCTCCGAGAGCGTTTTCAGGTTCCGCGGATAAATTCCATGCTGGCGGAAGGCATCGATAAAGGCCAGGCGGTAGTCGCGTGAGTCATCCTTGACCACATCGCGGTCCGCGGTGATCAAGGCGCGGAGGTAGTCTCCAAAGTCGATATCCACCGGGGGACAATAATCCAGCGCCCGGATGCACATATTGAGTACCTGCTCTGCGACCTTGACCGCTTCCGAGGCCAGGCGATTCACCAGATCGGGATGCAACTCTCCCTCACGGAGGATTCCGGTCCCCTCGCTGGCAATCCGTTTGAGATCCTGAATGCGTGCATTGTAGATGGTCACAAACGCATCAAACACTGCGGAGACGAGAATGGCCCCGAGCGCGTGCGGCTCGGTCTCGCGGTGAATTTTTGTGGGGTCGGGCCTGCGGCGGACCCATTTTCCATCCGCGTCCTCACTCCCCAGCGCGTCGCGGAGTGAACCATGATTGCCGGTGGCTCGGCCGAATTCCTGGGCGAGTTGTCCCAGCAGATTATCCACTTCCAGATCACCGCGTGTCTTGGCGATCTGATGGCGGACGATCTCGTGAAAGGTGAAATGCTGAAACAATGCTACGATGTCCGCGAAGGCTTCATGGAAGGCCAACCCTTGCGGCTGGGTGACTTCGATAAAGCGGGGATGAATGCCATCGAGAATGGCATGGGTGGTCTCATGGGCGATGATATCGTGAGACAGGCAACCGAAGACCAGCCCTTCGGGATAGATGCACCCTGAAGCGGTGGCGGTCGCCGGGAAATAACCGAACAGTAGCGCCTTTTTCCTGGGGGAGTAATAGGCGTTTGCTTCGCGCAGCGCGTGCGGGTACACCATCAGCTTTTCCACAAACAGGGCCTCTTCATCCTTCCAAGTCATGTCGCTCCAGGTTTTGCCCATGTCTTCGGGGGTGCGATCGGACCACATGACCGGTCGGCCGATCGCGCGTTCAAAGTTGCGGATGGTGGTCATCACGACCGCATAAACCATTTGCTGGTGGAATTGCGGATTCGCTGCGGAGGGGGCCAGGCCATCCTGCGCCAGC
This sequence comes from Planctomycetales bacterium, assembly GCA_046349635.1. Lineage (GTDB taxonomy): Bacteria > Planctomycetota > Planctomycetia > Planctomycetales > Planctomycetaceae > JAXMBX01. The sequence continues at coordinate 91,702 of JAXMBX010000007.1, forward strand.
AGGAACGGATCGTTCAGGTTCACGGGGTCGTAATAGCAGTCGCTCGCGGGATCCACATCGACCACGGCGATGTATTTCCCCTCAGGGCCCGGCTGGAGATCATCTTCCCAGGGGACCGTGTACACGCGCTCATTGATCATCGCGGTGTCCAGTTTGCCGGAGAGGCTCGGGTCGAAGGAGTAACCGCGCAGCCGGCGAAAAAGAGGAGCCTGGAGCCGATTTGACTTCTTATTCATGGCTTTATCCTGGTCGCTGCTATGTGCTATCTCTTAGATTATTTAATTGTGCTTGAGCGGCTCCATTAAATCATCCACTAATGACAGATGAAAATGAATTCTTAAAATTCACAATTACGGCGACGGCCTCATCCGCCACCCGCACGCTAATCTTTCGCGTCGCGAATCAATCATGGCGAAAGTGCATGACTAGATTTTTCGAGAGGTTGGGGACGTACCTCGAAATCGAGACGCAGGCGGACGAGGCGGGGTATCCCGCAGCGAAGGAGGGGATCCCGGAACTGGTCTCCGATGAAAACCGCTTGTGGCTGCGCCACACAGGTAGCCGGGGGTACCGGCAACCTGTGCTACTCGACTGGGTATGGATTGGGGCGTCGGAGGGGTGGCCCCAGAGACGTTCCAAAAGTTTGTCGCCTGGTCGTGTTGAAGATATCCAGCGACTGCACTGCTGAGCCGAGGACGGCTCGGCAGTGGCACACAATCAATGAATATCATTCGTTCCGGGGGCTTCGCTGCGCTCGACCCCGGCCACCCACGTCCAGGATCGAGGGGGGACGATTGAGGCGAAGAATTGTCCAGCGGGTGGATATTTTTTCGCCATGTGTGTTTCTCCGGAGGATTCTCAATCGCGATATCTCGCGGCCAGCAGGCCGTTTGGGGATTCGTGATCCGGCGGTACGGGGATTGCTTTGGCTTCGGTCGCGAGCAAACCCTGCCCTGAATAGACTCAGGAAGCACTACAACCCAGGAGATACGGACGATGCCGGAGAGACGGACAACGCCAGCGCGACGGCGCGGCTTTACATTGATTGAATTGCTGGTGGTGATTGCGATTATCGGCGTGTTGATTTCACTGCTCCTGCCGGCGGTTCAGCAGGCACGGGAAGCTGCGCGACGGACGCAGTGCAAGAACAACCTGCACCAGATCGCACTGGCAATTCAAAACTACCTGTCGGCCTATCAGAAAATTCCTCCCTCGGCGACGTTCAACGCCACGGGGGCGAGCAGTTCGTGGTCGGTGCATGGGCGGATCCTGTCGTTCATGGACCAGGGGAACCTGCAGGTGGCGGTCGACCTGAGCAAGGGCTGGTCGGGGCAGATGGCGATCGACGGGCTGCAGGTGCCGCAGTATGCCTGCCCGAGCGATGTGAATTCGTACACGACGCGGACGGACACTTCGCCACGGTTGTGCCCGACGAGTTACGGAGTGAACTACGGGACGTGGTTCGTGTGGGATCCGACGACGCAGAAAGGTGGAGACGGGATGTTCTTCCCGAACGCGCACCTGGGGATTGAGTCGATCACCGACGGAGCGAGCAACACGCTGATGATGTCGGAAGTGAAGTCGTGGAGTCCGTATCACCGGAACGTGGCCCCCTCCTCCACGACGATTCCCGGTGATGCGCTGACGGTGGCGACCTTCATGACGGCAGTGGGAGGCAACGCCAAGATCACGGAACACACGGAATGGGCGAACGGCCAGGTGCATCACTCCGGTTTTACCGCGACGCTAGTCCCGAACAGCAAGGTGAATTGCGTCGTGGGGGGGAAGAGCTATGAGGAGTGCGATTACAACAGTTGGCAGGAGGGGACGCTGCCTCAGACGCCGTCTTACGCGGCGGTGACGTCGCGGAGCTATCACGCGGGGCTGGTGAACGCGGCGTTGATGGATGGCTCGGTACGGACGATCAGCGACAGCATTGCGCAGAGCATCTGGCGGGGACTGGCGACCCGTTCGGGATCGGAAAAGATCGACGACTACTAGCATTGGATGCTTTTGCGTCGCGTCAACAATCAAACATTTTACCAAGAGTATCGCCGCGACAGACGCTACACATAAAGTCGATGCGATCTAGTAAGCCATTCTCGTCGATTTGAACTCTGCTCTTGTGCTGGCGCACACAGGTACCCGGGGTACCGGGAACCTGTGCCACCCGACCGAGTGTGGATTGGGGCGTCGGAGGGTGGTTTCAGAGACGTTCAAAAGTTTGTCGCCTGGTCGTGTTGAAGATATCCAGCGACTGCACTGCTGAACCGCTGCGCGGATTCCGCAGTGGTACCCATCAAACGGAAAGCGGTGCAGGTGCAAGAGACGTTTGGTATCCAGTGAATCCATGCCCACCCTGCACCTGAGGGTGCGAAGTGGGCATGCCACCCAAGAGACGCAATTCCCTCTGGTGCTGCGCACCCACACGCCGAAGTACCGGCGAGTGGGTCACCCGCGAAGGGGGGCATTTTTCCGATTTCGCGATATCTTCGTGGAAGCTCAGGAATCTCGTTAGTAAGATGCGGGGACCGGATCACGATTACTGTCCCTAGGAGGGGAGAGTGAATTCACCGGCGTGGAGGTCCGGGACAACGTGCGCCCCAAGTGCTACTTAGCGAGGAGTCATCCATGATACGACGAAACCACATCAGCGTGATTGCCATGATGGCGATCGGCAGTCTGCTGGGATACGCAGCAGCAGAAGGGACACTCAATCCCGCGAGATGGGTGCCTGCGGCCCACGCCGCGGCTCCGGCACCGGTGCCCGCGGTGTCCGAAGTGGCAGCCAAGCAAGAGGGGTGCTGCAAGGGGGTCAATAAAAACGAACTGCTGGCATTGGCGGCGCACAACAATAACGTGGCCGCAGCCGCGCAGAAAACGGGTGAGAAGCCGAACATCGTCATCATCTGGGGTGATGATATCGGCCAGTCGAACGTCAGCGCCTACACGATGGGCCTGATGGGGTACAAGACTCCGAATATTGACCGGATCGCCAAGGAAGGAATGATCTTCACCGACTACTACGGGGAGCAGAGCTGCACGGCGGGACGGGCGTCGTTCATTACCGGGCAGCACGGGATGCGGACGGGGCTAACGAAGGTGGGGATGCCGGGTGCGAAGGCCGGACTGCAGAAAGAGGACCCGACGATTGCCAACCTGCTGAAAGCGCAGGGATACGGCACCGCGCAGATCGGGAAGAACCACCTGGGTGACCGGAACGAGTTCCTGCCCACGGTGCACGGATTCGACGAGTTCTACGGGAACCTGTATCACCTGAACGCGGAAGAAGAGCCGGAACTTCCCGACTACCCGAAAGATCCGGAGTTCAGGAAGAAATTTGGCCCGCGAGGGGTACTGGAATGCAAGGCGACCGACGTGGACGACGAGACGGTGGATCCGCGGTTCGGCAAAGTCGGGAAGCAGACGATCAAGGACACGGGGCCCTTGACGAAGAAGCGAATGGAAACGATCGACGACGACATCGCCGCGCGATCGGCGGCCTACATCAAGAAGCAGGCGGAGGCCGGTCATCCATTCTTTCTGTGGGTGAACTTCACTCACATGCACTTCCGGACGCACGTGAAGCCCGGGAGCAAGGGCCAGGGCGGAAAGTGGTTGAGCGAGTACGTCGATGTGATGATCGACCACGACAAGAACGTGGGGACAGTGCTGAAGGCGCTGGACGACGCGGGGATCGCGGACAACACGTTCGTGATGTACAGCACGGACAATGGCCCGCACATGAACACGTGGCCGGACGGGGCGATGACGCCGTTCCGGAACGAGAAGAACTCGAACTGGGAAGGGGCATACCGGATTCCGTGCATGGTGCGGTGGCCTGGGAAGATCAAGGCGGGGAGCGTGTCCAACCAGATTGTGTCGCACAACGACTGGCTCCCGACACTCGTGGCGATCGCGGGGGATTCGGATATCACGGAGAAACTGCTGAAGGGGCACCAGGTGGGAGACACGACCTACAAGGTGCACCTCGACGGATATAACCTTGTCCCGTATCTGACGGGAGAGACCGAGAAGAGCCCGCGGGAGTCATTTATCTACTGCAACGATGACCAGCAGATCACTGCATTGCGTTACAGCCACTGGAAGCTCGTGTTCCTGGAACAGCGTGCGCCGGGGACATTGCGGGTGTGGGCCGAACCGTTTACGACGCTGCGTTTTCCGAAGCTCTTCAATCTGCGGACGGATCCTTACGAGCGAGCGGACATCACGTCGAACACGTACTACGACTGGGTGATGGACCATGTCTTCCTGTTCTTGCCGGCGCAGGGGTTTGTGGGGAAATTCCTGGAGACCTTCAAGGAATTTCCGCCACGGCAGAAGGCGGACAGCTTCAACCTGGACGAGGTGATGAAGAAGCTGCAGGAAGGTGGGGGGAGCAAGTGAGGTGTTGAGGCGATTCTGAGATTGCGGCCGGGAGTTATTCCCGGCCGCTTTTTTTGTGCGCCGGGCAAGTCAGTCGCGTTCACATAAGTCCCTCTTGTGCCTGCGGCACCCACACGCCGGAGTACCGGCGTATGGGCCACCCAATCACCGGCGTTCAGCGTCGGTTTTCATGCGGACGCACAAGGCGCAAGGAAGTGTGCCTGGCGGCACCCAACCGCGAGGCGGTCGGGCCACCCTGGGGCGAGAAAGAGATCACCGTTCAGGAATGTTCTACTTTTGGATATTCTGGCACTACGGATAGTGGACTGAGGATTCACGGGCCACAATGCAGGGCCACGAAAATTTCTCAACATACTGAAATAAAATGACTTACACATTTATTTCAGCCTGGGACAGGGGAGACAAAAAATTTGTGGATGAGGGTTGTTTTTGCTCTTGCCGGTTAAATTTCGATAGCTATACTGTCGATGTGTACAGTACTGGAAGTTGAACGAATCAGAACGGCCTGTTCGCCGCACTCAACACCCAAAAACATTCGCAAGGAGAGAAGTCCCATGGCTAAATCCAAGAAAGTTGTCGAAGAAACCGCTGATCAGCAGATGCTGAACAACACCGTCGGCCAGATCGAGAAGGCGTTCGGAAAAGGGTCGATCATGCGGCTGTCGGACACCTCCTTCGAGCCGGTGCAGGGGATTCCGACGGGGGCACTGTCGCTGGACCTGGCGTTGGGAGGGGCGGGATTGCCGCGGGGACGAATCATTGAATTGTTCGGTCCGGAATCGAGCGGTAAGACGACCCTGGCCTTGAACGCGATTGCCCAGGCTCAGAAGCAGGGTGGGATTGCGGCGTTCATCGACGCGGAACACGCGCTGGACCCGACGTGGGCGAAACGGCTGGGAGTGAACCTGGAAGACCTGCTGGTGAGCCAGCCTTCGCACGGTGAAGAGGCTTTGCAGATCGCGGAGATGCTGATCAAGTCGAACGCGGTGGACGTGATTGTGATCGACTCGGTGGCGGCTCTCGTGCCGAAGAACGAACTGGACGGGGAAATCGGGGATTCGCACGTCGGGTTGCAGGCGCGGATGATGAGCCAGGCGATGCGAAAGCTGACGGGTGCGATCGCGAAGGCGAAGACGTGCGTGATCTTCATCAACCAGATCCGGGAAAAGATCGGGGTGATGTTCGGGAGTCCGGAAACGACCCCCGGCGGCCGGGCGTTGAAGTTCTACAGTTCCTGCCGTCTGGATGTCCGCCGTCTGAATGTGCTCAAAGAGGGTGAGAACATGATCGGGATGCGGATGAAGGTGAAGATTGTCAAGAACAAGGTGGCGCCTCCGTTCCGCGTGGCGGAATTCGACCTGCTCAACGCAAGCGGGATCAGTTGGGAAGGTGACGTGCTCGACATGGCGATTGCGGCGGGAGTGATCGACAAGAGCGGGACGTGGCTGAGCTACGGCGGCGAAAAGCTGGGGCAGGGTCGCGAGAAGGCACGGCTGGCGTTGATGGAAAATCCGCAGCTCACGAAGGAACTGGCGGACAAGGTGCTGGCGTTGCACAAGTCGAAGGATGTTGAAGAAGTTCCCGAACCGGAAACGGTCGGAGCGGCGGCCGATGAAGAGTAATCGTCGCTCGTCGATGTGGCAGCGGGGACAGTCCCGGCTGGCGTGGCTCGCAGCCGGGGTGATGCTGTGTTGTGGACTGACCGCAGCGATTAACGCTGCGGAACGTCCGAACATCGTGATCATCCTGGCGGATGACATGGGGATCGGGGATCCGGGTTGTTTCAATCCGCAGTCGAAGATTCCCACGCCGAACATTGACCGGCTGGCTCGGGAAGGGATGCGGTTCACGGACGCGCACGCGGCGGGTTCGGTGTGCATCCCTTCGCGGTACGGTCTGTTGACGGGGCGGTATCCGTGGCGGGGGTCGGACAACGGCCGGCTGCGGATTACCGACGGCCCGGTGATTGAGAACGGGCGGGTGACCCTCCCTGCCCTGCTGAAGCAGGCGGGGTATCGGACGGCGATGGTGGGCAAGTGGCACCTGGGGTATGAGCAGGGGACGAAGTACGACTATGCGCAGCCGTTCCGGAGCGGGCCGATCGATCGCGGGTTCGATACGTTCCTGGGGATTTCGGCATCGACGGATATTCCGCCTTACTTCCTGCTGCGGCAGGACAAGGTGTTGACGGCTCCAACGCTGAAGATCGCGGAGCATCATTCCCCCGGGTGGGCGCTGACGCAGGGGGAATTCTGGCGGGCGGGGGAGATTGCTCCGGACCTGAAGCTGGAGGAGGTGCTGCCGCTCTTTGTGCAGGAGGCGGAAACGGAGATCAAGAAACAGAAGAGGGATGCGAAGCCGTTCCTGTTGTATGTCGCGTTCACGGGGCCGCACACGCCGTGGCTGCCGTCGAAGGAGTTTCAGGGGAAGACGTCGATCGGGATGTACGGAGACTTCGCGGCGAACGTGGATGCGGGGGTGGGGCGAATTCTGGCGACGCTGGAACAACAAGGATTGAAAGAGAACACGCTGGTGATTTTCACGAGCGATAACGGGCCGATGTGGTTTCCGCAGGATGTCGTGAAGTATGGGCATGCGAGTGCGGGGATCTATCGGGGAATGAAGGGGGATGCGTGGGAGGGAGGGCACCGGATGCCATTTATTGCCCGGTGGCCGGGTCACATCAGGCCGGGGACGAGTTGCGGAGAGACGATCTGCCTGACGGACCTGACGGCGACGTGTGCGGCGATCACGGAGACCCCCCTGCCCGACCAGGGGGCGGAGGACAGTTATTCGTTGTGGCCGTTGTTCAAGGGGGGCGAGAAATTTGAGACGCCACGGCCGGGGGTGCTGCATCTGTCATCACGCGGGGTGGTGTGTCTGCGGGCGGGGGACTGGAAGCTGATCCCGGCGGTGGGGAGCGGAGGATTCAGTCCTGCGGATAAGAATGCTCCCGTCGAAACGGACCCGTTGGTTAAGGGGCAGCTTTACAACCTGCGCACGGATCCTTCTGAGCAGAGGAATCTGTGGAAGGACCGGCCGGAGGTGGTGGAGCGGATGGTGAGGTTGCTGGAGGAGTGCAAGGCGAAGGGAAGGACGCGGTTAGGGGGAGGTAGAGATTGTCACAGGTGGCGCAGGCTGATTTGAAGTGGTGCCTGTGGCTGCGCCACCCAGGTAGGTCGCACACGACCAACCTGGGCTACACGGCGGAGGGAACACTGCTGAGCCGAGTACGGCTCGGCAGTGGCACCCCAGAAGTCGAAGTCGAGTTGAAGTTGCCTCTTGTGCTGGCGCACCCACACGCCGCGTTGCGGCGTGTGGGCCACCCGAAACACTGAAAGATCAGAACTCAGAGACACTTGGACGGCCCCCTCACCCGAAAGAGGCGGACTATCGCCTCGTAAGACCTGACGCCTTGTCAGGTCTTACTTCGTTGATCCCATCGGGGGGGAGAGGGTGAATGCAGGGGACTCTCGTCGATTTGAAATGATGGTCCGGACAGCGGACCCTACTGGATCGTCTAACTTTATTTGTCCCGCATTCATATCAACGGTGTCATACGCGTACATGCCCGCCCTGCTCGCGCGATGCGGGCATGCCACCCAGAAAGGGACAAATACCTATGGACGGTCTACCACAAAACGAAACACGCCAAACGCGGCTTGGATGTCCATGACGTCAGGCACAGCCTGACCTACTAGTCTGACTACGCTTACTTGGCAGGCGATATATAAACACTCAAAGTCGAACGCACACATGCCCACCCTGCTTCGCACGCCGATAAAATCGTGCATAGCACGATGTAGGCATGCCACCCAAAACACCTGACAAATAAGCGTAGACGATCTACTACAAATTCGCCTACGGCAAATCACGACGGCTGGGGGTGGTTCCAGAGGAATTTGTGGAGTTCGATGGCGGGGATGATCGAGAAGGCGACGGCGATCGCGATCGCCCAGGTCTGCCACGAGACCGGATGGGTGCGCAAGACCTGCTGCAAGAGAGGGAGATGCATGCCGACCAGATGAACGGCGAAGGCCGCAAGGACACCGATCAGCAATATCGGACTGCGGAAGGGAGAGAGCACGAAGGCGGATTTGGTTTCCGAACGGCAGTTGCCGACGTGGAAGTTTTCAAACAAGACCATGGTGAGCAGTGTGAGATTCCGGGCCTCGGGGAGTGACCAGCCACAGGCGAGGGCTGCATAGAAAACGGCGAAACTTCCGACGCCGACGACGAAGAGGGCGATGCCGGTGCGTTCGACCATGAGGCGATTGAAAATCGGCTCGCGCGGGGGGCGAGGAGGTTTTTGAAGGCTGTCCCCTTCTCCAGGCTCGAAGGCGAGCGCGACCCCCTGGATGCCATCGGTGACGAGGTTGAGCCAGAGAAGTTGCACGGGGAGGAGCGGAACGGGAAGGCCGGTGATGACCGCGAGGAGCACCATGACGAGTTCCGCGCAGCCCATGGAGAAGAGTAAGGAGATGACCTTTCGGATGTTGTCGTAGGCGATGCGGCCTTCCTCGATGCCGGCGACGATGGAACTGAAGTTGTCATCGCCGAGGACGAGTTCAGCGGCTTCGCGGGCGACATCGGTCCCCCCCTTCCCCATCGCGACGGAGATATTCGCGGCACGGAGCGCGGGGGCATCGTTCACGCCGTCACCGGTCACGGCCACAAAATGACCGGCGGCACGGGCGGCGCGGACGATCTCGAGCTTGCGGCGGGGAGTGACCCTAGCGAAGACGCGGGTATCGCGGACGATTTCGACCAATTCGTCGGGGGACTTTCCCTCCAGTTCGGCGGCGGTGAGGACCTGGTCGTCCCGTTCGGCGAGGCCGATCTGTTTGGCGATGGCAAGCGCGGTGACGCGATGGTCGCCGGTCAGCATGGCAATATCGACCCCGGCGCGGCGGCAGGTGGCGATGGCGGACGCGGCGGTGGAGCGCAAGGGGTCGATCATGCCCACAAACCCGAGGAGGCGGAGATTCTCCGGAGGTTGGGGGGCCTGGTCCGGGGGAATCGGCGGGGACGTCCCGGAGGCGAGGGCGATGACTCTCAAGCCGCGACTGGCCATGTCGTGAGCGATGGCTTCCAGCCGGGGGAGGTCTTCCGCGGACAAGCTCTCTGTACACATGGCGAGGAGCCGTTCGGGTGCCCCTTTCGCGGAGGCGAGGATTTCATTCCCCTGCTGGTGGAAGGTGACGGCGAAGCGGTGTTCCGGTTCGAAAGGGATCTGATTCACCTGGGGAAACTGTTGCAGGAGATGCTCCCGTTGCATGTGGGCCTTGTGCCCGAGGGAGAGAAGAGCGACATCGACGGCGTCGCCATGCCAGGTCCAGGTGCCGTCGCGCTGATGGAGATCGGCTTCGTTGCACAAGAGGGCAGCAGTGATGAGATCCTCGAGCGCGGGTAGCGAATGAGGAGGGACGAGTTCTCCCGCCTGTCGGATTTCTCCGAGGGGAGCGAAGCCTTCGCCGCTGATGTCGATTTGCGTGCCATCGGGGAGGCGGATTTCACGGACGGTGAGTTCGTTGCAGGTGAGAGTGCCAGTTTTGTCCGTGGCGATGAGGGTGCAACTGCCGAGTCCTTCGACGGCGGTGAGACGGCGGACGATGACCTTGCGACGAGCCATGCGGGTGGTGGCAACGGCGAGGGCGACGGTCATGGCGACGGGGAGCCCTTCGGGAATGGCGGAGACGGCGAGTGCGACGACGAAGAAGAAGGTGTCGGTGACGGCGCGTTTCCAGAGAAAGACCTGCAGGAGGCCGATGACGAGGGCGACGGCGACGGTTCCGATGGAGACATAGTTGGTGAAGTGTTCCATGCGGATGAGCAAAGGGGGCTTGCCGCGGTCTGTTTCGAGGAGGGCCTGGGTGAGTTGGCCGACCTGGGTGTGGAGTCCGGTGGCGACGACGACTCCCTGGGCGCGGCCGCGCGTGACCATAGAGCCGGCGAAGGCCATGTTGATCTGGTCGGCGAGATCGGTTTTTTCGGGGCCTGTCCAGGGGGCATCCTTGGCAACGGCGAGAGACTCCCCGGTGAGGAGAGATTCGTCGATCTCGACCCCTTGCGTGGAGAGAAGGCGGAGGTCGGCGGGGACGCGGTTTCCGGATTCGAGCCAGACGATGTCGCCGGGGACGAGTTGCTCGGCATCGATCTCGCGAATTTCGTCATGGCGTTCGACGAGGGCGTGGAACCTGAGAAGTTGCTTGAGGGCGAGGCTGCTTTGCTCCGCCTGGAATTCCTGCCAGGTGCCGATGAGGGCGTTGATGAGGAGAACGGCGGTGATGAAACCGGCGTCCTTGAACTCGCCGACGATGAGGGAGACGGCAGCGGCAACGAGGAGGATATAGACGAGGGGGCTGATGAACTGGCGAAGAAAGATCACCCAGAGGGGAGTGGCCCCTTTTTCGGGGAGAAGGTTCGGGCCGAACTTGTTCCGGCGGCGGGTTACCTCTTCCGCAGTGAGTCCGTCCGGAGACGTTTCGAGCGTGTCGAGGACCTGAGAGGTCGCGGTCGCGTGCCAGGGAAAGCTATTCGGCGGTGTGGAGTCTGACGGTGTGAAGCCTGACGGTGTCAATTCTGACATGGAGCGGCTCCCCGAAGTACCACGAACGGACGAGAGATCCCCCGAGCATCGACACCCGCCAATCAGGGTTGGCCAATCAGGATTTGGTTTCCGATTCCGGATGAAGCGGCCAGAAGGGAGGATCGATGGGGGAGACGAAATCATCCGGCTTGACGGTCAGGATGCTGCAGTCACAGGTGTCGAGCACTTTTTCCGCAGTATTGCCGAGCAGGAGTCCCTTGATCCGTGTGCGGCCGATGGTCCCGAGGACCAGGAGATCGGCATGCAAGTGTTTCTGCAAGGTGGCGATTTCGCGCCAACTGTATCCCCAGGAGAGATGGCGACGAATCTGCAATGAGCCGGCATCGATTCCGGCGAGGAATTCATCCAGTCGCCGTTCCGCGGATTTGTTGATTTCCTCGCGGAGGGTACTTCCCTGAGGAAGATGTTCGACGACGTCATTGGGGACATCGGCGGAGTCGATGACGTGCAACAGATGAAACTCAGCGCCGGCCTGACGGGCGACGGCGAGCCCCTGCAGGAGAGCCTTGCGGCTGACCGGGGAGAGATCGGTGGCAGCGAGGACGACCTTGGGGACGGGGGGACGACCGTCCTTGACGATCCAGACAGAGGCGGGGCAGAGTCGGATCAACCGCTTGGCCGTGCTGCCGATGAGGAATCGTTCCCAGGTGGCGGTGCCGCGCGTGCCGGCGACGACGAGATCGTAGCCTTCCTTTTGGACGGCGTGCGTGAGAGAGAGATAAGGTTTGCCGAGGAGGGTTTCGCTGCGGATCTGGAGGTCGGGAACTCCCAACTTCGCGATCATGGCCTGCAGCTTCTCGTCAGAATCCTTGCGGATTTCCTGCTGGATCATGTCTCCGGAGCCGTAGAGAAAATCCATGCGGGCCTCATAGGACGAGGAGGTGACCAGTTCACGGAGATCGGGGAGAGTGTGGGCGAGGACGAGGGGGGCGTGGTTAGTGCGGGCGAGCCAGACGGCCTGGTGCAAAGCGGCCTCGGAAGCGGGAGAAAAATCGACCGCGGTGAGAATGCGTTTGTAAGGGGTATCGAGATCCGCCATGTGTGTGCTGCTCCTCGACTGCGGTGAGCCGTGCTGATGCGACTTTTGAATTCTGCCCTGAGATTCCGCCGCCGGCCGGGTGGCGTTCCTCCCGTGTATTGTATCCCCGGAGGGCGTAGACTGTCGACACAGAGGCGTTTGGCAGTCCGAGGCAGATCAGAACTTGCGGTGGGGTCGCAATGGAAGAACGACAGTCCCAAACCGGACGGATGACTCCGGGTGTGTGGGGAATTTTCGCGTTCACGATGGCGTACATGGGAGTCGCGGTGATCGCGAGCATCCGGTACCAGAACAGCGAATTCAAGCTGTATATCGTGGTGATGACGGTGCTCATCACGTCCGTACTGCTGGTGCACCGGTCGATCGGGCTGAATATCGCAACGCTGCTGGGGCTGTCGATCTGGGGAGGGGCGCACATGGCGGGAGGACTGGTGCAGGTTCCCGATTCCTGGACGGTGACGGGGGCGAGCCGCGTGTTGTACAACTGGTGGGTGATCCCGGGCTTGCTCAAGTTCGATCAACTGGTCCACGCGAACGGATTCGGGCTGGTGACGTGGATCTGCTGGCAGGGATTGGCGGGTGCGTTTCGACGCCGGGGTGTGGAAGTGCGTCCGACGTTCGGGCTGCTGACGTTGTGCGTGGCGGGGGGAATGGGTTTCGGTGCCGCGAATGAAGTGATTGAATTCATCGCGACGAAAGTTCTGCCGCAGACGAATGTGGGGGGCTATGAGAACACGGGGTGGGACCTGGTCTCCAACCTTGTGGGTTCGGTACTGGTGGTGATCGGGATTGCGGTGTTTGAGTCGCGGAGGGGGCGAGAGGGGAGTGGGGCTTGAGGAGGTGGGGGACAATGATGGGCCCCCGTCACGCGGCCCTGGAGGATTGGAACTATCGTTTTCACAGAACCAGACGCCCGTCTGGTTCTGCTCAGTTGATTCTCCCGAGCGGAGAAGGTAAAAAAAGAACCCGGGCGTCGCTTGGGGCTAGTGTGCTTCACTCTCGTTGATTTGAAGTTGCCTCTTGTGCGTCGCACCCAAGTAGCTGAGTACAGCTCACCTGTGCCACCTTTGGAGTATACAATGCTTTCATTTCACACTACATTCAAGGGATTGCATTCGCAAAAAAGACTTACCAATTCGCTGAACATTCCCCGCCCAAAACGCCGCCAGAAACACAAGAAGGCAACCAAAGATGAACTTCCACATATTATTCGATGATACGCTATTAAACGCAGGTGCCGCTAATGGCGTAACACCAGCACACAATAAACGCTGCTAAGCCTCGTTAATGATTTCTTGAGGATGGCAGATGGCGGCAGCAGAATTTTTACAACTTTATTTGGGGCCAACATTGCTGACACGGCACTCACAAAGAAAGAACGTAGACATGCCTTCAAGCCCAGCCACATTCACTTCTTGTCGCAGCAGCAAAGAATCTTCGGCTCACAGATGCGATAGAAGATTCCGGCAAGGGAAGCGAGTTAGCCGAAATCGTCTCATGGAATCATGCGACACAAGTACGGTGCCTTTCCGGTTGTACCCAAGATTTTTTACAAACAAAACGTTCAAGACTATGCAAAGAAGCGCTGATAGCGTCCATATCGTCCTTGGTACTGACAAAGATTTCTCGCTTTGGTTTTGGTGAGTCAAAGTTCTACAACCGCATCGAAGACGCACGTTTAGATCACATAATTGCGTCAGTAAAAAACGCATTAACGACTAACAAACTCAAAAAAGAGAATTCAATTATCCTCAATCTTCCCGAGCTCGACGAATTGGAGATTGGCTGTAGGCATCCTGTTTAGCAATCAAAGATGCCCTAAAGGGCGACAAGTCCATCGACTTTCTGAAAGAGAAGATCCACATTCCGATTCTTTTGTTACATGAATGCCCAATAACGGCGAAAGCAAAGGACCTTACAACTCAGTACAAGACGGCAGTGATGGACTATCACAAAGAGAGGGCATGTTCATATTTTCAAAGGCAGCTTTCTGCTCTTAAGGATGTCCACAAATACTCTGACATCCGATTTACCCACCTCTGTTCCCCGTGCCAGAAAAAGAGCCAATTGTTGATCATTTCCTCAACGCAGTCAAATTCTACAAGATGTAGGTTATGCCCAGCAATATTTTCAACACTCCGTCACCTTGTAAATGACCTCCTCGCAGCCGGGCAAGAGGCAAACGCTCGAAATGAACTCATTAAGCTTCTAGCAGATCTCGAAGACGACGAGCAACCATATTCTCCTCTTGTCAATTCCCTGATACGGGCAGTCGGTCTTTTCCCTTACCTAGATCCGTCAACATGTTCATGGGAAGAACGCTACGTACGAGAGCTGTTCAAGGCTGATGTTGGTAGCGATGAACCAGTGACATTGCATCGGGAGCAATGCCGTCTACTTAATTCTCTTTTGTCTGGAAAGAGCGTAGCAGTAAAGGCCTGGACAAGCTTTGGAAAGAGTTTCGTTGTAGAGATTCATTTATCGCCACTCAGAAACCGACCACCGTGGTCATTTTGGTCCCGACGATAGCATTGGCGGATGAGAGATCAGCGTTGTTTACAACCCAAGTTCGGCGATAGATACAAGGTAATCACTACCCCCGAACAGTCGCTTGCAGTAAGTCATACCATACTCGTGTTCCCACCGGAACGCGCCATCGGATACATTAAATGCTAGAGCATATCGACATACTAACAGAGTTGATGAATTTTACAAAAGCAAGCGTTTCTTTTGACAAAGATCGTTCTCCCTCCCTCATTCGTGCCATCCTAACGCTCGGCAAAATTGCGTCGCAGCGGTATTTTCTGCACCAAACATCAGTGAGTTAAAAACGAACCCCTTTACCGAGGGGATGGACTTCGTACGGCTCGACTTCTACTACTGTTTATTTGGACAAGACGGATTTGACACCTGAAATCGGCAAAAACGAACAGAGAAAGAGCGAAATCCTCCTCGACATCTTGGAAATTTCCAAAAACACGGGAAAGACGCTGATTTACGCTGGCACGTACACGAACATTGAAACTGGCCGTTCTTCTAATGACCAATCTTGCAGGAGTTGAAAGCAGGTTGCTTGCTGATTTTCAATCTTGGTTGTCACGCAATTATGATCCAAATCAGCGCTTACCCAGCTTGTGGCCGCTGAGTTGAGTACATAACGGACGACTCCATCGTTCACTAAGTCAAATTCAAGTAAAGTTGTTCGAGGAGACTAATGGTCTAAACCGGATGGTATCCACGTCGTCAATTATTGAAGGCGTGAATACATCAGCTCAAAATATCGTTCTATGGAGCAATCGGAACGGAAAAGAAGATTGATGACTTCACATACAAAACATTATTAAAGGCGGGGAAGAATGTTTCGTCACTTCGTCGGAAATATTCATTCTCGAACAACCGCCCGCTGAAACGCAAACGCAGTTAGAACTCGAGATGCCGGATGAACTACTTGGTGCCTTCGATGCCGAAACCGAAGGCATTTCACTGACGCCAGAGCAATCGGCCAAAATCTCCCAATATCGCGACGAGATTGTGAACCTTCTTGGCTTAGACGATTGCTGATTGCGCGGAACCTCAGTCTTTCAAACAAGCAGTTCAAGCTTGATTCTCAGGATCGTAAAAAAGAGGTAGAAAGCAGAGGAAATGGACTAAAGGGATTAGTATACCAACTCAAACAATCCGGAACAATGGGATTCCTCTTCTACAGGTTGATCAATTTACAGCCTGGCACCTGGGGCATTGAACACAGTAAGTTTGTGCAGTTCAAAGTCACTATCTAAGAATTGGGTGATGTCAATACCTGAGCTTCTTCAGGAGCTCAGTGAGTATGACATCGGCATTGACGAGTTCTGGAGCTTGAGCGAAACACGACTTTTAAGCTTGCAACAATCCTTGCCGATGTGGCCACTGTCTATGGCCGAATGAGTCCCACGCCCCTTGATCTCACGCCAGCAATCTCAAATTATCCCACGCTTTTCTTCCTACAGTTGTCTACCAGCTTGAGGAATACGGTCTTCCCGGATGATCTCCAGAAAGATTCACGCAGCCGCGCGCTTGACTGGAAGACAGGAATGTCGATGTGCATGGAGTCATTGACAAATTCAGGAGGGTTGGGCTCCAAGCAATGTCGCGATTGGTGGGTGACCTCGATGAATTCGACATTTATATACTTCGCTATTTTTACGAGGGAATTGACGCGCGTCGACAGAATTGGTGAGCCAGCTTCAAAACCGTTGAATCATAGGTGTGAACAGGCAGTATGAGTTGGGCCAATCCGAGGAACAGGAACACTGCTGAGCCGAGTACGGCTCAGCAGTGGCAACCGGAACTGGAAGTCGAGCTGAAGTTGCCCCTTGCGCCATGCACCCAATCACCGGCGTCCACCGTCGGTTTTTTTGTTCGATGCACAAGGCGCAAGTGGCGTGCCTGGCGGCACCCAACCGCGAGAGGCGGTCGGGCCACCCAGCGGCCGTTGTCTACACGATCGTCGCTCTGTCGTGGGTAGAACACTGCTGAGCCGAGTACGGCTCGGCAGTGGCACCCGGAATTGGAAGTCGATTTGAAGTTGCCGCTTGTGGCTGGCGGCACCCATGTAAGCTGAGTACAGCTAACCTGTGCCACTCCCGCGAGGATTGACGAGAGTCAAACGGCACATATTATTGCCCGCCCTGCTGCTGCGCACCGATGCGGGCATGCCACGCAAAAAGGGACAATTACCGCAGTGGGTCTACTACGAACATGGAGGTTAGAAGTCGCCGATGGCTTCGCTGCCCTGGATGGTAATGAGTTTTTCGAGGGTGTCGGGGTCGATTTTGTCGCTGATGAAACGGACGGAGCTGTCCGCCAGGCCCATCAGTGCCTCCCGGCCGGTAGCCGCCGATGCCATCGGGACCGTTGAAATAAGGTTTCTTGGTGAGGGCTCTGAGGGTGCCCTTCCTGCCCGCGGCCCAGGGTCCGGCCCCGGCCGTCCTGGAAATCTCCGTGATGGCGATGGTGTTGGAGGTGCCATCGGTGATGTCCGCGAGACGGGTGGTGCGGTTGTAGCCGAAGACTCCGGATTTCTCAGTGATCTTTTCAGCGGTGAGTTGCTCCTCACCGAGGCCGGCCAGGCCGGCGTAATCAGCCTGAGCGAAGCCCGGGACTTTCACGTCTCCAGGGCGGTTGGGATTCGCGTATTGGGGGACCAGGGTGGAGACGGACTTCTTGTTGACCTCAGCCTTCCAGCCCTGCTTCTGATCGATGCGGGCGTAGATCGCATTCTGTTCCATGAAGGGGAGAATGCTGACGAGCCAACTGAGGCGTTCTTCGGGCTTGAGATCCTTGTTGTCGATGGTGCCGCGCGGGAGGGAATTGTAGGTGTCGTGAAAGTTGTGCAGCGCCAACATGATCTGCTTCATGTTGTTTTTGGATTGCGTCTCGCGTGCAGCGGTGCGGGCTTGCTGCACGGCGGGAAGGAGGAGCGCGGTCAGCACACCGACGGTCGCCGCGCCGTTCATGTTCCCCAGCAACGGAATGGAGGGGGAGGACTGGCGGGTGGTGGTGCGGATACCATTCGCGTCGATCGTGCTGATGGTGATATTGGGGAAGAGGGGTTTGCCGACGAGTTCGGCGGAGGGGAAATCGGCGACGGCGATGTCGAGGGGAAATGCGCCGGCGTTGCCTTCAGCGGCGGCCTGCTTCATGGCGCCGAGGAGCATGGGAGCCATACCGATGAGGGTTTCGTAGGCGACGCGGGGATCGGTGATGGAGAGGGAGGTGAATTTCTCGGGGAGGAGTTTCAGGCCGGCCTGTTCCTCTTCAGTGGGTTTCCAGCGGGAAAGCTTGCCTTCCTGACGGGAGACGAAACTTTCAATTCCCTGGGGGCTGAGGGCAATGGTGAGCCAGTTCTTATCGATGCACAGTGAGGGATTGAAAATCGCCATGACCTGGAAGGTGGTGATTTTGCGGCCCTGCTTCTCCGTCGTGACGATCTGGAATTGCTTTTCGTCGACCTGGGCCAGTTCGGCTTTGACGCGATCAAGGATCTGATCGAAGGTGATTTGAAGCTGCTTGGGATCCTTGACCTGGAGGGCGATATTGCCACCAAAGCCGAAGATGCCGTGCTTGGGATCGACATAGCCCATGTGAACGTTTCCGAAGCAATCGAGCAGGTCCTTTTTGGGATCGAAGCCGAGGATGGCGGGGATGGCGTCGATGGTGCCTTCGACTTGATCAATCGCCTGAGGATGTCCGAATTTGGCGAACTGACGGGCCAAGCCGAGGATGGTGTCATAGGCCTTGGAGGGATTGAAGCTGGCGGCGGCGAAGGAGGAGCATTCCGCGGGAATGCCGGGGAGATCGGCGAGCGTGAAGGGGGTCTGATCGATGAGGGCGAGGAGTCCCTTGCGCGGGCCCTTCAGATCGAAGCGGGATTCCGACCAGAGGGCGCGGTCTTTATAGCCAGAGGCGAAGAGGAACGGGCCAGCGGTGTCGAGACCGAGGATGGTGACGAAGTCCTTGACGGTCACTTTTTCGGAAGGATTGGGAACGGGAACGGGGATGTTTTCATAGGCGGCACGAATCTGCGGAAGATCGATCCAGGCGCGACTGAGGACTTCGAAGTCGGGTTTCGGATCGCGATGTTCTTTCCAGAGAGGATGCGAGGTGATATTGGGGGCGCCTTTCACGATGGCCGTGATGGTGTTTTGAGGAACGTTGATCCCCAACCCGAAGACCAGGTGCTCGCTTTCGACCCACCAACTGATCGCGAGACCGGGGGGAGAGTCGGGAACGGGGATCAAGCTGACTTTGCGACCGGCGATGGTCATGGGCTTGATCTCTTCCGCGCCACTCTTCTTGAAAAGTTCACTCAGCGCGGGAGCGAGGGAGGCGGCATCGTGAAAGACGACGAGCGCCTGGGGAACGGGGACGGGAATATCCCGCATGGTTTCGAGACTGACGGCCGCAGAGAGACCATTGGCCGTGACCAGTTCGATGCCTTTGCGGAGCTGGTCGAAGTCGGCGCCTTCGGATTTTGCTTTCTCGCCAATCTGCTTGAGGAGTTTTTCGGCGAAGTCCCAGAGGCCGGATTCCATGAGGGACTCATAGGCGGCGGTTTTCTTCCAGCCTGCCTGATGGAACTGCATGCCGTCGCAGGAGTAGTAGAGGACGGTGCGGGCGGTGAAGAGAGATTGGGTTTTGGCTGCCGGCTGGCGAGTGTCCGCGTTGTGCCGGCGACCAGGATGATGGAGCAACCCCCAGAGTTGAAGGGGGCTTCGCATGACATTCCGCACGGCGATTTCTCCGTGACGAGAGTGTGAAGTGCGTGATTTTTATGTGCGAGAAATGGATATCCCAGATTTGTCTGGGTTCAAACCGAGAGGCGCCTTAAGGAACCTCGATGAAAGCACTGGCAGTCGACTGACTGACGAGCCGCGACATAGCAATACTGTTAGTAATATGTGTTAGAGAAGCAAGGGGGTGGAGCGGCCATAATTCCGCCTCCGTGGTGCAGAATTCCGCCATTTTGAGGGGGCGAAGAGTCAATGAACGCTTGTCTTCTGGACGGATGTTCATTATTATTTAAGCAGATGTGGGAGGACGGTCGATACTCCGTGGATGGAGTGTGGCTTCAAGCAAGGATGTTCCTGTCTCACACCGATTTCTCCCTTTTATCGAGGACACCGGCGATGTCAGATCTCCACGACGACGGAACGGCAAGCGCGAAATTCATGACTTCGTCAAAGAGAAGATCCTGAACTGGGGTTACGGCCCGACGGTCATCCGGGAGATCGGGACGCAATTCGATTCGCTCCCCCAATGGAGTGATGTGCCACCGGAAGGCGTTGAGAAAAGGGGCTGATCAGCCGGGAAGCCGCACATGTCCCGGCGATTCAACTGCTCGAATCCCCTGTCTCGGCCGGGCGTCCTCCTGCTCGGTCGTGTGGTTGCCGCGGCGCTCTGGCGACGACGGAACAGTTGGAGCGGGTGGACTTCAGTTCGATGTTTGAATCGGACGATCACTTCTGCCTGAAGTGCACGGGCAATCGATGATCGACGCGCACATTGACGAAGGGGACTACGTCATCGTCCACAAGCAGAAGACCTGCCGTGACAAGGACATTGTGGTCGCACTCGTGGATGGAGAAGAGACGACGCTGAAGCGGTTCTTCAAGGAAGGCTCCCGGATCCGGTTGCAGCCTGAGAACAAGACGATGGAGCCGATCTACTCCAAGAACGTTGAGATTCTGGGGGTGGTGGTGGGCGTGATCCGGCGGTACTGACAATATAGGTTTCATAACCCTCTGATGCGTGAGAATGTAGTGGCCTTCCTTCACGCAGCCTGGGCACAACCGGGTTATGAAACGGTCTGCAATCCGTTCGCGATATACGCTGGACGAAGTGGGTTTTTCAGTCACAGTTTGCTCAATGTGATCACCAACCGCATTTTGTGGGGGGGCAAAAAGTTTCATAACCCTCTGATGCGTGAGAATGCAGTGGCCTTCCTTCACGCAGCCTGGGGCAATAACCGGGTTATGAAACGGTCTGCAATCCGTTCGCGATATACGCTGGACGAAGTGCGTTTTCCAGTCACAGTTTGTTCAATGTGATCACCAACCGCGTTTTGTGAAGGGCAAAAAGATGCGTTCACGGTCAGCTTGAATCTGTACACACGTGGGCGCAAGGAAGTGTGCTCGACGGCACACGCCAATGAAATCGTGCGGAGCACGAACAGGCGGCCGGGCCATCTATGGGTAGAAGGAAACACTGGCGGAGCCAGTGGCACCCATTCAATTAACATCATTAGTAGATCAAGCGGCACCCTCTTGTGCTTCGCACCCACACGCCGCGTTGCGGCGTATGGGCCACCCACCAAGAGACGTTCAGCATCGAGTATATCCATGCCCGCCCTGCTTGCTGCGCACCGATGCGGGCATGCCACCCAAGACACCCGATAAGCGTAGACGATCCACTACGGAGAGTGTTCTCAGGTAAAATTGAGGATGCGGCCGTCGGAGAGATGCTGGTGCTGCTGCTGGAAGTTGTCCCAGTATTCCAGGTGCGGATCGACTCCCAGGTGATGGAAGATCGTGGCGGAGAGATCGGCGGGAGAGACGGGACTGTCGCTGACGTGGCCACCGAATTTGTCGGTGCGGCCATAGGCTTGTCCGCCCCGGACGCCGCCCCCTGCCAGAAGCGCCGTGAAGGCGTGGGGCCAGTGGTCGCGGCCGGTCTTGGCAGTCATCGCATTCTGTGAGAACTGGCCGACTTTGGGAGTACGGCCGAACTCGCCCAGGGCGGCGATGAAGGTGCTGTCCAGGAGGCCATGCTGGGCCATGTCGGCGAGGAAGGCGGCCATCGCCTGGTCGAAGATGGGGAGGATCCGGCCTTTCAGCAGCGGGAAGATATCGTGATGCAGATCCCAGTGCGGGGAGACTTTGTCATAGGCGGATTCATCGTACCAGTTGACGGTGACGAGGGGGACGCCGACTTCGACGAGGCGCCGGGCGACGAGGAGACTGCGGCCAAAGGTCGTCGCGCCATAGGCATCGACGATGGCGGGCTGTTCGCGGGTCAGGTCGAGGGCTTTGGCGATGCGGTTGTCGGCGAGCATTTCGAAGGCGGAGTCCTGGTGCGTTTCATAAGTCCGGACGGAACGGTCGGCGACGAAGGAGCGCGAGAGGCGATGTTCCATTTCGTTTAAGAGGCGGCGGCGTTCATTGAGTCGGATATTCGCGGCCTGATCGGGAACCTGCAGCGATTGGGTTTCGAAGCGGGCGGAACGGAGATCGGCCTGGAGCAGGAAGGGTTCATTCTGGGGCCCCATCCGTCCGCCGATCTGGCCGGCGATGCGCATGCTCTGGCCGACGAACTGGGTGTACCACGGGACGACGACCGAAGGAGGGAGTCGGCTTTCGCCTTTGTAGAACCTGGAGACGAGTGCGGCGATGGAGGGCCAGTCCTCGGGGCGTTCCTGGTCGGTGGTGGGTGGAAGCGGATAGGGGCGGCCGCTGTAGATCTCGCTGCAGGCTGGGCCGTGGACGGGCATCTGGTGCGACATGGAACGGACGAGGCAGACCTTGTCCATCTGCTGGGATAAGAGAGGCGGATGTTCGCAGACTTCGATGCCATCGACATTGGTGGGGATCGGTTTGTATTCGCCACGGACTTCGACGGGGGCCTGGGGCTTCATATCCCACATGTCGATGTGGCTGGGGCCGCCGAAGAGGAAAATGAAGATGGCGGATTTTGTGCGGGGGGTGGGGGAGGTCAGCCGATGGCGGCGGAGAGTTGTTGGAGTGACAACAACTGTGCGGCGGAGAGGCCCAAGCAGCTCAACTTACCGCCGATGGCAGCAGTTCGCGGCGAGAGGGTTTGCGGGGTTGAATCGAATTTTGAGCCGTGATGGAAAACATGGCAGGCTCCTGGGAAACGGACAGTACTATGATAACCAGTTCTGTTTGGGAGTCATCAGTATTTCGCGTTTTGGCGTAAGATGAGTGGTGGAAGTAGTCAACAACTCGTTCCAAACCTCCCCGAAAGGGTCTTAAACGTGACCGAGAGTGAGTCCCCTGCTCCAACCGAGAACATCCGCCGTCGGAGGGCGGCGGAAGTTTCTGTATGCGGTGGCGGGGCTGGGTGTCGCGGGGATGGGGTTGGGGGCGTACACCACGTATGTCGAGCCACACCGGATCGAGGTGGTCGAGCGAGATGCCGATCCGGAAACTGCCGGCGGGATGGGTGGGGAAGAAGATCGTGCAGTTCAGCGATCTGCATGTCGCGGTCAACGTCGATTCCAACTACCTGATCTCGGCGATGACGCAGATCTCGGCCTGGCCGAGATGACGGTGTTCACGGGGGACTTCATGACGTCGCTCAAGGACGAACAGATTTCGAATGTCGCCAAGGTGTTGAAACACCTGAGCCGGGGCCGAAGGGGTGCGTGGCGATTTTCGGGAATCATGACTACGGCCTGGGATGGTCGCACCCGCGGGTCGCAGAGCGTTGCAAGGAGACGCTGGGAGTGATGAAGATTCGCGTGCTGCGGAATGAAGTGCGTGAGGTCGACGGATTGCAGGTTGCGGGGCTGGATGACCTGTGGGGCCCGAACTTCAGCCGGAGCCAAGTGCTGCGGTCGGTGGACTGGTCGGAGGCGGCGCTCACGTTGTGTCACAATCCGGACGGTGTGGACCTGCCGGAGCGCGGCAGGTGCGGGGTGGATTTTGTCGGGGCACACGCATGGAGGTCAGTGCAAGCCCCGTTTCTGCCGCCGGCGATCCTGCCGGTGAAGAACCAGCGGTATACATCGGGAGCGTTTGACGTGGGCATGGGCGGATGCTGTATATCAACCGGGGGATCGGGCATCTGCGACGGGTACGGTTTACTTTAGTGGCCGGAGATCACGGTGTGGAGGTTGGTGGAGGACGTGATTGATATGGTTTGCTGAATGAGGGCGCGGGAGATTTAGCCTGAAATTGATGAACATGACTAAAGAAGAGAATCCAAAACCAAATCTGAATACAGTGATCAAAGCAAGACAGGAATATCACGATTCTGGTGAAGTGAAAACGGTGCATTGCGAACAATGCGGTCACTTACTGAAAATCGCCAGATTGGGAGGCTCGGCGTGGCAGATGACTTGCACTTGCGGGCTTTACAACGGTGCCTTACGTGGAATCTGAGTCACCAACTGCTTAGCCGTACATCAATGAGTTCCTGTGGCTGCCGCATTTGGCGGAGATCCTAGTGTTGAGGTTGATAGAGCGAAGAGTGTTTGAAAAAAATTCGGTGAAAGTGCGTCAATTTATTCTGCCTTTGTGGCTGGGCGCCACTCGGGTAGCGGAGTACCGGTAACGTGTCTGGCCCTGCGGTCCAGGAAATGCGTGACAACGCCTCCGAAGCCGCCGGCTCGCTGCGGTGAATGGAACAATGACCATCGAAATCATCCCTTACACAAGGTTTGGACCTTAAGTTTTGGGGAAACAACAAAGGACCAATGCTTGCAACTGATGGGTGAACCTTCGCAATCGAACTACCAGAAAGGGAACAGAGGAGTTCGAGTACCTCCCAGTTCATCGTTCGCTTTGATCCCCGGACCCAGACCGTCCGGGAATGCACCGGCTTCCTATTGCGAAGCCTCAATTACGGCATCAAAGTCACATGGGACCTAGATTTTCTCGCGCGGCGTGCGAGCAAGACCCGTCGCCTAAAGATGTCGGATTCATCGTGCTTGGATGTCTTGGAATTGCGGTCACCGGAATACACGACAACGACACGCCTCATCTGGTTACCGCATTCTCGCGGGGAGAATTTGATGAAGTTGCATCCGGATCTGTTCCGTATGTTGTGTCGCAGAAATAGCACGGTTGCATTGATACCAAGCGATATCTCCTGACGTTCGCAGGGTGGTACGGGTTGGCTGCATTGAGCATACCTGTTTGTTAAAGGGACCGAGCAGGATCCAAACGACACGTCTGAGTACGGAGATCAGAGACGCTTGAAGCTGCCCCACTCGAGATTAACGTTATCGCTCGCAATGACCAGATACCTCTTGTGCTGCGCACCCACACGCCGAGTACGGCGTGTGGGCCACCCTTTCCTTGCGGCAAAAAAAATCGACTCCTCAAGTGAGGAGTCGAAGTGGCCCAGGCAAGAGTGGGATTCGTGTCAGCTCGCGACCGCGGGGTTCTGGTTCTGGTTGAGCTTGTTGTAGAGAGTCTTCAAGGCGATGCCGAGTTCCTGAGCGGTCTTCGGCTTGTCTCCCTGATGCTTTTCCAAGACCTGCAGGATGACGTCCATTTCGATTTCACGCAGCGTCTTGGCCTCGCCGGGAAGCGGAAAGACGGCGTGCGGACCTTTGTGGACGGCAGAACGTTTTTGTCCGCCCCGCAGAACGCTGGCGGGGAGATCCTCCGGGCGAATCGTTTTTCCTTCGGAGAGGATGACGGCGTGTTCGAGGGCGTTGGCCAGCTCGCGGACGTTGCCGCTCCATTCGTGATTTTTCAGTAACTCGACCGTCTCGGGGGCGAGAATATCTTCGGGGATATTGGGACGCTTCAGATGCCGTGCGATCAGATTTCGGGAGAGTTCGGGGAGGTCGTCCTTACGTTCGCGCAACGGGGGGAGATGAATTTCGAAGGTGTTCACGCGGAAGAAGAGGTCTTCGCGGAACTGTCCCTGATCGACCATGATCTGGAGATCGCGATTGGTGGCGCAGACGATGCGGACATCGACATTAAAGGCTTCATTTTCCCCGACGCGGCGGACTTCGCCCGATTCGAGGAAGCGGAGCAGTTTCACCTGCATGGCCTTATCGAGTTCGCCGAGTTCGTCGAGGAACAGAGTGCCGCCGTTGGCGACTTCGAGCAGGCCCTTGCGGGGAGTATCAGCTCCGGTGAAGGCTCCCTTGCGATGGCCGAAGAGTTCGCTTTCGACGAGGTTTTCGGGGAGCGCGCCGCAGTTGACGGCGACGAAAGGCATGTGGGCGCGGTGACTGAGCTCGTGGATCTTACGGGCGACGAGTTCCTTGCCGGTGCCGGTTTCACCCAAGATCAGGACGGCTGATTCGGTGGGTGCGATGCGCTCGATGAGTTTCTTGACCCGCTGCATGGAGGGAGAGGTGCCGACGATATCGGTTCCCCCTTCGACGGATTTCAATCTCGTTTCGAGGGCGATGCACTGATTGACCATGGCTCGTTTTTCGGCGACGCGCTGGAGGACGCCGGAGATCTGGGCGAGCTTGCAGGGTTTCTGCAGGAAGTCATGGGCTCCGCGGCGGATGGCCTGAATGGCGTCATCCATGTTGCCGTGGCCGGTGCTGATGATGACTTCGGTCTCGGGAGAGACTTTTTTGATTTGTTCGATGACATCCCAGCCGCTGAGGCCGGGCATGCGGAGATCGACGATGGCGGCGTCGAAGGTGCTTTTTTCGAGTGCGTCGAAAGCGGCCCGGCCATCCTCGCAGATGGTCACTTCATGCCCCATGCGGGGGAGTTCGATCCGCATGACTTCGCGGATCGGGGCCTCATCGTCGACAAACAGAACGCGCAGCTTATTGACGGCAGAGGGAGTCAAACCATCCTCCTTGACGTAGACGGGGGGAATCCTGCCCACCCCGGCGACACGGTGCGGGGGGCACGTTGTGTCGCGCTAAGATCGAACATTTTTCGTGAGTTTTTCACCGCAACAGACGCTTCACATCGACTTCAAAGCGACCTAAAACTCGACACGCAACCCGTTTCGTGGAGGGGTTTTAGGGGTTGGTGGCCCGGCCCTCCGGCGAAGCGAGGTGGGACTTGTAGCAGAATCTGCCGGAGAGGTGAATGGGAGTTTTCGGCGAAATTTTTTTGGGGGGGGAGCCGATTTTCTGCTGTTCATGTCGCTGGCGCGCCCGACAAAGTCAGTCGTTCCGGGGGAGAGGCGGAGACGCAGGGACGTCTGTCGTGTTGTCGGGAAGAACACTTCTGAGGCGAGGACGCCTCCGCAGTGGCACCCAAGATGGATGCTCAGAGGTGTTTGGGACATGCTGGGGGCTGCGCTTCGCTTGACCCCAGCCACCCGGGGGGGGAGAGGGTGAATGATGTGGTCACCCGGAACATCGTTCTGAGACGTTTGTTCCCTACCCCTCACCCAGCCGATCAATCAAAGTCAAACTCGCACATGCCCACCCTGTCGCTTACGCGACGAAGTGGGCATGCCACCCAGAACGTCTGACAAATAAGCGTAGACGAACCACTACGGAAATCTCGTCATCGTGCGGTCTGTTTTTCGTGTTCAACAGGTTGTGAACATCGAAAAAGGTGCGTCAAGACGCACCCTACGAAGCAGCGCCTGCCAATTAGTAGTAGTAATGGCCGCCGGACATCTGGGCGCGGTTCTGGGTGGGATTGGCGGTCTGTCCTCCGGTCATGCGTCCCTGGACATTGCCATCATGATCGCTGACGGTGAGTGAGCCGCTGTGGAACTTATTGGACTGCATGCCGACGATGGGCTTGCCGAGCTGGTTATAGAGCCAGACGGCTCCGCCGGTGAGGGTGGTGTTCACGGAGACCATCAGGGAACCCTTGGAGTTATAGGTGCTGATGTGGGCGTCTCCGGCATCATCGCGTTTCATCTCGATGAGCGTTTCACCGCGTTCGCCGACGATCTGGAGCTTTTGCGCCCGAATGACCCTGGCGACGGTCAATTCGCGATAGGTGACATAGGCCCCGAGAACCAGGACGAGGGCACTCAGCGTCATGAAGCCGAGTTGCCAGCGGCGAGTGAGTTTCTCGACGCGAGCGAGTCGTTCCTCCGTGGTCATCCGATCTTCCCCCCTCCCTGAGCCAACCGCGTGAGCGGCCTTCGTCGTCATCCCTGATTTCGTCGTCCCTGACCCTCCGGGCCGGGCATTTCGTCACGCCGGCGTTCCGTCAGGCAAAGCGATACAACCTGTTTCGCACCCCCTCCAGACGCAATGTGCGAGAGTAATGCTGCACCTGGATTCCGGGAGCGATCTCCGTGGGAGTCCTGATGATGAATTCAATCCAGTCCGTTGTGTTGAAAGCCGAGAAGGCGAGTTCGAAACCTGCCAACAGATCCGCGGGTTCGCGCGAGAGATCGGGAAAGAGGTGGGGACCGGTATCGGTCTGGTAGATCAGGTCGCGTTCGTTGACGTTGATCGTTTTGACCGGATAGTCCAAGCGGACGTGATAGTGACCGTGTCGGTATTCCGTGGTCGCGATGACGACCTGTCCGGAGAAAACCGCGTCCACGATCGCGGGGACGTCCGCCAGCTCCACTCCCTCTCGTTCCGTGAGATCGATGCGCGTGGAATCAAAGGTGTCCGCCAAGATTCCAGTCTGCCTGTCCTGCTGCGTGCCACTGCCTGGTGGATACAGCGGGAGATCGATCCCCGTGCG
The DNA here is from genome assembly GCA_046349635.1 of Planctomycetales bacterium. Taxonomy (GTDB): domain Bacteria; phylum Planctomycetota; class Planctomycetia; order Planctomycetales; family Planctomycetaceae; genus JAXMBX01. The sequence continues at coordinate 119,636 of JAXMBX010000007.1, forward strand.
GGCGTATGTTTTCAGGTTAAGGTAGCCCTCCTCTGAAAAAATGGGGATAAAATCCGCATTTGGTTCGGTCCAGATTTCCCGTTCGACTCCGACGCGTTCGGTTTTGCAACTGGCTCCCTGCACGAAACGGCTGAGGCTTCCGGTGCGCTGATCCGTGATCCGGCAGACCGATTCCAACTGGATTCGGGCATTGTTCAGCGAGAAAGGAGGCTTGTGTGTGACGGTTCGTGGAGGCTTTTTGAGCGTATCGATCCTGAACGTCAGAAAAGACTGAGAGAAATCTACTATCTTCATTCGGCGTAACCCGGCTGTGTGCGTGAATGTGAGAATTGGAATTCCCGGCAAGGGCGTGCGGGAGCGGCAGAAACTGCCGGTCGTCGATCGGAACGTGCGTTGTGACGCCGTCAGCTTACCGGTTAGTAAGACTGGGAGACAATCGTCGGTGGCTGATTGGGGACCAGTCGAGGGTGCGGTTGACCCTCTTTTTTCCCCTGTCAATCGTTCCGTATCGATCGAAGTCAAAAGCACACATGCCTACCCTGCTCCGCGATGTAGGCATGCCACCCCTCTCAGAGCGTCATTGACCATGTAGGGGGCATCGATTAGAACCGCGGCTCTCCCCGTCCCAGTTCCACCCAACAGGCCGACAAGGATGTCCGGCATGCGAAGCGCTGTTTCCCCACGCTGGTTTTTGATCACAGGAGTTTTGAGCCTGTTTGTGAGTGTGCAGGGGTGCGCGGTGATGAAGGCGGCGAATCAGCCGGGCAAGTACAACCTGGCGGTGATGACCCCGGGAGTCTCGCGGCCGGAAGTGGTTGCGGAACTGGGGAAACCGGTCAGTTCCGACACGCTGCCGGATGGCCGGATTCAGGATGTGTATGCCTTTCGGCAGGGGTACTCCAAACCGGTGCGGATCGGGCGGGTGCTGTTCCACGGTGCGGCAGATCTGGCGACGGGTTTTCTGTGGGAACTGGCGGGGACGCCGATCGAAATGATCGCGAATGGGACACCGGTGAAGGCGGTGATTACGTACGACGAGTCGCGGAACGTCGCGGCTGTGCAAGTGCTGGAGGGACAACAGGCGTTTCATGAGTATGGCCCGGGGACGTCGATTGTGTCCCGGGGGGGTGCGTGGCGGGAAAAAAGAACGGCGGGACGGGGGCCGACAGCGGCGGGAAGCTTGCCGCCGCTGGATCCGGAACCGGGGGGTGGTGAAATTTCCCCGGCGGGAGGGTTTACCCCGCAGGTGAATCCCTCGCCTCCCCTGGGCGTAACTCCTTGATTGGCTAGGAACTTGGCCAGATCTGAGGGAAAAGCCGGTCCAGAGGCGCCGATTTTTACTGATTTTCTTGCGCGCGTGGGCGGAGTGGTTGCTGAACCGCCGGGAGTTGTGATTTCCCTTACACTTCCGTACTCCGGAAGTCGAATTCTGAATACGTGGTTCCGAGCTTTTTCAAAGGATCGATACACGTGATTTCCCGCAACGCCAATGCAATCCTCCCCTCGTCGGACGAGGGGCATGACTACCGACTGCACGAGGCACATACCCTGAGCGAGCTGGTGGCCGCCGCGTGGCGTTCCATTCCGCAGTTGATGAAGCGGAATTTGAGTTACGAGATGGCGGAGGGGACAATCACGCTGCGGGGGCACGTCGAGACCTATTACCAGAAGCAACTGGTGCAGGAGAGCCTGCGGAAGGTCGAAGGGTTGCGCGGGATCCGGAACCAGATCGAGGTGATCTGAACGCGGGGCGTTTTTGCGTCGCGTCAAAGTCGATGATTTTCCACGCATTTTTAGCCGCGACAGACGCCACACGTACACTCAACTCGCTTCAGCGGGGTCTGCCCTAGGGAGGCAGAGACGCTCACGCTCAAGTGAATCCATGCCCGCCCTTCTGACGAGATGCGGGCATGCCACCCGTCGATATCAATTTGCCTCTTGGCTGCGCCAGCCGGGGGGCCCGTAAGAGCACTGCTGAACCGCTGCGCGGATTCGGCAGTGGCACCCAGAGATAACCATTGATTTGAAGTGATGGTCCGCACAGCGGACCCTAATAGACCGTCTCTCGTTTTTTGTCCCCCGTCAGCATTAACGGAAGTCAAATGCGCACATGCCTACCCTGCTGCTGTGCAGCGATGTAGGCATGCCACGCAAGACAGGACATTTTGCAGTGGACGGACTACTACGACGTATGGGCAAGCTCGCTATGCAGTTTCAGGTGATTCGTAGGTCCAGTAGTAGCGGGCGAGCCAGAAGGTCCAGCCAAAGGTGGCGAGGGCGACGGCGAGTGCACCGATGTAGATGTGCTGCTTGAGGAGGGTGTCATAGAGGCCATGCAGGACCATGGCGATGGCGATGTAGTACAGCCAGTTCCAGAGCCATGAGAACCAGCCCGGCTCGGCGTCGAGGAGGTCCTGGTTGCCGTACATCAAGAGGGCGACGCCGCCGGACCAGAGACCGTGGAGCGCAACGCAGGAGGAGAAGCGTACGAGGTAGGTGAGGCCCGGTTCGATGCCGTTGTAGAACGCGCCGGCATAGGAGATGCCTTCCGAGATTCCGAAGCCGACGCCGCTGCCGACACCGATCAGGAAAGTCCCGCGCCAGTCGGATTTCTGGGCGTTGCTGAGGTAGTACTTGATGGGCCAGGCCTTGCAGAGCTCTTCGCAGAAGCCGACGCCACAGGTGAACCCGAAGAAGCTGACGAGGAAGCCGTTTTCGGGATTGAGGGCGCAGATATAGGAGAAGCCGATGAGGCGGATGATGAGCATGACCACGCCGCCGCCCATCATCATGGGCCCGCTGATGAGGGTGAGTTGGGCAATGAACTGAAACGTCAGTAAAAGGAGAATCCCGATCGTGCCGGTGAAGAAGCCGGTCAGAAACAGGTGAATGGGTGCCACCTTCGAACGGACGAGCATCACGCCGAGGATGACCAGAAAGGCGATCGTGGTCAGCAGGGCGTAGAGCCAGTGGATCTTCGTGTTGCGGGGGAGATGTGCGCCGATGAGGGAGAGGTTGGGGCTCGCCCTGAGGACACCGAGCGGCCCTTTTTCGGCCATCACTTCCTTGAGTTCCTGGTTGTTCTCGATCGACTTGCGGATGCGTTCTTCAATCGGAACCTGCGGAATGAATATGTACAGGACGAGTGGAACGAGGGCGATCAGGAACACCCAGACGAGCAGATCGGCTCCATGAGAAGTCGGCGGGCCTTCCGCTTTTCGAACGAGCCTTTTTTTCTTTTTGGGTTTGGGGCGATCGCCGACGGGATCCTTGACCCGCAAGACTTCGAGAATCTCCAGGTCATTATCAAGTTTCTGGGGAGGCCGATTGGGACGTGGCACCTGCTGAGAAGGGGTTACGGGGGATTGGTTTTTTTCAGGACTTATGGGCCGCGTCCGGGTTTGCGAGGGGGTTGCAGCCGGTGGAGCCTGCGGGAGAGTCATGGCGGCTTCGCAAATGGGGCAGCGAATCCGCTTGCCGGCGGCCTCATCGGGGACTTTCAGTTTGGAGTCGCAGGCGGGACAACGAGCCAGCACGTCAGATGCTCACGGGGTTTTTGGAGTGGAACCCCGCGCTGGCGCTTGGGGCTAGTTTGATAGAGTTCACAAATGAAAGTCGAAGGAAGTGGTTCCTGTGGCTGTGCCACCCAGGTAGCCGGGAGTACCGGCAACCTGGGCTACACGGTCACACTCAAGTGAATCCATGCCCGCCCTGCTTCGCGATGCCGATAAAAATCGTGCATAGCACGATGTAGGCATGCCACCCGACGTCAAACGTTCCTTGTCAGTCAGCGACGTCAGGCACAGCCTGACCTACAAAACTGTCACGCAAACTCTCCTTTATCCACCGGAGGCGTTTTCGAGCATTTTGTCGAAGATGGGCTGATATTTTTTCCAGTCGTCGTAGGGGCACTGGAGAAAGACGTTCCACTGGTCGCTGCCGATCAAAGTGACCCTGTAGCCGCGCGCCGAGCCGAACAGGCCGACCTTGCAGGTGTAGTTTGAGAGGCGTCCCTCGCCGTTGAAGCCTTTGACTTTGACCATCTTGGGCTCTCCGACTTCCGTATAGCCGGGGATATCCTCCTCATACCTGGCGCGATTGTCCTCATGGATCCGGGAGACGGGCTTCATGGAATCGGGGATTTTTTTTGTGGGATCGGGGTTGGGCTGCATGATCATGGCAGTCGCACTGCCGCGCTGATTGGCACGAAACTCGACGCGTGCCGTTCCATCCTCCAGGATTGCGACGGGGGGGACTCCGCCGCTACCGCCTGAACCGCGGGTCTGCCAGCCCTTGGGATAGACCGTTTGAATATGGACGATCTCGTGATTGAAGGGGACAAACTCCATGCCCTTGGGAAGTTCGCCGGGCTTGTCATCGTCGGCCTTCTTCCCACCTGGCTGAGGCATAAAGAACACCAACAGAGCGACCAGTCCCGCGGTGACGACAAACGTCCCGATTCCTCCCAGAATCAGCAGGGTCTTGGAGCCGGATTCTTCCTCGTCACGTTTCGATTTCTTGCGATGAATCCTGGGAGCGTCCTCGTCGTCCTCGGCTTCTTCCGCAACCGTCTTCTTGCGACGCTTGGGCTTCGCGACCCGCTCTTCGGGTTCGGGAAGGGAATCCCAATCGAGGCCATCGCCATCGAGTCCCGGCGAGGCTCCCTCGTCGAGCTTCGATGCGGGAACGGCGCGGCGTTGCCGGCTTGATTCTCCCCCTGCGTCGTCACCGCGCGCGACCTGCTTGCGAATCGCGGGGAGGGGGACGACCTCGCCACACTCGGGACAGCGAGCCGCCTTGCCGGCATTATCCAGAGAGGTGCGGAGTACACGGCCACAAGGGCAGAGGGCCTGGAGGCAGACGGTCCCATCGGTGAGTGTGGTGACGCCGGCGGAAGTTTTTGAGGCCCCTCCCGGAAGGGGAACCATTTCCCGGCATTCAGGGCAACGGGCCAGTTTTACGGCGTGCTTGTCATCGGCCTTGATTGTTTTGCCGCAGGCGCACTGAACTCGGATCACCACTCTCGCTGTCTCCTGTTGACGCACAAGCAAGAAAGATTATGGAAAAACGGTCTGAAGCTGAAAATGAATGGCGTTGCTGGGGAAGAAGTCCCCGGGATTATAAAGTGGACAAAAAGAGATGAATCGGATCTGAATAAACTCCATGCTAACGGGTGGAAATAGGGTGTTCAATAGGACAGGCAAGGCTGTTTGCGTGTCTTGACCCCAGTCCCTGGCTGTTTACGCAACCTTCATACTTCCGGATCAGGGGATGAGCAGGGTCTTGAGAGTGCGGCGGGAGGCGACGTCGTGCAGGGCCTGGACGCCTTCACGCAGGGGGCGAATGTCGGCGATAAGGGACTGTGTCTCAATCACGCCCTGGGCGAGGGCCTGCAGCGCGGGGGCGAAGGGGCCACAGCGGGAGCCGACGACGGTGATTTCGTCAATCACGAGGGGAGCCAGGTGGAGTGGCGGCTTTGCGGCGACGGTGGTTTTCAAAACCAGCGTGCCACGGGATTTCAGGAACTGGAGGGCGGTTTCGAAACCGGAGGGATGCCCGGTGGCATCGACGACGATGTCAAAACGTTTTTCCGGCTGCACTTCGGAGAGAAGCGAGGTGGGGATATTGCGGTTCTGGAGCAGGCGGAGCTTGTCCGGATGTTTGCCGATGACTTCGACCCTCCCCTGCTGCCAGTGGAGGACCTGAGCGCAGAGGTTTCCGAGGCGGCCATCTCCGAGGACCAGGATTGATTTGCCTGCGAGATCGGGAACCTGGACGCCGATCTGGAATGCGGCGGCGAGAGGTTCGGTGAAGACGGCGATGCGATCGTCCAAGGCGTCGGGGACGGGATGCAGATTCTCCTCCGGCAGGAGCAGATAGTCCGCGAAGGCACCATCGCGGCCGAGGATGCCGAGGACGGTCCGATGCGTGCAGTGGGTCTCCAAACTGGCTTTGCAGAGGTCGCAGGCGTGGCAGGCAGAGTTGATCTCGCCAACGACGCGCTGTCCCGCATAGCGGCCGTTTTCCGCGACGCCGACGAACTCATGCCCGAGCATCCCGTGAAAGCCCATGTACCCCTGCATCAACTGCAGGTCTGTTTCGCAGATCCCGGCGCAGGTGACGCGGATGCGGATTTCCCGGCCGGAGGGTTCGGGAGTCGGGGCATCGGTGATGAATTGAATGCCGGTGGACGTCAGGCGGAGAGCTTGCATAGAGGTGTGAACGAATCCGAAGAGTGGTCACTTCTTCTCGCGAAGACGGTTACGCATTTCCTCCCAAGAGAGAGCACCTT
>JAXMBX010000008.1:0-117397 GCA_046349635.1 Planctomycetales bacterium
TGATCTCAAAAACGTGACCATCTAGCAGGTTACTAAGGATCGAAGAATGGTGCAATCTCTTTCGTGGCAATAGCTTCCGAAACCCTTATTCCTGTCCGGTGTCAGGTCAGAGGCGGTTAATTCATCAGCCATTAACACCGGAAACGGGGGACCGGTTTCGCAGGAAACTCAAAAAAACGCAATTTTGAAGAAAAAAGCGGAAATTATGCCACCTCAGAACAATTCCACAACCGGCTTGGCGCCCCTGTCCACAATCGGAATTGGACGTCCGACGTTGGAAATATTCTCCTTGTCAGGATCGATTCCGACAGCTCGGCAAACGGTCGCCAGAAAATCGCTCGTTCCCACGGAACGCTCGGCGACTTTCATCCCGTCCGGGCTGGTTTTCCCGATCACTTGTCCCCCCCGAATTCCACCGCCGCAAAGCGCGGTGGTCCAGGCATCCGGGAAGTGATCCCGACCGGTGTTGTTATTGATCTTGGGGGTTCGTCCGAATTCCCCCATCCAGACAACGAGGGTATTTTCGAGCAGGCCGCGCTGCTGCAGGTCTTCCAGCAGGGTGCTCCAGCCTGCGTCAAGAATTTCACTGAGCGTTTTCACCGTCGCAAAATTCTGCTGATGCGAATCCCAACTGAGAATGCCCCCCGCACCGTTCAACGAAACTTCGACGAAGGGAACTCCGCGCTCGATCAAGCGGCGGGCCAGGAGACACCCTTGTCCGAATTGCGATTTACCGTATCGGGCGCGGAGTGCTTCAGGCTCCTTGTTCAATTGAAATGCTTCCGCAGCGGAGGAGCGCATCAACCGGGCCGCTTTTTCATAGGCGGACTGATGACTTAAGACGGGCACGTCGGGGCGCTGTTTGCGAAACTGTTCCTCCTGCATCTGCAGGAGCGCGAGGCGGCGATCTGTCTCGTCGGCGGGAACATTTGGCGGAGGCACAAGGTTCTCCACCCGCAAAGAGCGATCGAGCATTGCCCAGTCGGCATTCTCTCGAACATTGCCCGATCCCGATCCGACGATCATCGGTGCGTAGGAGGCTCCCAGGAAACCGGGGGAGTGCGCGAGCGGGCTGATCGCGCGGGACGGAGCCACGCTGACATACCCAGGAAGATCCGCTTGCGGACTGGACAATTCCTTGCAGACCAAAGATCCCAAGGTCGGATACAACACCGGCCCGGCGGGAGCATAACCCGTATGCAGGAACTGCATCGCCCGGGTGTGATCCCCCTCTTTGGTACTCATGGATCGGATCAGGGAAACGTGCTGCATCAATTGAGCGATCTTGGGCAGATGCTCGCTGATCCTGATTCCGCTGGCGGAGGTCTCGATCTCCTTGAACGGACCCCCATTTTCGTGTCCCGGCTTGAGATCGAACGTATCCATCTGGCTTGGTCCGCCGCTCATCCAGAGCAGAATGCAGGCCCGCTTCCGATTGGGGTTGCCGGTCGATTCCGCCGCTAGACAGGGGAGCCAGCTCGATCCGGAGAACAGCATAGAGCCCATGATTCCCCCGCGGAGGAAACCTCGGCGGGAACAATAGGCATTCGTCATCCAATCGGGTGTGGGGAACATGCAAACCTCGCGAAACCTTAATGCTGTAACACAAATTCGCTGCTGTTCAGAAGCGCCCAGAAGAGGTCCGTATAGACCGCTTTGCGGGTGGCTTCGTTAGCCTGTTCCACCGACTTCAGCAGGAAGGTCTGCTCCTGTTCCCGCGGCAAGCGGGACAATGTCGCCAGATAACAGGCTTCGATCTTTTCGGAAGGGCTCAGGAAAGGAGACTCCACGATTCCCGCCAGTGTCCGGCTTTTCTCCAGGTCCGTCGCATCCGTCACAAATTCGCCATTCATCAACGCGAGGGCCTGCAGGATGGAGGTCTGTGCTTCGCCCGTCGCACTTTCGTTCTGAAAAAGCTGCCGGATTTTCATCCGCGGGGTTTCCATCCCGAAATTGTTCTCTTCCACGAACGGCTCGTAGTAACCCGTCGCCTGGGAAAGCGCATCGAAGAGCTGATCGACAGACAGGGGTCGCGTCCCCATCCGCCCGAACAGCCTCAGATTTTCCTGGGACGGATCGGTCTGCAGGCTGGAAACCTGATACGTCCGTGAACGAGTGATCGCCCGAAGCAGAAACTTCAAATCAAACCCCTGCTCCGCGAAGGCGGAGGCCAGTTCATCAAGGAGTTCCGGATGGCTGGGGGGGTTCGCTTCATCGAAATCATCAACGGGATCGACAATCCCTTTTCCAAACATTGTTCCCCACACCCGATTGACGGTCGCCCGCGCGAAAAAGCGGTTCTGCCGGGAAACAATCCAGTCCGCTACCTGGACACGAGCCGAAGTGCCTCCCGCTTTGACACCCTGATCACTTTCCAGGTATCGGGCTTCGACGACTTTGTTCTTTCCGGGAATCGTCAGTTCGGCTTTCGCTGACGTGTTCTTTTCCGTACCGGGCTGAAGTTCCTGGAAAAAGGCCGCGAATCCCCAGAACTCCTCCTGCTTCCATTTGGCGAAGGGATGGTTGTGGCATTGGGCGCATTCGAGCCGGACCCCAAGTAGGGAACGTGAAACTCCCGCGGCGATGTTCTCTGGTTTCTGCTCCTTGACTTGCACAAAGAGTTGAGTCGCGGAACTACCGCGCGGGTCGCCAGTCAAGGATCCGGTCAGCAACTCCCGCACGGTCTGATCGTAGGGGGCATTGCGGACCAGCTGTTCGCGCAACCATGTATCGAATCCGGCGGTGACTAATCCAAATTGCGGTGTCGTCTGGAGCTCCGGCAGATAAACGCGCCGCCAGACATTGGTGAAGTGCCGCAGATAACCGGGGCCTTGCAACAGATTCTCCACCAACGCGCGGCGTTTCTCCGGGTTTTTATCCTTCAGAAACTGCCGCGCCTCGGAGACGGAGGGTATTCGTCCGGACAGATCGAGATACACCCGGCGCATGAATTCCGCATCGTCAGCAGAAGGAGCGGGAGCGACTTTGTTTTTCTTCCAACCGTTTTCGATCCAATGATCAATTCGTGCCGCGAGTCGATCCGCAGGATCGGTCTTCGAATCCTGTTCGGCACCGGACACCGGAATCACAACCCAGAGGAGCCAGAGCGCAACCACCCCCAAGATAGTATAGAGGGGAGAAGAATTACGGCTGGGGCCACGCGATGAGCCAGGAAGAGAAGACTGCATATCGTCAAACCGTGGAAGTGGCGGGAAGTGAAGTTTTCTTTCTCAATTATCAGCTTTTTCGGCGTAGGTAACAGAGAATTCCGTGGACAATCTCTGTGCACTACAGGCCAGAAAGTGTCCAGATTGCGAGCAGGAATGAGTGAAGACTTTTTCTTCAAACGTCCACAGGAGCAGCGCACTGGCCACTTGTCTTTTTCCAGAGGTTCTCCACAATTTTAACGCGTGAATCTCCCCCATTTTTGCAGGTTTGTTACGATACAAAACGCATTTCACAACATGAGGTTGTGTCCTGGTCCCCGAATTGCCGACTGGAGTACCGCTAACGATGAACGGATTCGTGACTCAATTCTGGATTTTGACTGTGGCCGCTCTGCGCGCGAGGGCCTGTTTCCTGCGATTTGGCGGGACCAAACATCGGCCCGTATCGACCTTGCTCCTGACGTTTCTGGTTATAGGAATGACCGACCATCTGGGGGACAACATGCCATTGAGTGCTGCGGAATCGGCCCCTGCGGGCGTGCAAAAAATTGCGACGATCGAGGGGATCTCCCAGTTCTCGCTCCCCAACGGATTGCAGATCCTGCTCGTACCGGACAACTCCAAGCCGGTCGTGACCGTTAACTTGACCGTGTTCGTGGGATCGAGGCAGGAGGGTTACGGCGAAGCGGGAATGGCGCATCTCCTGGAACACATGGTCTTCAAGGGAACTCCCGACCATCCCCAGATCCCTAAGGCGCTGCAGGCGCGCGGAGCGAAGTTCAACGGGACCACCTGGGTCGACCGGACAAACTATTTCGAAACCCTCCCCGCCACGCCGGACAACCTGGAATTCGCCATCAAGCTGGAGGCGGACCGGATGGTCAACAGCCTGATCAAGGGGGAAGATCTCGCCTCGGAAATGACAGTCGTCCGGAACGAATTCGAACGAGGCGAAAATTCTCCCTCCCGGATTCTGGCGCAACGGATGATGGCGGTTGCGTTCGAATGGCACAACTACGGCAAGTCAACCATCGGCAACCGGAGCGACATCGAACGGGTGCCAGTCGAAAAGCTGCGCGATTTCTACAAGCGCTTTTATCAACCCGACAACGCGCTGCTGGTTGTCGCCGGAAAATTCGATGAGGCACAGACGCTGAAGATGATTGTCGATGCGTTCGGCAAGATTCCGAAGCCCACGCGCAAACTCGATAATACCTACACGGAAGAACCCCCCCAGGACGGAGAACGGCATGTGACGCTTCGCCGGGTCGGCGAGGTTTCCGTGGTGGGGGTGGTCTATCACGTTCCTTCGGGAACCCATCCCGATTTCGCCCCGCTGGAGGTGCTGGAGGGGATGCTCACTACTCCGCCTTCCGGCCGACTGTATAAGGCGCTCGTAGAGACTCGCAAAGCGGCGAGTGTCTCCGGTTCAGCCTATGGCTGGCATGACCCCGGTGTGCTGCGTTTGATGGCCGAGGTAAACAAGAATGTTCCTCCGGAATCGGTCCTCGACACCCTGATCGATACCACCGAAGGGATCGCCAAGTCGGAAATCACGGAGAAAGAGGTGGAGCGTTCCAAGGTGCAGTTGATCAAGCACCGTGAGCTCGCCGCCGCAGACACGAGCGGTATCGCCGTCGAATTGAGTGAATGGGCGGCACAGGGGGACTGGCGGCTGTACTTCCTGCACCGGGATCGGATCGAAGCAGTGACGGTGGAACAGGTCAAAGCGGTCGCGGCAAAGTATCTCAAGCAGAACAACCGGACTGTTGGAATGTTCCTTCCCACGGAGCAATCCGAGAAGATCGAGATTCCGGCCTCGCCGGGGATCGCTCAACTGCTCAAGGACTACAAGGGGCGGGAATCAGGCTCGCAGGGGGAAGCCTTCGACGTCTCGCCGGCGAACATCGAAAAACGAACGACTCGCCTGACTCTGCCAAGTGGCATCCAGGCGGCCTTTCTCCCGAAGAAAACGCGCGGCGAAGTGGTGGAGATTCGCCTGAGCCTGCGGTATGGGTCCGCCGCGACTCTGGCTCCGTATGCGACCGCCGCGGAGTTTCTCCCTTCCATGATGGGGCGCGGGACGAAGGAATTGGACCGCGAAGCCCTGAACGACGAACTGGACCGGAACTTCGCGCAATTACGCGCCCTGGGTGTCCCGGGGCTGGCGACGTTCTCGTTGCAGACCAAAAAGAAGAATCTGCCCCGCGTCCTGGAACTACTGAGACAGATCCTCCGGGAACCGGATTTGGATCCCAAGGAATTCGAACTCCTGAAACAGAGGCAGTTGGCATCCCTGCAACAGGACCGGACCGATCCGCAATCGGTCGGTTCCCGCGCCTTGCTCCGCAAGCTGACCGACTATCCGGCCACGGACGTGCGGTATATTCCCCTGATTGACGAAGAAATTGATCGGGTCCGCACCTTGTCGATCGATCATATCCGCGAGCTGTACGACCAATTCCTGGGGGGGCACTTCGGCCAGGTCTCCGTCGTCGGCGATTTCGATCCGGTGGCCACGAAACCGTTGCTGGAAAAACTGTTCGAAAACTGGTCCAACCCGCAGCCATATTCGCGGATCGAACGGGGAGTTCCCTCCCACTGGTCTCCTACGACGGAGATTATCCGCATTCCGGAAAAAGCGAATGCGGTCTACCTGGCCGGACTGGTCATTCCTCTGCGGGACGATGATCCCGATTACGCGCCGCTGGCTCTCGGGAACTACATCCTGGGGGCAGGGGCTTTGTCCTCCCGGTTGGGAGATCGGATCCGTCAAAAGGAAGGACTGTCGTACGGGGTCTATTCGAGTCTGTCGGCCGATCCCCTCGATCAACGGACGACGGTCACAATTACCGCCATTTCAAATCCTAAGAACGTGGAAAAGGTGAACAAGGCGGTCCACGAAGAGTTGAAGAAACTGCTCGCTGAAGGCCCGACTCCCGAGGAAGTCGCCCGGGCCAAGCAGGGATTTCTGGAACGGCAACAGGTGGCGCGAACGGATGATGCCGACCTGGCCCAGAAGCTGAATATCACCCTGTTGACCGGTCGGACGATGGCCTATTACGAGAATCTTGAGAAGCGGGTCGAACGATTGACGCCGCAGGAGATTCTGGAAGCGTTGAAAAAACGAATCGATCCGGCGAACTTCGCGGTCTTCGAGGCCGGTGATATCAAGTGACGTTCGTCGGGTGATTTCCCGGTGGAAATCGGGGAGACGTTTCCCGGGCACTCGTGTATGATGAATGGAGTCGAGCGAGCGAACGGAGAAACCCCAGGCATGATCAGATCGATGCGACCCACCAGCGGGTCACCGTTCCGATGGCTCGGACTCAGCGTGCTGCTGTTGACGGCATACGTTTTCGCCCAGCCACTGCCTCTTCAACCGGGGGCTCAAGGGAACCCTGCCGACCGACCCTACAACCTCCCGACCAGGGATCCGCAACTCACCCGGCGGCACAAGAATGCGCTGCAACTCAACGATCAGGGGCGCGCCCTGGAAGCGATTCGGCAATTGCAGAATCTGCTAGCCGCGAATGAAGATTCCTTTGTCTCGAGCGAGGTGACAAGCGAAAATCCCGCGCGAAAAACTCACCGGGCGCAGATCCGCGGTGATCTCGAAAAATTGATCCAGTCACATGCGGGGGAATATGAGGCCCAATACGGCGGGGAAGCTCGTCGACTTTTGACGGAAGCGCTCGCGCGTCAGGACTGGCCTGCCCTCGCGGAGGTTGCCCAGCTGTTTCAATACACGCAGGCGGGGTTGGAAGCGACCAGCCGATTGGCGCACCATCATCTGGATCATGGCCGTTTCGCCAGTGCCGCGCTCCTGTGGCAGGAATGGCTGCGGGTCTCACGACTGCAGCAGAAGCTGACGCCAAATTCCGTCGCGTTGGCGGCCTATTGCTGGGAGCGGGCCGGGAATCCGTCTCGCGTCAGAAACCTGTTGCAGGAGAACGAAGTCGCGTTCAAGGCGGGAACGCTCGAATGGGGGGGCCGTTCCCTTCCGCTTCCCGCATCTACAGAACAGATTTACGCCTGGATTCACGTTCCTCAATCACCGGCAACTCGACTCCCTGGAGAGGACTGGCTTGTGTTTCGCGGAGAGACCGGTCGGACTCCCGTCTCCGCGGCGGGCCCCCCCGGTCTGCGGGAGCAGTGGCAGATTTCGACGACTCGCTGGAAAGATTCCCTGGGACCTGATCCTTCCCTGGAGGAAGATCTCGATTATCTGGATCGCCTCGACCGGACGTTCCAAAATGCCGTGAAGCGGAATATTCCACTGCTCCCCTCCATGTCCCCTTTGATCGTCGGCGACCTCGCGATCATCCGCACGTATCGGCACCTGCAAGGAGTCGATTTGAAAACCGGTCAGATCCGTTGGGAATCCGGAGAGCGAGACACGCCGATCGACTATCTCCTTTCCCAGATCTCTCCCGCTGTCCAGCAGGCTGGGAATCGCGGAGAACAGTTGTATGCACTGCTGCGACACCGAACGTGGGATAACCTCGCATATGGGACGCTCAGCAGTGATGGAGAACGGGTTTACTCGATCGAGGATTCGGGGTTTTACGGGGAACTGGCCTTCAACAACAATCCGGGCAATCCTCTGGGCCCGCGTGAATCCAATCGTCTCGTCGCTCACGATGTGAAAACCGGGCGCATGGTGTGGGATGTCGGCAATCGTTCCTCGGATGCGAACTCGCGAGTGGGGGATCTGTTCTTCCTCGGACCACCGTTGCCGCTTGAAGGAAGGCTGTACTGTCTGGCGGACGACAAGGAAGAGGTTCAACTGGTCGTGCTGAATGCGGCGGACGGGAAGATGCTGTGGAGTCAGACTCTCGTTCAGGCCCAGGCCGTGCCGTTGTACGACGCGTTGCGGCGGTTCTCCGGGCTGAGTCCGACGGCCGTGGATGGTCTGATTGTCTGCCCAACCGGCTTGCAGACGCTGGTGGCGGTCAATCCCACGACGCAGTCCCTCGCCTGGGCCTATGAGTTCAAGGAGAATTCGCGCGGCGCCCGCGCCGGCTCACGAGGACTTCGCCTGTACGTTCGAGGACAGGGGGTGTCAGGCCAGTCCCGCTGGAGCGAAGGAGAACCGATGATCAGCGGCGACTCCGTGTTGATCACGCCGCGCGAGACGCAGGAATTGTTCTGCCTGAATCTGTACACGGGGGAACTGCGCTGGAAAGCGCCGCGCGATGAGGCGTTGTATGTCGCCGGGGTTGTCCAGGGGAAAGTGATCCTGGTCGGGCGGAATCGGGTCCGTGCGCTAGGACTGAGCGACGGCAAGCCTCTCTGGCCTGAAGAAATTCCGATCACACCTCCTGCGGGGCGGGGATTCTTCTCGGGCGCGTTTTATTTCCTGCCGCTGGCGAACCAGGAACTCTTGACGCTCGACCTGGAACAGGGAAGTATCCGGGCGCGCCGGCACTGGTGGGGGGAGAAGCCGCTGGGAAATCTGGTGGCGACGGAGCGGGGGATCCTCTCGCAGTCTTATGACACAGTGTACGCCCTGCCGTCTCTGGAACATCTCGCAGCCGATCAACACATCACATTGAAGACGGAGCCACGCGATGAACCAGGTTGGCTGATCCGCGGGGAAGTGCGTCTTCATCAGGGAGATTTTGCGGGTGCCTTCGCAGACTTTCACAAAGCTTGGGACGCCGGAAAGAACACGGGGGTGCGCGATCTGTGGGTTTCCAGTGCCCTGGAAGAAGCGCGTGTCCATCCGCAAACAGGGTCGGCGTGGCTGGCGGAGATTCCTCCCGCTGCGGCGCTTGATTCTCCCTGGGGTGGTCTATGGACTCTGGCTCGCAGCGCGGATCTGTCGCGGCAAGGAAAACCTCAACTTGCTCTCGATCTGATTGTGCAGGCGTTGCAACAGCCTCAGGAGCAGTCCATCGAACGGCACGATACGAATTACGCAGTCCGCCGCGACCTGCTGTTTGCCTCGGCACTCTCCCCCTTGTTCGACGAGAAAATCCCTGCAGCCGATCGGGAACAACTGACCAAAAGACTGGAAGTTGCGTGGCAGGAGTCCAAGGACCGGGCGGAATTACGGAATGACCTGCTCCACTTGACCCGGGGAATTCCGGTGGGAGAACGGTTCCGCGACACACTACTCTCCTCCACCGAAAAACAAAGCCTCGGAGGTGAGATGATTCTTCTGAGTCGTGCCGCAGGGAACGATCCCAAGACGGCGGCGCCTGCGGTTGCGCAACTGGCGGCGATCGCCTTGGACCGAAAAGAGACGGAGTCTGCGGAGTCCTGGGGCGCGCAACTGCAGACGAAATACTCCGCCGTGCAGGCGGCAGGGGGACGAACCGGCCGCGAACTCCTCAGCGAGTGGGCGAAGGGAAATGGTCCGTTGCGGATGCCTGCCTTGAGCCCCTGGCCGACGGGGAAAGTCGTGGTCAAACAAGACCCTCAAGCCGAGAGGAACGCACAATTTCCGTTGATGATCGCACCGTTGAGCGAACCTTTCCCCACGCGGCTTCCTTACCGCTTGCAGGTCGATCAGGCGGATATCACTACCGTGGTGAACGCCGTCGATTCTTCGGGCAGGGAACTGTGGAGCCTCCCCTTGATGGATCTTATGAATCTGTCGGGGATCATGAGTTGGCGGTACGCGGCGGTAGGTCACCTGGTGCTGGTCTCCAACCGCCAGGTCCTGTGGGCCATTGACACCCTGCAGTCCCCACCCCGAATTGTGTGGCGGGAATCGCTGTATGAGGGACAGACCTCCGGTTACTTTGACCGTGAGGATACCGAAACGTTGTTCGCGTGGCCTCGCCGGGCACAATCCCGGATCGTCGATTCCTATGCGGGGCGCGCCGGCGGAAGGCTGATCCTCGCCAACCAGGAGATTGTCTGCGTCCTCAAGGACAACCAGATCCTCGGCCTGGACCCGCTGACCGGGAAGAATCTCTGGAAACGATTTCACGTGGGAGGACAGTCCGAGGCGTTTTCGGAAGGAAAGAATCTCTGTCTCGTGGACCTCGCCAATCCCGCGCAGGTCGAAATGATCCGACAGCAGGATGGGGCCTCGATTGGATCTCGCTCTCTGCCCATCGGCGAACAGGTGATTGCTCCCTGCGCGGGAATGCTCCTGCGGAAACCAGGACCACAAAACGTTCCGGCTGTTCAATCTCGCCGAACAGAAGAATCTCTGGGAACAGACCTTTGCCGCCCCTCCCAATATCGGCATCACGGAGAATGAGGAATTGATCGCATGGGGACCGGAAGGGGATTTCCAGATTTTTTCGTTGCGCGATCAGACCCGCACACTCTCCGCAAAGCTCCCGCCCTTGCCGCCGCGCACCTCATTTCAGGTCATTGCGCGCGAGGACCGGATCCTGGTGATCACGGGCATCTTCCCGTTCCCGGAAAATACGGACGCGAAATTCCTGGGGACGATTTACGGACTCGACCGCCAGACGGGAAATCTGATCTGGGCGCGGACGAACCCATTCCCCACGGATCTGTTCGGCCAGACGGGAAGCCACCCGGTACTGGCATTGATTGAGAAGAAGCAGGAGCAGCCTCTCCGCCAGGGCCCCGCATTACAGAAATATGCGCTCGTGCTGCTCGACCTTCGGACCGGCGAGCAGATTCACCGCTATGAGAACCAGAATCTCACAACCGGCATCCTGATGACGGCCGATCGGGAACACCACACGGTGCAGGTCCGGCATCCTCATTCCTCGGAACCATACGTCGTCGACGTTACATTCACGGATCAACCCAAGGATCCAGTCAAACCCGAAGCGACGAAGGAGAACGAGAAGGCGAAGGAAGTAAAACCGTCGGTTCCACCCTCCAAACCGGTCGATGCGATTCCTCCCGCTCCGGAAAAATCTTAAGGCCCCTTATGGGCCATCTGGTCGTGAAGGCGACGTCCGACGAAGATGACTTCTGTCGCCGTCGCATGGCGATTTCGATCGCACGAAATCTTCGCGAGCCGTTCCCACGCAAAAGAGAGTTTCGGTTCCGTCTCACCCTTGACCCACACGCAGAAGTAATCCGTATTGGGCAAGTTGGCAGCAAATCCTCCGGCGCACCGGTCAGCCTGGGGACGGGGCGCTGAGTGAAATAGAAAGGGGTGATGCATCGGTCCGAGGCTGACGATCGGCTCCTCGGACGGGAGTGGCTACGGACCTTGAGGATCGCGGTCCGGGCATCTTCACTCATGTGATTACGGATATTGACCAGAACCGTCCCGGGAGTCATTCCGAGGAAGCAACAGAGACACAGAATGCCGGTGAGTGCATGCCGTGCGTCGCGGCGTTCTCCTCCCCACCACAACCCTGCGCCACAAGCGATTCCCAGCGACAGATACATCAGTCCCATCAAGGGAGAGGGTGACCAGGGAGATCGCGGATTGAACAGAGCGATTCCGAGCGCACAAAGGGAAGCCCCCAGGACGAACAGAGTCATGACCTTCAGAAACTGCTGAAACCGGATTTTCCAGACTTCGGTCGGCGCGCGAACACTCCCCGTTCGAGTACGATCGCCACCAATCCCGCGAAACGGGGCTGTGGCATGTAGTAACGGAGACTGGCTCCCGGGTGGGGTAAGACCGAGGGAAATGTGACGGCCACGCAAGTCGCCAGAAAAAAGGCTTCCGTTCCCGCACGTCCGAGACTCGCCCGGAAGCCCTTGTTGGCATATGCCAGCAGGCAAAGGGACCAGGGAAGCAGCGATCCGAATAGCAATTCTGCCGGGAAGGAGACCATGTGTGCGCCAACTGACTTCCAGCTCATGGAGTTGAAGCGTATTGGTCCGACATCCCCAAAATAAACCCGGAATGAAGTCTCCCATCCCATCTGCAGCGCATAAGGGACTTGCCACAGCGCCACGACACACAGGGCCGTGACAATTCCAAACAGGTGCGCCCAGGAGAAGAGGCGTTTCCAATCCCAGCTCAACACCAGGAAAATCCAGATCGATCCACAGAAATACACGGGGGCTTGCGGACCTTTCGTCAGGGTCGCCAGTGCTGCCAGCGCATAGCTCAAGCCCCAGGTAGCCCACCAATTGACACGTGCATTGACGCACCACCGCCAGGTCAACAGGGCCCCGGCGAGAAAGAATGTGAACACAGATTCGGTTTCACCGAGCCGGCCCAGTTCCAGTACCTGGCCGAAGGTCGCAAACACCAATCCGCAGGCCAACGCTCCTGCACGGGAGAGAAACGTGCGGCAATATCCATACAGCAGGATCACCATCCCCAGGATCGCCAACTGACTCGGCAACCGGACGGCCCAAGCATCCACTTCGCCGCGACACAGTCCCACCACGGCGATCATCCAGTTCTGCAGCGGGGGGCGAAAGAAGACCGGCTCTCCCTGAATCCGGGGAACGATCCAATCGCCCGTGTTCAGCATTCCCCGACGATGCGTCCGCGCCGGGATTCTTCTCCCCGAATGGAGATCGACGTTACGCGGAGGAAAAAGAACAGGCTGACCAATCCCAGCAGACACCAGAATTCCCATTCTTTCCACCAGCGGGTTGCCGTGGAATTCCGCGCGGCGAGTTCAGTCATGGACGCGATCCCCCTCTGAGAAAAACCAATGATGGACATCGGCGGCCGAATCTGCCGATTCCTCAAGTCAGGGGGGAAATTATGTCGATTTGGCGGAACCGGTGAAGATCATTTTCCACCAGTAAGGGCGGAAAAACGCCCCAGCCGGACCCGGTATTTCCGCAGCAGCCCCAAACACTCGCCGGAGATGAAGTATTTCAGTTCTTTCGGGCGGAGTTTTTCCAGTGGATCATCCCAGCCGGGAATGGGAATCAACGTATGATGTCCCGGCTCGGTCGCCGGATGGAGGCAGATTTCCGTTGTCCCCTCCGTGGGGGCACGCTCCAGAAAAGTCTCCAAGACCTCATTTACCCGGCCGGCATGCGAAATCCCGAAATAACAATCCGGATGCACAATTCCGTGTCGATCGAGAAGATGACGGAAACGACGGGCATACGCGGTTTTGACCACGGCCAGCAAGCCGTTATCGAGTTCACCGCGCGAGAATGTCGTTTCCCACACCGCCGGTTCTACGGCTTTTTACCGCGACTTCCACGGATCCCGAAATGCCGCATCAGATCGGGGATCAGTGATCGAACGGCCGGCGAGTAATTCGACGTACTGGTGACCGTTCAAATGCGTGAGAGCCACCCCTTGGTCCCGAGCCATGCCGACCTGTTCACGCAATTCCTCCAATAATGCGTCCCGATATTTCCTGGCACGCCCCATCAGCCTGAAATAGAGCGATCCGATACGGAAAGAATCCGTCACGGTCGCAATCCGGCAGGGTACCTGTCTCCCGTCAGAGGCTTTCCCTGCGTCAGATTGAGATGGACCCCGAAGTCGAACGGTGCGATTTCCTTTTCCCCGAGCATCCGCCGATCCTGGAAGGAATCTGCCCGCTTTTTTGCCGCTCCTGGAGGTTTTTCCAGAACATCATTGCTGGAGAAGAACAGGGAGTTGTCATGGCAGAGGTACTGGTGAGAACTCTCCTGTTCGAACGCGTGGATGATGCCTCGCGTCACGGGTTCATTCAGTCCGAAATCATCCGCCTGCAGGATGAGGTTCTGAATTCGGTGCGTCAGCGTTGTCAGCCCCGCGGACATCGCCCTCTCCCATCCGCGTCAGGCCGACTTGCGCGGCAAGATCGGCATTTGCCTCGAATGCCTCTGCGGAATGATATTCTCCCGCCAGGCGCGCGCGAGGTTCAGCATCACGCAGGCATCGGCAATACATGACGCGACAACGACAGGGTGGGAAGCGTATTCGTTGATCAGCGTCACCGCGACACGGCGAAACGGCAGTTTGAGAAAGTGAGTCAGGTAGACCACTTCAGCATCGAAGGCAAATCCATCGATACGGTACCGACAAAAGAGATCGCCTGCGCCCCTACCCGGCTGAATATCTTGAGTCCGCACTGGGTGTCCGTCACTTGTCGCGAGACCAGAGTTGAGACGACTCCACGAAAGACTGTCGTGGCGATGCTGCGCGAGTTTTCGTGGGACTGCATGCTGCGATTCTTCGAGGTCTCGTGCTCCGAAGACGACGTCGCAACCTCCGCGCCGCACCCAGGCATAACCGGCCCGCAGCGCGCTCAGGTCATAGGGGAGATCCGCATCGGTGAAGGCGACAACGTTTCCGCTCGCGGCCAGCATGCCTGCCCGGACTGCGGCGCCCTTTCCCGATTGGCGAGGCATGTTCAGCGTGGAGAAACGGCTCCCGAATCCGGTAGCCAATTCCCCTGTCCGATCGGCGCTTCCGTCATTGATAACAAGGACGCGGTAATCGACACCCCATTCCTCAAGAAATGCCTTCAGGTCTCGAAGGGTGCGGGGAAGCCGCTGTTCTTCATTGTAAGCCGGAACCACAACGGTCAGATCATGGGTGATGTTTGAAACTTCGGCGGAGGAATACCCCGACCCGGCCTCAGTGACCTGAATGTGATTCGATTCTGGGCTAAGCGTCATCATGACTGACCCGTGTGTCGTTTTGCCGTCGTCGTGACGTGCAGGGAAAATCCTCTGAGCTGCAAATCTTATAATCTTCTCCCAAACGACGATAGATCATTCTCACAAAGGGCCGATGACCAGGAATAACCTACTTGAGATGCGGAACTTCCATCGGTCGGGGTTCGGGATCCATCAGCCAGGTACGATCCGGGGCGTTGTTTGTCCTTCCCGCGGATTTGATCGTCTCACACATCAACACTTCCTTTTTGGTCTGCGGATGCATGACTGTCTTGGCTCCAAATTTCTTGGCCCACTGGATCATCCGGGGGTCATCGGCGCGATCAAAACTTCCCACCGTCACGACCGACTGATAGCGATCGTGATAGACGTAGGCATCCAGCTTTTGTGATCGCATGGTCTCCGCCAGTGCCCAGGCATCTTCCCCCGCCTTGTCCAGGGACGGTGATTTCAATTTCGCATCAAACACGGCAGTTTTTCGCACTGCGTCCTCGGCGGAGGTGTTCATAGCCAGCGTCTGGGACTGTCCCAGGAAGGTCGCCACGACGAGCGTGTACTTCCCGGGGTTCCTGAACAGGCTGTAATCGCCGCCGCTGTTCAACTTGATCAACAGGGGATCGGACTTGCGCTCCATGTTGGCGACTTCCTGAGGGGTCAACATGGGATTAACCGTCAGGAACGCTCCGCTCAATGGAGTCTGGCGGGAGGGTGTCCGGAAGAATTCGGCGTTCTTCAGGCAGGGAGGATTCATCTTCTTGATTTTCTTCAGCATGTCCTGGGCTTCGCGGCTTTCAAAGCTGGGATAGTTTCCCGCCAGGACGCAGAGTTGTTTTGTCCGTTCCTTCATCTTCAGATGGACTTTCCGCCCTGCCCGGTCGAAGCCGGAGGTGTTCGATTCCAGTTCGTCCTGAGAGTAAAGAAAGGCCGGAATTTTTTTCGCACGGAGATCGCGGACCAGTTCACGTGCCGCTTTGTCGGCATTGGCCCGCTGTTCTGCTTCGTGTTCAAAATTGCTGACGGTGAAGCTGCAGACCATAATCATCCAGGGACCATGCTCCTTGGTCAGTTTCTCCACACTCTTCGGTTGTTCTTCTGCCGGCTCTGCAGCGGATGTCCGGAGGAACGGGCGCCCGGCTGCGTGTCCCCAGGAGGAAACCAGCAAGAGCGTCGGAATTGTGAGAGCAACACATGAGACAGCCAGGCAGAGTGCTTTCCGCATGACAGGGCTCCATCGAAACTGAAGACTGGAATTTCGTTCGTCCTGAATCCGGACGAACGCTTGAAATAAAGAGGCTCGGAGAGGTCGATTTTGCGGGAAATTTCAGGGGGGGATCTTATCGGCTTGCCGAGTTTGGGTCTACAGCAGTTTTCCACCCTTTGAGTCCGCCAAGACATCGAGAAATCTCGCGAAAAACAGCTCTCGCAAACGGCTTTATTTCCACTGACGGAAGTGCTGTGCGATCCGGTCCTCATACCCCGGGAGAGAAGCTTCAAGCTGTTTTTCCAGCGGCTCGGGGGCTTCCCCCTTCTGGATCGTCTGCAAATACTCCACCAGGATTTGGCGGGCCGGTTCCGGCCCGTGAATCAGAAAATGCACGACACCCCATGCATCGCGGTAATCCTTGGGTCCCATTTCCTGCATTTCCCTCTTGGCTGCGAGGTTGCGCAGATGGGGGCGCCAGGTCAGCCGGGCACCCCATTTGATGCTTCTCAAGTGAGGGTTTTCACTCGGCCGGGCCTCCGCCGGGACTTCGAAATACTCCGCCAGTCCCTCATCCAGCCACAACGGCAAAATCTTGAGACTGCCGTGCAGCAGGGCGTGTGTCCCTTCATGTCTCAAGTGGGTCGAAAGTTCCGGACCACGAAAGGCATAAACCCGCGCCAACTCATCCGTCTTTACGAACAAGGCCGGGCGATTCACTCCTTCAGGGACGCGAATTGACAAGTATTTCTGATAGGCTGCGCGATTGTGGAACAACAACACTTCCGTGTTGTGGGGGGAAAGCTTGATGCCCAGCGTCTGCTTCAAATCGGCTCCCAGTTGCGACATCTCACGGAGCAATTGTTCTTCGTCCCGAAGCGGAAAATCGGCTCGAAAAACGAACGCTCCCGCCCTTCGCGCTTCTCCCCAGTCATCTGCCTGAGCGCGAAATTCAAGCCCGCCGGAGACGACTCCTCCCCACAGCATCAGCAGGATGAGAGATCGCACGGCCAGGCGCGGGAACATCAACCGGCCCTCCGGCGTGTCCCCGTCGAAGCGAATCCAGACCGGGTATATCCACCGTACTCGCGGGGGATTGATACTCTTCCGAGGGGAATATCCTCGCCGGCAGCGATGCAACCCGGATTTCGACAGCAGAGATCAAGCGCCACGTCTTCCCCAACCAGTCGTGTGACGTGGTCGTAGGCGCGACGCAGCAAAGGTCGGCGGGACTTGGGGCTGTGGGCGTCCGTACTGACAAAATGCACTAGTCCTTGAACGATCAGACTCTCCGTAAATTGCTGTAATTGCGTACCGAAGGTCCCCGTCAGGCTATTGGCGGTCACCTGCATCAGGCAACCCCGGTCGACCAGTGGCGGCAGCACTTCCGGCTGCTTCAAAATCCCCTGGTTTCGCTCCGGATGCGACAGAATCCCGATCATTCCCACGGAGCGTAAATCCTCAAGCAACCGCTCGATGGGGAAATACATTTCGTGCGGCAGTTCCAGTAGCACGTGGCGTCGATGATCTCCCAGCGACATGACTTCACCGGAGCAGAGCTTATCCACCATCGTCTCTTCGATCCGGACATCACCGCCGGGGAGGACGATCAGACCGATACCATGTTCGTCGAGAACCTGCTGCAGTTCATAGGTCCGCTCCCGGATCATATCACCGTGATTGTGTGCGAAGTTCCCCAGTTGGTGCGGGGTGCAGACAATGGCTCCGATCCCGTCCTGAACGGCCATATCCGCCATTTCGAGCGTCTCTTCCCAGGACTGGGAACCATCGTCGATGGCGGGTATCAGATGGCAGTGAATATCTATAAACGGCTCAGGATCGGACATCGACTTTCCTTCCGTGGTGTTACGATCCGAATGTCGAAAACGAATTGGGAGACCCCGTGCGCGAGCGCGGAGGTGACATGGGGGGAGGGGGAGTATAGTCATCCCCCGCAGAGGGTCAAGTGGGGGTTGAACACCTCACAACATCCGGCGATGACAATGCTGTAAGGCATTTCCCCGCGAAGAATTGCGGCTATCAGGCCGATTTCGCGCTGCGGGACGTTTCGAAATCGTCCCCTTCGCCCGCGTCTTGCACCTCGGGAACGAAAGCAGGGAGCGAATCGCTCGACTCGATCCGAATACGCGTGTCCCCATCTTCGGACAACTGATGCAGCGACCGTTTCGCCATCCGGCAACGTATCGTCATCCGCGAATCGACAAACGTTCGTTCCGTAACTTCGGCATGCTCGGCCAGAAAAGCCAGCAGCTTGCCATTGCCCGCGGATGTTTCGATCACCACGTCGGCAAATCCGTCACTCAATCTCTCGGCCACATACCGTCCCAGACGGTCCAGGCCAATTTTCTGACGGGCGCTCACGGAGATCGCTCCCGGATACTTGGAACGAAGAACGTCCAGAAACGACGGGTTGGGAACGGCGTCAATCTTGTTGAGGACCAGAATCGCCTCGGAAGTCTCGACGTCAATCTCTTTCAGAACCTGGTTGACGGTCGCGATCTGTTCTTCCGCCTGGGGATGGCTGGCATCGACGACGTGCAGCAACACGTCGGCGTGTCGAGCCTCTTCCAACGTCGAGCGGAATGACGCGACAAGGTTATGCGGGAGGTCACGGATGAAACCGACGGTGTCGCTCAACAGGACAGTTCCGGAATGGGGGACATTCCACGCCCGCGTGCGGGTATCCAACGTGGCAAACAACTGGTCCGCCATGTAGACATCCGCGCCGGTCAGCGCATTCATGAGCGTGCTTTTGCCGGCATTCGTGTAACCGACGAGGGATACCGTCTGTTGATCGCGGCGTTGTGCCACCATCCGCTCCCGTTGCTTCTGCACCACGGAGAGTCGCTCTTTCAGTTCGGCGACGCGCTTGTCGATCAAGCGGCGATCGATTTCCAACTGTTGCTCACCCGCACCACGGTTGCTCATACCGCCTTCGCGCGACAGGTGGGTCCACATCCGCTTCAGGCGGGGACGGAAATAGAGGAGTTGCGCTAATTCCACCTGCAGACGGGCTTCATAGGTGCGGGCGTGCGAGGCGAAAATATCGAGGATGATCTCGCTCCGGTCGACGATAATCGCTCCGGTCGCGGTTTCGAGGTTACGCCCCTGGGCCGGATTCAGATTGTTGTCGAAGACGATCAGTTCCGCTCCGGAACTTTTGAAGAGTTCCGTGAGTTCCTCGACTTTCCCTTTCCCCAGATAGGTCTTGGCATCCGGGAACTGGCGACGCTGCACCAGAGTGTCCACGACTTCGACGCCGGCGGTCTTGACAAGCCCCTTCAGTTCATCCAGTGGATCCTCCTCGTTGACGGGAGTTTCCGGAAGGATGACGGAGACGAGAATGGCCCGTTTCTCACGGACCTTCAACTCATTGCGTTTTGGTTCGGCCAAGGGGGAAAATTGCTCCGAGGTTTTGTATCGATGGGAACTTATCGTGTTCAGGGCACGAATGCAGCCCGATGTCCTCTAGTATTTTAGGGAAGGAGAGTCAGATTGGGCAATCGCATTTGTTCAAGTCGCTCTGGAGAGACATCTCTCTGTTCTCTCGGGTTCATGGATTTTTTCCACTATTCAAATCGTACTCGTTTTCTACGATGATCAGGCAGGCAACTTCTGATCGCTTTCCCTCCCCATTGCTCGATTAGAGATCTTAAGTGAATTCACTCCCCCCTCTGGAACTTCTCGAATCCACTCACTCTTTCCCCGGGGTCTATACCTTCAAAGCCATCGGCAAGGTTGAGGAGGGCTTTGTCGCCCGCGTCCTGGCGGCGGTGCGCGACGCATTGGAGATGAGGACCGACTGCCCGTTTCGGGAACACCACACCCCCAATGGCCGTTATGTGTCGGTCACGCTGGAACCGGAACTCCAAAAGGCCGAACAGGTGTTGCAAGTCTACGAAAAACTCAAAGATGTCCCCGGCCTTGTGATGTTCATGTAGGCAGGGGCGGATCGGAACCGGGCTACTCCTGGACGACCGGATTCTTCAGGACACCTAACCCCGCGATCTCTACTTCCACCGTGTCTCCGCCCTTGAGGAAGATGGGAGGCTTGCGTGCCGCTCCGACTCCCGGAGGGGTTCCCGTGAAGATCAGGTCTCCCGGCTCCAATGTCATCAACTGGCTGAGGTGAGCGATCAACTCGTCAACCTTGAAGATCAACTCCCTGGTGGTGGAGTTCTGCAACTGCACTCCGTTCAGCTTGATCCCGATCGCCAGATTGCCCGGTTCGGGAACTTCATCGGCAGTGACGAGGTACGGCCCCGTGGGAGCAAAAGTGTCGGGCGTTTTGCCGAGCATCCACTGTCCCCCCGGGCGACCGATCTGCCAGTCCCGTGCGGAGACGTCGTTGCCGTTCATATAACCCGCGACGTGGCCGTAGGCGTCGGCTTTGGGGATGTATTTCCCACCCTTGCCGATGACGACGACCAGTTCCGCTTCATAGTCGACCTTGTGGGCGACGCGCGGCAGGCGAATCTCGGCGTCCGGTCCGACGACGGCGTGGGAGAATTTCCCGAAACAGACCGGCTCGGTCGGAATCGGCTGGCCACTTTCTTCCGCGTGGTCCCGATAATTCAGACCGATGCAAATCACCTTTCCCGGAGTCACGATGGGGGCCAGCAATTTCCCTTCGACCGTCTGGTTTTGCTGTTCCGCTTTCTGGGCAGCGGCGCGGGCCATCGCCAAGCCTTCCGGCAACCGGAGCAGGGCTTTCAGACAACCCGGAATCTTGGAATCCGCAGCGGCCAGATCCAGATATTTCCCCCCCTGCACGGCGACAACATGATTTCCCGCCGAAGTTTGTAATGTGGCCAGTTTCACGATCTCGTCTGCTCCGCTGTCGTTGAGGTGGGGAAAAGTTAAAATGGTCCGGAAGACTGGATGAACATAGCGTTCCGGTTCGGAATTGGAAACCAACAGGTGGCCGCTCTGTTCCCGCATTAATCCGATCTGCTGAAAGACGCCGTCCTATGTCCACCCCCCAACTGACAACCCGCCAGATCACCTTTCATGGCCACGTGCAGGGGGTCTTCTTTCGCAAGACGGCCGCCACTTTCGCAAAAGACCTGCCTGTCTGTGGTTACGTCAAAAACCTTGCGTCAGGCTCCGTGGAAATGGTCGCTCAGGGAAGTCCTGATGCCGTCGCGGAACTTCTGGCCAGAATAATGTCGCATTTCAGATCCAACATCACCGACTGCGATAGCGTACAAAGGCCGAACGACGAGATTTACGCCAAATTTGAGATCCAATACTGAATTTCTTGAGACTCGGAACTGGGTTGAGTTTTCCGGCGAAATCTCGATGAAATCCCAGGATTGAGAGTGACTCTTTCCCGGTTCCTATCAGTTACGGAGTTTTTGTCGCCGGGAAACCAGGGGTTTTCCACAGAACAGCTAAAACTCCGTTCCTTTCAGCCCGGACCCTAGTTAAGCTGGAAGTTGATGGTTTCTCGTCTTTGTTTGTAGTTCTAAACTCAATTCTGAATGACCCTTTCCGTCCACGGATCGACCTGTGGCGGTACCAGTTCTTGAGGAATCGAATGTCCGAGTCGCTGCACAAGTTCACCATGGATAACCCCGAATTGGCGTTCGCCATCGTGAATGGGCTGATCCTGTTTTCCCCTTTGATTATCTGGTTGGGCCTGGGATCGATTTTCGGTCGCTCCCCCACCTGGAACATTATGATGGCAACCGCGAAGGAATCGGTCCGGCAACCGGTCTATTTCTTCATGCTGTTCGTGGTCATCCTGTTGAACCTCCTGAACACATTCATTCCCTTCTTCACGCTGGGGGATGACATCAAGATGCTGAAGGACGGCGGGTTGGCGACAATCCTGATTTCCGGGCTGCTGCTGGCGGTCTGGACCGCGAGTATGAGCATCGCGGAGGAAATTGAAGGGAAGACCGCCATGACCCTCCTTTCCAAGCCGATCAACCGTCGGCAGTTCATACTCGGAAAGTATCTCGGGATTCTGTACGGCGTGCTGCTGCTGTATGTCCCGGTGATCCTCGCCTTCCTGTGGTGCGTCTTCTACAAGGTCTTTTACGATTCCCGGGAATCCTCGGGTGATGCCACCGTGCAACTCGCCGTCGAGTCGACGCTGCAACTGCTCCCCGGCCTGATCCTGATGTTCATGGAAGTGATGGTGGTCGCGGCCATCAGCGTCGCGGTTTCCACCCGGCTTCCGATGGTGGTGAATGTCGTCATTTGCCTCGCCATCTTCGTTATCGGACACCTGACCCCCAGCCTGGTTCACGCCGGCGTGTTCAAGTTTGAACTGGTGGAATTCATGGCCCGCCTGATTGCAACCGTTCTTCCGGTTCTGGAAGTGTTCAATATTTCGTCTGCGATCTCCACCGGCTCCGAAGTGCCGTTGAATTACGTCGGCTGGGCGGGAGTCTACTGTCTCACGTACAGCGCGATTGCCATTTTCGTCGCGTTCATTCTGTTCGAAGATCGCGACCTGGCATAGGCCGGGGACTTCGCAGAAGACAGTCGGTCGGTTGGTGGAGCGAAGGATCAGTCCGATACAGGGATGGTTCCCACAAAACCCCCACAATGAACGTGTGACGTGAGCCGACAACAGCCGGATGACCTTGAGCGTGTCTTCCCGTGGAGCGACGTCTGGCGTGGACCAGGTCGCCTTTCGATGGGCTGGTCGATGATCGGCTCCGTCCTGCTGGGGCTGATCTTTTTCCTGATGTATCTGGTGGTGGACCTGCTGGCCACCGGGGGTACATTGCGGGTTCCTCGCCCCGAAGCCGTCCAGATCCTGGATGTGACGGGGGTGAGCCCGGACGAGGTGCTGTACTCCAATCAGATCCTGTCGCGCGAAACTGCGGTCGTTTACAGCGAGAAAGGGATCTTCCCCGCTTTGTGGTGGAGCCGCAAAGAAGCCTGGGGGCCGCTCCTGTTGGCCGCGTACAAGCGATTCCCCTCCCTCGCTGATAACCAGCAGGCCCTGCTGATTCTGTGTGGATTGTCTGTGTTCCTGATCTTCCTGCGGTGGGGTGCCCGGGCCCGAGCCCGAAAACTTCGGTTGCGAGCCGCGCTGGAAGTGGCCCATCGCCTGCGGGAAGCCATCTATCGTCAAACAGTCCGACAAGGCCCCTCCCTGTCACTCGACAAATCCAACCCCGACGTCATGGAATTGTTTACCGATGACGTCGCTATGCTTCAGAACGTGGTATACCACCGCCTGGATGCGTTAGGACAAGGTCCCGTCAAGCTGGTGATTATTGTCTTGCTGCTCTTGGGAATTCACCCGCTCCTGACGGTCCAATGCCTGATTCCGCTGCTGGGGTTCTGGGTTCTGTTTTATCGGGATCGTCAGCGGATCAGCAGCCAGCGGAAACTGATCCAGGACCGGGCCTCGGAAGAACTGAAACTTCTGTCCGAAAGCCTCCGTAAGACCCGGCTCATCAGCGGCAACAGCCTGGAAGAATACGCCCGCGAAAAATTTGAGCGAAACCTGATGCGTTACCACGCGCAAGCCGCCGCGCTGATCCGGACGGAGAATTTTGTCGGATGGCAGAGCAAGGTCGTGGGTTCATTGATCGGGGTGTTTCTGTTATTCCTGATCGGCATGAAGGTGCTTCTGACGCCGGAAGACCTCTCCTTTGCCGCCGGACTGACTTTCGCCGTCGCACTCTGTTGGATGTACTTCCCGCTCGATTGCCTGCGGCAGTCGCGCCAGTTGATGAAGGAAGGGCTGGTTGTCGCGCAACGAATTTACCGCTACCTCGACCAGATCCCGATGGTCGGCCAGGTGGTTGGCGCCAAGTTCCTCTCCCCCCTTTCCAAGATGCTGCAGTTCGAGGAGATCAGCTATGTCTTCCCGGGATCGAAAAAGCCGGTCCTGTCCGGTCTGAATCTGAAGATCCCGTTCGGACGGACGGTGGCGATCGTTTCCACCGATCCACTTGAGTCTCTGGCCGTGGCATCCCTGCTGCCGCGCTTTATCGAACCGACCGAGGGAAAAATCCTCGTTGATGGGGAAGACATTGCCTGGGCCACGCTCGATTCACTTCGGGCGGAAGTCGCCTATGTCGGAGGTGATGACCCGTTCTTCACCGATACGGTGAAAGAGAATCTGGCCGCGGGTAATGCGAACCTGAAGCTCCCACAGATCATGGAAGCGGCCAAGACGACGCATGCACACAACTTCATCGCCAAGATGTCGCAGGGATACGAAACCGTCATCGGCGAACATGGGGAACAACTGGACGTGGGGCAGGGATTCCGCCTCAGTCTGGCCCGCGCCCTTCTGAGAAACCCCGCGCTGCTGATCATCGAGGAGCCGACTGCTCCACTGGATGACTCCACGAAACCGCTGGTTGATGACGCCTACCAGCGGATCCAGACCGGGCGGACCGTCATTTATCTGCCGACCCGCATGTCGACTCTCCGCCGGGTCGATGAGATTGTTCTGCTGCATCAATCGAAAGTGGTCGCCATCGGGTCGCATGCCCATCTCGTGAAGTCGAATCCGCTGTATCGCCACTGGGAATACGTTCACTTCAACGAATTTCGCCACCAGATCGAAGAGCAATCCGCGTGATGATTCCGCGGGTCGAGCCTATTCGCCGACCGGCTCGTACTGATCTTCAAACCTCTTCAGCGCCAGTGCCGGGTCCATATTGAACAGTGCCCGGCCCCCCGTTCCCCATTCTCCATGCTGGTAATGAAAAAGGGCGGTGGCATCCCGCAACGCTCCGACCGCAGCGACGTCTTCCATGTCTCCTCCTTCAATCGCCTCGAAGGAAATATGGACGCCGACAAACGCGGTCAGCATTCCCGTTTTGCGGTCGCGGGCCAGCAGGAAATTGGGTTGCCACTGGCAGTCCAGCCAGCGGACGCCACGCGGTTTCCCCAGCGAACGGGCCAGATCCATGAAGCGGGCTTCCAGATACTCCCGTTTGCGCCGGAATGATTCGGAGGCCCGTTTGACTTCCCGCTGCTTTCCGCCCCACAACCAGGTAAAGACTCCCGCCACGCACAGCATCGCGTCCCAATTCAATTCAACAGCGTCTGGAAATAACATTGTGGGAGGTTCCTTCTGTGTAAGATCCCATTGTATGCTTCAAGACCAGCGGGAGAAAATCCAGAGGCAGGTTCTGTGGGCGGAGATCCGGGAATGCTCAAACGAGAACTCGAACCGGAGGTCATGGATACGGGCGAGGAAGCCGCGGAATACCAGGCCATGGATCACTCCGAGGTCAACCAGCGGTTTGCGGAGGATCTCCGCGCTTTTATCGGATGGACGTCCGTCGATGGACAATTCCTCGACGTGGGAACAGGGACGGCCTTGATCCCGATTGCCTGCTGCCAGATTCTCCCCGACTTGAAGTTCATCGCCGTGGATCTTTCCCAACCCATGCTTGACCTGGCGATCAAAAATATAGCAGAGGTGGGACTGTCCGACCGCATTCGCGTGCAACTGCTGGATGGCAAGTCGCTCCCGTTTCCCGCGGCTCACTTTTCAGGAGTCACGTCAAACAGCCTGATCCATCACATTCCCCATCCCGAGGAAGCATTTCGTGAGCAGTGGCGGGTTCTGCAACAGGGAGGGGTCTGGTTTCATCGGGATCTGCTTCGTCCCACGGATGAACCAGCCTTGGAGGAACTGGTGGAACGCTATGCAGGCAGTTCCCCGCACAAACAGCGGCAACTTTTAGCCGACTCGCTCCGGGCAGCGCTCAGTTTGGAAGAACTGCGCGCCATCCTCTGTGAACTTGGAATTCCTGCAGACTGGCTGCGGCAGACGAGCGACCGCCACTGGACAATCGCGGGCCGCAAACCCTGATTCGCTCAGGAGTGGTGACGCAACCGGGGATGGTTCAGGACGTCTCCGAACAAACGCTGGCGCAATCCCTGGGAATTCAGGTGCAGCACTTTCAGTCCGGTGCACAGAACAATCCGGGCATCGAGCGAAAGACTCCGCCGTTCCAGGTACACCAGATCGTAGGCCAGCTTTAATTCGACATCCTGAATCGTCTGGTCCGCATGCGTGCAGACCTGGGCCAGCCCCGTCACTCCCGGCATCAGTTTCAGGCGCTCCGGATACTCGGGGATTTGAGGAACCAGGCGCTGCATGATCTCCTGACGTTCCGGACGGGGCCCGACGAGGCTCATGTCTCCCCGGACGACGTTCCATAACTGGGGAAGTTCGTCCAAGTGCGTTTTACGAAGCCAGTATCCGATCCGCGTGACGCGAGGATCCTGCGGCTTAGCCCAGACTGCCCCGGTGTGCCGCTCGCAGTCCCAGGTCATGGTCCGAAGCTTATAGATTCGGAATTCCTTTCCTCGCAGCCCCACCCGTCTCTGGGAATACAACCCGGGTCCGGCCGAGGTCATTCGCACCAGCACGTATAGGATGCCAATCAACGGAGCCGCAAGGATCAACAGGAGGAGCGCCACGCTACGATCCAGGAGGGAGGCACCGGGGAACCCGGAGAAGTCCTCAGGATCCTTGCGATCGTTCCATTCCGGAGAACCCAACCCTCGCACGCCGCGCAGCTGCGGATCGGTTGAGGGGGGCGGTGTAATC
The DNA here is from genome assembly GCA_046349635.1 of Planctomycetales bacterium. Lineage (GTDB taxonomy): Bacteria > Planctomycetota > Planctomycetia > Planctomycetales > Planctomycetaceae > JAXMBX01. Next base: position 26,429 of record JAXMBX010000008.1, read on the forward strand.
GTTGCAGGTCGTATCACTGTTCGAACTCCTCCAAGGAGAACGGGGTATTTCCGCAACACGGGGGCCTGGCCCCCCTGCCTCAGCGGAATAAGGGTCTATATTTCAGCATTCGAAAAAGTCATCGCGTTTCGGCGCAATGATCCAATCGAGAGAGTCAACCGGGGAGATCACAAGCAAACCGTGCGCCTGTTCAGGATTGTTCTCAGTTTCGAATCGCAAACTTAACGCTGTAAAAACACCAAAGTGATGCGGATTCAGGAACTTGGGAAATCGGCCTGCAACAGCGAATTCGGGACGAAGAGAATCTCTCGCGCGAAGTTTCCACGGTCGAACCTTGCGGTTCGTCAACATGCGAGGACGTGGATGCTTCCGGTTGGCAACCTCCAGCTATGACAAGACTGTTCGATACAACCTGTAAAAAACCTCTGACACGAAAAGCACCGAGGAGCGCGGCTGCCCCCCACCGGGACGGAGTCCGCGCCAATGATCGTTAACGTCACGACAACCATGCGTTCAAGTTCCCTGACACAATCGCGCTGGAACGTCCTGCCCGGGGAGTTCTCTATTCCCCGGAGCCGGATTTCGCAACTGGCGTTCGTGCTCTTCGTGCTCCTGACGTTGAACGTCATCCTGCGCCCCGCGGAACTGATCGCCGTCCTCGAAGGGCTTTCGATTTACGAAACCCTGATCGCCGCCACGCTGTTCTGCGTGCTCAGTCCCGCGAGAGACCAATTACTCCCGCAGGTAATGAAAGTCCGTCCGATTACCGCCTGCGTCGTGGGACTGACGATCGCGATTCCCCTTTCACATCTCAGCCACGCCTGGATTTCGGGCGCCATCGAGTCGACCAACTTCTTCATCAAGACCGTTTTGTATTTCCTGCTGCTCATCACAATCGTGAATACCGCTTCGCGGTTGCGGATCTTCCTGCTGGGTATGGCTATTTTTACCACGATCACGGTGGGCATTTGCGTCGCCGACTTTCGGGGCATCATCGACGTCCCGTTCATCGAACCGGTCGTCCAACTCGGCGAACTTCTCGAAGCTGAAAAAGCGGAGCTGGGAGAACTTCCCAAAGAAGTCCTCATGCGGGTTACCCGAATGTGCGGGACCGGCATTTTCAAGGACCCCAATGACATCTCCCAGTTGATCGTCGCCGTCGGCGTTATCATCACCTACTTCCTCTTCGACCAACGCAAGAAATACACCAGGTTTCTCTGGATCATCCCGTTGATCATCCTCGGGATGGGCCTGGTCTATACGAAATCCCGCGGAGGTATGCTTTCCGCGGCAATCGCCGTATTAACTTACATCGCCCTCCGCTACGGAGGACGGATGAGTGTTCTCGCAATCCTCTTGGGGCTGTGCATGCTTCCCTTCATGGCCGGACGCCAGGGGGACATTGATATTGAAGATGGGTCGGGCCAGGAACGCATCCAGATGTGGTCGGAAGGACTGCAGGAACTGAAATCCCCCAGCATCCTGTTCGGCATCGGACATGGGCTTTACGGGGACATCGCCGGCCTCGTCGCGCACAACTCCTACGTCCATGCCTTCGTCGAACTGGGCCTGTTTGGCGGAACATTCTTCGTCGGACTGTTCTTATTCAGCGGCCTGGGGCTGCAGCGGCTGTACACCCTGCGGTCTCAGATCCGGGACCCGGAGATGCGACGTTTGCTCCCCTTCATGGGAGCCATGCTGGCGGGTTGGGCGATGGGTCTGTTCTCCCTCTCCCGCTGCTACGTTCCCCCGACCTATCTCATCATCGGCATCGTTTCGAATTACATCCATATCGTGGAGCAGGATATGGTTCCCCGGCGTGTCGTGACACGCTGGGACTCCGATCACGTCAAACTCCTGGCGCTCACCAGCGTTTCGACTCTCGTCTTTTTGTATGTCTTCGTTAAAGTCTTCGCCCGTTTCTGAAACGCAGAAATAATCACGTGATTCACGTTCCTCAAACACTTATTTCCCCGAGCTGCACAGCCACCCCTCCGGGTGTCCTGCGGATCAGGGTCTGTCACGACGTGACTGAGGGCCTGCAAGTATGGCAGGCTCTCGATGCCCGTCTGAAAATGGATTCGATCAGCAGCAGCTGGGAATGGACCGCAGGCTGGATCAAGTCCTTTGGAAGCCACATCCCGCATCAGATCTGGATTGGCGAAGAAAATGGCGTCGTCCGGGGAATGTCGCTTGTGACTTTCCCCGTGACCCAGCAGGGCCCCTTCAGTGTCCGCTCCGTCCACCTGGGCACGGCCGGTGAACCCCAGACGGACAGCCTTTGTGTCGAATACAACCGCCTGCTCGTTGAAGAGCCGTACCGCACAAACTTCATGCTCGCGATTCTGGAGAAACTTCACGAAGACTCCACCTGGGACCAAATTCACTTCGATGGAATGGCTCCTGAAGAAGCCGAGATCCTGATTGCGACGGAACGGCAACTGCAGGTGCGGCTGGCCCCGAGTCCCTATTTCTCTCTCCAACAGGCCCGCGAACAGGGAGAGGGAATTCTCAAGCTTCTGGGATCCAATTCGCGCAACGACATCAAACGAAAGCTTCGCCAGTGGGGAAAGCTCACCATCGACTGGGCAGAAACCAATTCGCAGGCGGAGGAGATCTACGGGGAACTGATCCAGTTGCATCAACAGCGCTGGAACGCTGCCGGCCAGCCAGGATCCTTCTCCAGTTCCCCCTTCCGGGAATTTCATCGCCGGATGATTCACGAATTTTTGCCGCAGCGCCGGGTCGCACTCATTCGTGTCAAAAACGAAACCCAGACGATTGGTTGCGTCTTGAATTACATCGAACGGAAGACCGTTTTGTTCTACCAGATCGGGGTTGCCGCGGAACCGGCGAAACAAAGTCCCGGCCTGATTTCCATCTATGCCTGTATGGAGGAAGCGCTCCGCCGTGGATACGACAAATTCGACTTCCTCGCCGGAGACGGCGAACACAAGCGCCGCCTTTCGACACACGCCAACCAGTTGATCTGGGGGAAATACCAGCGGCCCCGCTTCAAGTTCTCACTGATCGACAACCTGCGGATGGCACGCAATATCTGGACCCGCCAGTAACGGACACGATTTCCACACACCTAGAGCCGCGACCATGATCGCATTCAATGAAACATTCCCAGGTTCCCAGATCACTCCTCCCCAGGGGGAGGAACAAGACCCGCGCCTGTTCCGCGTGTGCCACCTCAGCATGGGGCTGTGTACTGGGGGACTCGAACGGTTACTGGTTGATTTCGCCCGTTATCACGACCCGAATCGGTTTGAACTGACGTTCGTCGCCCTGGATAAAGTCGCCCGACCCGCCGAGGAAATTCGCCAACTGGGGTGCAATGTCAAAGTCATCCCCAATTTCGGCAAGAACTGGCAGCAGTTTGGCGCGCTGTTCGACTTTTTCCGTTCACGGCAATTTGATGTCGTCCACACGCATAACTCTCATCCACATTTCTGGGGAACCCTCGCGGCCCGCTGGGCGGGTGTGCCCGTGATTGTGAACACTCGCCACGGCCAACGCTTCGGTCAAAGCCTCGTGGGGCGGACCAAGTTCTGGTTTGCCGGACAACTGGCGGATCGGGTGATCACCGTCTCAGAAGACGCCGCCCGGTTGTGCCTCAAGGAAGATCATCTTCCCCGTCGCAAGGTGAAGCGGATCTGGAATGGTATCGACACCAACCGCTTTGCATTCCAGGGCCCGATGCAACGCCCGACATTCATCAGCGTGGCGCGACTTTCGAGGGAAAAGGATTTCCCCACCTTGCTCCGCGCGGTGGCGAAGGCATCCAAACAGGTTCCGGACCTTGAGCTCCTGCTCGTCGGTAATGGCCCCGAACGGGCTCATCTCCAACAACTTGTCGTGGAGTTGCAGATCGAGCAACGGGTCCAACTCGTCGGAGAACAATCGGACATTCCCCACTGGCTCGCCCGTTCCGGCTGCTTCGTCAGCTCTTCATTGACAGAGGGTATCTCCCTCACACTCCTGGAAGCGATGGCCGTCGGCCTGCCCGTCCTCGCCACCGCGGTCGGCGGGAATCCGGAAATTGTCACACACGGCGTGACCGGTTATCTCGTCCCAGCGCAGAATGTCGACGCCCTCGCCGACGGCATTGTCCGGATGTGGGAACAGCGGAGCCGGTGGATGGAAATGGGACGGGCGGGACGATCCCGAGTGGCCGAGCAATTTGACATCAGACAAATGATCCACGGTTACGAAGCCGAATATCTGGAACATCTCCTGCTGAAGAACCACGGGAAATAACGATGGACCTCTACGGACAATTTTATCGTCACGCCTGGCTTCCGTTTTTCGACGGAGTGCTGAAGGGACGTCGCACGCTCCAACACTGGCTCGCTTTTGAAGAGAGCCAATGGTGGCCTCGCGAACGGCTGGAAGAATTCCAGCTTCGCGCCCTCCAGGCCCTGTTGATGCATTCCCATGAAACTTCTCCTTATTACCGGGAGATGTGGCAGCAGTCCGATTTGCATCCCCAGGAGATCCGGACTTTTGCCGACTTTGAGCAGGTTCCTCTCCTTACTCGCGAGATTATTCGGGAACATCGAACTGAGCTCCGCTCCACAGCACCGCTGAATCTGTTTTCGAAATCGACAGGCGGATCGAGTGGAGTGCCGCTGCACTTCGATCTCGATACCGGCAGCAATGATCGCCGCACCGCACTCATGTATCGCGGCTATCGGTGGGGGCATGGAGAACCGGGGACGAAACAACTCTTCATCTGGGGTGGCAGTCTCTCCTCTCTCCCCCCGTGGAAGAAACGGAAAACCGCACTGCACAACTGGCTGGACCGTAAGACCATCCTGAACTGCTTCGACTTCACCCCCGAAATGATGCCCCGGCACCTGGACCGTCTCAATGCCTCCCGTCCGGACGTCATCATCGCCTATACCAATCCGTTGTACGAATTCGCCCGCTACCTGCACCAGACCGGACGTGAAGCCTGGTCGCCGCGTGGCATCATCGTGGGGGCGGAAAAACTCCACTCCTTCCAACGGGAACTGATCCAGCAGGTGTTCCACGCTCCTGTCTTCGAGACCTATGGCTCGCGAGAGTTCATGCTCATCGGGGCGGAATGCGAACATCACACGGGCCTGCACCTGAGCATGGAGAACCTGTACGTTGAAATCCTGACCGATGAGGGACATCCCGCCGCACCGGGCGAGGAAGGAAACGTCGTCATTACCGATCTCTTCAACTACGGCATGCCCTTCATTCGTTATGTCAATGGAGACCGGGCCGTCGCGGGTTGGGACATGTGCCCCTGCGGACGTGGGCTTTCCATGATGAAACAAGTCACGGGACGCAGACTCGATGTCCTCGTCACCCCCGACGGCAAGCGGGTGCCCGGTGAATTCTTCCCGCACCTCTTCAAGGACTTCGACGAAATCCAGCGATTCCAGGTCGTGCAGGAACGCCCGGAGGCCTTCCTGATCAAGCTCGTCGCGCCGCAACTCAGTTCCGATCGAGAAACCCAGTTGTTGCAATTCATCCGCGAGGGGACCGGCACTGTGGTTCAACTCGAACTGCAGAAGGTCTCTGAGATTCCTCTAACTCGTGTCGGAAAACTGCAGGTGGTCCTCAACAAGCTTCCGCAGGAGAGCATTCCACAACCCACCCCGGTGGGAGCTCATTAAGATGCGTTTGCTATTTCTGTCCAACATCTATCCCAGCCCGGTCTCCCCGGGAAAGGGAACCTTTAACGCCTCCCTGATCCGCGCTCTGGCGGAACAGGCGGAGGTGCAGGTGATTTGTCCGATCTCCTGGATCGACCGATATCGCCATGCGCGGAAAAACCTGACGTCGTGGAATCCCGTTCATTCCAATTCCCCGGTCGTCGAACATCCCACGTATTACTACACGCCCAAGATTCTCCGTGGCTGTTACGGTGCTTTCCTGGACTGGAGCATCGGTTCGTCAGTCCGCCGTATGATCCGAGACTTCCAGCCTGATGCCATCGTCTCCTACTGGGCACATCCCGATGGGGCGGTCGCTTTGCGGCACGCCCACGCCGCGGGTCTCCCGGCCATCTCGATGGTCGGAGGTTCGGATGTCCTGCTGCTGGGAAAATCCGGTCTTCGCCGCCGCAGGATCCTGGACGTTCTCCGCAATTCCGAGGCAGTCGTCGCCGTCAGTGATGACATCGTCCGACATCTCGAACGGGATGGCATTCCCGCCGATAAACTGCACGTCGTCCGCCGGGGTGTGGACCGCACTCTCTTCTCCCCCGGCGATCAGACAGCCGCACGCAAACGGCTCGGACTTCCGCCCGATGTTCCGATCCTCATCGCCGTCGGCCGTCTCGTCCCCGTTAAAGGTTTCAATGTCCTCATCGAGGCCTGTCACCAACTGCAGGCGCGCGGCCAGGATTTCCGCTGTTATCTCCTTGGCTCGGGGGAATGCCACGCTTCCCTCTCCGAACAGATCCAATGTCTGAATCTCAATCAACAGGTCGTGCTGCAAGGGGCTCAACTCCAGTCGCAGCTTCCCGACTGGTACCGGGCCGCCGATTTAACCGTGTTGTCGAGTTTCTCGGAAGGGGTTCCGAACGTTCTGATGGAATCGATCGCCTGTGGCACGCGGTTCGTCGCGACCGATGTCGGCGGCGTTTCCGAAATCGCCGATCCAGATGCCCATCGGCTCGTCCCGCCGCGCGATCCGAAAGCTATGGCCGATGCGATTGAGGAACTTCTGGCTCAACCCTACGTTCCCAGACCCCGGCGGTTCGAGCCGAACAGTTGGCAGGACTCCGCCTCGGAACTCTGTGCGATCATTTCCCGTTGCTGCGAGCAATCCGCGCGGAACAAAAGGCTCTGACGGAGGTGCAGGCATGAACCCTCCGCCAGGCTTTCAAATACGTGCTCTCCGCGTGATCGCCAGCCCACCGGTTCATGACATCCGGTCCGGCTGTCACGCGGGATGTCGCGCTGACTTTCGATGACGGCCCGCATCCCGAATACACTCCTCGCCTGCTCGATGAACTGGCCGAACACGACATCCGCGCCACGTTCTTCGTCGTTGGCAACCGGGCGGAACAACACCCCGATCTCATTCGCCGGATCGTCGCAGAAGGACACGAGCTGGGCCATCACTCCTGGACCCATTCAGAGCCGAACCAGACTTCCGCTGGACAACTGCTCGACGAAGTCCGATGGTCAATCGCGCTGCTGGAAGATTTGACCGGCAAGCCCTCCTCTCTTTTCCGCCCACCCAAGGGGCAACTCACCTGGCGGAAAATGCGCCGCCTGTGGGAACTCAAGCAGACCATCGTTCTCTGGAATGTCGATCCCCGTGACTATGCCATGACCGATGCGGGACAAATCCGTGCCTGGGGAGAGAGCTACGCCCCCCGGGCCGGGGATATTCTCTTGTTCCACGACAACCACCCGCACTGCATTGAGGCAGTCCGTCTCCTCGCCCGCAAACCCGAATTCCAACGAGATTGGCGGTTCTGCCCGCTCACGACATGGCTCCCGCAATCCGTCGCCACCCACACCCAACCTGCGTAATCACGAAGTTCAAATGTCTATCACTTATCCCACACAGCCTGCCGTTGAGAACTCGCCAGAGCATGCCTCTGAGAAGCGATTACTCCTCATCAGCTATCACTTCCCTCCGGTGGGAGGAGCAGGGGTTCAGCGACCGTTGAAGTTCGTGAAGTATCTGCCCGAATACGGCTGGATGCCAACCGTGCTGACCGCGGAGAATCCGTCCGCTCCCGTCTTCGATGACAGTCTCTGTCGCGACTTTCCAACCGGGCTACGGATCGAACGGGCGCGAACCTGGGAACCTGATTACCAGTTGAAGAGTTCGTTGCAACAACAAGCCGCTGCAAAGCAACGCTTGAGCCTGAAGTCCTGGCTGGCGCGAAGCGTCAAATCGACGGCGAAACTGCTCCTGCAACCCGATCCCCAGATCCTGTGGTTGCCGAATGCTTACCGTCGCGCGGTCCAAGTCCTACGCAACACGCCCCATCACGCGTTGATCGCCACAGCCCCGACCTACACGAATCTGATTCTGGGAGCGATGCTCAAGAAACGCTTCGGCATTCCGCTCCTCCTGGACTACCGGGACGAATGGGACCTCAGCAGCAAGTATCTCGAAAACCGCTCCCAGGACTGGTATTCCAATTTCGTGCAGTCCCGACAACAGGCGTATGTCCTGCGACAGGCGGACGCGCTGATTGCCACCACGCAGCTCAGCACGGACACGTTGTATCGCCGCGCGCTGGCGCTTGGTCGAGATCTCCCCTCCCTTTGCATCTATAACGGTTACGATGCCGAAGATTTTGAGCACCTGAAAACTCCCGCACCCCGCAACGACCGCTTTAAGCTGGTTTACACCGGTACCCTCTGGCGACTCACGAATATCGAGCCGCTCGTCCGTGCCATTGAAAAATTGCAGGTCCAGTATCCCCGCATCGTCGAAAAACTGGAATTCCATTGCGTCGGTCGCAAACTCCCCGAACAGCAACTTTTCCTTGATCGCCTGCAACGGACCGCCTGCCGTCTCGTGACCGCCGATTACAGCCCCCACGAGCAAGTTGTCGAATTGATGCACTCCGCAAATGCGCTGTGCCTGCTGCTCACCGATCTCCCCGGCGCGGAACGGGTGGCCCCCGGAAAACTGTTTGAATATCTCGCCTCACAGAAGCCGGTACTTTCGATCCTTCCGGAGGGAGAAACCTCCCGGCTGGTGAACCGCTTCCACCCTGACAGCCGATTCACTCCCCGGGATATCGACGGTATCGCGGACTGGCTGCACCAGGCGATCAGGAACCACCTCGCCGGCGATGCTCCCCCTGCTCCGCGAAACGCCGACGAAATCGGACAATTCAGTCGCGTCGGGCAAACCGGCTCGCTCGCGGACCTTCTGAATCAAGTGACACACAACTCTGCCGCCGCTTCTGTCGTCAACATCGGGTAATGCTCATGTTTCTCGCACTTCAAATTCTGATCTGGACGTCGCTGGCTCTCGTGGCCTATGCGTATATCCTGTTTCCGGCGATCCTGTGGGCCTGGTCAAAAACCGCCGCCCCGCGCGATTCGGGTTCTGCGAATACTCTCACCGAGAGCGACTGGCCGTTCGTCTCTCTTGTTGTCGCTGCCTATAAGGAAGAGAAGGACATCGTCCAGCGTCTGCACAATGCCCTCGCCCAGGATTATCCGGCCGATCGGTTTGAAATCATCATCGGCTGCGACGGCAACGAAGACCGGACCGGCGAACTCGTGCAGTCCTTCACTGATCCCCGCGTCCGCCTGCTGCAGTATCCCCAACGTCGCGGCAAAGCCTCCGTCCTCAACGACTCTGTCCCCCAGGCCCGGGGAGAAATCATCATCTTTTCCGATGCGAATACCGAGATGGACCCGCAGGCCTTCCGGCAACTGGTCCGACCTTTTGTGGACTCTTCGGTCGGCGGAGTGTGCGGCAACCTGATTCTGCAAGATTCGCTCACCGGACAGAACGTCGATGGGGCCTACTGGAAATATGAAAATTTCCTGAAACGGCACGAAGCGAAGATCGGCGCCTTGCTCGGAGTCAACGGCGGTATCTATGCCATTCGCAAGTCTCTCTATCAGCCCATCCCGTCGAACACGATTATTGATGACTTCCTGATCGGCATGCGGATCCATCTGCAGGGCTATCAACTCCTGTATGAACCGAGGGCGATTGCCTACGAAGAAACTCCCGAGACCATGGCGGCGGAATTCCATCGTCGCGTCCGGATTGGAGCGGGTGGCTTTCAAAGCCTCGTCTGGCTGAAGTCACTGCTGCACCCCTCATACGGCAGCCTGGCATTCTGTTTCCTGTCGCACAAACTGCTCCGCTGGCTCTGTCCGTTCTTCATGCTAGCCGCGTTTGTGGGAAATCTGTTCCTCATCAACCATGACTGGTACGCCCGGCTGCTCCTGCTGCAAAGTCTGTTCTACCTGACCGCGACGGCGGGCTTGTGGCTCTTTAAGACCGTACCTGCACCCAAATGGATGCGCCTGCCTGCCATGTTTGTCAGCATGAATACTGCCCTGTTCTTCGGCTTCTTCCGCTGGCTGAAAGGTATTCAACAGGGAACCTGGAAACGGACCGAACGTTCCACCATGCAGGGGGCCGCACGGTGAATCTCTGGATCCTCTCCATCTCGATTCTTCTCCTGACCCTCCTGCTCGCGGCAGGTGGTTTCTGGAAACTATTGCGCAGCCGGAATATGCACCTCTGGCTCGGCTCCTATTACTTCGGGAGTCGCGAAGCCGCGTGCACACTTGAAGACAACGCCCCTCTCCACGTCTTCATTGCTCTCTGCGATCATTACGAACCGGAATGGAGCCGCCCCGCGTTTGACGTTTCGCTCGCCAAGGTGGACCGCTGGGTCCGGGACTATCCGCGGCTGTTTGGCCAGTTCCAGGATTCCCGCGGCCAGAAACCGCAACACACGTTCTTCTATCCGCAGGATGAATACCGGCCGGAATATCTCGACCGGCTGGCGGATCTTTGCCGTCAGGGATATGGGGATGTCGATATCCACCTCCATCATGATGGAGACACAGCCGATTCGCTTCGCGCGAAACTGAACGATTTCAAACACGAATTGTATCATCGCCACGGACTGCTCCGGACCGATCCCGTCTCCGGAGAAATCGTGTACGGTTTCATCCATGGAAACTGGGCACTCTGCAATTCCCGGCCCGATGGCCGCTGGTGCGGCGTCAATGAGGAACTGACCGTCCTCAAGGAAACCGGCTGTTACGCGGACTTCACGCTTCCGTCAGCCCCGAGCGATACGCAGACTCGCACCATCAACAGCATCTACTACGCCCACGACTGCCCGCATCAGTCCAAGTCTCACGACCACGGTTCTCCTGCGCAGGTGGGCAGGGAGGCCCTGAACGGGATCTGCTGCTCATTCAAGGGCCGTTGCTGCCGGACTGGAGTGATCGCAAATTCGGACTCCTTCCCCGCACCGAGAATGGCGATGTCCACGCGGCCAACGCCCCGACCTGGCATCGTTTCAAGAACTGGATCAAGGCAGGGGTCCACGTCGCGGGTCGGCCTGACTGGCTGTTCGTGAAACTGCATACCCACGGCTGCAAGGATGGGAATATCGACATGCTCCTCGGATCGCCGATGGTCAACTTCCATCGCCAACTGGCGGATCACGCTCGCCGTTATCCCCACCTGAAATATTACTACGTCACCGCCTGGGAAATGGCTCAGCTTGTCCACCAGGCGGAACAGGGAGCCCTCTCTCCCGACTTTTCATTCACCGCCACTACACCACTTGCTTCAACGACCTGATTCAAGATGTCTCTGTCACCTCCAACATCCTCTGCTCGTTCGAACTATCCTCCTCCTCGCTACCAGGGCGCGGGATCGAATATCTCTCTTCGCGCGCATGTCACATTGCGAAATGGAATCTGGGCGACCTCGTGGCTGTACCTCGCCTCAATCCTCGCGCTGATTGCCATCCTCCAGGTCATCTCCGAACATTGGTGGCTGGGAACCGCACTGACGTATTTGCCTCGTTCGCCCTACATCGTTCCGGGCTTGCTGCTGCTCCCCTTTGCCCTATGGAAAGACCGACGCAGCGTTCCGGTACTCCTGTGCGGCTGTGCGTTCGTGGTTGGACCGGTGATGAATCTGCACGGCAATCCCCTCCGTGCGATCTGGACTCTTCCTCACGAAAAAGACGAACTTCGGATCGTCAGTTGTAACGTGCAGGGTTTCCGACCCAAGTTCGAAGATATCGTCGCGGAAATCTCCCGCATTCAACCCCAGGTCGCGATGTTCCAGGAAGCGTATCTCGACCACTCTTTGATGCACACCTACTTCGCGCATTGGCACGTCATCCGGGAAGGAAACCACGTCGTTGCTTCCCTTTATCCGATCAAGTTACTTGCCGTCGGTAAGACCACCGCCTTCGACCGCACGACCGCCTTGCGCGTCGAAGTGCAGACTCCTCAAGGCCCCATCCACGTCTACAGCATCCACCAGACTTCGCAGCGGGAATCACTTGTCCAACTTCGCCCCTGGTCATTCATTACCGGCGAGGGGGTGAATGAAGTGCAGTCCGAAACGGATCTCCGCCTCCTGGAAGCGAAGGAGACGAGGAGTTTTGTCGACCAGGATGATCCCGCCATCCCTGCCATTTATGCGGGGGACTTCAACATCACCCGCGACAGCTCCCTCTATACGAGCACCTGGAATGATCTCGCTAATACGTTCGACAACGGGGGCTTCGGATACGCCTATACCAGTCTCTGTTACACGAAACGGATCTGGCCCGAAGGCTGTCCCTGGGTGAAAGTCGACCACATCCTCGCCTCCCCCCACTGGACCAGCCTGGAATGCCGAGCCGGTACCAGTAACGGTTCGGACCACCGGCTGATAACCGCTCGCCTGCGGCTCAATTCTCGTTGATGGTGTCGCACCGATTGTAACGAACATCGCGGTGACAACGGTCTCCGAGAAATCGATGAGTTTTTCCCTTCAACGCATTGTGACTGAAACGCGTATTCCGGAAACAGTGCTAGATTTGAGCATCAATCGCATCAGGCTTGCGCTGGCGGCGTCGGGGCTTTTCCCCCCGCCAACGGCGATTTCTGCCGAACTACACCGATGACACTCCCTTGGAGAAAGGCTGATTCCCCGTGACGAAGTACCTTGTGACCGGCGGCGCCGGATTTATCGGATCGCATATTGTCGAACGCCTCGTCAAGCAGGGGGAGAAGGTCCGCGTTTACGACAATTTGAGTACCGGATCGTTGCAGAACCTGAAGGAGTTCGAGGGGAAGATCGAATTCGTGCAGGGAGATCTGCAGGATGCGGCCAAAATGGGCGAGGCGATGAAGGGGATCGACGTCGTCTTCCACCAGGCCGCGCTCGCCTCCGTGCCCCGCAGCGTTGCCAATCCGATCGAAACACACGATGCATGCGTGACCGGCACGCTGGTTCTGCTGGATCAGGCCCGCAAGGTCGGCGTCCGCCGCGTCGTCTACGCCGCCTCCAGCAGTGCCTACGGCAACTCCCCGATCATGCCCAAGGAGGAGATGCAGCATCTTGAGCCTCTCTCTCCCTACGCCGCTGCGAAACTGGCCGGTGAACTGTACATGGAAGCCTTCGCCGCCTGCTATCCGCTGGAAACCGTCCGCCTGAGATACTTCAACGTCTTCGGTCCGCGGCAGGATCCGAACAGCCCCTACTCCGCGGTCATACCCCTGTTCGTCAGCGCGCTTCTCAAGGGGAAGCGGCCGATGATCTTCGGTGACGGGCAGCAATCCCGCGACTTCACGTTCGTCGCCAATGTCGCCAATATCAACCTGCTCGCCGCCACCACCCCCGGCATCTCCGGTCGGGTGTACAATGTCGCCTGCGGACAAAGCATCACCCTGATAGACCTGCTGAAGGAAATCTGCCATCTGCTGAACAAGCCGTTTGATCCGGAATTCGGTCCGCCGCGTCAGGGAGACGTCAAGCATTCCTGGGCGGAGATCAGCCGGGCACAGAAAGACCTGGGATACACGGTCGATATCGATTGGCGTGAAGGATTACGGAAAACAGTCGAGTGGTACGCGAATAGTTTTCAATCCTGATTTCCTGAACTGCGCCGACTCTGACACAGGAGTCGCCGGAGACGCGAGGGCCTCCCCGGTCTCCGGCCTGATCGATCATAATCATCCACCTGCGGATCTTTCCGTGTGAGGAATGCGTCATGTCCCCGACTCCTCAAGACTCCGATGAGACCCTGGTGAAAAACACCGTCGAGTCGCTGCCCCCCACGACGGACGCCGGGGATTCTCCGGACATCTTCAGCCTCGCCTGGCGGATCAAGTATTATCTCGCCGTCGCCGCGGTTGTCGGTCTGGGACTGGGAGAACTGGGCTACCTGAAGTTAGGCCCGATGTATGAAACCAAGGGGCAGATCCTCGTCTCCAAGAAAACCGCCACCCCCGTCAAGGAACGGGATATGGAACAATCCGGCGTCGGCGAACGGACCGAACACATCGCCCTGATTCTCAGCCCCCTGATTCTTGACGCGGCCGTAAAGAAGGGAAAACTCGATCAGCTTCCCTCCATGAAAGGTGCGCCCGATCCGTCTCGCGAAATCCTCGATTACCTGAAGGTGAAACGGAGCGCAGGACTGGACCGCGCGGTTCTGAACGTCCTCGACCTCACCTATGTCTGTCCCAAGCGCGGCGATGGCATCAAGATCATCGAAGCGGTCATCGATGCCTACCACGATTACCTGATCAAAACGAAGAACTTTACAACGCTCGAATCGGAGCAGACCCACGCCGATGCAGTAAAGAGGCTGACCGCCGACCTGGATGCGATCCAGACTAAATATATGGAGTTCCGTCGCAAGGCCCCCCTCCACTGGAAAAACGCCCCGGGCAAGGATGGAACCGCCACAGACTACACCAACGAAGAACAGGAGCGGATGCTCTCCCTCGACCAGGAGCGCCGGTTGACACTCAATAAGCAGGTCGAAGTTGAAACGAGGATCCGGACACTCGAAGCCGCCATCCAGCGGGGGGATCCGCACGATATCCTGGAATTCCTCGTTCGCAACTGGCTCAACATGTATAACACGTCGGGCGTCGCCGGCGCCGGCAACATGACCGAGGTCGGTGCGCTGCAGAACAAGCTCCTTCCGCTGCTCCTCGATGAGCAACGCCTGCTCCGGGACTTCGGAAACAACCACCCGGAGGTCCAGGCGGTCCAAAAAGAAATTCAGATGGTCCGCGACTTCTACCGTCGTCAGGGTGTGATCCTTCCAGAATTCAAGGTGAAGCCCGGCCAGACCCCCGATGAGATTCCTCCCCAGGACATCGTTACGCTGTATCTCGGTTCACTCAAACGGCAGAAGATCGAACTCGAATCGCGGATCAAGGAACTTTCGACCCTTTACGAACAAGCCGCACTCAAGGCCAAAGAATACGCCGCCTACCTGCTCGAAGACCAGAGTTTCAACGACGAAATCAAGCGGATGAAGAAGCTGCTGGAAGAAGTCAGCACACGCAAGAACATCGTCGAGCTCAGCGAGAAGAACGGTGGCTTCTCCATGCAACAACTCTCCAAGGTCACTGAAGAACTCCAGGTCAAGCGGCAGTTGCAGTTCCTCCTGCTGGGGGCCGTCGGCAGCATGGTCGGTATCTTCGGCTGGTTCTACATCCGTGCCATGCAGGACAACACCCTGAAAAACGGCGACGAATTGCGGACACGCTTCGGTCTGCACGTCATCGGGCAAGTCCCCGGCTTCGACCCCAACCAGACCGCAACCCTTGCCTTCCCGAAACTCGCTCCCTCACTCTGTTACGCTCACCGCCCCGCGTCGCTGGAGGCGGAATCGTTTCGCACCATCCGGACGGCGCTGTACTTCTCCACCCAGGGGCACGGCAAGCAGGTCATTCAGGTTACCAGCGCCGAGTCACAGGATGGCAAATCCACACTCTGCAGCAACCTCTCCCTCGCCATCGCGAACTCGGGCAAACGCATTCTGCTTATCGATGCGGATCTCCGCTGCCCCCGCCTGCACGAACTGTTCGGCGAAGCCCAGCGGCCCGGCCTGTCGGATGTTCTCGCGGGGGAAATCTCCCTCGAAGACGCCGTCATCACCGGATCGGTCCCCAGCCTGCATCTCCTCTGTGCCGGCACGAATTCCAGCAATCCCAGTGAAATGCTCGGCTCGGTCGCCTTTGAAAAACTGGTGGCCCGTGCCCGCGAGAAATACGACTACGTTATCATCGACACCCCGCCGATGATGCTCGTCAGCGATCCCTGCATCGTCGCCGGTCTCGTCAATTCGGTGATTCTCGTCCTGCGACGCGGCAAGAACCGCCTCTCCACCATTCGCCGAACCTACGAACTCCTCCACATGCACAAGGTTCGCCTGATGGGTGTGGTTCTCAATGACTCGGAACTTTCCGGGGACAGCGCCTTCGGCTATGCTTATCGGGAGAAGTACAACGCGCCACAGGGAGCGGCCAAGCCCGCCCCGCAAGGAATCCCGGTCGGTGCCGGACACGAGGCCAATGTAAGGATGTGATTGCCGCATGCCGATTCTGGGTCAGGAACCGGATCTCTATCCGCAGGACTTGCTCGATCGGCACGACGTCGGAACTGAAACCGACCGTGTCTGGTGGGGAGTACATACCCTGCCGCGCCAGGAAAAAACCCTCGCCCGCAAACTGCACGCCCGCCAGATCTGGCACTATCTCCCGCAGGTGAAGAAAGAATCCCGCTCTCCGGCCGGGCGCGTTCGCAAGTCCTTCGTCCCCCTCTTCGCGAGCTATGTCTTTTTCTACGGCTCCGAAAAGGACCGCCTCGCCGTCCTCGAAACCGGCTGCGTGGCGAAGCTCCTCCTCGCGGGTGACGGGGCCAAGCTCACCGCTGACCTGCGTCAGGTGAAACGCCTGATCGACAGCGGTGCGACGATTACCTTCGAGCCGGTGCTCGAGCCGGGAACTCCCGTTCGCGTCACTACCGGCCCCTTCCAGGGCTTCGAAGGCCGCGTCCTCAAGCGGCACTCCGGCGACCGCCTGCTGGTGATCGTCAACTACCTGCAGCAGGGGATCTCCGTCGCGCTGGAAGACTCCCAGGTTGAGCGGATCGACTGACCGCTTTCTCCCTACGCTCTCCGCAAATTGCTGGTTGACGGGCAGCGGGGCATTTACAATGACAGCGTCATTCCCACCCGCTTCAAAACGGAACCCACCGGCCGTTGTGAGTCCTTCCAACCGCGCCCGCTGGCGCCAAGGGACGTCGTTATGCCGCTCATCAATGATCGATTCCTGAGACTCTCTAGTATTCTCCTGAGTCTGCTCCTGCTTGCCACTTTCAGCGCCAACGCCGCCGATCTCAAGACGAAAAACGTCATCCTGATCACCACCGATGGTTTGCGCTGGCAGGAACTTTTCACGGGCGCGGAAAAGGCCCTGATCAACAAGCAGCATGGCGGTGTCGAGAACGTCAAAGCGATCGAGGAAAAATTCTGGCGTGAGAATCTGGAGGAACGACGTGCCGCCCTGTTCCCCTTTTGCTGGGGCAAAATCGCCCGCCAAGGACAGATCTACGGCAATATGACCAAGGGGAGTTCCTGCCAGATCACGAACACCATGAAGTTTTCCTACCCCGGCTATAACGAGATCCTGACCGGCTTCGCCGACCCCCTGATCGACAGCAACGCCAAAAAACCTAACCAGAACTTCACGGTCCTGGAATGGTTGCACCGCAAGCCCGCCTTCGACGGCAAGGTGGCCGCCTATAGCGCGTGGGACGTTATCCCCTACATCATCAACCGCGAACGCTGCGGCTTTCCCGTCATGGGAGGTTGGGAATATTTGCCCGAGCCGGAGCCGAACGCGCGACAGAAGCTGCTCAACGAGTTGATCGACGACACCACCCGCCCCAATGCCGCGGAGGTCATCGACTCGTTCCTGTACCAGGCCGCTCGCGAACACCTGCTGCGACACAAACCGCGCGTGATGTTCATCGGCTTTCTCGAGACCGATGCCTGGGGACACGCGGGGCGCTATGACAACCTGCTCACATCAGCCCATGCGGTCGATCACTACATCCAGCGCCTGTGGGATGCGACTCAGTCCATCGACCAGTATCGAGACAAAACCACGTTTATCATTTCGACCGACCACGGCCGGGGCTCGGGACTGGTCGATTGGAAGTCCCGGCAAGACGATGGAAGAGGCGGAAAATATGTGGATGGCCTTCCTCGGCCCGGACACTCCGGCACTCGGCGAACGAACGAAGTGCGACCGCGTGACGCAGAGCCAGATTGCCGCGACTTTGGCCGCGCTGCTGGGAGAAGACTACCACGCCGCCGTCCCGCGATCCGGCGCGGTGATCAAGGATGTCCTGCCGAAGGGGAAGTAGCGTACGTAAGCCAGAAGAAAGTCCTTAGCCTCTTCGCGTTCAGGTTTTTATAGCAAGGAGGACATCCGTTGCCAGATCGTCAAAAAATAGGAAGGAGTGTTGGAGATGGTCCGTTGAGGACTTTCTTCGTGACATTTACAGATGACGGTCCAGACCGCCGTGAGGCAATTGAGTTCTTTTCGAAACTGACTCAACCATTGTTCAGTGGAGGACGCCCAAAGGCCCTGTTCCCGGCGAGTCCCACTTTCCCAGACAATATCGATAGACTTTCGGATGAAGACGCTCAAGCGTATTTCGACGCAAATCCTGTTGAACGTCAGTGGGCATCACTGACACTCCTGCAACAAGACGGCGTTGCAGATCACGAGTTGTACCGGCTTAAATTTATTCCTGAACTAAAACGTTTGCATTTTTCTGGAGTAGGTGATGAAGCACTTTCTCACGTCGTTTATCTCCAGTCGTTAACCTGTCTGGTCGTTTATTCCCCTCATATCACTGACGCCTGTCTTCAATATGTGAAGCGTCTCACCTCACTCAAAGCACTTGATTTTAAAGCATCGCCACAAATCACTCAAAAAGCATTTGCAGAAACATTCTCCAGTTTACCAAACATCGTCGATGCGTATCCGCCGCATAGGAACGGCGACCAATGACTGGTATTCACTGCTTTTTGGTTAAACCGATTGTGAATGGGACGCTCAATTACTCGGCGTGATAGGGAAGCACCGCCCCCTACTTCTTCGCCACGGGGATGTATTTGTTAAACAGTTCCGCATAGTCTTCGCGGACGGGACTGAAGACGTCCAGAACCACGGCGGGGCCGCCCACGGCAACGGCACGATGCGGGACGTTCGGCGGGATGATGAACATATCTCCCGGCTGGCACATGCGCGCCTCGCCGTCAATCGTCAGCTCGAGTGTCCCCTTCAGCAGCATCCCACCCTGTTCGTGCGGGTGAGAGTGCAACGGCACTTCCGCCCCGTCGTCCATCTCCAGGTAGGAGAGCATCAGCTTTTCCCCAAACGGGGTCCGCAGACGGCAACCGGGAATCGCTTCAATCGCGGGAATGTCCTGAATATTGATGAACGGCATGACTGCTCCTTCGTTCCTTATTTCGAATTCGATAAGTCGGACAGAATCGCACGGGCCCCGAGAATTTCCTGCGTCAGGCCGGCGACGAGATCCTTGGGCGTACGTTTCGTCTCCACGCCTGGCAGCACTTCCCAGGTATACGTCTCCACTTCCAGATGCGGCGTGTAATCCAGATTGCGGACGGTCCGGAGCGCTTCAATCAGTTGCGGCTTCGTTGTCCCCAGCGGCCCCAGTTCGTCGAGATGCACCGGCACATGGAAATGGATCCGCCATTCCGGACTCTGCAGCCATTCAACCGGAGGCTGACGCACAAAGTCCGCTGACAGATCGACCGACCGCAACACTCCGCCTGTGGTGGTCTTCCCCAGCGTCTGGTGCAGATAGCGTGGTTCGGCATATCGGGCGAGGGCGCCGCGTCCCTCGTTGTTACTGGCCGGTTGCTCCAGCCGGATGGCACAGGTGATATGCACCTTGTTGATCCGGATTCCGGCGCTCTTCAGGCTGAGGATCGACTGGGTGATCTCTTCGAACTCGACCCCCTGGTGGCAGACGTCGTAACAGACTCCCAGGTACTCCCGGGCGATCTTTCCAACTCCCTGTTCGTCGGCAGCTGCAAATAATTTTCCGAAAAACGCCACCGTCTCCGGCGTCGTCTCCAGCAGGCAATAGGGTTCGGGTTCAATCGCCAGCCGAATTTTTTTCCCGGTCTGCTGCTCCAGGCGATGCAGGAATTCCGCGGTCGCGAGCAATTCAGTAATCGCCACCCGCTCAAAGTCCAGCGGAAACCCAAACCCTTTGAAGCCCAGCGGCATCGTGGAGATACTTCCCTCTCCTTGGTCAGGGAGCAGATCGGCCAGGACCCTCGCACAACCCTCCGTGTATCTTCGCCGCCGCGGATCGCTCCACTTGGGAAGGTACACCTGTTCCTTGACCCGGTCGGAGTGGAAGTCGCCGTAAGGAAAGGCGTTGAGGGAATAACAAGAGAGCCCCAGTGCTTCCAACTCCCCCCGGAATCGTCGCCCCCCCTCTCTGGCCGCCAGGATTTCCTCAATGACCGGCTGTGCCAGCCACAGACCCGCCGCGACTCCACCACCGCAGTTCCGCTGCAGTGGAACGGTATAGTCCTGCAGTCCCCGGACAACCTCGGCCAGGGTCCGACCGGGATGGACGTTGGTGCAGTAACTTAAAGGGAGTGTGGAAAAGGGCATGGTTGGCCGTAAAAAAGCTCGATCCCGCAGGTTTGGAGAGACATGCCATCCTACACGAAGCCATAGAAAGCGGCCAGAAACCGGTCCATTCCGTTACCTTTCCCGGGCGCCGCTGATTTCTCCCCCCTGTTTCTGGTACGCTGAAGGCTCTTCAAATGTCGTTGGGCGAGTACTTCCCGAATTCTACGGAACTTCTGTCCGTTCCCGGGGTTCATAGCCTCGTCCGCAACCCTGATCCTTACGACTGACAACATTGCGAGACAAACGTGTCCACGATGGAAACCGGTCCCCTGACCTACATGCAGGACCCCGACACCCGCCTCATGATGCGGGTCAAACGCGGGGATGAAGCCGCATTTGCCGTCCTGGTCCGCAACTACCAGGAGCGGCTGGTCAACATCCTGTTCCATCTCGTCGGCGACCAGCAGACCGCCGAGGACCTGACGCAGGAAGTCTTTCTGCGGGTCTACCGGGCCCGACTCAGTTACGAGCCGACCGCCCGGTTTTCCACCTGGCTGTTTCACATCACGCACAACGTCGCTCACAATTCCCGCCGATCCAAGTTCCGCCGCAAGGAGGTCACCCTTCCGCCGCAGGACACCGGCCCGAACCCCAACCAGTCGCAACTCCTTGCGGAAAAATCCGCGCTGATGCCCTCCCGCGTGATCGACAAGCGGGAGATGTGCCGCATCATCCAGGCGGCCATCGACTCCTTGAACGAACGGCAGAAGATGGCGGTCCTGCTGCACAAGTTCGAGCAGATGAGCTACCAGGACATCGCGGACACCATGGAACTGACCCCCGCCGCGGTAAAGTCCCTTCTTGCCCGCGCGCGGGAATGTCTCCGCGAAAAGCTGCTTCCCTTCGTCGGGCGGGGTGAACTTCCCGTCTCCCTCGAAAACGTTTCCGAGGAGGAAGACGAATGATCCTTTCACTTGCCCCCTATTCCTGCTTGTTCTTCGATCCTCTCCTGGAGCGGGAGTGTCAGCATGGCTAAAGAACGCATCGCCCGCCTGACGAACGAACTGCGCGAAGACCTGGTCGCCTATCTGGACGGTGAGCTGGATGAAAACAACATCCAGGCGGTCGAAAAGACCCTCGCCAATAACAACGTCGTCCGTCATGATCTGGAACAACTCTCCCGCACTTACGACCTGCTCGATTTTCTCCCCAAGGCGGAGGTCTCTCAGGAATTCACCGCCAAGACGATGACCATGGTCACCGTGCGGGCCTCCCAGGTCTGGCCGAGCGAAAATGAATGGAAGACCGGTTTCCGCCGGGGCTTTCTGCTCCTCGTCTGGTGCGCCGTCCTGTCCGCTTCCGCCTACGCCGGGTTTCACATCACGACCCGCATCGTCAAGACCGACGCGGACATCCTCGTGGATGATCTCCCGGTCATCGAAAAGCTCGACCAGTTGCAGGAAGTCGAAAACCTCAAGTTCCTGGAGAAACTGGAGCAGAGCGACCTGTTTGACCTCCCACGGAGTTCCACTCCATGAGAACCCAACAACTGCTCATGTGTACGCTGCTCCTGCTGTCTGCAGTTCCCTGCTTGGCGCAGGAAAATATCTCCTCGCAGGAGCGCCAGAAACGCCGCGAGGCCATCATTGCCATGCCTCCCCGTCAGCGGGATATCCTCACCAAGAATTTCAACGAGTTCCGCTCTCTCACCCCGGAGCAGCGCGACGCTTATCGCCAGCTCCTCGGTGAGATCAACCAGCACCACGATCGCGACAAGCTGACCCAGGCCCTCAAGAACTATCACGACTGGTTGAAGGATCTGGGGGAAAAGCACTACCTCGAACTGCAGGAGATCAAGGATCCCGAAAAGAAGCTCCAGCGGATCAAGGAGATCACCGACCTTATCGAACAACAGCGCAAGGACAAGGAAAAGACACTGGAAGATTTGAACAAGATCGCCCAACTCCAACTTGCGAACTCCGCGCGCAAAGCGGAAGCGGCGAAGTCGCCTGCTGGCGATCCCGCCAATGCTCCCAAGCCTCTCCCCCCCTTCCCCGCCACGACCCCGCAGGGACGTCTCATGGGGCAACTTCAGGATCGCTACCAGCAGTCTCCGCAGGTGTTCGCCGAGATCCTGAAAGCCGTCGAAACGCGAATGCGAGAGATCAAGGCGATCACCCCGGATGAGGATGCGAAACTGATCAACCTCAAAGGCTGGGAACGCTCCCACATGCTGATCCTCGAAATTCTCCCCAACAAGCAGGACCGGACGGAAGAGGATCTGCTCAATGCCGACCTGCGCGAATCGATCGCCCGCCTGCTCTCCCCCGAAGCCTTCGAGTTCAACTCCAGCAAAAGTTTCCTGGAAAACAAACGCCACACCGTGCAGGTCATCGTCTACGGCATGTTGTCGCAGCTTCAGGAACTCTTTTACGACCCCGCCACGACCGACTCCCAGAAACGCACAATCCGGGAGATGATCGAGGAGCGTATGAACGGCGAAGAGAAGAACCGCATCGCCTCCATGATCAATCCTCAAAACGTCTCCGCGGCGATCGCCGCCGCATACACACGGCAGATCTTCGAAGCCTTTATCCGGGCGGGGGAGATCTATCCTCCCAACGGTTCCCTGAAAGCCCGGCTGCTTCCCCGGCGGCCGCGTGACAACCCCGACCGCCTGAGCCCCGAAAAACCAGGCAAGCCTGCAACCCCGGTCGCCGCTCCCATGGGCTTCTGAAACACTTCCGGACAGATCAAATTCCCGTGACCGACACCGACGATAAATCCGACCTGCGACTCGACCAGTTCCTGAAACTTTCCTCCATCACCGGCAGCGGAGGAGAAGCTAAGTTCCTGATCCAGTCAGGGGAAGTCAAAGTCAACGGCCAGACGGAAACCCGCCGCCGCAGAAAATTGGCCGTGGGAGACGTCGTCGAAGTCGCCGGGCAAAAATTGAAAGTACTTGAGACTTAGGGAATTACTCTTCCCCGAGAAACTCAAACCGCGGTATCTGTTTCCCGTTCACTTCGACGGTTTCGAGAAACATTGCCAGTGGGCGGACCCACAGCCCCTTGTCGCCGTAGTCCTGGCGGTAGACGACAAGTTCCTCCTCCGTCTCGCTATGCCGCGCCACCCCGACGACAAGATAGTCTTTCCCCTTGTAATGACGGTAACGACCGGTGCGGAGGGTGGGCATGTTGATTCTGGCCCCAACTTTTAAGCGTGAGAGCGATCTGCAATCAGACTTGGGGTTGGTATTTCCGAGAAAAAAAGGTATATCTGTTTATTAGCTGGGGGACAAAATTCGGCTCCATGCCGTGTGAATCGTCGGTCTTCCGATGGCTCCTATATCCTCCGGCTATTTTCTTGCGCACGTAGCCAGACTTAGCGGATTCGTCTGGGTGTAATAAACGCCGTACGACTTGGTCCGGGTATCGTCGCAGTCGATAATCAGCCTGACTTTAGGCCAGAGTAAATTGAGAAAACGGTCTTCGGCTTTTTCATAGAGCCTTTGAAGCGACCATAGAAAATAATCGACCGCCTGTAAGCAAATGACTTCCGGCGGATTCCCCGGCAAGATTTCAATAGGCCCTCCACCTGCAATCCCCCATTTTTTGCGGAATGAAGTTCTGGCCGCTTGGAGAGCTTTCTCCAACGACTCGGTACGATCAGAGTTTCCTCGCCGAGCAAAGAAGATCGAGTAACCTGCATCTTTATGCAGTCGCTCTTTGAAGAGTTGAGCAACACATCGGTCATAAAGCTGATTGGGATGGTAGCGATACTCTGGTTGCTTCTTGTTAAAGTCCAAGACTTTATTCGTGATTACGGTTTTATCGCGAACTACCGCATAAAACTGCACATCATGCCTCAGCAAAAGCTTGAAGACTTCACGCCTCACCTCTGGAAGATCGTCCTTGGCATGAAATGCCAGTGCCGTTTTTCGCTCTGTCGATTGCATTGACGGAACATTTTGAAAGTAAGGATCCGCCAGAAGTTGAAGACGAAGTTCTGTCAGTTCTGAGGATAATATCTCGGGATAAGAAACGTCTAACTTTCCTAGGATAAAGAACTTGGAGCACCCTTCGCTTCCGACCAAAACTTTACCTCGGCGACCGAACAGAGTAGGGTCACCCGCCTCATCGACAAAGTAATACTTAACGCCCGAATTATTTGAAGCGGCTTCAGTCATTCCCGGATCTCACGATAAAAACCTTTCTTCACCCCTGCGGTGGAGTCAGGCCGAAGTCCTCAATCGTGAGCAGCGATTTGAGATCCAGGCCACGCGCGGCGAAGTTAGCCCGCCCCCCTTCCATCCGATCCACAATGGCGACCACGGCCACCACCTTGCAGCCGAATTCCTCCACCCGTTCAATCGCCTGAATCGCACTCCCGCCGGTGGTCACGACGTCATCGACAATGACGACTTTGTCCCCCGCCTGCACCGGCCCTTCGATAAACTTGCCCGTGCCGTGCCCCTTGGCTTCCTTCCGGACCATGAACCCGTCCAGGGACTGCCCCCGCGCAGCGGCAGCGGTGAGAACCCCCCCCACAATCGGATCGGCACCGATGGACATCCCGCCGAACCCGGAGAACTCGACTCCTGCGAGGAGATCCAGCAGTCCCTCGCTGACCAGCCTCAGGCCGGTGGAGTGCAGCGTGATCTGCTTCCCGTCCAGGTAATACTTCGCCTTCTTCCCGGAAGCCAGCGTGAAGTCGCCGAACTTCAAGGCCCGTTCCCGGAACAACTCCATCAACGCCGCACGGTCATAGCTCATCGGTGCCGGAACTTTCGATCAAGGGTTTGACCGGGCACCGGGGCATTCAACGCTGAATCCGCACCATCGAGCCGGTCGTCAGCAGATCGTACACCTCTTCAATGTCCGAATTCAACATCCGGATGCACCCCTTGGAAGCGCTCTTGCCGACGGTGTCGGGTTCGATGGTCCCGTGGATTCCAAAGCTGTTGCCGATGTCGATCCAGCGTTCCCCCAGTGGGTTCAGCGGATCATTGGCCTCCTTCACGTCCCCATCCGGGCCATAATAGGTCGGGTTCTCCAGTTTCTCCCGCACGGCGAACTCGCCGATGGGGGAGCTGTTCTCCTTGCCAATGCCGACCTTGTATTTCTTGATGAACAGGCCGTTCTGATGAATCGTCAGTTCGAAATCACTGAGATCGACGCATGCCTGGAACGGCCCTTCGAAGACCTTCAGTTTCCTGCCGACGCGGAGTTTCTTGGGCTGCACCTGGTTCAACTTCGCCAGGTACTGCCAACTGACGTGATACTGCTTCGCGATCCGGGCGAGCTGATCGCCTGACTGAACTTCATACGGTTCGCTAAAGTAAGGCTGCGGCGAAAAGTAAATCCGCTTCGCCAGTTCGTCCAGATCCTTCTGCAGCACTTTCCGCTGCGTCGGATATTTCCAGTACCATTCGGACAGCAATCGATGCGCCCCCTTTTCATCTCCGTCCGCAACCAGCTTGCGAGTCTTCGCCAGATCGATGTCGGTGTCGGGGGCAGTCACGGTCGCGGTTTCCAGTTCCGCGCTGTCGAGCGCCGGATCGTTCTCCGGCTTCGCCGCAACGCGCTCATCCTTCACCTGCCGCACGTTGGCGAAGGGATCGTCGCTGGCTTCAGCCGGTTCGTCACCGGACGTGTGATGATGCTTGTGCTTCAAGCCCTGGGCAGGAGGCGATTCCGCGTATTGCCGAGGTTCATCCGGTGATAATGGGTCAGCGGTGGCGTTGTTCTTGATCTTGATGCCGGGCGGAGGTGCCAGTTGGCCATACATGCCGTTGGGATCATTGTGTGGTTCGTGATGACGCCGCGAGACTTTGTCATCCTTGAGCTCCACGGGCGTTTCGTCGCTTTGCCCTTCCACTTCCTCGGCAGACTTTTCCAAATGCTTATGCTTGTGGGGTTCGGGAGCCCTCTCCTCAGCCGGTTCTCCATCGGTCACCTTCCTGGTTTCCGCAGGACCATCGA
The DNA here is from genome assembly GCA_046349635.1 of Planctomycetales bacterium. Lineage (GTDB taxonomy): Bacteria > Planctomycetota > Planctomycetia > Planctomycetales > Planctomycetaceae > JAXMBX01. The sequence continues at coordinate 52,578 of JAXMBX010000008.1, forward strand.
ATTCATTCAGGTCCGCAATCCCGGCTCGCTCCCGTTTCGCACTCACGGGCCGCGCAGGTATCTTCTTCTTCGGCTTCTCAGCCCCCTCTTCCCAATCAATCGCGGGAACCTCTTCCTCCTCGCGCTGCGCCACCCGTTGCAGCGGCTTTTTTACGCCCAGTTTTTTCCCAGGCTTGTTGGACTCCGCCTCGGCAAATGGATTTTCTCCCTCCTCTGCCATTTTCGGATCAGTCCCCGCCGATGACTCCGCAAAGGGATCGTCGCTACTCACCTTTTCATCAGGGACTGATTCGAGCGACGCGACCCCTGCCTCTTCCTCACCCTCGGCGGCCTGTTTCTTGTCACCCCCCTGCAGAGCGCTGAGCCAACCTTTCACATCCAGGTTTCCATTGATCATGAAAATCGTGCAGGCTGCCGCTCCGATGATGCAGACCATCACGGCGGTGACCGGAAACCAGGAATTTCCAGCGGAGGAACCGCGTGTGCGAGAGCTGCGAGTGTGTCCCATGATTGCAACCTGTCATCCGTGACATGGAGTAGAAATGACGCCGTAACCCCTGACCTCGGCGCGACAAACGGCGGGAAGATTCGCACATCCCGCACTTTGCGTAAAGATCAGTCGGCGGATTCCGCCGATCCCTCCGCCTCCCGCCCCAACTTCCATTTTCGCAGGGGGTTCGGTACGGTTGGATCTTTCCGAAACTCCTTCTCGCAGGCTTTTGTCCCGGACTCTTTTATGGCTGATTCCCCTTCCGGTCGTCCCCCCAAAAAAGGCGGCCCGCCGCGCCCCGGTAAGGGTCCTCCGGGAAAGAAACGCTCTGGAGACCGTCCCTCGGGGTCGGGTCGCTCTTCCGGATCAGGTCGCCCCGGGGGTAAGCCACGGCTGGAAGGAAAATTCTCCGCCAAGAAGAAGCACAACAAACCCTGGCTCTCGACCTCTCTGCTCAATCTGAAAAACCTGGGACAGAACCGGTTTGCATTTGAAGCCCCCGAGTGTGCCATCGAACGGGATCTCGATCTGGCCGAGGTCCGGGACATGATCCTCCGCGACGAACAGGAGATCGCCCGCGACGAACTCCTGTATCTCGTCGCCGATTGCCGGGGCTTTCTAGAAGCCTATTGCGTCATGGCCGAACAGGCCCTCGAAGAAGGGGATATCGCACTCGCCAAGGGACACTTCGGCTTCGCCTACGAAAACGGTCTCGACGCCCTCCCCCGCGGCTTCAAGGGATCCCTCCCCTCTAAGGAAGGATATAACTCCCACTTCTTCCACGCTGGTCGCGGCCTCGCCCGCTGCCTGATCGCCAAGGGAGACCTCAAAAAAGGGCGCGAGGTGCTGGAACAACTCCGCCGCTTCGATCCGGAGGAGCCACAGACGCTGGACCTTATCGCGCAACTCAAGGAGCGGATTGCGCAGAAGAACGCCTCCAAACCGCCACAGGCCGACTCGTGATATGGCGACTCCTCCACTGAAGCAGCAGGCGCGGGACATCTGGCAGGCGGGAGTCAATGCCGTCCTCCCGCTGCAACTGCTTCAACCGGTCGTGCGAAAAAAGGACCGGACGCTTACTATCGCCGGACAATCCTTTAATCTCGACCGCATCGGAAAAATCCTCGTCGTGGGCGGGGGCAAAGCTGGCGGAGGCATGGCCGCCGCTTTCGAAAACTTGCTCGGCCCGAAACTGGTCCAGGAAAAAGTCCACGGCTGGGTTAACGTCCCCGCGGATTGCGTCCAGCCGCTCGAAAACATTCACCTGCACGCAGCCCGCCCCGCCGGTGTCAACGAACCGACCCCGGAAGGAGTGACCGGAACCGAACAGATTCTGAAACTCGTCTCGGAAGCGCAGCCGCAGGATGTGTGCATCGTCCTCCTCTCCGGTGGGGGAAGCGCCCTCCTGCCTGCCCCTGTCCCGGAAGTCCCGTTGGCCGACAAACAAAAACTGACCCGATTTCTGATGCACGCCGGCGCCGATATCCGCCAGTTGAACCGCGTCCGCACGCAGATGTCACGCATCAAAGGGGGTGGCCTCGCTCGCACCTGTCATGCCGGAAATCTGATCGCGCTCATCATCTCCGATGTCATCGGCGATCCGCTCGACATCATCGCCTCCGGCCCCACCGTCCCCGACAGCGGAACACCGCAGCAAGCCCTCGACATCCTGCGGCAATTCGGCGCACAACCCCCCGCCGTTCCAGAAAGTATGTTTGTTTATCTGCAACAGAAGTTGATGGAGCAGCATGTATCGACGGCCCCTTCCTGCACCGTGTTGAACCGGATCGTTGGAAACAACGCCACGGCATTGGAAGCGGCGACACAACGGGCACGGCTGCTTGGCTATCGCGTGATCTCTCTCGGATCGGAAAACACGGGGACCGCCGATCATGCCGGCCGGGATCTTGCCCACCGCTGTCGCGAAATCCAGGCGAACCTGCAACCAAACGATCCGCCGGTCTGCCTCCTCAGCGGTGGCGAACCGACGGTGACGCTCACCCCCACGTCTCAACCCCGTAAAGGGGGACGAAACCAGCAACTTGTTCTCTCCGCCCTGACGGAATTCTGGCAGACGGGTCTGGAGGGAATCGCTCTTCTCTCCGGCGGGACCGATGGAGAAGATGGCCCCACCGATGCGGCCGGGGCAATCCTGGATCAGGAACTGTGGCGAACCGCGGTCGCCAGCCAAACCGACCCCCGTCCTTCTCTCGCCATCCAGAATGCCTACCACTACTTCGAGCCTCTCAATGGATTGCTGAAATGCGGCCCGACGCACACGAATGTCATGGACCTTCGCGTCGCACTGATTCATCCCCAGCGTGCATGATGCTGCAACGAGGTCAATCCACAAACAGAAACTCGTTCGACATTAACAGCGCCTGGACATATTCCTCCCACACGGTGAGCGGAGTATTCTCTTTCTTGTCCTGATCGGCGGGTGGAGATTTTTCTCGCTGCAGGAATGTCCGCGCCAGCGTAAGCTCACCCTCATCCGGAGCACGGTTGTAAAGCCGCTGGTACAGGAATGCCACCTGAGGCCCCAGTTCGCTTCTCCCCTGGTCCTGCGCAAGTTTCGCGAGCGCCTGGGTCTGCTCCCGCAGAAACGGACTGTTCATGAAGAACAGCGCCTGCTGCGGCACGGTCGTCTGATAGCGTGCGGCGGCGGTCGCATCAGGCGGCGCGAAGTCAAACGCACGCAGCGTCCCGGGGAACTTCTGCCGATCCACGAAGCCATACACGCTCCGTCGTTTTGAATAAGGCGGCCTGAACAGGTCGACCGATGGCCCACCTCGCTTCTCGTCCAGATTGCCGGCGACAAACAACAACGAATCGCGCAACGCCTCCCAATCGAGACGCCGACGATTCGCGTGCGAGAGAAGGCGATTCTCAGGATCTTTTTCATGATCCTGCATGTTTCCCCCGGACTGCTGTTGGTACGTCGCAGACAACAGAATCAACCGGTGCAATTTCTTGATTGACCAACCCTGCGCCATAAACTCCGACGCCAGAAAATCGAGCAATTCCGGATGGGTCGGCGGTTCGCCGCGCACGCCGAAATCTCCCGGAGTTCGCACCAACCCCTGCCCAAAGTGCTGCTGCCACACCCGGTTCACCAGCACGCGCGCCGTGAGAGGGTTATCGGGTGAAGCAATGGCCTGCGCAAGTTCCAGCCGTCCGCTTCCTTGAGCGAACGGTTTTCGCTCACCACGACACAATAGTGCGGGAAACTGCCGAGGCACGAGTTCTCCCGGGTTACTGGAATTGCCACGAATGAAAACGTGCGCGGGGCGAAGGGCGGGGAGATCCGTCAAAATCAATGCGTGCGGCGCGGCCCCGGCGGTTCCGATCCAGTCTTCCACCAGTCGCTGCTGCTCGTGATACACATTCTGTTGCGACGCATCCACAAAGAAATAATCTTCCAGTTCCTCGTACGGAATCCGCACCGGCCCCTCGGGGTCATCCAGGATCTTCCGGATCTCTCCCCAGGCGGGATCCTGACCTGAATGGCCGTCCGCTTCACGGAACAATTCGCCGTAAGTGTGAGCCAGATCGACCAAGGATGTCGGCGGCTTCTGACGCAGCCGCTGCAGGAGCATGGAATTGATCCGTTTCGGATCTCCTGAATCATCCGTCCAATGGGTGATCAGTCCCCCGGCCTGCGCAGCGAACGCTCCCGGTTTTATTTGCGCGAAAGCGTGCCACGGCGCCATTACCGGATGATGTTGTTTGCGCGTCTGATCGAGAAACCGCACCCACCTTTGAATGAGAACGGGATTCAAATCCTTCTTCAGATCCACCAGGAACATCACCGGATTGAAATTCGGCTGCAACGTCTCGTTCTGCCCTGCCCGCAAATATTCCCCAGCCTGATCCCGCGCCTGCTTCGAGATCCGGGCATGCTCCGTCTTCAGAAACGTGTCGAATTTCTCGCCCCGGGTGTGCAACTCCTTGAGATATGCCGCATAGGGAGCGGACTCGTCGGGACGCAGAATCAACGGCGCCGTCCGGGGTTCGACTGAATTCGCGAACACACCATACAGCGAATAGTAGTCCCGCGTCGGGATCGGATCGTACTTATGATCGTGGCATCGTGCACAGGTCACAGTCAGTCCCTGCAACCCTCGCATGACCACGTCGATCCGGTCATCGATAATGTCCGGCTGACTGTTGAGGAATCGTTGACCGAGAGTGAGAAATCCCATCGCCGCCAGTGAACGGGGATCATCGTCATGTGGGAGTTGATCCGCCGCCAGTTGTTCCAGGAGAAACCGGTTGTAAGGCAAATCCTCGTTGAATGCCCGAATGACATAGTCACGGTAGGTCCAAGCCGTCGGATACACCGGGTTGTCCTTTAGCCGCACGTAACCCTTGGTATCGGAATAGCGCGCCACATCCAGCCAGTAGCGCCCCCACCGCTCCCCATATCGAGGGGAAGCCAGCAGCCGATCGACGAGATCGGAGAACGCCTGTGGCGAAGAATCCGATTCAAACGCGCGGACCTCTTCCGGAGTGGGAGGGAGCCCGTGCAGGTCAAACGTCACCCGTCGGATCAGCGTCCGTCGGTCTGCTTGAGGCGCGGGAACAAGTTGCTGCGATTCCAGCTTCGCCAGGACCCAGCGGTCAATCGGCGAAATTCCCCAACCGCGGTTTTTGACCGCAGGCGGTTCCTGACGTTCCACGGGTTGCAACGACCAATGCGGCTTTTTTGCCGTTTCATGAGCAGACGGTTTGGAAGAAGCCGGAATCTCCTTCGGCCACGCAGCGCCCGATTTGATCCACGAAGTCAGTACCGCCACTTCCTGATCCGGAAGTTTCTCCTGCGGAGGCATCTTCGTCGGACCGTCATACCGGATCGCCCCCAGCATCAGACTCTCGTCCGGATGCTCCGCCTCGAAGATCGGACCATTGTCACCTCCCGCCAGAAACGCGGCGGCAGAATCGAGCCGCAAACCCCCTTTTTGTTTGGCCGAACCATGACAGCTTTGACAACGCGCCACCAGGATCGGACGGACGTGTCGTTCAAAGAATTCAGTGGCCTGCCGTTCCTCCTGCGAAGCGCGCGGCTGATGCCCTGCGACAACCGGTGGCGCTGCGACAACCGGTGACGAATCACCACTGGTCAGCAGAACCCAAAAAAAGGCAGGGAAAAACCGCACGGACGGCATGGTGCTTTTCAGGTTGGAGAGGAGTTGGGGCTGGTCTCTCCAGTGTAGCGGTTCGGATTGCGAGGGTCAGTTGGATTCCGACGAAAAGCAGCCTTCCCGACGTCCGATTCCGCCGGGTTATGGCAAATTCATAGGGAGAAACAGCCGGTTCCGGGAAGGGTCCGAATTGACATCAAATTCCGCCGATGCGAGACTGGATTAAGGTCAAAAACTGTCCCCCCCGATGCCTGCCTGTTGTGCGGCGGCCTGCCGCTCGCGCCCGCCTGATTAGAATTTCCTCCCCCGAGAGAGAAGGACGCTCGATGTCACGTGTTTTGCAACTCTCTGTCTGGTCCCTCCTGGCGACGGTTTTCTTCTGCGCGGAGGGAGCACGGGGAGAGAACTGGCCGCAATGGCGCGGGCCGACGAACAACGGCTTGTCTACCGAAAAGAATATGCCCACCGAATGGGCTCCCGACAAAAACATCGCCTGGAAACTGGCAATGCCGGGACAGGGGGGTTCGACTCCTTGCCTGTGGGGAGATCGCCTCTTTCTGACATCCGCGGAGGGGGACGACCTCGTCGTCTGGTGCGTCAGCACCGAGGGAAAGAAACTGTGGGACTATAAACTCGCTACCGGAAACAAAAAGGCTCGCGGTGATGAAGGAAATCTCGCCAGCCCCTCCCCCTCCACCGACGGGAAATACGTCTGGGCGATGGTCGGCACAGGCGATCTCGCCTGTTTTGATTTCGACGGCAAGGTGATCTGGAAAACGAATTTGCAGGATCGCTACGGGAAGTTCATCATTCAATTCGGCATGTCTTCCACACCGGTATTGGATGGCGACCGCCTGTATCTGCAACTGATTCACGGTGACGGGAAGCCTGAGACCCGCGAAGCACTGGTTCTCTGTCTCGACAAGATGACCGGTTCGGAGATCTGGAAGCAGGGACGCCCCAGCGAGGCACACACCGAGAACGAACACTCCTATGCCTCCCCCATCATGTATCGCGATGAGAAGCAGGCCTTCTTCCTCACGCATGGCGCCGATTACATCGTTGCCCACGACCTGGCCGATGGGCATGAACTCTGGCGTAGCGGTGGATTGCATTCTCCCGCTCGCTACGATCCGACCCTTCGACTCGTCGCCTCTCCCGCCTGCGTCCCGGGGTTGATCATCGTCCCCTCCGCTAAGAAGGGACAGTTGCTCGCCATCGTTCCCGGAGGCAAGGGAGACATCACCGACAACAAGGAATTCAAGGTCTGGACCTATCCCACGACCCCCGATGTCCCCTCCCCGTTGATCGTCGATGATCTCGTATTCCTCTGCCGAGAGAATGGCAACCTGATCTGCCTGGAGCGGAGCAATGGCAAGGAAGTCTATCAGAAGCGCACGCATGCCGATCGTTATCGGGCATCCCCGGTCTATTGCGACGGAAAGATCTATTTGACGTCGCGGGACGGAACGGTCTCGGTCTGCAAGGCCAGCCGCGAATTCGAACTCCTTGCGACAAACAAGCTGGCGGAGGACATCTCCGCGTCTCCCGTGTTTGCGAATGGACGCATCTATCTGCGGAGCTTCCAATCCTTGTGGGCGATTGGGACCAAATAACAAGCGGAGCGGACGATGCCTCGTCAACAACAGACAACCAGGCCCAGCCGAATCCTGACGGGAGGAATGCTCCTGTTGCTGGTTCCCGTGTTGTTGTGTCTCGCTGCCGAGCCGGCCCCTACGAAAAAAGAATCCCCTCCTCCGGCACAACCCGCCGCCGATCCGATGCAGGAATTCGACCGTGATCCGACTCCCAAGGATCTGCAGCATTGGTCGTTTCGGCCCCGGGGAATCCAGACGCCCCCGGTTCCCAAAGAGCAGATGGAATGGGTGAAAACGCCCGTCGATGCCTTCATCCTGCAAAAGCTGCAAGCGAAGAAGTTGAAACCATCGCCGGCTGCGGAGCCGCGCGTCTGGCTGCGGCGGGTCTATTTCGATCTGATCGGTCTCCCCCCTACGCAGGCAGAAGTGGAAGCCTTTGAGAAAGATTCTTCCCAGACCGCTCGCGAGCGCGTCGTGGAACGTCTTCTCGCCGACCCAGGCTACGGTATCCGCTGGGGACGGCACTGGCTCGACGTCGTTCGCTACGCGGACACCAACGGCTACGAACGGGACGGGGACAAGCCCCACGTTTGGCGCTACCGGGACTGGGTCATTGATTCCCTCAACAAGGACTTGCCGTTCGATCAATTCCTGACCCTGCAACTCGCCGGGGATGAAGTCGAACACCCCACCGCGGAGACCATGGTCGCCGCGACCTTTCTCCGGCTGGGGACGTGGGACGATGAGCCCGCCGACCCGCTCGTCGATCGGTACGAACAATTGGACGACATCGTGAAGTCTGTCTCGGCCTCGTTCATGGGAATGACATTGAGCTGCGCACGGTGTCACAACCATAAGTTCGAGCCTCTCTCCCAGATGGACTATACCGGGATGCTCGCTTTCTTCGAGCCTCTCAAGCGTCCGCAGAATCACCGCACGGACCTGGACATTCCGATCGGCACGCCACAGGAAATCGCCGTTTTCCAACAGGCCCAGTCCCGGTACGAAGCCGCCTTGAAGGAAATTGAAAAGCAGATCCAGGATCTGAAGCACGTCGTAGACGAGCGCTTCCTGACAAATGGCCGCACCTCACTCCCTCCGGATGTCTGGGCCGCCTTCAAGGTCGCAAAGAAACTCCGCAACGCGGATCAGAAGAAACTGACCGAACCGGCACAAAAGAAGTTCGATGAAGAACTACAAGCCTCCTGGACGAACGTGGAGAAACAGCAGTTGAAGGCGTTTGAAGCGGCTCTGGCGGCGGTCAAGCAGGCCTCTCCGCCGCAACTCCCGCGCGGTTATCTCTGGACGGAAAACAACCCCGTTCCGGAGACAAAAATCTTCAAGCGCGGGAACCCGGCAACACCCGCCGGACCGATGCATCCCCGTGTTCCCAAGGTCCTGCAGACCGTTGCCTGGGAGCCGATGACGCCGAATGTGGAAGTGAAAACCACCCGCCGCCGCCTCTCTCTCGCCCATTGGCTGACAAATCCCCAGCATCCTCTCACCAGCCGCGTCATCGCCAACCGCATCTGGCAGGGACATTTCGGTGAGGGGCTGGCTCGTACCGAAAATGATTTCGGAGTCATGGGAACACCCCCCACGCATCCGGAACTCCTCGACTGGCTCGCCCAATACCTGATCGATCACAAGTGGAGCTTGAAGGAACTCCATCGGGTCATCGTCCTCAGCAATACGTATCAACAGGCCAGTCGCCAACGCGAAGACCTCACCGAAGAAGATCCCGAAAACGAGCTCCTCGGTCGCTTCCCTTATCGCCGGATGGAAGCGGAACAGATCCGCGATACTCTGCTCCTCGCCAATGGGCGATTGAATCCGCAGATGGGAGGTCCTGGTGTCTATCCCCCCATCCCCGCCGAGGTTCTCGCCAGCCAATCCAAACCCGGGCTGGGCTGGGGAAAGTCCGATGAAGTCCAAGCTTCCCGCCGTTCAATTTATATCCACGTCAAACGCTCTCTGCTGGTGCCGATGTTCGAACTCATGGACCTTCCCGACACCACGGCCCCCTGCGAACAGCGGAACATCTCCACGATCCCGACTCAGGCCCTGACGCTCCTTAACAGCGAATTCATGAACGATGCCGCCGAGCATTTTGCGGCCCGGATCATCAAAGACGGCAAAGGGAGCGTCGAGGAGGAAGTGAAACGTGCCTATTGGCTGGCCCTCAGCCGCCAACCCACGGATGACGAACTGAAGCTCTCCGTCGAATTTGTGAACAAGCAACGCACCCGGATCGTGGAAGAGACCAAGGCCAAGCCTCCCACGCCAGAAGAATTGAATCAGAAGACCATGCAGGCTTTTTGTCTCGTGATCTTCAATTTGAATGAATTCGTGTATCTCGATTAGCTCGCAACATCTGTAACAGTGTGACCTCCAACCGGATTTTGTGAGAAGGTGTGGTTATGGATCCCAAACCGATGCGATTGACACCCTGCGGGCGAACGCGGCGGGAATTCCTCTGGGAGACCGGCGGGGGATTCACCGGACTGGCCCTCGCGGGCATGCTGGCGACGGACGGATTCTTCCAGCGGCATCCGCTGCAAGCCGCGACCACCTTGGCCTCCCCGCTCGAACCGAAGAAATCCCACTTCCCCCCCAAGGCCAAGTCGGTCATCTGCATCTTCAATTATGGCGGGCCGAGCCAGGTGGATCTGTTCGACCCCAAGCCGGAACTGAACAAGCGCGACGGCCAGACCATGCCCAACCTCGACAAGGACCCTCTCTTCAAGGTCCGCGGCGTGGACAAGCTGATGGGGAGTCCGCGGAAGTTTACCCCCGCGGGGAAGAGCGGTATTCCGGTCAGCGACCTGTTCCCCAACGTTGCCGGCTGCATCGATGACATCGCCGTCATTCGGTCCATGTATGCCGACAGTTTCGCCCACGGCAGCGGCCTGCTGCAGATGAACACCGGCTCCCTCCGACTCGGGTTCCCCAGTTGCGGCTCATGGATCACCTACGGACTCGGGAGTCAAAACCAGAATCTCCCCGGCTACGTCGTCATGCTCGACCATCGTGGCGGCCCGATCGGCGGCGCTCCCAACTGGGGCTGCGGTTTCATGCCCGCCGCCTACCAGGGAACCCAGTTCCGCGTGAGCGGTTCACCGATCATCGACTTGCAGCCGATCCGGGGTATGACTCGCGAGCGGCAGCGGGAACAGCTCGACCTGCTGGCGTCACTGAACACAAAACACGAAGCCCAGCGCCCCGGCGAAGATGAACTCCAGGCCCGCATCGCCGCGTACGAACTTGCCTTCCGCATGCAGCAGCATGCCCCGGAAGCGGTCGACATTAGCCGCGAATCTGCCGAAACACACAAGATGTACGGCGTCAATGACTCCGCAACCGAACGCTTCGGCCGCCAATGCCTCATGGCCCGCCGTCTCGTGGAGCGTGGCGTCCGCTTCGTCCAGGTTTACTCCGGCGGCGGCCACAACGACGAAAACTGGGATGCCCACGGCGACGTCGAATCCAACCACAAGCTCCACTGCAAGGAAACCGACCTTCCCATCGCCGGCCTCCTCAAGGATCTCAAATCACGCGGCATGCTCAACGATACCCTGGTCATCTGGACGAGCGAATTCGGTCGGACTCCCACCGCTCAGAACGGCAAGGGACGCGATCACAATCCGCGCGGGTTTACCTCCTGGCTGGCAGGTGGAGGGGTCAAGGGGGGGCAGATTATCGGCGCGACGGATGAGTTCGGTTTCGCCGCCGTCGAAAACAAGGTTCACGTTCATGACTTCCACGCCACCATTCTCCATCTGCTGGGAATCGACCACGAACTGTTAACATACTTCTACGGCGGACGCGAGATGCGGCTGACGGACGTACATGGGCGAATCGTCAAGGAACTGCTGGCTTAACGGAATACGATCATGACTCTACAACGGGAATGGGAACTGGCGCTGACCCGCCGGCAGTTGTTTGGCCGGACGGCAACCGGAATCGGCGGCTTCGCGCTCGCCAGCCTCCTCAACCCGGACCTCTTCGCCGCCGCTCCTGCGAAGCAGAAGATGATCCCCACGCCGGGAACGCTGCAGGCGCTCCATTTCCCCCCCAAGGCGAAGCACGTCATCTATCTCTTCATGTCGGGCGGCCCGTCGCATATCGACCTCTTCGACTACAAGCCCGCCCTCAAGAAACATCACGGCGAAGAACTCCCAGCCTCCATCCGCATGGGCCAGCGAATCACGGGCATGACCTCGGGACAAAAGAGCTTTCCCTGCGTCGCACCAATGTTCGAATTCACCCCGCATGGGAAGTCCGGAACGTACGTCAGCGAACTCCTCCCCCACACGGCCAAGATCGTCGATGACATCGCTATTGTAAAAACGTTGAACACCGAGGCGATTAACCACGACCCAGCGATCACATATATCCAGACCGGAAGCCAGCAGCCCGGCCGCCCCAGCCTCGGCGCCTGGCTCAGCTACGGCTTGGGAAACGAGACGCAGGACCTCCCCGCCTTTATCGTCATGATTTCGCAGGGAAGCGGGAACAAAACCGACCAGCCTCTGTTTTCGCGCCTCTGGGGAAGCGGCTTCGTCCCCTCCCAGCACCAGGGGGTCCGCTTCCGTTCCAACGGCGATCCCGTTCTCTATCTCTCCAACCCGCCGGGCATTGATGGCGGCACCCGCCGCGAAATGCTCGACAGCATGGCCCAGCTCAATAAATTCGCTGCCGATTCCTTCGGCGACCCAGAAATTAACACCCGCATCGCGCAGTACGAAATGGCGTACCGCATGCAGACCTCCGTCCCCTCCTTGACCGACTTCTCAGATGAGACGCAGGAAACCCTCGACCTCTACGGCATCCCCGACGCCAAGGACGACGGCGGCTTCGCCCGCAACTGCCTCCTCGCCCGCCGTATGGTCGAACGAGGGGTCCGCGCCGTGCAGTTGATGCATCGCGGCTGGGACCAGCACAGCAATCTCCCCAAGCAGATCCGCGGCCAATGCAAAGACGTGGATCGCGCCAGTGCCGCCCTCGTCACCGACTTGAAGCGCCGTGGCCTCCTTGACGAAACCCTCGTCCTCTGGGGCGGCGAATTCGGACGGACGGTCTACAGCCAGGGACAACTGACCAAAGACAACCACGGCCGCGATCACCACGGACGCTGCTTCTCCATGTGGATGGCGGGCGGCGGAACCAAACCTGGAATCACCTACGGCGAAACAGACGACTACTGCTACAACATCGTGAAAGACCCCGTCCACATCCACGATTGGAACGCCACCGTCCTCCGCTGCCTGGGGGTGGACCATACCCGGCTGACGTTCCGCTTCCAGGGACGTGACTATCGCCTCACCGACATCCACGGCGAAGTCGTCAAAGGGCTCATGGCCTGATCGAACGACGGCATTTGATTCTGGTGCCTCATGGCCACGGACCTCTCTGCAACTCCACCGTCAAAAACCCGGCCGTCTTTCTCAGGAACAGTGATCGTCATCCGCTGGAGTCCGCAAAATGACTTCGCGAATGTCCTTCAACATGAAATCCCGTTGTTTCGGATGTATGATCCCCGCGAACAACCCAAACAACCCTGATTCCGTATGATTCGAATTCAGTCGTTCCCCTTTCTCATTCAGCAGCTTCATTACGTCACGGAAACATGCGCCTATGTCCACCGACAAATTGATCGTTGTCCTTTCCAGCCGCAACATGAAAAAGTCCGGCGAGATCGCCGAGTTGCTCATCCCCTATGACATTCCCCTCGTCAGCGTCGCCGAGTTCCCCGACGTCCCCGAAGTCGTCGAGGATGGCAATACCTTCGCGGAAAACGCCGCCAAGAAAGCAGTCGTGGTCGCTCGCCGGTTGAAGAAATGGACGATCGGGGAAGACAGCGGCTTGATGGTCGACGCTCTGGGCGGAGCACCGGGAATCTATTCCGCACGGTACAGTGGCGAAGGGGCCACCGATGAAAAGAACAATATCAAGCTCCAGGAAGCCCTCGAAGCCGTTCCTACCGAAAAACGTGGCGCGGGCTACGTCTGCAGCGTCGCGTTAGCCGATCCCACGGGTGAGGTCCGCCTCCGTTGCGAGAATCACTGCCGCGGCAGGATCACGCGCGAACCGCGCGGCGAGAACGGCTTCGGCTACGATCCCTACTTTCTCATTCAGGAATATCATCTCACCTTCGGCGAACTCAGTTCGACCGTCAAGCAGCGACTCAGCCACCGCGCCCGCGCCTTCGCCGAGTTCATCCCCCAACTCGTCCGCCTGTTAAGGCAAGAAGGGGGGAAATAACGCAGAGTTTTGGCCTGCTTTTCGGATTGTTGTCTCTGGTCCGAAACGCGTACAATACAAGCCTCACCTGACCGTGTCCCGCCCCCCATGAGGCCTGCCCGTGTTTGTCCCTCCCTCCATTTGCTCCGGTCCTGTCAAACGGCGCGAATTCTTGCGCCTCGGGCTGACCGGCATGGCGGGTCTGACATTGCCGCAACTCTTCCAGTTGCGCGCCCAGGCCGCGGCAAAGCCTCCCGCTGAACGGACCGCGCTGATCCTTGTCTGGTTGCGCGGCGGGGGCAGCCACCTCGAAATGTGGGACCCCAAACCCCTCGCCGGCAGCGAGTATCAGGGCCCCTTCGGACCGATCGACACAAACATCCCCGGCCTGCAATTCGGAGAACTCCTCCCCCGTCAGGCCAGGCTCGCCGATAAATTCACCATCCTCCGGTCCATGGCCCACACCGGAGGGGGCCATCCCTCCGGATCTCTGCAGCTCCTGACCGGCGACCCGGACCCGCTCGATAAACCCAAGCCGATTTATCCGGACGTGATGACGGTCGCCCATTACCTGCGGCACAACAAGGAACGCGCCCTCCCGAATTTCGTCGGCGTGAATGCCATCACGAATTACGACAACTTTCAAATCGCGGGCTCCGCCTACCTCGGGAGTGCCTTCGATCCGTTCAACGTCCTGGGTGATCCCAACGACCCGCATTTCGAAGTTCCGAATCTCTCCCTGGCAAATCCGGACAAACGATCACGGCTGATGGACTCCATCAACCTGAAAAAGGATTTCGACCGCCTGGAACGGCTTGTCGATCAACGCGGCACCATGCAGGCCCTAGACCAGTTCGAGGCCCAGGCCCTCCGCATGCTGGTCAATCCCGAAACCCGCCAGGCGTTTGACATTCAGCAGGAACCGGAACAGATCCGTGAAAAGTACGGCCGCAACCGCTGGGGACAGCAATGCCTCCTCGCGCGCCGCCTCGTGGAAGCGGGTGTCGAGTTAATCACCACAACCTTCGACGGACCATTGTGTGGCCGTGTCGCGAACTGGGACGACCACGCCGTCAATCACCATGTCTTCGATGCTCTCAAATTCCGCCTCCCCGTGTTCGACCAGGCGGTGAGCGCATTGATCGAAGATATCTTCGACCGGGGCCTGGATAAACGCGTGCTCGTGATCGTCACCGGAGAGTTCGGCCGCACGCCGAGAATCTCCTATCAGCCCAGCAGTGGCGGCGGTGTCGCGAGTGCCCCCGTGGGTGTCACGCAGCCGGGTCGGGACCATTGGCCGAATGCAAACTCGATGATGTTCTTCGGTGGGAATATTTTTCCCGGCCAGGTCATCGGAGGAACCGATCGCCGAGGCGAGGAAGTGATCGAGCGTCGTTTCGGCCCGCAGGATTTCCTCGCGACCATTTACCATCATCTGGGTATCGACGCTCAGAACATCGCCCTGCAGAACTTCGCCGGCCGCCCCATTCCGCTCCTGAATGGCGGTCAGCCGATTCCCGAACTCGCCCCGCGCGGCAGTGCGTAGGAACTATTTGGCAGTCTTGGAGACCGTCTTTCTCGCCAACGCGATTTCGATCCCCTCCTCCAGTTCCCCGCCGGAGTCCACCGTCCAGACAATCGTCCCTGTCCCATCGATCACGCAGACGAAGGGAATGTACTCGACACCCAATGCGGATGTCGTCTGGGCGGCCCCATAGCCATTGGGCCATTCGATCCCCACCTGTTTGATAAACCGCTCGATCTCGGGAACGCTCTCGCTCTCCTCATCGGTCAGGCCGATGAATTGCACGCCCTTCTCCTTGTATTTCTTGTAGACGCTCACCATGTGCGGCGCCGCCGCACGGCAAGGGCCACACCACGTCGCCCACACGTCGACCACCACCACCTTCCCCCGGAGCGATTCGGCGGTGGGAGCAGCCCCATTCATCCAACCCGCGGCGGAGATTGCAGGAGCAGGAGTACCAACCGCGATCCCTCCCCGTTGCTGCCTGCTGCCGCGCCCCACGATGGCAATGATGATCACCAGTCCAAACATCCCCAGGATCAGAAAATCGAACATGAGACTGCGGGGCTTCTGCGGCTGCATCGATGACACCTTTACGCGAGGGGACCACGAGACTGCGATTGAACGCTCTCCGGATTGACAACTCTTTCCGGCAATCACTCACAGGCCATACAGTTCGCCGAATTTGTTCCGCAAATGCGCGACGAGAGCCCGATGCGAAAGTGGCTCGCCCGTCACTCGCTGCACCAGATCCTGGCTCCGGAATTCCTTGCCGTGGCGATGGATCTTTTCATTCAGCCATTCCTTCAGCGGTCCGAATTCCCCCTTGGAAATCAAACTGGGCAGATCGTCCAGATCCCGTGTCGCCGTCGAGAAGAACTGGGCGGCGAACATATTCCCCAGGGCATACGTCGGAAAATATCCGATTCCTCCACCGCTCCAGTGAATGTCCTGCAGGCACCCCTGGGAATCATTCGGCGGAGTAATGCCGAAGTAACGCGTAAATGTCTCGTTCCAGACTCCGGGGACGTCGGCGGGCTTCAGATCCCCCGCCACCAGCTTCTGCTCCAGTTCGAACCGCAGCATGATGTGCAGATTGTAGGTCACTTCATCTGCCTCAACCCGGATAAATGATGGCCGGACATCATTGATCGCGAAATAGAAATCCTCGAACGGGACATCCCCCAGCGCCTGTGGAAAGACCGCTTGCGCGGGAGTGTAGAAACAGTTCCAGAATGGCCGGCTCCGTCCCACGAAGTTCTCCCACAGCCGGGATTGCGATTCGTGAATGCCGAGCGAGACCGCCTGCCCGAGCGGCGTGCCGAACGCTGCTGCCGGAAGTCCCTGGTCGTAAATCCCGTGCCCCGCTTCATGCAGCGTGCCGAAGAACGCGCCCGGAAAATGGTGCGGATCATACCGCGTGGTCAGACGAGTATCCCCCGGCCCCAACCCGCTGCAGAACGGATGATGCGCCTCATCCAGCCGGCCGCATTTGAAATCGAATCCGATCCGCCGCGCGGCATACGTGCTGAAACTCCGTTGCGCATCCACCGGATAGAGCCGCGTCAGTAACGTAACATCCGGGGCACGGGAAGAACCTTTGATCTCATTCAACAGTTTGACGAGCTCGTCGCGGAGCGGCGTAAACCAGTTCTGGACATTCGCGGCCGTCACTCCCGGTTCGTAGTTATCGAGCAAGGCATCGTAGGGAACTCCCCCGCCATACCCGATCGCCTGCGCTTCCTCACGCTTCAAAGCGACGATTTTCTCCAGCCAGGGCTGAAACGTCGCGAAGGTGGACGTTTTCCGCGCTTCCACCCAGGCCTGTTGTGCCAGCGAACAAACGCGAGACAGTTCCTCAACCAACTCGCGAGACAACTTGGTAGACCGGTCATAATCCCGCCGGACCTCACGCACGTTGACCGCTGCGGGAGAGTTTTTGTCGGCGACGAGCGAACTTTGTTCCAGTTCCACCAGCCACGTCCCGATCCGGGGATCGGTGGCCCGCTCGTGAACCATCCCTGCCAGCAGCCCCAACTGCTGCGAGCGATGTTCCGTCCCCCCGACCGGCAGATAGGTCTGCTCATCCCAGCCCAGAACGCTGGCACACGAACCTAGAAGTTCGGTCTGCTTGAGGTGGGCAATCAACGTCTGGTAAGTCTCCTCGGGTGCGGAACTCATGGAGCATCGGCCTTTTTCGAGTCAAAGTTCTTTGTAAGTCAGCGCGGTTCCAGTTTACGGTCTCGATGCGTCGTCTGCTGCTGCATCGGAAGGAAACGGTAATAAACTTCCAGGCAGAGAGTGGCGACAGCGGTGGAATACAGCCGTCCCCCGTAGGCCCCCCAGGGATCGGTCGGATCCCAGCTTCCGGCCACGTGGCCGGTACGGCGCTGCGTCCGGACCAGTGTATCCCGAAGGGAATCATTCCATTCCTGCCACGGCTTCCCCCCGTGGTTGTACATCGCCAACGTTCCATAATACCAGTAATACAGATTCGGTTCCGTTTCGCGGGGCAAATGCTGCAACAGATAGCTGACCGCTTCCTGTGCCGCCGGATGGTCCGGATCCATCCCCAGGATCTGGCGACTGAATAATGCCTCCGCCGTCATCGAAGGCTTGACCCGCTCTCCGCGGAGGTATGAGGCCAACCCCCCCTCCTTCCCCTGGGCGCCGTCGCGGAGAAATTTCAACATGGCGCTACGCGTTTCCTTGCGCATCGGAAGTCCGGCCACTTCGGCGCTCTTGAGTGCCATCAATTGCCAGCCGAACATGCTCATGTCCCCCCTCTGCCCATGCAGGTACCGCCAGCCTCCATCATCTTCATTTTGATTCTCGATGATGTACCGGACCGCACGGTGGAGGGCAGGCCGAAGGTTAACGGAGTTACGAGGATCACGAGTCATGCCGCACGCTTCTCCCAGCGCCAGTGTCGCCATGCCGTGGCAATACATCTTGTCGTAGCGCAAGGCTTCCCCCCCCAGGAATCCGTTCTCCTTCTGCTGCCGTACGATCCACTGCAACGCACGATCAATCTGGTCGGCATATTTGCCCTGTTCGTGGGTGTATCCCGCCGCCAAGAACGACAGCACCACCAGTCCGGTCAGACCCGTATCCGCGTAAAGTCCCGTCTTCTGCATCGCCTCCGGATCGAACGCCCGCAGTCGTGGCTCCTGGCCCTGCGTTGGGGACGACGCTCGCCCTGCCACCCCTTCACAGCGATCACCGGCCGGACACTGCGCGGTGAAACCATCGGCATCCCAGAACCCTGCCGGATCCTGATGTTTCGCCAGCCACGCTAGTGCATCCTCCACCGCTTTTTCCGACTCCTCACTTGCTCCCAATGCAACGGCCCGTTTCGAGCGTTGCGGCAAGTCTCGCAGTCGGTACGCCTGGGGAATCGATTGCGGTGTGGATGTCGTCTCCGTTCCCGGTGCAGGACTTTGAAGTGGCGCGGTCGGAGCGGGAGTATTTGTGCTGCCCGGAGTCCGCGTGACAGAGCGGGATGCTTGCTGTGACATCACTCCCGTGGAGGACATACCTCCCTCCGTAGGCCGCGTCCTTTCCCTCTGGGCCGTATTCGTATCGGGACGCGTGGGAGAGGACTCTTTCATCTCGGGATTCTGCCCCGGCCCAGGATCTTCCGCGACCAGTTCCCCCTTCGACGGCGAGGCTTCCTCCGCCAGCCCCGGTTTCTCAGGCGCTCGTTTTGAATTCGACCCCGGAAGAACTTCCCATTCCGCCATCGCAGATGGTTTCAACGGCAGCGGCGTACCATCCGGCTTTGCTTCCCGTTGCGTCGTCCTCTCATGACGTGGACGCCCGACGGTCATCGCCCGTTCACCCGGAGAAGACTTGGGAATCTCTTTCGCTTTCGCCGTTTCCTCCGTGAACTCCAGCGAATTCCCCGCGGGAGATTGGGGAGCGGACTGTACGCGCGTCAAATTCGCCTTCTGTTCCTTTTCAGCGGGCTTCTGCAGATCGGGGACCGGCACTTGAGCGGATTCCACGGCGGGCTTTGTCCGTTCATGCTCGGGAGCCGTTACCTTCTCAGAACTCGGTCCTTCCTGGCGGGCAAAGTCCTCCTTCGGCGTGACATTGAAGACTTCCGGGATCGGTTTTTCCCCTGCTTGACCCTGCGCCACACCCATCTTTTCCGCCACTTCGTACTCGATGGAAATCTGGGTGTCAGGCGGAGATTGAGGGCGCGGAGGAGAGCGCAGAGGAATCACCATCGACCCGACGAAAAACATGGAGGTCGCATGAATGATCGTCGACAGGATCATGGCCTGCAGGGCCGGACGCCGACTTCCCAATCGGGTCATGGTCGCCAGCAGCATGTAGAGGAAGACGAATAGAAACACAAAGAGGGTCAGCGACAGCACAGGCTCCGCCTGCAGTCGAGCCACAATCCCCTCTTTGATCGCCGTCCATGACATGGGCGTTCAAGCCTCAGTTCGAAATCCGTTTCACAATCGTTCCCGTATCAGGAGCTTGCTCCCGACACTGTTTTGGCTTTCAGGGCCTTCAGGCGTTGGCGCGCGGCCTCTGCCTGCTGGCTCGCCGGCCATTTCGCCAGCAGCGACTCATACGACTTGATCGCTTCCGGAACTTGTTTCAGTTCCTCCTGACAAGCGGCCGACTGGAACAGAGCCCGTGACTGCCACTCCGGGAAATTATACAACAGTTCCACTTTTTCATATTCCGGTTGCGCCTTGGCGTACTCTTTCTGCAGCAGAAACGTTTCCGCGATCAGGAACTGGCTCTGGGCGGCGATCTCGCTCCGCTCCGAGACGGGCGACTTCACCACCCGCTCCAAAACCTCACGCGCTTCCGGGTATTTCGACTGCTGAATCAGGCTCCGCCCTTCAATATCATCCAGCAGGTACAGGACGTCGGATTGCGGTTTGGCGGCTCGAAATTCCGCCGCGGTCTTGGAGACGTTCACATAGTCTTTTTGGCGGAAGTAGGCATCCGTCAGTAACACCCACACCTGGGGATACCATTTCTCGTTTTCGTATTTGGCTTTCTGATCGGCAAACTCGCGCAACGTTTTCAAGGCCGGCTCGAACTGCAGCAGATTGATCTGCGCTTCCGCCAGCTTGACCTTTGACTGCGGAACGTATTTCCCGTCCGGGGCCTGCGTCAACAGCGTCTCCGCATTCCGTTTGACATCCGTCCAGTCCGATTTCTCCACGCCGATTCCCAGCAGTTGATAGAGCGCCGCCTGTTTCACGTTCTCATCGGACGTCTTGGCATTGGAGAGTTCACGAAACTGCGCTCGCGCTTGATCGATCTTTCCCGCCAGCAGATCGCTCTCTGCCAGTGTCATCCGGGCATTATCCGCCACGTCACTGTTCGGAAATTGCTGCACCAGCTTCCGGAAGATCTCGTCCGCCCGGGCAAATCTCTTGTGCTGATAGTTCAGCGACGCCCACTCGTCCAGCAATTTGTCCCGGTCTGCAACATCCGGAAACTGGTCCGCGGCAATTGTGTACGCTGCGTTCGCCTCATCCAGTTTTTGCAGGTCTCCCAGCAACCGCGCTTTCTGCAAGGACGCGGTAAATCCGAACTCGGTCTTCGGATATTTTCTCAGCACAAGATCGAAACCTTCAATCGCCTCGGGCTTCTTCTGCTCTTCCTGCAGCGTCTTGGCCTTCATGAACGCCGCTTCCGCCGCGAGAGACGATTCCGGAGACTCCGCGAGCAACTTGTCGAACAGGTCGCGGGCCGCTCCAAATTTCTTCCGGTTGAACTCGCACCATCCCCATCCGGACAATGCCTTCTCCCGCGACTTTGGATCCTTGGAGAATTTGAGGATTTCCTCGAACAGTTGCGCCGCCGAGGTCCAGTCATTGTTGGAATACGCCACTTCCGCGATTTCGAGAATGCTCTGCTGCAGGTCGGTCCCGGGATTCGCTCCCCCCCGCGCCTTTAACTCCATCAACGCTTGACTGGTCAGTTCCTTGTTTCCGGAGTGCGCCGCCGCCAATGCCCGCAACGCCCAGGCCCGTGTCACCTGTCCCCCCTGGGGTTGTTGGATCAGGTAATGGGAGACCGATTTTTCGACGTTGGCGAGATGCGTCTGGCGAACGTCCTTGCTCGAAGCGGCTTTTCCCAGTTCCAGTTGGACGGCCGCCTGTAGAATCCAGAACCCGGAAAAACTGTCCGCCCGCTCAGGGGGCATCTTGTTCAACTGCGCCACCAACTGATCGCACTTTTTAGCCGCTTCTGCATAGTTCTTGGACTGATAATCCGCATACGCCAGGTAATATTGCCCCCAGGCTTTCGTCGTTTCCGACTCGCTCCCTTGCAGCACTTTTTCGAATTGGGTGCGTGCTGCCGCCAGATCGTTCGACTGTAATTTGAGTCGGCCGCGCAACAGTTCATAGTGCCACCGCAGGCCACTCTCCGGAAACCGGGTTTCGAAATCCTTAAGCAGCTTTTCCGTCTCCGGAATCTGGCCCTGCTCCAGGGCATTCACGGCGGCGAAATACAGCGCATCATCCGCCAGGTTCCCTTTCGGCCAATCCGTCGTCACGTTGAGGAATAATTTCTGCGCGACCGCAGGCTGCCCCCGTCTCTGTTCGCAGTCCGCCTGTTGATACAACAGATCCTCGCACAGCGGATCCTGCGGTTGGGCCTCACGCGCTTTCGCAAAAATCTCAATCGCCCGGGCGTAGTCTCCCCGTGCCTTGTAGCACAGTCCCCTCCACAACTCCGCAGCCATCGCCTGGGCCGGAACGTTCGCCGCCCCTTCGAACTGCTTCATTGCGTCGTCAAAACGGGCCAGGCGGTACAGCGCAAAACCGTGATTCAATCGCGCCAAAGGCAGGAGATCGCTCCGCGGAAAACGGGTTTCGAGCTGCTCGTAGGTTTTGACCGAACCTGCGAAATCCTTGTCCTCAAACTGCCGCGCGCCGAGATTCAACAATGCTTCCGCAGTCCGGGAGCCGTTCGGATTCTGAATCAGTTCCAGGTAAACCTGCGTGGCATCTTTGTGATGCTGCATCCCCTCCAGGGCACGCGCGAGACCGAACTTGCTGTCCTCAAGCAGATCCCCTTGCGGGAATTTGGTAATCGCCTCCCGAAAATGGACTTCCGCCTGCGAGAAACGGCCCAGGCGCAGTTCCGAATCCGCCAGGTAGGGCAACGCCCGATCCACATACACGTCGTTCGGATATTTTTCCAGATAGACGAGCAACTCCTGTCGTGCGGTCGTCATCTCATCCAGCAGGTAACTGCATTCCGCAATCCGATATCGGACCTGGGCGATATTTTTGCTCTCCGGGTTGGCATCGGCGAACAGCCGCAGATTGCGCCGGGCCGATTTGTAATCCTGAGCATTTAGCTCAGAAAAACCCAGGTACAGCCGGGCGGTATTGACCCGGGAATCCTCAGGCCAGTTGGTCAGGAATTTGCGATATTCGGCGACCGCCTGCGGCCAACGCTCCTTTTTGTAATATCCTCCTGCGAGGTCATAGACCTGATCTGCCTCCGTGGCCTGCACCCAACCGGGAAGCAAAGCCAGACAGACCAGCAGGAAAGAATTGAGCAGGCGAGACTTAGGTGATCTCATGACGGCAAGTGTCCGACGAGCCAGGGACGCACAGGAATCTCTTCATGCAGACACTCAGGCGGTGTCCTTCCGTGGAAGCAAATGATGTTCCAGTGGATGCTCGCTCACGGGGCTGCATTTTTCCTATGTTACTGCTACCAAATTCATTCGGGCAAGGACGATCGCCGCAAACCCGCCCCGAGAAGAACCTGCCCGCCGTTAAACTCCCCTTGCTCCCAAGGGCATTCCTGCAAACAATGCGCGCCGTGAACGGCGGGAGTGGTCCCTGGGTCTCTGCAACGGTAGAATTGACTGCACGTTTTGAAGGGACCACAGGAGGCGCCGCACCCCTGTGGTCTTTTTCCTATTTTGGCCAGTTTACGAACGGCACACCTCACAAGCCTTGGTAACGGCCTCCAACGCCTGAAAGCGATCCGTTGAACGTGGCACAACCCTCCGACCTGAAGCGTCCCGCCGAACAAAAAAACTCGGAACAAAAAATCGCCCCCGGCAAAATTGACCTCCACAGCCATCTGGTCCCCGGTATCGATGATGGCTGCGCCACTCGCGAGGATTCCCTGGCCTGTGTCCGTCAACTGATGGCTCAAGGCTTCATCGGAACGGTCTGCACCCCGCACATCATTCAGGACCAGTTTCCGGACAACACCCCCGCCCGGATCGCCCCCCTGGTGGCGGAGCTGCAGGAGTATCTCATCGCAAATGGTTTGAACTACAGGTTGTGGACGGGTGGCGAAGTGCGGATCGCCCCCGGCATTCTGAACTGGTTCGACAGCATCGGCATTCCGACTCTCGGCTCGAGCCGCTATGTCCTTCTTGACTGGTGGGAACGCGCCTGGCCGGACTATGGATACGGCCTGTTCCGGGATTTGCTGGACGCCAATTATCAACCGATTCTCGCCCATCCCGAGCGGATGGGACTTCCCGAGCAGGAATTGTTCAGCCTGATCGCGGATCTACGTGAGATGGGCGTTCTGCTGCAGGGAAACTTCAACAGCATCTCCGGCGGCGAAGGCCCCCAGGCCGCCGCCTGGGCGAAGCAATGGCTCGAACAGGGAGACTACGACCTGCTCGCGACGGATATGCACCGTCCCGAATCTCTTCCGGGGCGAATCAAGGGGATTCTGCAGGCAGAAGCCGCCATCGGCCGCGAAAACTTCGCCCAGCGAATGGAAACCCGTCCGAGGGACATCCTGTTCCGAACCGATGCGCAGTCGCACGCCGCCTGAATTGGCGGTCCCATCGATTGATGCGCAACCACTCAGCGCGATAGACGCGCAGCGCCGACAGGTTTGGCCCGCATCTCCAGGGAAAATTACGGAAGATCTCCGTCCCGCTCGGGGCCGGAATGCCCTTTGCGAATGCTTTTAACGATCTGGTGAGCTGCCTGCGGCAGGTCATTGGCGATGATTTCAAATGCATTCCAAAGCAGGCCTCCCATGGAAATGTTCCACGTGAAACATTCTCGCGTCCCGAGTCGCCAGCATAAGTTGCTCGTGATCCTGACCGGGACCGTCCTCTGTGTCGCGGTTTTGTGCGGCCTCTACTGGGGGCGTCCCATTCTGATTCCGATCGCGATGGCACTCCTCTTGTCGGTGCTGCTCAACCCCTTAGTGCACTTTCTCAGGCATTGGGGACTGGGCCGGATCCCCGCAGTCTTTGTGACCGTCATCGTCGCAGGCATTCTGGTTACGGCCATGGGATGGATGGCAACGCGACAGATCACGGGTGTTGTCGCGGAACTGCCACAGTACACAACCAAGATCACGACGAAGGTCCGCGCGCTCAAGCAACTCGGCTCGGGAGAAACCGCGCAACGGCTCGCGGGTATGGTGGAACAGGTGAGTCGGGAACTGGGAGGTCTCTTCAAGCGCGAGGTTCTGCCTCAGCGAAACACCGTGGTCGAAGTTGAAGAGAATCCTCCCCCCGCCCAGGAGGGGGTCGTGGTCCGTGCCGAGCCTTCCCTGTGGACCAACATCCCGGAATTTGTGGGGTCCGTGTTGGAAACCCTGGGAACAGTCGCGCTCGCGTTTGTTCTGCTGGTCTTTTTCCTGCTGCAGCAGAATGACCTCCGCGATCGGCTGGTGCTACTGGCGGGACGCGCGCATCTCACGATCACCAGCAAGGCCCTGCAGGACATCTCCGACCGGATCAGCACCTATATCACCATGATCGCTCTCGTCAACGGCGGGTTCGGCCTCTCGCTGGCAATTGGATTGTCTCTGATGGGGCTGCCCTATGCCTTTTTGTGGGGCATTCTCGCCGCTTTCCTGCGTTTCCTTCCCTATGTTGGCCCCTGGATCGGTGCACTCTTCCCGATTGTCATGAGTCTCGCGATTTCCGATACATGGACTCTTCCCCTGGCAGTCTTCAGTTTCGTCCTGATCCTCGAATTGATCACAAACAATGTCGTGGAACCGGTGCTCATCGGGCACAGCACCGGCGTTTCCCCCACCGCGATGCTGATCTCAGCCGCCTTCTGGCTCTATCTCTGGGGGCCGATGGGACTCATCTTTTCGCCTCCGATCGCGGTTTGCCTCGTCGTGATCGGCAAGAATGTGCCACAGCTCCGGTTCCTGAACATTGTCATCGGCGATCAACCCGCGCTCAGTGCGGCTTTGAGCTTTTATCAGCGTTTAATTCTCCGCAACGAACACGAAGCGGATGAACTCCTGCTGAAGCGCCTCGCAGAAGTTCCCCCTGAGGAAATCTACGACGATTTGCTGATTCCCGCATTGATCTACATTCGACGGGATGAACAACGGGATCAACTGAACGATCAGGACTATGCCACCGTCCGCCAGGAACTGCGCCGGTCAGTCGCGCAGGTGCGGACTTTGACTCGACTTGAATCGAAACAGGAATCGGCCAATTCGCCTGCGCATGTTGCCAATGCGATCGAAGAAAAAACTCCACGCAGAAAAGTGGTCCTCTGTCCTGCGACCGACGAAAGTGATTCCGTCGCTTTAGAGATGCTGGCCGAACTGCTGGATCGGAAGAAATGGGATGTGGAACTGATCTCGGATGAAATGCTCGTTTCGGAGCTGGTAGCGAAACTGTCCGCCGATCCCCCTCACGTGATCTGCCTCGCCCCGTTACCTCCGCGCGGCTTGGCCCATGCGGGCTATTTCTGCAAACGGCTCCGGACCGCGCTGCCCGACACACCCCTCATCGTGGGCCGCTGGGGACGGAAACGAACCTTCAAGCTGGACCGGGACCGCCTGTTACACTCGGGAGCGACCGCCGTCACCCGGACGCTGCTCGAAACGCGACAGGCTCTCAGTTCGTATTTTTCTATTGCGCGGCCTGCGCCAACACGCCCGCATCTTCGCCTCGACGCGGCCTTGGACTCTCTGGAACAAGACCAAATAATCCTGGCTCAGGCACGCGTGGACCAGGACTCTTGAAGGATCGTCTCCGGCGACCGTCAGCAAGGCTTGTTCCCCGTTGCCTGACCGCCGACAATAGAAAGCAGGCAAGATTATCCACGTCATGGTGTCACGTCAGGGATCAGATGACTTCAACCGGTCCGGAAACATGGAACCAATGGTGGGAGTCCTGGGGACATTCCCGGGAAACCCCGGGAGTCTGGGAGACGATGCGCTCCAAGCTCCCCGCCCCCGTGTTCTGGTTGCTGGGGAAAACGCAGTCCGGAAAAACCTCGCTCATCCGCGCGCTGACCGGTGAAGAGCGTGTGGAAATCGGCAATGGCTTTCAGCCCTGCACCAAAACCGCCCAGATGTATGCCTTTCCGCCGGAAGGGGAACCGATCCTCCGGTTTCTCGACACCCGGGGTCTGGGAGAAGCCTCATACGATCCCGGTGAAGACCTGGAACTGTTTCAAAATCAGGCGCATCTGCTGATCGTCGTGATGAAGGCCCTCGATCATGCCCAGCATTCGATCCTGGAGGCTGTCAAGCGGATCCACTCCCGTCGCCCGGACTGGCCGATTCTCGTTGTGCAGACCTCGCTGCATGAAGGTTACCCCACGCGCGAAATGCAGCACATCCTGCCTTATCCCTTCGCGAATGGTGCGATCCCGGACACTGTTCCCGATGGACTTGCCCGCAGCTTGCGCAGCCAGCGGGAGGTGCTGGAGAAGGCGGGCATAGCGGCGCGGTATGTCCCCGTCGATTTCACACTCCCGGAAGATGGCTACATTCCTGAGCACTACGGCCTCGATTCGCTCTGGGACGAAATCGAATCCCTGTTACCCCTGGGGTTGCGGGCGATGCTCGCTGAGGATGAACAGCTGCACGGACAATTGCGCGACGCCAGTTTTCACCGGGCTCACAAGGCAATTCTGTCTTATTCCGTGGCAGCGGGTGCGACCGCACTGATGCCCGTTCCTGCCGTGGATCTCCCCGCCGTCGTCGGTATCCAGGCCAAGATGTGCCACACCGTCGCCGGCATTTATCACCAGGAACTCTCCATGCAGGGGATCGCGGAACTCTTCGGCGCCCTCGGGATGGGATTCATGGTCCGCTTGGGGGGACGCGAACTGCTGAAATTCATTCCGGGGATTGGCTCCTCCGTCGCGGCCCTATATGCCGCTGCGACAACCTATGCCCTGGGCCTGACGTTGTGCGCATACTTCAGCCGGATTAAGCGCGGTGCGATACCCCAACCGGAGGAGTTCCGCAAGATTTACGATGAGTATTACGCCACCGGCCGGGAACGGTTGCGGGTCTATCTCGAACAAACACGAAAGCCGAGTCCCCCTGCATCATGACCGCGAAAACAATGTGGGGACTGGCGATCGTCCTGCTGGCGATTCCCTACCTGCTGCTGGGAGCGGCAGGGGGAATGTGGCTGTATGAGACCGGCTGGGGGCTTCCCTGGCTCTGCCTCGCGGGATTTCTGGGAATCACCGCCTCGCTGATCGTCCGGAACGTCCGCAAGCGGGAGAATCCGAAACTCTCAGAGTATGTCTCCGCTGCCGGTTCCTGGCCACCGGCGGGGCGGGAGGCGTGGGCCGAAATGGAGGCCCTTTCAGATCAGTATCGCAACGGCGAGCGGACAATCGCGACGCCGGAAGACCTGCTCCCCGTCATGCGAGAGATCTTGGAACTCGCCGCGAAAAAATTCCATCCCAAATCCAGGCAGCCTCTCCTGGAAGTTCCCCTTCCGCATGTGATGCTGGTTGTGGAACTGGTTTCCCGCGACCTGAAGCAGATCCTGCAGGAGAAAATCCCCGGCGCGCACATTCTGACGATTCACGACCTGCAGCGCCTCCAGCAAATGGCGAGCTGGCTCCCGGTGATGTCCCAGCTTTATCGGGGCGTGATGTTTGCGATCAATCCAGCCTCCGGGATCGCGCGTGAAATCGGTTCTTATGCCCAGGGACAACTTCTGGATCTTTCTTCGGAAGAGTTAAAACGCTGGCTGCTGCAACTGGCGGTCCGCAAGACCGGGTATTACGCCATCGAACTTTACAGCGGCCATCTGCTGTTGAGTGAACTCGCCCCGCACGATCTCACCAGTCCGCAGACGAGACGCGATCAGAGTGATATCGACAAACGGGACACACACCTCCGCAACGAACCATTGCGGATCATGGTCCTGGGGCAAGTGAAAGCGGGGAAGTCGAGCCTGATCAATGCCTTGTTTGGCGAAGTAAAGTCCGCTGTTGACACCGTTCCCCGCACCGCCCACCTGGAACCGTTCTCGCTCGAACGGGACGGAGAATTCCGGGCCGTCATTTTCGACTCCGCGGGTTACGCGATGGCGGACCATGCCACCGTTGCCCGGGAAGTCACCGCCGCGGTCGGAAACATTGATTTGATCCTCTGGGTTTGCTCGGCTGTCTCTGCGGCGCGCCAGGTCGATCGGCAGTTGATGCTCGACCTGCGGGAGACCTGGGTCAAAACTCCCGACCGGGAATTTCCCCCCATCGTCGTCGTGCTGACGCACATCGATCAGCTCCGCCCGTTGCGCGAATGGTCTCCTCCCTACGATCTCCGCAACGAAGAGAGTGAAAAAGTCCGGAACATCCGGGGGGCACTGCAGCAGGTCGCCGCCGACCTGCAGATCGCCCCGTCACTCGTCATTCCGGTCTGTCTCGCACCCGGCGAGACCTACAACGTCGAGGATGGTGTCATGACCACGGTGAACAGCACCCTGAGCGATGCCCGTCGCCTGCAGTGGCAGCGGTGTCTCCGAGAGTACCGGGACCAGGACTTCTGGGATCGCCTCTGGAAGCAGACCCAGGGGGCCGGACAGGTTCTTTGGGATGCAACCTGGTCGCTGATGGATCGTCCCCGATCCTGAAAGCTGCACCCTAAAACCCCTCTAAACCGCACAGAGAGAACAGGGCGCCGGGACTTTCGAAATATTAAGACGAAATCGGCTCGTAAAATGCCTAATAACGCTGCCGCGTCTATTTCATGTGTCAGACTTGCGTTGGTCTTCGCAGCTCGCAGTTATTTCCCCATCCAAAAGGACAGATGTCGTGCAACAGATTCTGGAAAAAGTCGCCCTCCTGGCGCGGGAATCTCATACGCACCTTCACCGCTTCGAGCCCATCCTCTCGGAAGACTGGAATTCGGAGAAATGTCTGTACCGCCTGCAGGCACAAGGGGACTTCCAGGAAGTTTCCCGGCTTTGCGATTCCCTCGAACTGACCCCTCTGTTTGAAGTCGAGGGGCTGACGTTGCACGGCGACCAGAACGACAAGAGTCGCGGAATCGGCGTGGAGATTCTGCTGCAAGTTCTGGCGGAACGCTGCATGCCTGTGGAGGCCGCTTCAGGCTCGGACTCGAGTTGCTAAGCAGGGATCACAAACAGGGTTCAGTCCATTGCGCTTCAAGAGCGCGGTTCGGACCGTCCCGAGCCACTCCCGCCGCTCCCCCCACGTCCACCCCGACCACGACGGCGAGGACGTCCACGCGGCTTGTCTCCGCTGCCGGTCTCGCGACTGGCGGATTCACGGCTGCCGGATTCTCGCGACGAACCTTCCCCCTGCGGAGGACGGGAACGGCGCGGCGATGAACCGGAGCTTCCTCCACGCGGTGCTGACGAACGACGGGGAGCAGGACGTTCTTCCCGGTCGTAATCCGAGTCCCGATCGCTTCCGGAACCTTCGACGAGCGAAGGATTCAGCATGTACGAAATTGCTTCTTCCCACGTCGGGACGTCCCGATAGCTGGGGATGGGCTCGAGATCGTCATCATCCTCTTCTTCCTCCAGATCCTCGTCGAAGTCATCCTCTTCGCGTTCACTGACGGGACGCGGAGGAGGAGCGGCCTCACGGCGGGGCTGGGGGGGACGTTCTTCATCGCGGCGACTACGGCGTTCTTCCGAATCACCCCGACGGCCTCGTCCCCGTGAGCGTTCGGAGCGCTCTTCACGGTGTCCTTCCTCTTCGTCCCGGTCGCGGCGTTCCGCCACTGGGGCAGACCGTTCATGACGGGGAGGAGGGGCGGCTTCAGAATCCTCGTCGTCATTCCAATCGGACAGAGGATCGTCATTCAGTTCTGGTTCATCGACTTCATCGGCGGAAGCACTTTGCGGCTGCGAAGCCGAGGTGGGACCACCGGTTTTGGAACGGCGGCGACGGCGACGACGCTTGCGGGGCTCGCCACCCGATTCCTCGGAATCCTCGTCATGCGAGGCGGGATCGGCCGTGGAAATCGATTCTTCCAACACCTCTTCCTCGTCAATCGCAAAACCAAATTCCTCGTCCTCAATGGGCGGAGGAGCGGGGCGCTTGCTCGCAGCCTGCGGTGGACGCTGACGCGTTTCTTCGCGGGACTCTCCGCGTGATTCGCTGCGGGAGGATTCGCTGCGGGCAGATTCACCGCGGCCCGACTCACGGCGCGGACCGCGGTCACGATCCCGGCCACCCCGACGGTCGTCTCGACCGCCTCGTTCGCGATCTCCACGGGGCTGGCGTTCCGCTCGGGGTTCTCTTTCCCCACGCGGTTCCCGTTCCTCTCGACGGCCTCTTTCCGGGCGTTCGGAGCGGGGTTCCCGTTCAGCGCGCGGAGTGGACTCACGAGTTTCGGATGTCGCACTTTCCGCAGCGGGTTTCTTCGGAGTTTCCTGCCAGTCCCAGTCCGACAAGGCATCCCAGTAAGAGTCGTCGGATTCGGAGGGAGGTGGAGTCTCAGAACGGCGTTCGACCGCTGCCGGCTCGATGGTTTCATAGGTGGGGGGAGCGACGACCGGGGCGCGTTCCGGTTCTTCCGCGACCGGCTTCTGCGGTGCGGGAGCGGGCTCCTTCGGCGGGGCCGGTTTCGGAGGAACTTCAATCCCCAGAAGATCTTCGGCCAAGGAGTCCCACGGGTCGTCATCAAAATTGGAGGTGTTTGTATTCATCCAATCAGGCTAGCCGGAACAGGATTGACTTTCAAGATCCTCAACGCCTGCTCCTCCGGCCACACAATGTCCGATTCCACAGCACATCTGACCTTAACGTTTTACGCAACCCCCTTTACACATCAAAGGTTACAACTTTCTTCAGAAACCAGCCGGGGGTTATAAACTGGCCCGAAAGAAGAGTTCCGCTGGATTTCAGCCTACTTGGTACGATAATTCCCCCGTCCTGCTGACAGGAGCATGGAAAGTGTCCGCCACCAGGACAGAAGTTACCGAGGTATTGCCATGGCCGACGAATACGCACTCAAGATCGATCCACCGGTGAATCAGGGGGCCACATCGACCAGAACCCCGAAACCCGTGCCGATCTCCCGTTCGGGTGTCCAGCCACGACGCGGCTTTCCTGCGCATGTTTGGGACGGGATCCTTTGCGTGTTGCCGATCAGTCTGTTTGCCGGAGCGTGCGCGCTCGTGGTTGCGGTCCAGCACCCGCCCGACTTTTACGCCGCCGCCATCAAATCCCTCCCTCCCCCCCAACGACGACAGGCGCTCGCCCAGGAAGTGGAGAAAAAACGGGAGGCTCTCCTGGCCGCTCCCGCGAATCAGCCAGAGTGGGCCCTCGAACTGACCGAAGAACAGATCAACAGTTGGTTCGCCGAACGGTTCGGGGACACGGAGCTCGAAGGGCTCGCGGATATCTCCGATCCCCGATTGCAGATTCATCCCGGCCTGCTGCAAGTGGGAGTGAAATCCAGGGAATTTAACAGCGTCCTCAGCTTTGATCTTCGTCCCACCGTCACCGGGCCACGGCAGCTCACCTTCAAGATCGAAGCCTTGCGCAGCGGCGTGGTCCCCCTCCCCATCTCTCAGATTGAACTTCCCCCCACGGGAGATATCGAGGGTGACGGCTGGAAACTCCGCTGGAAACACGATCCCAAGCAACAGACTCTGATCCTCGACTGGGACGCCGGTCAACAGGGAGTGCTCTCCGACTGGAAAACAATCGACCTGCAGGAAAAACATCTGGCGATCAGCGGAAAACTCCCTGAAACCAAACCCGCTTCCATCGCGACGCAACCCGCACCCGCATCCGACACGGGGAGCGCCACCGAAAAGAAACCTGACCCGGAGAACAAACCCACGGCTGAATCCGCAGAGAAACCGGCAGAACCTCCCGCGAAACAACCCTGAGTCAGTTCGCTCCATTGGCCGGCTGATACAGATATTCCCACTCCACATTTCCGATGCGCGTGAGCAGGATTCTTCCCTGCAGGCCTGATCCACTCAGCTTCAATTCCATCCGATCGGGCCGATTATCGATCCACTCATACATTCCCGTCTGCCACACATGCACTTCGCCCCGGTCCCCGCTCAAAGGGCCTTCATAGTCGAGATAGATACGACGATGATCGACCAGTGCCTCCGCGGATTGGGGGATCTCCGAATCGGGGGCCAGTAGCAAGCGCCAGGTGCGCAACCCCTCCGTCGGGGACCGTTCCAGGAAGAGATCCCAATGGGGAAACGGGTGATCGTGAGTGGACATCGTATAGCGCAGCATCGTTTTACCTTGCGGAAAACACCTGTCGAAAACCTTAACTTTTCGGCAGGACAGGTGGAACTTTCCCCCTCTCTCTATCAGAATAAAGGTTCCGAGGCGCGGTCGCAGCGTCTAACCCACCAGGAAAGAGATTCATGACCCCTAGAGAAGTGCTTGCTCTCTGTCGCGAACGGGATATTCGCGCTGTCGACCTGCGGTTTATGGACTTTCCCGGAACGCAAAAGCATTTCACGATCCCCGTCCAACTGTTGACCGAGGGGAGCTTTGAGGCGGGGTTTGGGTTCGATGGCTCCTCCATCCGGGGCTGGAAGGCGATCAACGAGAGCGACATGCTGGTCGTCCCCCAGGCGGAAACCGCCATGGTTGACCCCTTTATGAATGCCACCCTGGCGATCACCTGCAACATTCAGGATCCGATCACGCGCGAGGATTACCCCAAGGATCCGCGCAACGTGGCCCGCAAGGCCGAGAGCTTCATGAAGTCGACCGGCATCGCCGACCAGGCTTACTTTGGCCTGGAGGCGGAATTCTTCGTCTTCGATGATGTCCGCTTCGATCAGAACGAACACGAGTGCTACTACCATATCGACAGCGTGGAAGGGGAATGGAACCGGGGTAAAGCCGCCCCCTCGGGAAACCGGGGCTATTCCATCCGCTACAAGGAGGGGTACTTTCCCATGCCCCCCGCCGACACCCTGCAGGATCTGCGGACGGAGATTCTGTCGACGCTGATGGATTGCGGCATTCCGGTGGAGAACCAGCACCACGAAGTGGCGACGGCCGGGCAATGTGAAGTCGGCCTGAAATACCAGACGCCGGTCAAGATGGCGGACCATCTCCTCACCTACAAATATGTCGTCAAAAACCTCGCCAAGAAATACGGTAAGACGGCGACCTTCATGCCCAAGCCTCTCTGGAACGACAACGGCTCGGGCATGCACGTCAACTTCTCCCTCTGGAAGAACCAGGAACCACTCTTTTCCGGCTCGGAATATGCCGGACTGAGCCGGACCGCCCTGTATGCCATTGGCGGGATTCTGAAACATGCTCACAGCCTGATGGCGTTCTGCTGTCCAACGACGAACAGCTACAAGCGGCTGGTTCCGGGCTTCGAAGCACCGGTCAATCTCACCTATAGCAGCCGTAATCGTTCCGCGGCGATCCGCATCCCCGTCTACAGCCACACCCCTGCCAGTAAGCGGATCGAATTCCGCTGTCCGGACGGTTCCTCCAACGGTTATCTGGCAGTCGCGGCCACCTTGATGGCCGCCCTGGATGGTATTCAGAACCGGATCGACCCCGGCCCGCCTCTTGATAAGGATATGTATGACCTCGATCCCGAGGAACTGACGCAGTTCCCGCAGACCCCGCGCCTGCTGGATGAATCGCTGCAGGCCCTGCAAGACGATCATGAATACCTGCTGCGTGGGGACGTCTTCACTGAAGACGTCATTGATACGTGGATCTGGTACAAGACGGAGTACGAAGTAGAGGCGCTCCGCCAGCGCCCCCATCCGTTCGAATTTGCGCTGTACTACGACGTGTGAGATTCTGCCTTCTGAAACTCCCGTAGGACGACCGTTGCGTAACAGCCCGATGGCAAATCGAATGCGAAGCAGAAGGTGCCTGGTTCCCGTTCCGTCACTTCGATCTTCAACGGCCGGATAAGGAGCGCGCGGCGGGTTCCGCTGGTGAGTTGCGGAAATTTTTCCCAGTGCGACGGTTCCAGTCCTGCTTGCCTTAACAAGGCGGTTTCGAACTCCAGCGCAGGCCCTTGCGGGGCTTTCATCTTTGGACCGAATATTGGGCCGGTCGTCACCACTTCCCCCGCATCAAACCGGGGCTGGTCCACGTCAGGCTCCGTCGAAACAAACGGTCCCCCGCTCTGGCACACCTGCAACACGTCCCCCCGCTGCACTTGATGCAGCAGCCCTTTCTGCAGCCGCGCACTCAGGCAGGCGTTGAATAATGCGGACTGGACCGACGAGAGGGACATTCGCAGCAGGAATTTCCTCCGCGCCGGAGGGATCTGGCGCGGGTCGAGCATCCCATTGAGCAGCCCCAGTCCCCAGCGGAGATTTTCAAAGTCCCGGCCGAAGCGTTGTTCGCCAAAATAGTTGGGGGCGCCGCGTATTTCCAACTGTTGAGCAATGGCTGCCGCTTGATCGAGGGAGCCGGTGACATCGCGCAAAGTGATCCGAAACTGGTTCCCTTTCAGGTGCCCCGTCCGGAGTTTGTTGCCGTGGCGGGCCGTGCGCAAAACCTGCACCTGATCCGACTCCAGATCGCGCACGCGCGACTCGACTTTCGCGGGGATCGACACATATTGCCGGGTGACCGCCTGCCGATCTTTCAGCCCCGCCATTCCGATGTCGTTTCGCGAGATTGCGCACACCTTTGCAATCCGCTGGATCAACTCCTCCGCCGACAAGCCGGTCTTCTGGATCCAGACAAACAGATGCTCCCCGCTGCCGCACGGGTCATACGCCGGGATCTCCTCGACTTCGAAGTCGGACGGAGACTGTTTCAGTTCTCCTCCGATCCCCGGCAGGTCTGCAGTCAGGCAGGGAAGCGGCTCGAACAGGAACGCCGGCACATCAATCCGGGAGAGATCAACTCCACTCATATCCAGCTTTCCGGACCCTGTTCCATGGGCTGCGACTCCCGGTTGTGCCGCATGACGGCCTCGAAAATTCCCTCCCAGGTGTAAGTCGTCGCCTCTGCGGTGATCGTCAACCCGACAGCGCGGGCGGCCGCTGTCGTGACCGGACGGATGCTCGCCAGCTTCAACCGGCGCTGTGCCGTCCCGATCGTTCTGGAATTCGGCACCAGCTTAGCGACCTGAGCCGCGATCGACGGACTGCTCAGGCCGATCCAGTCCACTTCATCCCGTTCGAGCATCTGCGCATATTCAATCGGCCATGACTGCACGTCGACATGCCGATACGTCACCACTTCGTGAAAATCCGCGCCGGCTGCCCGTAACTGATCCGGCAACACGTCTCGTCCCCGGTTCGCGCGCGCCCACAAAACCTTTGTCCCCCGCACCAGCGGTGCCAGTTTCTCTGCCAGGGCCTCGGCCCGAAAACTCTCCGGAACCAGATCTGCCCGCAGGTGGAAAGTTTCCAGCGCGTGCGCCGTTTCCGCACCGATCACCGCGATCTTCGTTTTTGCCAGTCGACGCGGGTCGCCGCCGGTTTCCCACAAACGTCGCAGGAAGAATTCGACGCCGTTGCTGCTCGTAAACACCAGCCAGTCAAACTCCGGCAACTGCGCCAAATCACGATCCACCTCATCCCAATCGTCGGGAGGTAAAATCTCCATCGTCGAGAGAGGTAGCGGTTGCGCCCCCAGCTCAAAGGCACGGGTTGCAACATCGTCGAGTTGGCCGCTGGGACGGGTCAGGCCAATCGTCATTCCAAACAGCGGCCTTTGTTCGAACCACGCCAGCGACTCCCTCAACGTCGCCACCTCTCCTACCACGATCAGCGAGGGGGGGCGCAATCCACTTTCCTGTGCTTGCGCACCGATGTCCCCCAGCGTCCCCACGATCGTCCGCTGTTGCGGGCGGGTGCCATGACTGATGACGGCCACGGGCGTCCAGTCAGGCTTTCCCGCCTCAATCAATGCCTCTGTGATTTCCTGCAGGTGATGCAGCCCCATGTAAAACACCAGCGTCCCGGGGAAATTCGCCAGTTCCTTGTAATCCAGAAACGATTCCGGCTTACCGGGATGTTCATGCCCCGTTACGAGGGCCACGCTGGACGCCATGTTGCGGTGCGTCAGTGAAATTCCCGCGTACGCGGATGCGGCAATCGCTGCCGTCACTCCCGGGACGATCTCATACGGAATTCCTGCCGCCCGCAGCGCCGCGGCTTCCTCGGCTCCCCGCCCAAAAACCAGCGGGTCTCCCCCTTTGAGACGAACAACCGTCTTCCCGGATCGCGCCGCTTCAATTAACCGCCCGTTGATCTGCTCCTGGTCGAGGAGCCGCTGCCCATCGTGGTTCGTTCGTGCGGTTCGTTCCGCCGTGCCGCGCGTCAGCCGGAGCAGCCACGGATTCACCAAACCGTCATACAGCACGAGATCCGCCCGGCGGAGACATTCACAACCACGCAATGTCAGCAGGCCGGGATCTCCCGGACCACCCCCGACCAGATAGACTTTTCCCGGTAGCTGCGGCATTTGTTCCTCGAAAATTGAGCGTCAGTTGCCATTGGAACCAATTCCCCGAGGGAAGGAAAGCTTCTGGCTTGCTCCCTCCCATCTGCTATAATAAAAACATCGCTCTCTCCCGCGTTTCGCGGATCAATTCCGGTCGATCCGATCCGTTATCCATTTGCCCTTGAAGAATTTACTGGCTATGTCAGCACAGCCCGAAGAGAACACAGGTCCTACCCCCAATCAGCGCAAAATCGCCACCGACTGTTTCAAAAAAGGTTCCGAGGCGGCGCTCAAGAAAAACTGGGGCTATGCGGTCAGCATGTTTCGACAGGCCGTCGACATCGATTCTGCGAACCTCCTCTTTCGACAATCGCTCCGCGGCAGTCAGGAGAAGCAATACAACGATAACGGCAAAGGGGCCATGATGGCCTCGATGAAGCTCATGCCAATTCGGGCTTCCATGAAAACCGCGAAATACAAAAAAGACTGGAAGAACATCCAGCGACTGGCGGAGGACGGGATCGCGATCAATCCCTGGGATGCGGGTTTCAACGCGGACCTGGGAGAAGCGGCCAAGAACCTCGGGAATACCGAAATTGCGGTCTTTGCCTACGAGCGGGCCGTCAAGCACGACAAGGACAATCTCGACTACCTGCGGACCCTCGCCGGTCTGTATGAAGAAAGGGGCAACTTCGAGAGCGCCATCGGTTGCTATCGACGGGTCCTTGCGATTGACAAACTCGACTCCTCCGCCCGCACGAAAATCACCCAGCTCCAGGCGCAGTCCGTTATGGAACGAGGTGGCTACGATACCGCCACGGACACGCGCGACGTCATGGCCGACCACGAAGTCCAAAAACGCCTGAAATTGGGCGAAGCGTCCGGCCCCGGTGCTTCCCAGGAAGTGGACCTCAAGCACGCTATCCGCAAAGATCCTGCCAACAAGGACAACTACCTCAAGCTGGCCGCCATTCTCCGCCGCGGCGGCAAACTTGAAGAGGCGAAAGAAAACCTGCAATTGGCGCTCGATGCCTCGGGTGGCGATATCAGCATTCGCGAGCAGATGGAAGATGTGGAGCTGGACATGATGCGGGCGGCCGTTCAGGCTGCCAAAGATGCTTACCTCGCCGATAAGGAGAACCCCGACAAGAAGCAGCACTATGCGGCGTTATCCAATGAACTCATCCTTCGAGAAATTTCGGTGTACGATGAGCGGGTGCGGCGCTATCCGGCGGACAGCCGTTTGAAATTTGAACTGGCGAAGCGCTATTTCTCACAGAAGAAATACGAGGAAGCCATCCCCCATTTTCAACAATCGCGGGGAGACAATCGCATCAAGGGGGAAGCCTTTCTGTACCTGGGGAAATGTTTCATCGCCAAGAAGGAATACTCCCTCGCCAAGCGGCAACTGGAACAGGCGATTCCGGAGATCAACTACGACGACTTCCCGGACCAGTTCAAGGAAGCCCATTACTACCTGGGGCGGGTCCACGAACAGTTAAAAGACGTGAACGCTGCCATCGCCGCTTACCAGGAAGTTCTCGCCGTGGACTACAACTACCAGGACATCCGGGACCGCATCCAGAAACTGGAGAAGGGGGAGTCGGCGCCCTAATCTCTTGGCAAACGGGAAGTTACGGCAGAGTTCCCGCCGCAAAAACAGACACAGGGCTGACTGGTAATTGTCCCCGGGCGGGACTACAATGCCGAATCCCCCGAAAATGGGCGGACGAGAGAGATTTGATCGAGCCGGGTTTCGTTGTTTTGGACCCGGCCATTTTCCGTACAAAAAGTTCCGTGAACCGGTCACTGAGTCACCATGCCCAATACGAAAGCCGCAGAAAAAACCGTTCGTCAGGATGCCAAGCGTAACTTGCGAAACCGCCAGACCCGCTCGATGCTGCGGGGCCTGATCAAGAAGACGCGCGAAGCGGCCAAGACCGGTGACGCCAAGGCCACGGACGATGCCTACAAGACTGTCGCCAAGAAGTTGGATCAGTCCGCCGCCAAAAAGCGGATTCACAAGAACAAGGCCAACCGCCTGAAGAGCCGGCTCGCCAAGCTGAAGAACGCCAAGGCGGCCGCCAAGTAGTTCGACGGGCAGATTCCCGAAGAATTTACCGCACTGAGAATTCCACCGCGACACCTCTCCTCATCGAGAGGTGTCGTTTTTTTCTGCGCCGGATCGCATTGCGTTTCTCTGTCGCGTCTATCGCGATGAAAGACTCGGCAAAATCATCGATTTGGAAGCGACACTCAAGCGCAACGCGCTCTAATGGGCGCGCTCCCTCCTGAGCAGCAACCACAACTCCTCCAGTCGCAGTGACCAGCCCGCGAGCGCAAATGCCGCGCATGCCAGGGCGAACGGAATCACCAATCCCATGAATTTTCCGGATGTGGGGAACCACCGCATCCCTCCCCACGCGGCCAATGCCATCACTCCACATGCGAGCGACGTCTTCAGAGTCGTGAGCCCCAGGATCCTCCAGTTCCACCGTCCCAGTTTGGCTTCCAGTCCGGCGATCAATGCTCCCACCTGCAGCGCCGCGCAAAAGGCCGTGCTCAGCGCCAGCCCGAGTTCTGCAAACGGCCAGATCAACGTCAGGTTAAACGCGAAGTTAATCCCGACCACGATCATGCCGATGCGGAGGGGCGTGCTTCGATCTCCCAGCGCATAGAATCCGCGTTGCAGAATCTGGATCCCGCAATATGCCCACACGCCGCATCCGTAGGTCGCAATCACCCACGCCGTCCGCAACGCATCCTCCGCGTCAAAGCGCCCATGCTCGAACAGACATCGTGCCAGCGGATGCGCCAGCACCATCAATCCGACGCTCGCGGGGAGGCCGATTACGATCACCAGCCGCATTCCCAGTTCCAGATCCTCCCGCAACCGTAAAGTGTTCCCCTCGGCCGCATGCCTGCTCAACAACGGAAAAATGACCGTCCCCAGCGCCACGCCGAAGATTCCCAGGGGGAATTGATACAACCGCTCACCGAAGTAGAGAGCAGAAACCGCGCCGGCGCGGATGGGATGCCAGGAGTGCTCTACTCCTTCCGGGGCTGAGAACCCCAGCGCGATCATGCTGTCGGTGAACGTATTGATCTGCGTGATCGACAACCCCACGATCACCGGCGCCATCGTCCTCAGGATTTCCCACGTCTGCGCCCGGACCGGCTTGAAGTCCCAGGTGAACCGATAGCCCAGCCGATGCAGCGTCGGCAACTGCACCAGGATCTGCACTACGCCCGCGAACACGATACACCAGGCTTCCACGAGGGCCTGCGATTCCTGGGTGGTAAACCACGGGACGATGATCCACACCCCGGCGATCCAGATGGCGTTCAAGACTACCGGTACGATCGCCGGCCAGGTGAAATGCCCCAGCGCATTCAACACCGCACTGATCTGGCACGCCAGGCAGACCAGCACCAGATAAGGCAGCATCGCACCGGTGAGCACCAGCAGCAGCCGTGTCTCCGGGGTGACGTCGAACCAGACTCCCCAACCCCAGAGCAGCAGTTCCAGAATCAACACAACGACCGACAGGAACAGCGTCAGCCACACAAACACTGCGCTCGACAACCGCCACGCATCACTGCGGTCCTCGCGGGAACACTCCCGCACTAAGACCGGCATGAACGCTGTCGCCAACGCCCCTT
Source organism: Planctomycetales bacterium (assembly GCA_046349635.1). GTDB lineage: Bacteria > Planctomycetota > Planctomycetia > Planctomycetales > Planctomycetaceae > JAXMBX01. Next base: position 92,855 of record JAXMBX010000008.1, read on the forward strand.
CCCCAAACAGCTTCCGCGCGAGATTCGGAACCCGGAACGCCACCGTGAATGCGTCCATCACGGGGCCGATGCCGAATTGCTTCGCCATGGCGATGTCCCGGATCAACCCCAGCACCCGGCTTAAGAGCGTCATCGCGCTGACGATCTTCAGGCCACGAAACAGACGGGGCGGGTTGGCGGGGACAGGAGATTCGGACATGGCGGCAGCACGCTCCTCATACAGACGATGGAGCGAACTCTACAAGACCCGCCATTTCGTCACAAGCGGAGACGCAGTTACGGGAGACTACGTCAAAATCTCTCGCACGACGTTCCCATGCACGTCCGTCAGGCGGAAATCGCGGCCTGCATACCGATACGTCAGCTTTTCATGGTCGAAGCCGAACAGATGCAAAATCGTCGCGTGCAGGTCATGGACGTGCATCCGCCCCTGCTGAGCGTTCCAGCCCAGTTCGTCCGTCGTGCCGTGGATGTGTCCCCGCTTCACGCCGCCCCCCGCCATCCACATCGAAAAGCCGTAGTGGTTGTGGTCCCGGCCGTTTCCTTTCGTCGAGACCCCGGGCGTCGGCAATTCCATTGTCGGCGTCCGCCCGAATTCTCCTCCCCAGAGGACCAGTGTCGAGTCGAGCATCCCCCGTTGTTTCAGGTCCTTGAGAAATGCCCCGATCGGCTGATCGCATTCTTTTGACAATCGTTCGTGGTTCGCCTGCAGGTCATCGTGTGCATCCCAAGGCTGCCCTGCTCCCTGCCAGACTTGCACCATCCGCACCCCTCGTTCGAGCATCCGCCGTGCCATCAGCAGTTGCCGTCCGTAAATGGACTCCCCATACATCTCCCGGACCGGCTTCGGTTCTTTCGACAGGTCGAACACATCCGTGCATTCTGATTGCATCCGGTACGCCAGTTCAAACGACTGGATCCGGGCCTCAAGTTGCGGATCGTTCTGCCGCGATTGCTGATGCTTCTGGTTTAACTCCGCCAGCAGATCGAGCTGTTTCCGTTGGCGTTCCGGTGACAGGCCTGTGTTGCGAATATTCTCCACCAGCTTATCGACGGTCACCTGTTGCGTGTCCAGGTGCGTCCCCTGATAAGTCCCCGGCAGGAACGCCGCCTGCCAGTTCTGGGCTCCCACCGTCGGCATCCCCGGACAGAGGACCACAAAGCCGGGGAGATTCTGATTCTCGCTCCCCAGGCCATACGTCAGCCAGGAACCAAGGGCAGGCCGGGCCTGGCGTGAGTCCCCGCAGTTCATCAGCAGAAACGAAGGCTCATGATTGGGGACGTCCGCGTACATCGACCGGATGACGCACAACTCATCCGCCGATTCGGCGACGTGCGGAAAGCAGTCACTGATCGGAATGCCGCTTTGCCCATACTGTTTGAACTTGAAGGGTGACGGAAACGCGACGCCGGTCTTGCGCTCGGTTCGTTGATTGGTGGGCAATGGCTTGCCGGCGTACTTCTCCAGGGTGGGTTTGGGATCGAAGGTATCGAGGTGCGAGGGCCCGCCGTTCATAAACAGGTGGACCATCCGCTTCGCTTTGGGAGCAAATTGCGGTGCCTTGGGGGCGAGCGGTCCCGCGACGGGTTTGCCACTCTCCGCCGACAACAAATCCGCCAGGCCGAGCATCCCCAGCCCCATGCCACATTGCTGCAGCAGTTGACGGCGTGTGTAATCCGGAAAACTCATCGCTGATCCTCATGCCCTCCATCAGGGCGTGGCGTTCGGGCCTTCGACTTTGATGACTTCGATCTTCATTTTTCCGAGCAGGTTGACGAGAGGGAGGAAGGAGGCGCCGGGAGAGACGGAATCATCCGCCAAGCTGGAATCGGCCAGCTTGATATGGGCCGCCCCAATCCCCCCCTGCCCCAGCGTCGCATCGACTGGAATCCAGTGGTTGTCGATATTCACCTCGGTCCACATGTGCCCCCCAAAGGCATGCTTGGAGGGGACATACACCAGTCCCACCGCGACGCGTGCGGGAATGCCCCGCGCCCGGGCCATCGCCGCCAGCAGGCAGGCATGTTCCGTGCAGTCCCCCTGCAGCGATTCCGCCACTTCGGCCGCCGAGGCCATCGCCGTCGAGAAATCTTTGCGGGTCAGTTTTTCATACACATATCGCTCCAGCAGGCGGGCGACTTTCCACGAGTCAGTTTCCGCTCCAGCGGCCTCCTTCGCATGCGCCTGCACTTTGGCGTTATCGCTCTGGAGAAATCGTGAGGGTTGCCGATACTCATCGGCGGGTTTTTCCAGAGGCAGGTCTTTTGTGTTCGTGGGACGCAACGAGCGGACGGTCACCATGGCTGTTCCCTCGCCGACGTTCTTTACTTCCTGACTATTCCCTTTCGGCAGGGCCGATTCCAAGTCCGTCTCCGGGACAGTCACTTTGTATTGCACGCGCGACGTGTGATGAGCCTCCGGAATAGGCGCGACAACCACCAGCGTCTCCACCCCCAGGTCCAGTTCTCCGGCCGCCACTTCCTTCAGCGCCTCATCACGCGAGACGAGGTAGCTGGTCATTTCGGTTCCGAGCATCGCGGTCGCCGTCTTCATCGCTTCCGATTTCGGATTGAGAAATATCTGTGTCACCACGCCGGGAATGAGGGTCTGCGTCACCTGCACCTGTAGCAGTTTCTCTTTCTTCTCTTCCAGCAGCGAAACTTCAACTTCCTTGCCTGCCTTCATCGTGATCGTCGAAGGCTTGTTGTATTCCGGAATAAAGACCTTAAACTTACGCGTCTCCCCCACCTTGAGAGGGTTCTGTTCCAGGAGCCGGTCCTGGTACGCCGGAGACTTCACCTCCTTGTCGAAGGGGAACGTCCGGGTCAATGGCACGCCGAAAATTGATGTCGTCAACTTCAGTTTGCCATCCACCACTTCTCCGGAGGCCGCGGAACTTTGGGCCGGAGGATTATGCATCTCGTACCGGAACGTCAGCATGTCCCCGTCGTCGGTTTCCGTCGTCTCCAGATGATGCTGCATCTTCAGATCCTGACCGAACCGGCGGATGACCAGATGCGTGTCGGTATTGCTCTTCCAGATTGTCTTGCCGTCGGCGGTCGTCTTCTGCAGCGTCGACCGGGTGTAACCGACCCGCGTCCCGGAAATGAAGATTACATTCCAGGATTCCCGGGGGGCTTCCGCGGAGGCGGAATCGGCGCTCCAGACCTTGCCCGGAAGAAGAACCGCTGTCAGCAGGGCGAACGACAACACAAAACGGCGGATCAATGCAGAGCGGGGGGCAAAAAGCATGGTCACTCGCTTCAGAAGAAAGGATGTCTCTGGGGCTTCCGTATTATTGTTTCGTGCCGTGGGGGAAAAGCCAGCAGAAGCCTCGACCGATTCCCGATTTTCAGCCCGGCAACACCCCTTTTCGACGGGATTTTCCGCGAAAACCCCGGCAAAACTCCTCTTGCCGGGATGGAGGAATATCGTCACACTTCGCCCCGCGCCACGCTGCGCACCGGGGAACATGGAACCCGCTGAGGCCTCTTCCAGTCCCCGTCCTGACAGGAGTTACGGGTGGAGAAAACTCGTCTCAATCGCCGGAGTTGGCTGGTTTTGGCCTGCGGTCTTTCGACCGGCTGTGTCAGCCTGCGCTCTCCCACCTGGCTCACGAAATCCGAACTGACCACCGACAATCCGATTCTGGTCCGTGCCCAATCTCCCAAGGATTGCTGGGAAAAAACCGTCGATTTGATCCACGACTACTTCGATATCGCCCGGGAAAACCAGCTCGATGGCATTATCGAAACCCGTCCTAAAGTCGGGGCCAGCATGTGGGAGCCGTGGCATCACGACTCCGTCGGCATGCGGAATCGCATGGAGAGCACCTTCCAATCGATCCGCCGCCGGGCCTTCGTGAACATTACGCCTGCGGAAGAGGGCTATCTCATCGGCGTGGAGGTCTTCAAGGAGTCGGAAGACGTCAAAGGGCGCACCGACAACTCTCCGGGCCAGGCAACTTTCCAGGAAAATCGGACTCTGCAACGTGATCTCCGCCTCGTTGTGGGCCAATCCTCCCCCGATGGCTGGATTACGCTGGGACGGGATTCCCAGCTCGAACAGCGGATGCTCCGGGAGCTGCAGACGCAGTTTTCCGAGCCGACAAAATAGCGCAAGTCACTGACTTCAAATACGTTGCCGCTTTTTATTGCGAGCACAAATCCCGGCTTTCCTGAAGCTAGGAAATCCCTCGATCCCCTCTTGAGAGTGCAAAAGAGAAATGTTAAGGTCTTCTTATTAATTGAGACTGAGTCTCAAACTCATCGCCAGCCAGTAGAAGCCTCCGCTTCCTGCCAGCCAACTTCCGCCACATTTTCTTTCGGAGCTTCAACCTCATGTCGCATCCCAGCAAACTGGCCAGGCCTCGTGGATTCACTCTTATCGAGCTGCTCGTGGTGATCGCCATCATCGGCGTCCTGATTTCGCTCCTGCTTCCGGCCGTGCAACAGGCCCGTGAAGCGGCCCGCCGTACCCAGTGCAAGAACAACCTGCACCAGATCGGGCTCGCATTGCACAACTACCTGTCGGCCATGAACGTTTTCCCTCCCAGCTTCTGCATTGGAGCCGAAACGGGCGGAACGTGGTCGATTCAGGCCCGCATCCTGCCTTACATGGACCAGATGAATGCGTTCGCGATTGCCGACCTGAAAGTGGGCTACGGCGTCGCTCCGAACTCGACACTGGGAATCACCCAGATGCAAATTCCGGCTTATCACTGTCCCAGCGAAGTCCGCGCGGAACCCCGCGTGGCCGCCCCTCCTGCCGCCACGCACTTCCCCTCCACGTATGCCTTCAACGGCGGAACGTGGAAACTGTTTACTCCCGGGGCCACACTGGGTGACGGCGGGAAGCCCGGAAACGGCGCCTTTGCTCCCAACAGCAACTTCAAGGAATCGCACTTCACCGACGGCTTGAGCCACACGCTCTGCTTCTCGGAAGTCAAAGCTTACACCCCCAACATCGGCAACGACGCCGTCCCCACTGACTCCGATCCGATCCCCACTTCACTGGCGGCTTTTACCACTGGCACGCTCAGTCTCACGGGACATACCGAATGGGTGGACGGCAAGATTCACGAAGCCGGTTTCACGACCGCCTTCACTCCGAACACGGTCACCCTGATCAGTAACCCGTCAAATCCGACTCCTGTCGACGGAGATTACATCTCCTGCAAGGAACGGGGAACCAGTGTGACCTGCGCCCAGAAGCCGACCTATGCGGCAGTCACCGCCCGCAGTTGGCATCCGAGCATCGTCAACACCCTGCTCATGGATGGCTCGGTGCACACGATTGCCAACTCGATCGACCTGAACGTGTGGCGGGGCCTGAGTACCCGCAACGGAAACGATCCGACCGGCGAGTTCTAAATCGCCGCTGAATTTCGGCAAAAAAAGCCTCCGTCAATCAGATTGACGGAGGCTTTTTTCATTCCACTTGCGAGCAGTCCTCAGCGGTGCTTCTTGTTCTTGAGGATGGGCGCCGTCCGCCACAGGGCCTTGGGTCCCCAACGGTACTGCGCTCCTCTTTCAACGGTGCGGGCTCCGCCGTAAATTTTGTGAATCGCCGTCGCCTCCATTGTCATCAACAGAGCGGCGACCGGCAGACCGATCAACCAGACATTACGTATTAATGGCCCGAATCCGCGCGCGGGAGGCTGAACCGCGACTTGAAGCGATGGGCCGGGGAGTGTCACGACCAGGAATGTGGCCAATGCCCCGTTCATGATGATCACCCATTCCGTCACCAGGCGTTGCTCGCTGAACCCGTTCAGCGATCGCTCGAAATCGGCGATGACCATGATCCACAGCAGCAGGATATAAACCAGTTGGCCGCGTCCCGCCCAGGAGGAGGGGACAATGGCAAGCGGTCGCCGCAGATGCACCAACATCGCGCCGATCAGGGCGGCACTGATGGCCCACCAGGCGAGATTGAACCACAAGTCCGCGCTCAGTTCGATCTTCTGGAAAAACGGGGCCTTCATCATCTCGGGGACGAGTTTGTGATGCCCGCTGGTCCATTCCTTCACATTCTTGTAGACATTGAAATAGGTCATCATCATCAGGACAAATCCGACCGAGAAGACCTGCGTCCAGCGGCGGACCGCAGGCGAATTGCCCTGAGGCTCGAGTTTCCGCCACAGCAGTCCGAAGGTGATCGCCGTCGCCACGCCATGCCCGAATCCCTGAGATTGTTCCAGGACACTGTGCCAGTTCGCGCCCTGGTAATGCGACCATGGCTGGGGAACGGTCCCGCCATTCAGATCTCCGTTTCCGGGGATCCAGACGAGAGCCCGCAGAAAGTGAACCGTGGCAAAACTGATCCCGCCGAAAAAGAAATTCAATGACCCGGCATAGGCCATCGGAGTCAAACCGTTCCGGACTGCGTACAACAACGTCCCGAAAAAGACTCCCGTGATCCCGGCCCAGTCGTCGCTGCGGGGGGGCATCAAACGGAAGCCACCAATTGACATGAGGAACGTCGACCCCAGGACCGGCATCAAAAGAAACGCAACCAGCCAGCCTCCGGCCATGTAGACGAACAATCCCGAATCGTTCCGCCATTTACCGTACAGGATGAAGTAGATCACAACCCCCAACGTCACCCCCACCCATAGCCCGACGTATTGGGGAAAGTCCATGAAGAATTGGGGCCCATTCGTCATCAAATTGTCCGCGGTAAAATGCTCACCGGTCTTAGGGTCCGCGTATGTCAGATCCCCTAAGGGAACGACGAGGGCCTGGACCAGTCGCGGTGTGAGGCCGGCCACATCCAGACATTTCTGCACCACCCACCCACCCACTCCACCGACAACCGCGAACAGGCCGAGCAGCCAGGCTTTATCGAACTTCCGTTCCCACAGGTCGTAAGCGAAGACCCCCAGCAGCGCAAATGTCGCCGGCAACCAGTCCGCATCGAACCAGTAGAGAGGGCTTTTGTGCCGTCCCCAGGTTCCATCCGCACCCGTGGCTGAGGGGGACTTCAGGAATTCCGAGAGTGGAACTTCCAGGTAGTGGAACAGGATCATCGATGTCAGGACAAAGCAGAGCGGGGCAAAGATCCGAGTCAGTCGGTCGCGGGACATGCAGAGCGCGAGGGCCGTTCCCGCTCCTCCCAATCCCGCCCACAAACCCCCTTCGTAACAGACGATTCCATAACCATACCACGTCGATTCCCACTGCCCGGAGCTGGCAAACGACATGGGATACATGTAAGAGATCGATCCACCGAAGCCCCAGCCCAGCCCGCCAAACAGGGCACAGTAGCCGACGCGGCTCCGCCAGTCATCCCGGCCGGAAAGAATGCAGACTGCCATTGCGGCGAGCGCGCCCGGAATCCAGGCCCCCGATTCATGCCCGAAATCCCCCCGAATTCCCCAGCCGATGGAGAGGGATAATGCGACCAGAAGGATCGACAACGGCTTAAAGAGCGGATTTGAGAGGCTGGAACTCCGGCCCAGGGGAGGGAGCAGATCAGAACCGGAAACGACATCAAGGGGGGAAGCGGTCGTCATGGGGATGCGGAATCTCCAATCGTTGCGACAAGGTGGGAGCACTCAGGGGAGTTCCCATCTTACCGTCACCGGAGAGAGATTTCCGCATGAAATCCCATGCTTCAGACCGACCGGCCATGCCTTCACAATCCGGCCGTAATGTGAAGGGGATCAGAATGCGAACTGTTGGGCGAGGATTCGCAGGTCCATCGTCGTATGCACGCTGAGCAGCGCACTGTAGATCACGACGCAGGTGACGATGGCCGTCGCCGCCGTCATCAAGCCGCGGGCGGCGCGAATCTTGTGGCAGGCGATGTAATGTGCGATCGAGCACACAAACGCCACCAGGGAGAACTTGAAGAGTGCCAATCCCGGCACGCCCCATTCCGTCAAAATCGAACGGGCAATCGGGTTCGATTCATAAAACGCCGAGGAGGGATGGCTGAGGAGATAAACCGTCATCCCCAGGTCGAGCAGGTTTGCGAACACAAAAAAAACCGTCTCCTGCTCTAGCAGGAACGGCATGTTCGTCTTTCGGGCTTCAGTCTGAAGTCTCGAGGTATCCAGTGCGAATGATCTGTGCGCCATTGCAATCTCCTCAAACATTCTCTCCAGAGAACTACATCCAGACCTCGCTTGCTCGAAACATCCTTCTCGGTGCGACCACCGAGAACAGGACTGTCGCAAAATCTGTTCCACGCCCGGAGAGATCGCTCAATCTCGTTTCCGGTTCGGAGGGAACTTCAATTTGTGACGGGGTGACAAAAACTCAAAAAATCAAGTCGAACTTGGGGAAGGAAAAGCCTCTTAACTCATTTTTCAAATTCCCTCAATCCCAAAAGTTGCGTGTTCGGGACCTGCCCGGTTTCCTGGCAGACCCCACTTTTGAAACCTTACTTCAGGGATTTGAACTGAGAGTGAACTTGTCCCTACCTTTTCATTCTTTCGATCTGTCCGAGAGCGGGCGAGCAGAAAAATTGATTGAAAATAGATCAATGTGGCAAATTCCCGACAGTTCCGTACCGATTTTGCGGGGCGCAAAGTCGCTCCAAATTGACGAATTGCCCTTAAATTACGCGAGGTTTCGAAATGGCCCCTTAGCAATTTCACGTTGCAGACCTCATTCAGAGGGAAGTCGTTCCGAACCCTCGTTTCGCGTCCACTGTCTCTCCGTAACATCAGTCTGCCGAGAGGGTTTCGCTTCCTAGTCAAACCTTCCCCCTGTCCCTACACTGAGACGTTTCAGTTATTCCGTGACGTTTTGAGATTTCCGATCCCGACGGCTTTCCTGAGAAAGCCTTCCCAGGGATATACCTCCTTTCCTATAGATTCTTACGACTATGCCCCGTTACGACGCGCAACGCATCGAAGCCAAATGGCAGACTTACTGGGAAAAACAGAAGACCTTCGCCGCTCCGGAACTCCCGGCGTCGCCGGACAAGAAGCTGTATGTCCTCGACATGTTTCCCTACCCCTCCGGGGATGGCCTGCACGTCGGCCATCCTGAGGGTTATACCGCCACCGATATTGTCTGCCGCTATGGCCGCATGCAGGGGAAATCGGTCCTCCATCCCATGGGGTGGGATGCGTTTGGGCTTCCCGCCGAACAGCACGCCATCAAGACCGGCACTCATCCTCGGGAGACCACCTACAAGAACATCGGGACGTTCCGCCGGCAGTTGAAGATGCTCGGTTTCAGCTACGACTGGGATCGGGAACTTGCCACGACCGACCCCGACTATTTCCACTGGACGCAATGGATCTTCCTCCAGTTGTTCGAAACCTGGTTCGATCCCGCCTGCCAATGGAAGGATCAGGAAGGAAAAGAACGCACCGGACGGGGACGCCCGATTTCCGAATTGCCGATCCCCGACGCCGTGAAAGCCAAGGGAGACGATGCGGTCCGCCGTTACCAGGACAAACATCGCCTCGCGTATATCTCCGAGGCTCCCGTCAACTGGTGTCCCGCCTTGGGAACGGTCCTCGCTAATGAGGAAGTCATTGGTGGTTTGAGCGAGCGGGGGGGGCATCCGGTTGTCAGAATCCCGTTGCGCCAGTGGATGCTGAAGATCACCGCTTATGCAGACCGGTTGGAGAACGATCTCGAAGAGGTCAACTGGCCGGAATCGATCAAGGCGTTGCAGCGGAACTGGATCGGGCGGAGCGAAGGGGCCGAGGTTGATTTCTTCGTGGGCGAAAAAGCCCAGTTTGCCACCTGGAAACAGACTCGCGCGGCATCCGGTTTCCCGGAAGAGCCTGGTGACGATGTCCTCCGCATTTACACCACACGCCCTGACACTCTTTATGGCGCGACCTACATGGTCATCGCCCCGGAGCATCCGTTTGTCGACCGGTTGACGACCCCAGAACAGAAAGAGGCCGTCGCCGCCTATTGTCAGAAAGCGGCCACGAAGAGCGACCTCGATCGGACCGACCTCGCCAAGGACAAAACCGGCGTCTTCACCGGCTCGTATGCGATCAATCCTGTCAACGGCGAGCCGACCCCGATCTGGGTGGCGGATTATGTCCTCATCAGTTACGGGACCGGGGCCATCATGGCGGTTCCCGCGCACGACTTGCGCGACTGGGAGTTCGCGGTCAAATTTGATCTTCCGATCCGCGCCGTCGTGGCAACCCCAGACAATTACAAGCCGACGCAGGAAGAGCAGGCTCTCGCCACGGAACGGGACGGAAAGAAGATCGTCCCGTTCGCGGGGTTAGGTAAATCGATCAACTCCGGCAGCTACGACGGCCTGGAGACAGCGGAGTTCAAGAGCCGCATCACGGCCGATTTGCAGAAGCAGGGACTTGGCAAGAAGGCGGTCAATTACCGGTTGCGCGACTGGCTCTTCAGCCGACAGCACTTCTGGGGGGAACCATTCCCGATCTGGCACGAACTTGATGCCGATGGAAATCCCACCGGCTTGATGCGGACCGTCCCGGAATGTGAATTGCCGGTCACGCTCCCGGCGATGACCCACTTCAAACCGCACGGGCGGCCGGAACCTCCGTTGGCAGAAGCGCCGGCGGAATGGTTGTACAAAACCGATGCCGATGGCAAGAAGTACGTCCGCGAGACGAATAGCATGCCGCAATGGGCTGGCTCCTGCTGGTACTATCTGCGCTTCATCGACCCCAAGAACTCCACGCGGTTCGTCGATCCGGTGAAGGAAAAGGCGTGGATGCCGGTCGATTTGTACATCGGTGGGGCAGAGCATGCCGTGTTGCACCTCCTCTACGCCCGCTTCTGGCACAAAGTCCTCTTCGACCGGGGGGATGTCTCGACGTCGGAGCCGTTCCGCCGCCTCGTCAACCAGGGGATGATCCTTGGGGAAGCGGAATTGACCGGCTACCGGGACAGCGCCGGAAACTGGGTCTCTTCCTCGTCAGTCGCGGATGGCCCCGAAGGTGGCCCGAGCTTTATTCATAAACAGACGAAAACACCCCTCGAAGCGGTCAAAATCTCCGCGGAGCAGGTGACGAAGAAGGGGAACGATTTCATTCTTGCCGAGCAGACGGAGATCACCGTCGAAAGCCGGGCGTACAAGATGTCGAAATCGCGCGGCAACGTGGTTAACCCGGACGATGTGGTGAAGGGTTACGGCGCGGATGCGTTGCGGTTGTACGAAATGTTCATGGGACCGCTCGAAGCGACCAAACCCTGGAGCATGAGCGGTGTCGAAGGGGTCAGCCGGTTTCTCGCCCGCGTCTGGCGGATGGTGGCCGACGACCGCAGCGACGACATTCAACTCAATCCAGCCGTTCAGGATGTCACCCCGACGCCGGATCAGTTGCGCCTGTTGCACAAGACCATCGCCGCCGTCACTCAGGATCTCGACAATCTTTCGTTCAACACCTCGATCAGCAGGATGATGGAGTTCGTGAACGAAGTGAGCGGCCAGGAAGTCCGCCCGAAACAGATTATCGAGCCGTTCATTTTGTTGTTGAGCCCGCTCGCTCCGCATCTCGCGGAGGAATTGTGGGAATTGCTCGGGCATACAAAGACGCTTGCGTACGAACCCTGGCCGAAGTTCCAGGCGGAGTTGCTGGTCGAAAGTGAAGCGGAAATTCCGGTGCAGGTGAACGGCAAATTGCGAGGCCGGGTCAAAGTGCCGGCCGGAGCCGATCAGGCGACCGCCGAGAAACACGCCCGTCAGGATGCGAATGTCTCCGCGCAACTTGATGGCAAGCAGATCGTCAAAATCATCTTCGTTCCGGATCGGCTTCTCAATTTCGTCGTGCGATAATGCTGCGATTCGCCGTCATTCTGTTTTCTGCCTGCTGTCTTCTTTCGGGAGGTGCTGCCGTGAACGGAGGGACGTTTGTCTATCTCTCGATTGCGGGGGATCAGAAACTGGCAGTGTATTCTCTCAACCAGAAGACCGGCGACCTGACGCACGCAACGGATGTGAAAACCGAAGGTGGTCCCGGTTCGCTAGTTCTTTCACTGGACAAAAAATATCTGTATGCCTCACTGCGGACGAAGCAGAGCGTCGGCAGCTATCGAATGAACACGGAGACGGGAAACCTCACCTCGATCGGTGAGTTTCCGGTGCAGACGAACCTGGTGTACGTGAACACCGACCGGACGGGGAAATTTCTGTTCGGGGCGGAATATGTCAGCGGCAAGACAATCGTCTGCGATCTTCACCCGGACGGAAAAGTCGCCACCCCGCCGCGAAAGGCGCTGACTTCACCCATCAACGCCCACTGTCTGGTACTCGATCCCTCCGGGAAGTTTGCGTTCGTTCCTCACACGGGACCGAACCGGATCGACCAATACCGCTTCGATTCCGCGACAGGAAACCTCGTTCCGAATGATCCGCCGTTCGTCGAGGGAGCGCCCGGCTCCGGGCCACGGCATCTGGCGTTTCATCCCACGCTGTCGATGGCCTACTCCGCCGATGAACTGGGGAGCAGCCTGTCCGTCTGGAAGTTTCACCCGGATCAAGGGACGCTCGAGCGCCTGCAGACCATCTCCACCTTGCCGGAGGGTTTCAAAGGGGAAAACACCTGTGCGGACGTGAAGATTCACCCCTCGGGGCGGTTTGTGTATGTCTCCAACCGAGGGCACGACAGTCTGGCCTGCTACGACATCAATGGTCAGACCGGCCTCGCGAAATCACTCGGGCCGGTCTGCACCGAGAAAACTCCCCGTTCCTTCGATCTCAGTCCGGACGGGGAGTATGTCTACGCCGCCGGCCAGGGATCGGGAAAGCTGGCGAGCTATCGACTCAACTCAAAAACAGGACAACTCCAGCCACTGAAGTCCTATGACGTCGGTCCGAATCCCTCCTGGGTGATGATCGTCAAGTTTCCGTGATGTGGCGGCTCAGGTCAGGGTTTCCAAAACCTGCTGACGCTTGTCGTAGATCGCCCAGAGGGTATCGAGGGCGGTGACGCGCAACAGTTCCCGCGCCATCGGACTCGCGCCGCAGATCACAATCTCCCCTCCCCATCCCTTCACCAGTTTGTGGCTCAGCAGAACCAGGGAGAGGAAGACGGACCCGACATACTCCAGGCCACTCAAGTCAAAGATCACCAGCGGAACCTTGGTGCCTTTCAAGGGGGAAAGCAGAACCGAGGTTCCTTCCTCAATCAGATCCCAACGCATGGTTTCGACGTCCTTGGCCGGGATCACCACGACCGCATCTCCATGCCATTCCAACTGAAAGATCGAGTTGAGTTGGCTCATCAGATTTCCCCCGGTTGAGTTCAGCGACAACAGGCGCGACGATGCTTCACTTTCACCATGGGTGTGCAGCAATTATTACACGAATTGCAGCTGGTTGAGGTCGCCGCGACAGCAGGAGCGGCAGGCTTGGCCGCCACTGTTGCGGGAGCCGCGGCAGGCGTTTTCTCCGGAGCAACCGGTGTTGGGGCCTTCACCTTGGTCTTCTCCGCCATCTTGGGAGCTTCAGCCGCCTTAGGTTTTTCGGCAACTTTCGGCTTTTCTACGACTTTGGGCGCTTCGGCCTGTTTCGGCGGTTCCGGTTTCTTCGCGGCTTCCGGAGCCTTCTTCGGTTTCGGTTGCTTCGGATCCAGATTCTGAGCCATCTGCTCGGCGGTCACGCTGGAGGCGATCCCATCTTTCGGAACCTCTCCCTTGGCCGTCCAGACGAGGGCATTCAGTACCAGTTTGCGGAAGTTGTCGTCCTGCCAGTTGCGGTGGAAGTGTCCCCCGGTGAAGCCGAACCCGCGACCGCCATCCGGACGCTCGACCGCCCAGGCGAGAACTTCCGAGCGTCCCGGGTGTTCCTTCGCGGCGGGAGTTCCCCGCTTGTCGTCCGGAGGGACCGCCTGCAGGATCGAAACGTACTTCGGTTGCAGCGGAAAACGCATGTTGAAGTACCACTCATCGTTGATTTTAAACGGCTTCACACCGCTCGTAATCGGATGTTCAGGAAGAGAGGCAAAGTTAGCGACCCAGTGCGGGTTGATCGAGTAACCCGTTTCGTAATAACCTCCGATCCAGTCCAGAAATTCCGGACCGCCACGATCCTTGGGGATTTCGACGGCATAGTGGACGCAGGCCAGGCCGACTCCCTTCTTCATCAGATCCTGCAGGATGTGCAGGTGGTCTCCCTGAATCGCGGGATGCCCCGAACCACCGTCCATGTACATCAGAATCGCATCGGCATTGTCGAACGCAGTCGGATCCTTGGGCCAGCCGTTGTCGTGGTAGTCGGTCGCAATGATTCCTGGAACGCTGTTCAGACAGCTCCGCAGGATCTTGACTCCGGCGTTGAATTCATGGTCCCCCGGCCCGTGGCTGGGATGACCTGCGATCATCACGATCTTCTTCGCCCCGGCGGTCAGCTTCGTCCGCTTCATGCGGATGTTCTTGAACTGCACCTTCATTGGCGGACCCTGGTGGATCTGCAAAGCCAGAATCCCGGACATGCGGCGGTGTGCGGCGTCATTATCGGTGACGTCGATCGTCACGTGGCCATTGATCTTGTGAATCAGGTGATTCCCCTGGGCGATGATCTCGTAATCGTTCCAATCCTCCTTGTGGATGAACTTCTGCATTTCGGCGCCGTCACCCAGTTTCTCGGTGACGTTTTTCTTACCCTTGTCGTCGATGACGACTTTGGTGCCGCGCTCGGCCAGAATGCCTCGTCCCAGTTGCTCTTCGTACAGGATGCCGGAGTACTTATCCCCCGCTTCGAAGTCAGCCTGATAACCGCCAACGACGTACGGTTGTTTCACGCCGTCGTGAACTTTCTCGAGTTCAACGCTGCGATATTGAATGCCTGAGTTTCCCCCCACGATCTTGTAGGAGAGCCGGAGGACGAAGTCATCCACCTCCCCCTGCTTCCAGATGAGGAAGGTGTTGGACTTGCCGTTAATCTTTTTCTCGGCGGTCGTCTGTCCGAAGATTGTTCCGTCCTGAACGGACCAGAGATTGGTGTCCCCTTCCCAGCCGCTGAGATCCTTCCCATTGAAGAGGGGTTTGAAACCTGCCTCGTCGTCACCGGGAGCAGCCAGGGAGACGGTCAGTCCAATGGTCACGAACAGCCCCGCAAGCGCCAGTCTGGAGGCAAGGCCGGTGAGGTTCGAAGCGTGATTTTTCAGCATGGTGACTCTCGTTGAAAGTGATCGAAAATCCTGGTCGAAACCGCGGCGAAACGCCCCTATTCAGCGGTCGTAAGTCCTTTCCGCCGGTTTTCAAAAACCGACGAATAACAGCATATTTCGTAATCTTGAGAGAAAAAAGAGGGAGGCCGCCAGTCCTCGCAGTTTACCTGTTTTTTCTGGCCAAAACAGCCTGCCGGAGAAGATTGTCTCTCGCGATGAGGTTTTCCCCACAAATTAGATCCGGCTCCAACCGCTGACACAAGTCCTCAAGGAATTGGGGACGATGATTAAGAAGAGCGTTCACAGGATTGTGGCGCGCCTACTTTGATTTTGGGTCTTATGTCACCTCTTCCGGAGTGCCGTTCCGGCATTTCGCGGGGAAACCAGGGACGGACAGCGCGAGACGGATCTTCATGACTCAAAAGTTCTTCTCTCGGGAATCCTGGCGGTCCTCCACAGGACTCTGGATTCTCCTGGGTCTGGCCTTCCTTCTGCCGACAGGGCTTTGGCAGTTGCAGGAAGTGCGCGTGGCCGAAAATCTCGAGAACTGGCAGGTCCGCGGTGAATCGGGACACAAAGTCACCACCGCATTTCCCGAATCTTCCCTCCTGATGGTCACATGGGAAGGAAGCCATCTGGATGATCCCCGTGTGGAGCAACTGGCGCAAGCGTTGCGCAGCCGCGTGGATGAGGACGGAATTCACCGCGGCGGCCTGAAACAGGTTGCCGAGGTCGAATCCCCCCGTCAGATCCTCGCTCAATTGAAACAAAAGGGTGTCGAACTTGAAGAAGGTTACCGCCGCCTGGAAGGATATCTCATTGGAGCAGGAAACCTGCGCGTCCTTCTGACGGAAGCGGGACGTTCCCAGAAGCGGTCCTTGCAGCGTCTGCTGACCGATGAAGCCAAACGACAATTCAACATTGATCTGCAGATCTCGGAACCGTTCGAATTCTCTGAAACGGCCCCCCCGGCTCTCAAGGATGGTCTTCCCGAGGTCTTGATCTCCGCCGACTATGACCTGCAAATCGGCTGGGAAGGAATGAAATCGCAGCCGGAACTCCACCAGAAGTTCATGACCTGGGTTCAGGAACTCTCCCTCCCCAGCATCGGGGCGGAAAAGAAGGGCGCGTCCGCCGTTGAAGAATGCTACCGCGGCTACGGTACCCCCGTCACTTTGCGGGTTCATCTTTCGGAAGCGGGACGCGCAGACCTCTCCGGTACGATCGGTGCCATTCGGGAACTGGCAGCCAGAGTGGGGATCACGGCTGACGAACTCCGACTTGGTGGGGTTCCTCCGGTGGACATCTCCTTGCGGAAATCGACGCGCGATTTCCTCTGGCAGAAATCGGCCACCGTTCCCTGGTATCAGCGGACAGTCTTCGGACTCTCGCTGGGGGTGATGCTGATTCTGACCGCCTGGTTCCTGCGCAGCTTGAACTGGACGGCGGTCGTCTGCGGAATCGCCCTCATCACCCTGGGCCTGTCCCGCATCATTCCCGGCTGGCAGTCGAATCAGATCGGCCTTCCGGGACTGTTGAGCCTGGTCTTCCTCTTCGGATGCGCCATGACGCTGGCTCTTCCGTGGTTGCATCTGCAGCGCCTTTCCCGGGTGGATTCCGAACCCGATGCCTCCCTGCTCGCCCAGCAACGGGCACGCGTCCCCTATCTGCTGGGAATGCTTTGCCTGTTAGGGGCTGTCTGCACCCTCTGGTTGCAACGCTCTTATCCGTTCCAGGAATTCGCCATCCATGCCACGGTGGGCGTGGGTGTCATCGCCTTGCTCCTCCTGTACGTCCTCCCGATTCTGGCGCGGATTCTCCCCTCACCCGAAACACATGAAACCGAAGTCGTTCGACGGGACCTCCGGTTCCTGGGACGGCAGATCGTCCGCTGGCGTCATCCGGTCACCGCCTTCATGGTCGTCGCACTCCTGGCCAGTTGCTATGGCCTCAAACAGCTCGATCTCAAGCACGACCTGCAAAACTATCTCTCCGCCTCCGGAGAAGGCCAGCAAGACAACCGTTTCCTCGAACGGAATATTTGCGGCTCAATTCCCGTCGATGTCACCATCAGCTTCGACAAATCCGCCGTGGACACCATCGAGTTCCGCGACCGGCTGGAACTGCTCCGCGCGCTCTCCGCCCATCTGAAGTCTCTCCCGGACGTCTCGGGAGCCTGCTCCCTGGCGGATCTGGTCCCCGTTCCCACCGAGACTCAAAAGGAATCCGCCACCGGCAAGATTCGGCCTCAGGTCCGCCAGAAAGCGAATTCCTTTGAGAAGCAGATTCTGGAATATCCCGCCATCGCGAACTGGTATCTGCCTCTCATCCCATCCACGCATGCGGCTGCGGAGACCAAGCCCGAATCTTGGAAGATATCCCTGTTGGCCCTTTCGACGTCTGATCAGGAACATCTGCTCGAACGTCTCGATGCCGCCTGCCAGAGCCTCGTACGCTTCCACGCCGGAGTACAGCATCACGCTGCGACTCCTGCAATTCTCCGGATCGATGACGACTCCTCTCTCAAGGATGCCGCCCTGGCGGCATTGGGTATCATCGCCGCGATCGGCACCGCTGTCTTCCTGATTCAACTGCACAATCCGCTGGCCGCCATTCCCGCTCTGCTTCCGATTCTGTTCGGAACGATCCTGAGTTTGGGAATTTGGAACTGGCGGGCCGGTTCTCTCGACCTGGTCCATCTCCTCGTGGCTCCTTTGGTCCTGGGATTAAATGCCTTCCTGACGGTGAATGTGCTGGCGACGTTTAGGCATTACCTGCAGGCGGGGCACAGCCGCTTTTCGGCGGCGACCGAGGCTTTTGCCGATTTCGTCCCCGTCGTGATGCACGTGACCTTGATCATGGCGGTCTCGATGGGAATGTTGATCTGCTCCGATTTCAAGTTTGTCTCCATGTTCGGTCGGACGTGGCTGTGGATGATGGCCGCATCGCTCCCCGGTCTGCTGTTTCTTCTTCCCGCACTGTCTGCCGGCTGGCTGGGAATGTGCCTGGAAATGAAGTCGCACGTCAAACTGAAAACCAAGTCTGCAGACTCCGTCACGGAACCCTTGGACGAGATTCTGGAGCAGGTCGCTGCCGCGCAAACCCCGCATCGTCAGCCCCTTGAGAAAACTGCGGTCGCGGATCATCGCCGTCGGATCGACCCCGGTCCGGGACGGAAAAACACTTCGCGCTCTTGAGATTTCGAGGTCTGAGATTCCGGGCCTGAGCTTATTGCCCGGCGGGTTGCGGAGTTGCAGGAGAAGTGGGTGTGGCAGGACTGTTCGCAGAGGGACCTCGTCCGAACTGCCACCATAAAGCTCCCGCCACCACTGCTCCCACGAGCAGGAACACCCATATCACGTGCCGGAATGAAGATTTGGCCCGCCGTCCTTCATAGGTGATCTGGAATTCGTGTTCGGGAGAAACCGCCAGCCGGTCTCCGGAGTTCAACAGCGTGGTCGTCACCGCCTTGCCGTTCACACGAATCCCGTTCGTGCTGTTCAGGTCCGTGACGCGCCACAGCTTTCCCTCGCGGCGGAGTTCACAATGCTGCGAGGAAACCTGCGGGGCGAGCACCTGCACGTCGCAGTGCGGATGCCGTCCGATGATGATGCAATCCTTGCTCAAGGGGATACATTGCCCGTGTCCGGAGGGAATCAGGTAACCATTCGGTACGCGGACGGCAGGAATTGTCCCCGTCCGGATCGGATGCGCCGCGGCGAGCTTGGTCAGCTCTTCCGCATAAGGCTGGAAGGGGCGATCCAATTCGATCCCGCTTGAGGAAGTGCGCGGCGTCTGCTGGGTATCCTGCCCGACCGCCGTTTCCAGGTTCGCCAGTTGAATTCGGGCGACACTCGATTCACTGCGGGCCGCCGATCCCGTCGAACTCTGGCTCTGAGCTTTCTGCGCCCGTTGTCCGGCGAGTCGCAACCGCGCTTCCTTCGCCCGGCGATTGAGGACCGCTTCCCATTGGAATTCGACCGGTTTCCGTACGGCGAGTGGAGTGAGAACCCGCACCACTTCCTGCATACTCGCGAACCGCTCCGTCGGCTTCTTCGACATCATCTTCTTCAGGATCAATGCCACGTTTTCCGGAATCTCCGGAACGAGCGTTCTGATATCGGGAGGAGGCTGCTCGCGATGCGCCTCCAGTTTCTCACGGACCGATTTCAGCGGGAATGGAACCTTGCCGCTCATCAGAAAATACATTGTGCAGCCGAGGCTGTAGATATCCGCCCGTCCATCGACGTGCTGGCTGTCCCGGCTTTGCTCGGGGGCGATGTAGTCGTCCGTTCCCAGGCAATCCTGCCCGAAGATCATCGCCAGCGAAAATTCATCCCGATCTTCTTCCCGCTTGATGTTGCGGTCAATCAGTGCCAGGCCGAAGTCGAGAATCTTGGTCTGTCCGTCCTGGGAGATGATAAGGTTGGCGGGTTTGATATCCCGATGCACCATTCCCTGCTTGTGGGCATCGCCAAGCGCTGCGGCCGCTTGCATCCCCACATCGCACGCCTGCTGCCAATCCAGCCGCCCCTGTCGATCCACCCGCTCCTGCAGGTTGATTCCCTGGATGAACTCCATGACCACGTAATCGACGGCGCCGTACAGGTCTTCCTGGTGATTCAATTCGTAAGTCTTGACGATGTTCGGGTGACTTAGTTCCTTCCCTGCCCGCGCTTCAAGCTGGAACCGCGCCCGCATCGCCGGATCGTGTTTATGCCGGTCGGCGAGCACCTTGAGCGCCACCTCCCGCTCCGTCTCCAAATCCCGCGCCAGATACAGCCACCCCATCCCCCCCGCACCGAGGACTTCCTGCAGCTGGTAGTGACCGATCCGGTATCCCCGATGTCGCCCTTCCAGCAGACGGTCGACCTGGAAACGGGTCAGATCCCCCTGCCGGACCAGATCGCTGCAGAGTTCCTGCGCGGTCGTCATCCCTGAATTCTGGACGTACGACGACACTTCACGGAACCGCTCTTCCGAGAGCAAATGGCTCCGTGATAATGTCTGCAGAAACTGGTCAATGACTTCGGTGAGTGGCATCACTCATCCCTGGCCGAAAAGCTTGGTACGCGCGCCCACAACGGAAATGATCGTCGGAAATATTCGAACGAAGATCCGGACTTGAGCCTGTTGCATTTTGACCATCGAGGCGGAACTTCACAGGGCCCACCGTGACAACCGACCTCGCGACGTCTTGGCAACTTGGCGAAAAGATGGGATCCATCATAGGTTAATAACACCCCGAAACCTAGTGAAATTCCTTCTCTTCACCACTCCCTGAAACGGGAAATCATCCGGTAAACGCAGGGGTTTACCCTCCCCGATCCTCACTCTGAACTGGTACGAGCGGCAACCCCTGATTTGAAAGCATATTCCGCCCGATCCATAATGCTTTTAAGAAGATCCGCTTCCCCGCGCTGCCCGGTTCTTTGCCGCGCGAACAGTTATCGACCAGTCCGGCCCCAGAAAAACTGCTCCCGATGCTCAGTGTCGAAGACGCCCTTGCCCTGATCCTGAAGACAGCCACCCCGCTCCCCCAGAAAACCCTGCAACTGATTCAGAGTCTGGGGTTTGTTCTCGCGGACAGCGTGGTGGGAGAGCTCTCCGTCCCTCCTTTCGACAAATCCCTCATGGATGGGTATGCCCTCCGATCGAGCGATTTCCAGGCAGGAATGCGAACGTACCGGGTCACGGGGGAAGTGACCGCCGGGAAAGTTCCCACACACACCGTCGGTTCCGGTGAGGCGGTCCGGGTCATGACTGGAGCCTCCATTCCCACGGGAGCGGACGCCGTGGTGATCGTCGAGCAGACCGCCACCGGGCGGTTTGACGACCTCCCCGATGATCAACTGCAGATCACGGCTCAACAGGTCCACCCCGAACAACACATCCTGCGTAAAGGAGCCGTGGCCCGCCCCGGCAGCCCCGTCGTTTCCGCGGGGACTCTTCTTAGACCCCAGGAAATTGCCGCCCTCGCCGAATCCGGGATTCCCCACGTCCAGGTCTATTCCCAACCCCGCGTCTCCATTTTGGCGACCGGCGATGAGATCGTGCCGCTGGGACAACCTCTTAAGCCGGGGCAGATCTGGAACTCGAACGAACCGATGCTCGCGGCCCAAATGGCCATCGCCGGAGCCGTCCCGCAACCCCTGGGAGCTGCGGCCGATGATCCTGCTCAGTTACGGGAACGGATTCAAGAGGGATTGAAAAGTGACGTCCTGCTCCTTTCCGGAGGGGTCTCCGCCGGGAAGAAAGACCTGGTTCCTGCGGAACTGGAACGGGCCGGCGTGCGGCAGGTGTTCCACAAGATCGACATGAAACCGGGCAAACCCCTCTGGTTTGGCATCTCTACCCAGGAATCCAGGGACGGCGGCCCTCCCGCGCATCGCTGTCTGGTATTCGGCTTGCCAGGAAATCCCGTCAGTAGTATGGTTTGCGCCGAATTGTTCGTCCGCCCTGCCCTGTTGAAACTGAGGGGAATTCAACTCTCGGGGCCACCGCGGCACAGCGCACGACTGGTTCAGCCTTATCACATGCGGGGAGATCGGCCCACTTATCATCCCGCACGACTGTTCTTTCAAGGTTCGGAACTTTGCGTCGAACTGGTCGACTGGATTGGATCCTCCGACCTCCGTGCAACCGTCCACGCCAACGGTCTGATCTTTCTCCCTGCGGGCGATAAACAGTACGCCCCGGGAGATTTGATGACGGTGGTCAGTTGGCAACAGTTGCCGACAGCAGAGACTTCACCCAAAGCCTGATTGATTTCGAAATAAAATCGCGTCACCTGCTCCAGGGAAGGAGTCGCCATGACCGCGTTGTTGCAGCCTCCGCTGCGAAAGAGTTCCATGACCGCCCCCCAGAACCAGGATCCGAGTCCCCGGCAGATCATTGCCTCCGCTCGGGATGTTCCGGCTCCGGCGCGCGGGGTCCTCTGTCTGGGACTCGTCTCCGCGTGTTTGATGTGGGCCTCATTCACACCCCTGGATTTCAGTCCACTCGCCTGGATTTCCCTCGTTCCCTTGCTCGTCCTCGTCCGTCTGGAACGGCCTACCGGTTGGATGTACCCGTTGTTGTACCTCTCGGGCCTGTGCTTTTGGCTCCCCGCCATGCAATGGATGCGGCTCGGCGATCCTTCCATGTATATCGCCTGGACCGCCCTCTCGTTGTACCTCGCGATCTATTTCCCGCTGTTCGTCGGCCTCACGCGGGTCGCGACGCGCCAACTCCGCATCCCGCTCGTCCTGGGTGCCCCTGCGATCTGGGTCGGGCTCGAATTCGCCCGCGCCTACCTCTTGACCGGCATCTCCTGGTATTACCTCGCCCATTCGCAGTACCGCTGGCTGGAATTGATCCAGATTTCAGATGTGTGCGGTGCATATGGCGTCAGCTTCGTCATCGTTTCCATCTCCGCCGCCTTGTCGCTACTGATCCCTCAATCCTGGATGCAAGCTTGCAAGCTCTTCCCCCCCTCCGACGCCGCGGGAGACAAATCGACGCATCCCACCTCCCGCGTGCAATGGGGCCAGGTCGGAATCGCGCTGTTGCTGTTTGCTGCCACTCTGGGCTACGGCTACTGGCGGCGCAGCGGTGAACCGTTCGCCGCCGGTCCGCGTGTGGCCGCCATTCAGGGGAACTTCCCCACGTCCGTTCAAGGAACCGCTCCTCCGCGCGAACTCCTGTTCCATCACCGCGAACTCACAGGACAGGCGATGCTGCAACAGCCGGATCTGATCGTCTGGCCGGAAGGAATGCTCGGCTATGCCTACATGGCCCCTCCCAAGGATCTCTCCCGGGAGGAACTGAAGGGAATCGTCGGCGAATACGCTGACCGCTGGGACGACAAGCAGCTCAACCAGGTTCTGACCAATATCAGCGAGATGGCCAACGCCGCGCTGGTCATCGGCGCCGAATCCCATACGGTCGATCGCAGCGGCCCGAAGGTCTTCAATTCCGCGTTGTTCGTCGTTCCTGAAAAGGGAATCGTTTCCCGCTACGACAAGATTCACCGCGTTCCGTTCGGCGAGTATCTGCCGCTGTATGACGTGCTTCCGTTCCTGAGCTATTTTTCCCCGTATCGCGGTTCACTCGGTCTCAACGCCGGCCAATCTCCCGCGATCATGGAATACAAGGGATTCCGGTACGCACCCGTCATCTGCTTTGAGGACACAATGCCCCATCTGGTGCGCGAAGCGGTTAACTTCGGACGCCTGGCGGATCCCAAGCACAAAAAACCGGACGTCCTGCTGAACCTCACCAACGATGGCTGGTTCCACGGTTCCAGCGAACTCGACCAGCATCTCATTACCGCCGCGTTCCGTTCCGTCGAATGCCGCACTCCGATGGTTCGTGCCGTAAATACCGGGATCTCCGCCGTTATCGACGGCGACGGTGCCATTCGCAAGCGGGCGACCGACAAGTTGGGCCGATCGAAACAGGTCGCAGCGTTTCTCGTGGAACAGGTTCCCCTCGACCGCCGGACGAGCCTGTATGTCATCGTGGGAGACTGGTTCGCCGCGGCCTGCCTCTCATTGTCCTGTGTCGCATTCGGTGCCGGACTCGTGGGCTGGAATCGAAATCGCCGCCGCCGGACTCCGGAATTGTCCGAGAAACTGAAGCAGAAACTTGCCCGCGCCTGATCTGATCGCGAGAATGCCATGCGGAGGACTTAGTACTCCGCGCATTCTCACTTCGAACTTTGATTGACACTGATGGCGAAAAGCAAGAATTCGGCCAAGGACAAGCCGGAGGAATCGAACTCCAAGTCGATTTCGCGCAACCGCCGCGCGCACCACGAATACGACCTCCTCGAGAAAATAGAGTGTGGGATCGCCCTGAAAGGGAGCGAGGTCAAAAGCCTCCGCAACGGCAAGGTCTCCCTGGACGAGGCGTATGCCAAGATCATCGACGGGGAATTGTGGCTCCTGGGCTGCGATATCGCCGAGTATCCCCAGGCGAGCATGTTCAACCATGAACCCCGCCGAAATCGCAAGCTGTTGCTCCATAAGCGGGAACTCAAAAAGTTTGCCGCGACAGCCGATCACAAGGGACTCACCATGATTCCACTCTCCATGTATTTCAAGGAGGGAATCGTGAAGGTGGAGATCGCAGTAGGGCGCGGCCGGAAACTGCACGACAAGCGCGAGGCGCTCAAGAAGAATGACGCCGCCAAGGAGATGCGGCAGGCGATGGCCCGGCGACGCTAGAGCGCGTTGCGTTTTCGTGTCGCGTCGAAATCAATGATTTTTCCGAGCTTTCTGCCGCGACAGACGCCACAGGTCAGTCCATTTCGCTCTTAAAAATGGACAGAAGTCGTCTGCGGTCAGTGAGTTCGGATTTGGGCCGAGAGGAGGATGCGGCGGTGTTCGTCCTGCTGGAGTCCGATTTTTTCGACGGGGATCTGCTGGAAACCGGTCTTCAAGGCGGGGGCATCGGGGCGCAGCAGAAAGTCAGCGGGGCGCTC
>JAXMBX010000009.1:0-30000 GCA_046349635.1 Planctomycetales bacterium
GATGTCATGCCGCGTCCGCGCACTCAGCCGCTGTGCCTCCAGCAACTTCCCGCTCCGCTGGAAGTAATCCAGTTGCTGCGCCAACTCCAGCTTGATCTCATCAATCGCCGCATCAATCCGGGACTGCGGCAGCACGAAGTGCTTCGCCGGGTAGATATACACCTCATTCACCCGCTGCGATTCCCCCCCCGTCACCGGATCGATCATCGACAGCCGCTCAATCTCATCGCCGAACAGTTCCACCCGGTACGCGATCTCTTCATACGCCGGCCAGACCTCGATCACGTCCCCCCGCACCCGGAATTTCCCCCGGCTCAGGTCGTAATCGTTCCGGTCATACTGGATGTCCACCAGCTTCCGCAGAAACTCGTTCCGTGGAATCTCTTCCCCGATTCGCAACGGAATCATCATCTCGATGTAATCCTTGGGCGAACCGAGGCCGTAAATGCAGCTCACGCTCGCCACCACGATCACATCCCGCCGACTCACCAGCGCACTTGTCGCCAGCAACCGCAGTCGATCAATCTCCTCATTGATCGACGCATCCTTCTCGATGTAAATATCCCGCTGCGGGATGTACGCCTCCGGCTGGTAATAGTCGTAGTAACTGACGAAATAAGTCACCGCGTTGTTCGGAAAGAATTCCCGGAACTCCGAGAACAACTGCGCCGCCAGTGTCTTGTTGTGCGACAGCACCAGCGTCGGCCGCTGCATCTGCTGGATGACGTTCGCCATCGTGAACGTCTTCCCCGACCCCGTCACCCCCAGCAGTACCTGATCCTTTTTGCCCGCCTTGATCCCCTTGACCAGCGCCTCAATCGCCTTGGGCTGATCCCCCGCCGGCTGATACGGACTCACCAACTGAAACCCACCCATCACCACTCCCTTTCCGCACAATCCCCCTCGAAGATCCCACGGTCATTATAGCAGCCACCAACCATTTTTCCGTAGTGGATCGTCCACAGGTATTTGTTCCTTTCTGGGTGGCATGCCCACTTCGCCGCAGGCAGGGTGGGCATGTGCGCATTTGACTCTCGTTAATCCGGAAGGGGGACAAATAACGAGAGACGGTCTTGTAGGGTCCGCTGTGCGGACCATCAATTTAAGAGGTTCCCAATCTCTCCTTCAAAACGAACCCACCGCGGGTTTCCCTATTCCCCAACCGTCGCTTGCACCGGCTCCATTTCTCGTTTGATGTGTGCCACTGGCTCTGCCGGTGCCGTTCCGAAACGATGAGACACCCTCGGAAACAAACTATCCAAGCGTCGCCCAGCATCCACAAAATCCGTCCCATTTCTATCTGCCACAATCTACAATCAGACATCAACTCCCTCCCACGAGACCGAATCGCAATCCTGTCCCATCCCGCTCTTAGAAAAAAGGCAGCCTATTCTTATTGGATCTCCAATCTGCCTGTAAGAAACTTCATGAAACCACGCAAACTCACCCGCCGCCTCTTCGTTCAAAACTCCTCCGCCCTCCTGACAGCTTCTCTCCTCACGAAACCTCCACGCCGCCCCTGCCAGATCCCATCAGGCCACTGGCGTCAAGGTCGGCAGTCTACCCACCTCCGCCATCCTCTGGACGCGACTCACCGCTCACTCACAACGGAACACCACCGGCCAGAAGATTGCAGGCCGCGTCGAAAAGACAAACCTGTCCAAGTCACCGTTCCCATCGAGCAACTCGAAGAGGTCCTCCCCTCCCGCCCCGGACGCATCCGTGTCGCTATGGCCACCAGGCCAATCTCGAGAATTCACGACTCACCCCTGGGCCGACATCTCACAGAGAGCCGACTCCATTCACCAGTTTCCCCTCACAATTTGAAACCAAAACACCCTCTATCACTACGCCGTCGAAACCACCGGGCCGAATGGCTCCCCCACACACGCCCCCTTCACGGGCCAGTTCCCGAACCGCCCCCGCAACCGAAACTCCGACCGACATCCGGTTCTGCGTCATGACCTGCCAGGCTTACCACGACCGTGACCACGCCGAGGGCACCATCTACCCCTCCATGCAGCAACTCAACCCCCGCTTCGTCGCCTACACCGGTGACAACGTCTACTACGACAGCGAACTCCCCAGGCGACGAGCATCCTCTTCCGTTATCACTGGCAGCGGATGGACAGCCTCCCCGTCATGTCGAACTTCACCGCCATTGCGCGCCGGGCTACTGGACCAAGGACGTACGACACCCTCAGCAACGATTCCTGGGCCGGGATGCACATGGGGCAACTCCGACTTCGCCCAGGAGCCCAAATGCCCGACAGGAAGTCCCATCGGTGACAAAATCTATCGGACCTTTCGCTGGGGACGCGATCTCAGATCTGGCTGACCGATGGCCGAGATTCGCTCACCCAACGACATCCCCGACGGCCCCGAAAAAACCATCTGGGGCTCCGAGCAGAAAGCCTGGCTGCAACGCACCCTGCTGGAAAGCGACGCCACCTGGAAAATCCTGATCAGCCCCCATCGTCGGCCCGGACCGCGGCCGGAAAAACGACAACCACGCCAACACCGGCTGGCACGAAGGAGACGAAATCCGCGCCCTGGTTCCAGAAGCATGTACCGGACAACTTCCTCGTGATCTGCGGCGACCGCCACTGGCAGTACCACTCCGTGCATCCGAGCAGGTCTGCACGAATTCAGCGTCGGCCCCGCCAGCGGCGCCCACGCCTCAGGCTCCCCAGGCCTGGACAAAACCTACCACCGCTTCCACCTCGTCAAAGGGGCTTCCTTTCGGTGACATTAGGCTTGAGGAATCAATCCCGCCCACGCAACATCACAACGTCCACGGCCACGTCGTCTACGAAACAACCCGCCTACGCCCCGTCTCTCTCTGACCGTTCAATCTTCCCACGCAACGAACAGTATCTAAAAACAAAAAAAAGGCGCCATGCGGCCCGCACATGGCACCCCCTTCTCCACTGTCCGACAACATTGCTGTCAGACAAAATTACTGTGAGGCAACGTTGCCTCACCCACTCAAGGCGACAAAAACCTTAACACCGGACACCTCTCCCCGCGAAAAACAAAAAATACGCGCTTCCTGGTCCAGCCCCGCCCTCAAAAATCGCCCCCAACTCAAAGCCCGCCAATAACATCGGCCTGAAAATATAGGTCTTGTCAGCCGTGGACTGGAATTCCATACTGGATGGGAGCTGCCCGTCCACCAACGGCTTCTCCGCAGAAATCTTTTCTGACAAAAAATCCTTTTCTGACTGTCCGGTTCCGCTTTTTCCCTCGCTATGTGAGTGCTGGCATGACTGCCGCAAGTGGTTCGCAAGCCACTGAAAACTCGTTTGCACGCGATATCGCCGCGGCCCGCAACAATGGGTACGAGGGTCTGGGAGAACTTCTGGACCTCTACCGCAACTACTTGCTGGCCATCGCGAATCGGGAAGTCGGGCTGGATGTCGCCCAAAAGCACGCCCCCTCCGACGTCGTTCAGGACACCATGTGTCAGGCGGTCAGGGACTTTGAGACGTTTCGAGGACATACGGAACATGACTTGCGATCTTGGCTCCGGCAAATTCTCCTCCGGAACATCTCCGATGCCCATCGCCGTTATCGCGACGTCTCCAAGCGGCAACTCGCACGCGAGCGGCCCCTCACGCCGTCTCTCGGCGGACTGGCGAACTCCCACGAGACTCCCAGCAGGCTCGTCTGCGCCGTCGAAACCGTGCAGACCTTGCACGACGCGATCGACCGGCTCCCCGAGGATTATCGTCAGGTCATTCGCCTCCGCAACTTTCAGCAGGCCAGCTTCGACGACATCGGCCTCCGCCTCGGCCGCTCCCCGGAAGCGGTTCGCAAGCTCTGGTCCCGGGCAGTCCAGAAGCTCGCCGCCGAACTCCTCCCGGAATGACCGGCACCTGCCAGGCTTCTCTCTGCGGAATCCCTCCCGCACTCTCTGCGCCGGAAAGCGGAGGCCCGCCCCGTGACCCCTGATCAGGAACTCGAAAACCTGTTCGCCGAGAAACTCGCCGAGTACCAGTCCAAGCTGGACTCCGGTTTCGTTCCTCTCGACCCCGGAGGGGAGAGTGACCCGGAACTCTTTCAGGATGACACCCCGGGCCTGAACCGCGCCCGCCAATGTCTCGAACTCCTCCACCTGACACGGGAGTTCTTCGTCGATCCCGATTCCGACCAGAAAACCACCCTTCCCGCCTTGCAACTCCCCGAGCGCATCGGACGCTTCGAGCTCCTGGAATGTCTGGGAGTGGGGGGCTTCGGCATCGTCTACCGCGCCCTCGATCCCGTCGTCAGTCGTGAAGTTGCCCTCAAAACCCCGCGCCCCGAAGTCCTCATCTCTCCCAATCTCATCGCCCGCTTCGCCTGGGAAGCCAAGGCGGCCGCACAACTCGATCATCCGAACATCGTCCCGGTCTACGAAAGTGGCGTCATCGGGATCACCCCCTATCTCGTCTCCCGCCTCGCTCCCGGACCGACTCTTGCGAAATGGCGATCGACGCAAACCACCGTCGATCCTCTCCTCGCCGCCCGCATCCTGCTCTCTCTCGCCGAGGCCGTCGCGCACGCCCACGAACGCGGTGTCCTGCATCGTGATCTCAGTCCCGGAAATGTCCTCCTCGTCCCTTCCGATCCTCAAACCACCGAAAACGGGCTCCCCTTCATTCCGCAACTCACGGACTTCGGGCTTGCGAAATGCCTCGACGGCAATCAGGACAAAACGCGCACCGGCATCGTCATCGGCACTCTCCGGAACATGGCCCCCGAGCAGATCGAGGGCAACAAATCCAACGTCACCGCCGCCACGGATATCTATGGCCTCGGCGCGATCTTGTATGAGCTTCTCACCGGCCAGGTTCCCTTCCAGGCAGAGTCCGATGCCCAAACCATCCGCATGATCCTGCATGATGATCCCCCGTCCATGCGGACATCGCATCCTCAAATCCCCGGCGATCTCGAACTCATCTGCCTCAAATGCCTGCAGAAGAATCCTGACCGCCGGTATCACTCCGCCCGCGAACTTGCCCGCGACCTCCACAATTTTCTTGTGGGCGATCCCATTCTCGCCCGCCCCAGCACAATTCCCGAACGTCTCTGGAAATGGGCTCGCAAAAAACCGGCCCTCGCCACGCTCGTCTCCACGGCCGTCCTCGGCCTTCCCCTCCTCCTCATCATTTCCGTCTGGTACAACGCCCGCTTTTCCGAACTCCTCGCCAACGCCAGAAAACTCGAAGTCAGTCTCCGCCGTCGCGCCTACGTCTCCGACATGCGGATGGCACAGAACGCGCGAGACCACGGCAACGTCGGCGAAATGCGAAAACTGCTCGAACGCCACAAGCCTGCACCCGGAGAACCCGACGTTCGTAATTTCCCCTGGTGGTTCCTCACGAATCGCGACAAACAATCCAGCCGCATCCTCACCGAACATCCCGGCGGGGTGAATGCCGTCGCGATCACTCCCGATTCCAAAGTCGGTGCCACCGGAGGTCGGGATGGAATCATTCGTCTCTGGGCTCTGCCGCAGGGAACGCCCCTGCGTGAGTGGAAAAATCCCGACCTCACAGTCGTCGAAGCTCTCTCCTTCTCGCGCGACTCCTCCACCCTCGCGGTGGCGGACGAATCAGGCTTCCTCACCCTCTACAACATCGCTAACGGGGAACAACTCTTTCGCATCCACGCTCACTCAGGCTGGATCGCTGATGTCAAATTCTCTCCCCTCGCGGATCAACTCGCGACCGCGGGCAGCGATACTCTCATCAAGATCTGGAATCCCAAAACCGGACAACTCATTGCCACGCTTCAGGGACACCCCAAAACCGTCCGTGCGTTGGCCTTTGATCCCATCGATCCGGTCCTCGCCTCTGCCGGCGAACACGATGCCGTCCGCCTCTGGGATCTCCGCACGATGCAGCCCGATTCCCGTCTCCCTGAAGGGAAATTCCGCAACCCGGATCCCAATCATTGGCCCCGCTCCCTTGTGTTCGATCCCAACCAAAGCCTCCTCGTCGGCGGTTGTCGGAATTGGCTCTTGTGTCAATGGGTCTATACCACGCACGACTTTGGTTTTCTCCATGAGCCGTTTGTCGAACAGGCCAATCCTCGCTCACTCTCCTGGGTATCAGGCCATCCCCTCGTCGTCGGCCTGACCAATTCCACTCTCCGAGTCACGCGGCGCGAGAATCCCAAAGATACTTTCACCACCCTCTGCGGCCATCTCGGGTCTATTCTCTCCGTCGCACATGCTCCCGATGAGTCCTGCCTGTTGTCCGGATCGCAGGATGGGACTGTCCGCCTCTGGTCCAGACAGGCATTGCAGGATTTCTCCTGGAAGATCAAGGGACATCTCCATCTCAGGTCTCTCGATGGCCCGCGGATCGGCCCCGCAACCATCGCCGTCGGGACGGTCGGGGAGGAACTTGTCATCTTCCGGATCAGTGATGGAACCCCTCTCTTCCAGTGCAAGGCTCCCCCGCACGGTACGTTCGCCTACTCTGAGTCCGGGCAACGTCTCATCATCGCGGACAACGCGGGCCTCACATTGAAACGGATTGAGATTCCTTCCGGCGAGACGCGCTGGTCGATTCCACTCACGTCACCACTTTATGCACTGTCCCTCGATTCCTCCGGCACCCGCGCCGCTCTCACCACACAGCAGAAGGAAATTCAGATCCTCGATGTCGAATCCGGAAAACTCGGCCTTCGCTTCGAGCTTCCCGATAATCCGTTCCATACCTGCTTCCTTGAGCGGGACGGGAAACCGCCTGAACTCATCGTCACCTGTGGCGACGGTCAGGTCAGGTTCTGCGACGTCATGACCGGAAAAATCACGCGCCAGTTCCATGCTCACATGACCGGAACGCGCTCCCTCGCCCTCTCTCCAGACCAACGCTTCCTGGCCACCGGAGGCGAAGATCGCAAGGCCCGCATCTGGAATCTCGAGACTCTCGCCGAAGTCGCTTCCTTTTCTCACGACGACATGGTCCGCCAGGTGGCATTCCTCTCAGACGACCTGCTGGTCACCAGCGACTCCCCCCTTCGCGTGTGGAGTATCACCGAAGGAGTCGAAATGCTCGCCTTCCCCAAAATTTGCGATGGAGGAGGTTTTGCCGTCTCTCCCGATGGCCACAAAATCTTCGCCCAGAATGGGGCCGTCATCCGACTTCTTGACGGCACCCCCGGCTCAGCCCACTCCCCTGAATCAAGCCTACGCATCAACTTCCACTGATGTGTAATTGACTTGCCCGCCTCCGCGCCATCTCACTCTTTTGGCCCCGCTGCATAGACTTTTGGCACGCCTGTCGGCAAAATCCGCTGCACAAACTGTCTATTCTGCAGATTTTGCCGGAAAATAGCGTTTTCCGGTGGTGGCATGCGAATTGCAAATTAAGACCCCCCACACACTCTCCGCTGAATTTTTGTACAGACACATTTTGTGGACGACGACAGCGGGACTTTCCACGTTTTTGAGCAAGGTTAAACCACACTATGAGCCGCTTCGATCAGTGAAAAGACCGAAACCAATGGCCAGTTTAAGCCCAACGCCGGAGGAGGATCCCGTCCCAACGCCGGTTCTCCCCGTCTGGCCGCCATCGCCGCCGTCACAAACTACCAACCGAGTTCTCCCCCCATGAACTTCGTTGAAACTCCCGCCAAAGACCTCTTTGGCGCGAACGTCTTCAGCAAGTCCGTGATGAAAGAACGGCTCCCCAAGCAGATCTTCAAGACTTTGATGCGAACCATCGAATCCGGTCAGAAGATCGACGTCACCGTCGCTGACGTTGTCGCCTCCGCGATGAAGGACTGGGCCATCGAAAAGGGAGCCACTCACTACGCTCACGTTTTCTACCCCCTCACTGGCCTTACCGCTGAAAAGCACGACAGCTTCCTCACCCCCACCGGTGACGGAGCCGCCATCGCCGAATTCAGCGGCAGCCAGCTCATCCAGGGTGAACCGGACGGCTCCAGCTTCCCCTCCGGCGGTATCCGCGCCACCTTCGAGGCTCGCGGTTACACCATTTGGGACGTCACCAGCCCCGCTTACATCCTCGAAAACCCCAACGGTACGACTCTCTGCATTCCGACCGCCTTCGTCTCCTGGACCGGCGAAGCCCTCGATAAGAAGACCCCCGTTCTTCGCTCGATGCAGGCCCTGAACAAGCAGGCCCAGCGCATCCTCAAACTGTTCGGTCACACCGACGGCGCGTTGGTTTCCTCCACCGCCGGCCCCGAACAGGAGTACTTCCTGGTCGATCGCAACTTCTTCTTCGCCCGCCCCGACCTCCTGAACGCGGGACGCACCCTGTTCGGCGCCGCTCCCCCCAAGGGACAGGAATTCGAAGACCACTACTTCGGTGCCATCCCCGAACGCGTCCTCGCCTTCATGCTCGAAGTCGAACGCGAACTCTTCAAGCTCGGCATTCCGATCAAGACCCGCCACAACGAAGTCGCTCCCGGCCAGTACGAAATCGCCCCGATCTTCGAATCGGCCAACATCGCCACCGACCATCAGCAGTTGATCATGATCACGCTGAAGCGGATCGCCGAGAAGTACGGCATGGCCTGCCTCATCCACGAAAAGCCCTTCGCAGGCGTCAATGGATCCGGTAAGCACGTCAACTGGTCACTCGGAAGTGCCTCTCAAGGCAACCTCCTCGATCCGGGGGATACCCCCCACAGCAACGCCCAGTTCCTGCTCTTCTGTGCGGCCGTCATTCGGGCCGTCCACAAGCATCAGGGCCTGCTCCGCGCTGTCGTCGCTTCTTCCAGCAACGATCACCGCCTCGGTGCGAACGAAGCCCCCCCCGCCATCATCTCGATCTTCCTGGGCACCCAGCTCTCGGACGTCTTCGAGCAGATTAAGGCCGGTGGTGCCAACTCCTCCCTGCCGAAGGGAACCCTGACGGTTGGTGTCGACGTCCTCCCCCCGCTTCCCAAGGACGCGGGCGACCGGAACCGCACCAGCCCGTTTGCCTTCACCGGCAACCGGTTTGAATTCCGGGCCGTCGGTGCCAGCCAGTCGATCGCCGGGCCCCTCGTCGCGATGAACACCATCGTCGCCGAGTCCCTCGATTACTGTGCGACCGCTCTGGAAAAGGCCACCGGGGGCGATCCCGCCAAGCTCAACGCCGAACTTCAGAAGCTGTTGACCGATATCATCAACAAGCACGGCGCGGTGATCTTCAACGGCAACGGCTACTCCGAAGAATGGCACCAGGAAGCCGCCAAACGCGGTCTCCTCAACCTCAAGACCACTCCGGAAGCCCTCCCCGAACTGGAGAAGCCCGAAGTCAAGGAGATGTTCGAAAAGTACGGCGTCCTCTCCCACCGCGAACTGGAAAGCCGCTACGACATCTACCTCGAACAGTACTGCAAGTCCGTGCGTGTCGAAGCCAACCTCACCTTGGAAATGGCCCGCACCCTGATCTATCCGGCTGCCACTCGTTACCTCAACGAACTCGCGGCGACCACGGTGAACCTCAAGGGCGTCGGCATCGATCTGCCGCTCGACACCCTCAAGAAAGTCGCCTACGTCACCAAGATGCTCCAGGAAGGGATCAATTCACTCGACGCGGCCTTGTCCGAATACGAAGTTGAAAACTCCCTGCACGAAGCCACCTACTTCTGCCAGTCGATCCTTCCCGAGATGCAGGTCGTCCGCAAGGCCGCCGACACTCTGGAATGCCTCATCGCTGATGATCTCTGGCCGCTTCCGACCTACCAGGAAATGCTGTTCATCAAGTAAAACCGCATTCCGCATTATGATCTGACTCGCTGTTCACAATCGACGGCGACGCGCAAGCGTCTCCGTCGATTGTTTTTTGACATTCGTCAATCCCGCTGGTTCGCTCGGCCACGCATGCAATCCTCGCTCCGCAAAATCCTGATCGGATTCAGCATCCTTGCGACTGCCGCGATCGTCTCGATCTCGGGCTACATGCTCGCCGGCTGGAGTTTCCTCGACTCCCTCTACATGGTCGTCATCACGTTCTATGGCGTCGGCTACGGCGAAACCCACCCCATCACCGACCCACGTCTCCGACTCTTCACCATCTTCGTCGTCATCTCCGGCTGCACCTCCGCCGTCTATGTCCTCGGCGGTTTCGTCCAACTGATCGCCGAGGGAGAATTCAACCGCTATCTGGGAGCGCGCCGCATGACTCAGGGTATCGAACGACTCGAAAATCATGTCATCATTTGTGGTTTTGGCCGCGTCGGACGCGTCCTCATCGAGGAACTGGCCGCTGCCGGGGAGAAATTCGTCATCATCGACCCCCATCAAGCCGAATTGCAGGAGGCCGAGAACGAAGGGCATCTGGTCCTCATCGGCGATGCCACCCACGAAAATGTGCTCCTCACCGCCGGCATCAAGCGCGCCCGCGTCCTCGCCTCCGTCGTCTCCGATGACGCCGCCAACGTCTTCATCGTTCTCACTGCCCGCGAACTCAATCCCACCATCGAGATCATCGCCCGCGGCGAATCCGTCTCCACCAAATCCAAACTCCTCCGCTCCGGGGCCAATCGCGTCGTCCTTCCCGCTGCCATTGGCGCCACCAAGATCGCGGACCTCATCACTCACCCCACCGCGGAAAGCCTGCTCGCCAATGATCAGGTCGAAAGCCGGCTGAATGACGAACTTCGCCAGATCGGCCTCGCCATCAAGGAAATCCGCGTCACCTTCGATTCGATCCTGGCCCACAAAAAGCTCGGCGCCATGGTTCTCACGAACAGCCACTTGTTCATCATCGTCGCCGTCCGCCGCGCCAATGGAGAAATCCTGCGCAGTCCGGACGCCGAGTATAAATTCGAGATCGGGACACCCTCATTCTCGTCGGCCAGCGCGAGTCCACTCGTCTTTATCGACGCCAATCTTCGACCGCGAAATCCTACCGCGGCCAAATACCGAGAGATCACAACGCTTTTTGTTGACGGAATGCCTCATCTCGATTCAGAGATGCCACTGCTCTCACCGCCCGGACGTTTACTGGAGAATGTCCTCGGATTCCGGACCGTGGCCCGACCTGGGCCACCGGGTATTGAGCATGAATTCAGACGATTCTGAGCTCCGAACGTCGGCCTGTCTTAGCTCGGGCATCGCACCAAAGCCTCATTGACCTTGAAATCTTGCTGAATGGTCAATGGACGAATCATTTCCAGTCGCTGCGCGTCAATCCGAACAATCCCAGTCAGTCTGTTCCTGCCACCCACAATGAGCAACGAGTCCATTCTTCCCCGCCGCCTGAGCAGCTGTTTGATCTCAAGGATGAGAGCAGTATTCTCGTCGGCTTTGATGAAGCCCTCGGCGGGGATTGAAGAAATCGCTGCGGGAGTATCAGCCGGGCACACGCGAAGAGACACGTGCCAGTCTGCCAGCAAACGATTGCCTACTTCCATGGTCTCCAGCGGCGTGACGAGCCGAGGGGTCGTCTCCCCGGCCCACCTCTGTCACCTGAAGAACTTCCCCCGGCAAATGGAACCCGCCGAAACCGAGTCCCTCTCGCCCTCCGACAGTTGCGTTTGGAAACACTCAGAACGCTTTCCCTCGTGCTCGACTATCTTAAGGATTACGCCCTCATCATCCAGGTTCCTCCCGGTGAATCCGCCGACCCTGCTGATCGCGCCGCTGATTTCCTCGAGCCGCATCTGATTCGATCAAGCCACGTCGATTCTGCTGACCTTGACCTCGGAGCAACCCGCCACTCGTATCCCCGACGATTTTCAAATCACAACACGGCTTGCAATTCCTCGCTTCCGGCAAGAAATCAGTCATTAGAAAGTACTACATCCATGACGCCGCCTACGGTCGGATGCGAAGAGG
The DNA here is from genome assembly GCA_046349635.1 of Planctomycetales bacterium. GTDB lineage: Bacteria > Planctomycetota > Planctomycetia > Planctomycetales > Planctomycetaceae > JAXMBX01. Next base: position 11,792 of record JAXMBX010000009.1, read on the forward strand.
AATGACGAACTGTGATCGCCGAGCCGTGCGTCGGCCGGGAGTGCGGTTCGGACGGCGCCGCGGATCTCCACCGCCGAAAAAACAGTCGATGCCTGGTATGTCAACTGCCTGGATCTTGAACGGGCCCAGCAGCTTGTCGATTCAGCGACTCTTTCGCAGTGCAGTGCATTCGCAACAAATCTGTCATCAAGACGCCCGCAACTGGCCTGTTCGGATCAGAGACGTTAACGGAGACACCGTTAATCTCACTTCCTCCGAAAAGTGTGCTCAACTGCTCAGTGCAAATCTCTCCTGCTGGATCGTCCGCCTCCTCCCTCAGTCCTGCTCTGGGCGAATGGACAGTTTCGGGGGCGTCCTGCGCGGACAGATTCTTTCCCCATTCGGAAACAGCGTTGACGGCAAATTTTGGATTCAAGGCTCGGTGATTGGTGCCGAGCCTGGCGTCGTCCTGCAGCTGACTACGGGTGGGAAACGCAGGAAGTTTCGCTTCCTCCCACGTGGGTCCACGAAGCCCTGGACGAACCCGATCCACAACGAACGCTTCCGTCTCTTCCAACAATTCGGCGACCAGAAACTCAAATGGCTCCTGCAACTCAAGCACTTCTGTCAGCTTGGCGATGATGTCGTGAGCAACCCTCTGAATTCAACCGAACTCTTCGTGGATCCTGCGAAACTTCGCCGCCGCGACCGATGATCATGTCGTCAAGCTGTATGCTCATCTTGAAGCAGGCGAGCGGACCTGGCCGCGTCCGACCAGCTCATCAATGTCACTCCACGCCCCTTCGACACTCCACCCGTCCTCTGTGCGCTCTTCCCTTTCTGGGGGGATGCTGAAGGCAGCGTCTTGTGGATTGAGTCCTTCGAGGCTTTCGTCCGCGACTACAACACCAGATCCTCCATGTGGAAACAGGCGGTCCCGCACGGATTCGCAGTCTCTCCCGGTGCGGAAGTCTCTTTAGTCTTCGTGATATCGGGCGCTGCGTACCAGAGGCAAGACCAGTCAATGGTGACCTTCTTACATCATTCCTTCACCAGCCGACGCGCAATCACTCCCCCCATGAATCCTGTGATACGCCCGGATCATCCCCGTGACGAAAATGCCCAGCAGTGGGCCCTGGCTGGCATCGGGCGCAAAAAGAATCGGGCCGAAGAACCTAACCACAAATCCCGCCGCTCCCAGCAGCACTCCACAGATCGCCCTTCCGACATCGCACTTTTTACTTTTTGGCTTCCCGTCCGGGCACTCCCAGCACATACACCAGACTTCCTAAAGCGACCAGAGAGACGAAGAGCAGCATCATCCTCGTTTCATCAAGAACGTTCATGCCAATAAATGCAGAACCCCACAAATGCGGCGACAAGGTAAAGGCCCAGAACGACCGCTCCCAGTCCCGCGAAAAATGGCCGAACATAGGTGACTCTCTGAAGTGATCACATCACTCGTCTCCGCGGGGCTCCCACACTCGCCGGGACGATCGTTGTCTTCTCCGTCTCGGAATTTCCAGGCCCGGCTTGAATCTGTCGCTTCCGCCCACTGGCTGCACGAACCAACCGCCGCTTCTGCATGGGAAACCTGATCACGAGTGAAACCACCACCGCGATCAATGCCAGGCTCCCCGCGATTCCGCCGTGCGGACCGCAGCCTCTTTCACCGGGCCGATGATGTCATCTTCCGGCACGAGCACCACCGTCAAGAATCGGCAGCCCTTCCGCTGAAACGTCTCCACCGCCGCGACGTAATCCTCTCCTCCGTGCTGAAACGTGAACGAATGCGGATCACCCACCGGCAGACTCGGAATCCCTCCCGAATCGTCAGCAGAGGCTTCGACCGCCGCCGCCTCTGCCAGCGGATCTGCCTTAAGCTGCCCCCTTCTCCGGCGAGGCCAGCACCTCCTCGCGCCCCAGCAAGTACGCCCGCCCCTTCTTCCCGATTCTGTGCTGGCTAGAAAGTCGGACAACGCCCCTGCGGTATAATCCGCCGTGAACACCTCGCGCATCTTATCTGTCTTCGGTTCCTTCAACGCCAACGCCGATGTAATCCCAACCCTCCATCTCCAAACCACTCATAAGGCTTCGTCCAGATGATTCTGGATGAGGCTTCCGCCATCGAGGTGCGGCCGCGTCCTCGGGTCATAGGTCCACTAATGTTCCACCGCAAACGCTCCAGCCCCCCATCCGCGAATTGCTCCCGGACATGCCCCTCTTCATCCAGCCACGACTTCTGATCACGATCCCGCCCGGATTCTGCTGCCACGCCCCCGTGAACTTTCCCTGGGCATCTCCATACGACAGCCACGACAACTTCTTCTGATACTTGAAAACGCCACCAGATGCCGCGCTACGCGTCCTTGATCGTCCTCACCGGCATCAGCCCCGACTCCGCCAGCGCGACACTCCTCCAGCATCGGCAAGCGCAGGATCCACCAGCGATCTCACCTCCTGCCGTCCCACGCGCCGTCCTGCTTGCGATCACTCCCCACAACGTCTGGATCTCGCGACCGGAACATGAAATAAGCGGACATGATCCCCGCCATCACCAGGCACACCGCCGCGATCCCCACCAGCCGGCCATGCCGTCGAATCTTCCGCCAGATCAGCCCGGCTGTCCCCAGCTTTCTGGCCCGCGTCGGCAATCCCAAAGTCACACGCGACAGATCGTCCGCGAACTCCAACGCCGTCTGGTACCGCCGCCGGATCCTTTTCCATCCCCCTTCAGAATGACGGCCTCAGTCGGGGTTGATCGACAAACGCCCGCAATGGAGGAGGCTGTTCCGTCACGACCTGCAACAGCAATTCCGTGATCGTCCGTCCGCCAAACGGCCGCCGCCCTGCTGCCAATACATACAGCGTCGCCCCCAACGCATTAAGCGCACATCGCCCCGCGCGCATCCACCCGCCCACGACGGGGATCCGCCTGTCCCGGAGCCAGCGAATGCCGGTGTCCCCGAATCCCCTCCGCCTGGGGAACCCCACCGCCACCCCTTCCGCCGCCGATCACGGTCGCTTCTGTCAGACTCGGTTCCGCGGTGTCAGAATCTTCCCCGGCGCGGAGCTTTCCCCGGCGAAACGGAGTTTTGCGCTGCCGTCCTCTGGCTGCTCTCCACATCCTTCGCGATTCCGAAATCAGAAGCTGCGGCTCACCCTCCAGATCGATGATCACATTCGCCGGCTTGACGTCCCGATGCACAATCCCCTTGCGATGGGCATGATCCGTGCCGCGAGTGCAAGTTTTCGCCCCAGTTCGATGACCTCCGGTTCCTCCAGTGGTCCCTGCCGCACGCGGCCCGCGCATCGAGTGTCTCTCCTCGACGTACTCCATCGCGATGTACGGAGTTCCATCCACAATCCCCGCGTCGAACACTTGTACGATGTTCGGATGTTTTCCCCAGTTTCGCGACCGCCTGCCCTCGTGGATGTCCGCCCACGCGCGCGGATCCTTGAACTTCAACGCGCAATCGGTTCGGAGCGTACTCCTGCTGTAGGCCGCTGCGTGGCGAGGACACCACCCCCATCGCACCTCCCGGCCTAATTCACGCAGATATCGTACGGACCAAACGGACGGCTCATATGCGTATGAGTGTACTCACCACTCGCAACGGGCAACAACACCGTGGCTCAGCCGATCAGATATAGCCCCGCGTAGACCATCCCGCCGATGCTCGCCCGCTTGATTGTTCTCGTTCAGCCATGACGGACGTCCCGCTTCGACTGTGGTGCATTTTGATCTCTATCTTCCACCCCGCCCCCCGCCGCCACTTTCCGCAACCCACTGGCATGAAAATAGGTCAACACTTCCGACGTCAGACCGGCCGTCGAGGGGCAACCCCCACCCGCTCCATCCGGGCAGCCTGGTAACCCGTCTTTCCAGCACCACGGCGGCCGCCGTTTCCAGTTCCTCATCGCTCGACGCGGCATTGTCCCCCGACAAGCCTGCCGGAAACTCGATGCACACGTTCTGCACCGGGGGCCGGTACTGTTCGATGAACAGCAGACTCCCATCATCCGTCACCGGCACGATCACCACGACTCCGTTGACCTTTGTCCGCTCCACGAACTCATAGCCGTTTGCCTTCACCAGCCGGAGGAATTTCCTCTTCCCAATGATCTCTCGTCGCTTTGGACATGTAGTATCCTGCCCTGTCACGACGACTTTGAATCTAAACCCCGTGGTGGCACCGGCGATGCCAGTCTCTTAGACCGCACACACAATCACAGATTCACTAAGGCTGCACCAGCGAATACATCCCGTGCCCCGCGCTCTTCAGCTTCCCCTGCTTCACCAGCGCGTCCCACACCGTCTGCGGATACTGGTTCGGCGGCACAATCGCCGCGATACTCCAGCTCGACCCTCCGCTCAACGGCCCCACTCCCAATCGCGAATCCGAATCCAGTTGCGTCAGCTTCAGCCGCTTCTTGAACGCCTTCAGCGCCAGCTTCAATTCCGCCGCCGAAGGTCCATCCCCGGCCGCTCCCCCCGCGTCTGTCGTCGACATCGTTTCCCCTCTTTCAAAGCCACTCTTAACTTCGTCTTTTCCATAGATTATCGCATCTTGTCACTTTTCTAAATGACACCCCCATCCATTGAGGTTGTCCCTCCCCGCAGATCCCGCCATAATCGTTTTTTCGACGGTTTCCCCCACCTTTTCCGGCAACCGCGGGAACCGTCCTCTAACTGCATTCTTCAAGGATTTTTCGTTCGATGGCCGTACTGCTGCAGATTTCAAACGCCGTCAAAAGCTACGGCGATCAGGTTCTTCTCGATCATGCCGACGCCACCCTCACTGATAACGTCAAAGTCGGCTTCGTCGGCCGTAACGGTGCCGGAAAAAGCACCCTCCTGAAAGTCCTCCTCGGAGAAGAGGAACTCGACAGCGGCGACGTCATCCGCCACCCCAAATTGAAGCTCGGCTACCTCCGCCAGCACGATCCCTTTCTCCCCGGAGAGACCGCTCTCGACTTCCTCATGCGCGATAGCGAGCAGCCCGATTGGAAATGCGGCGAAGTCGCCGGCCAGTTCGAATTGAAAGGGGCCTATCTCGAAGGGGACATCCGCAAACTCTCCGGCGGTTGGCAGACCCGCGTCAAACTCGCCGCCCTCCTGCTCCACGAACCCAATCTCCTCCTCCTCGACGAACCGACCAACTTCCTCGACCTCCGCACCCAGATTCTCCTCGAACATTTCCTCCGTGGCTACGAACAGGCCTGCCTCATCGTTTCCCACGATCGCGCTTTCCTCGGTGCCACCTGCAGCCACACGCTCGACCTCAGTCGCGGCAAGCTGACCATGTTCCCCGGCAAGATCGACGCCTTCCTGGAGTATCAGCAGGACCGCCGCGAGCACGATGAACGCTCCAACGCCGCCGTCCTCGCCAAACGCAAGCATCTCGAGGAATTCATCGCCAAGAACAAGGCCCGCGCCAGCACCGCCACCCGCGCCCGCTCCAAGAGTAAACAACTCGAAAAACTGGAAACCGTCGACATCGCCGCCGACGAACCCACCGCCCGCATCCGCGCCCCGCAGGTCGAGCCTCGCCAGGGAGCCGCGCTCCGCTGCCGCAATCTCGCCATCGGCTACCCCGAACGGAAAGTCGCCGACCACATCGACCTCGAAATCGATCACGGCTCACGCGCCGCCATCGTGGGAGACAACGGCCAGGGAAAAACCACCTTTCTCCGCACCGTTGTCGATTCCCTCAAACCGATTCATGGCGAAGTCCGCTGGGGCTACGGCTGCCAGATGGGGGTCTACGCCCAGCACGTCTACACCAGCCTTCCCGAAAAGCAGACCGTCCTCGAATACCTCCAGGAAAACGCCGCGAAGGGGAAAAAGGACCAGGAGATTCTCGACCTCGCCGGAGCCTTTCTCTTCCGCGGCGGCCATGTCAACAAAAAGATCTCCGTCCTCTCCGGTGGCGAGCGCGCCCGCCTCTGTCTCGCCAGTCTCCTCCTCAGTCAATACAACGTCCTCCTCCTGGACGAACCGGGCAACCATCTCGACGTCGACACCGTCGAAGCCCTCGCTGAGGCTCTGCTGCAATACCAGGGGACGGTGATCTTCACCAGCCACGACCGCCACTTCATGAAGCGCGTCGCCACCTGCATCGTGGAAGTCCGGGACGGACACGTCACGAATTACAACGGCAAGTACGATGCCTATCTCTACGCCGTCAACAAGGAAATCGAGGAAGGCGAACGCGAACTCGCCGCCACAAAAAAGACGAAAGTCCCTGCGGCCCCCGCTAAAAATCCGCCAGGCCCGATCTCGCGCGAGGCTCGCAAGACCGAACGGGAACTCCGCAAAGAACTCACCACGGTCGAACGGAACATCGCCCGTCTCGACGAGGAAAGAAGCAGCCCAACGCGCAACTGCTGAACACCACCGACGCCGCCGAAGCCCTCCGCCTTCCACAATGAAGTCACCGCCCTCCTCGGAGCAACTGACCGCAGCCGAAGAACGCTGGTGCACGATCAACGCAGAGAGATTGAAGAGCTCTGAGCAAAGCCGTTGTGCGGCTTACTTCGCCACAAACGCGAAGTAATAAAACAACAGCCCCGTCACGCTCGTCAGCGTGATGTCCAGCATCGACAGCCACCCCAGCACCTTATGCACCCGGCCAGCAAAGCGCCCGGCAACGGGGGATTCGGAAAATTACGCAACGCTGTAAGATCGGATCTCCCCACAGGATCGGCGTCGAGATTGCAAACACCAGGTGGACATACAGCACCCGTCGCACCGTCGCGAACTGGTCCACGCTCAGCCGACCCTCCGGCCAATTGACGATCTTTTCCCAACCTCCATGCAGCCGCATATCCAGTTCGAACAGCAGCACCGTCAGCAGGATCACCCCCGCGAGCAATAATTGCAGATTCCGGTGTGCCTTAAACTTCTTCAACCCCTTCACCAGGTACAGGCTCAACAGCAGCAACGGCACCACCGCCACCAGCCGCACACACCACCACGTCCAGCATCACCGTGCTGGCCGGAAACCCCAGAAATCCATTCCCCATAATCTTCCAAGTTCTTCCCTAACCTTGCCCCCGCCCCAGAAATTCACTCACTCCGGCGCCCGGACAATAACACATCCCCCGCCCACCGCTACACCGCCGCTGCCCGCACCACAACCTCTGGAATGCTTCACGACTTTTAACGATAAGGTAAACCCCTCATTTCGACTTCCCCAACTCCAGAAACACGACATGCGACGGATTCCCCACCCCCGCGTAATGTCCCGTGAATTTCAGCCCCCCTGTCTCACGGTTCACCTCAAACACCGCCACGTGGTCCGCCCGCTGGTTACAGCAATACAAGAACCGCCCACTCGGGTCGAACGTGAAGCTCCGCGGATAATCCCCCCGCGTCCACTCCTCCCCGCGATACTCCAACTCCCCGTTCGCGCGCACCGCGAAGATCCCGATGCTGTCATGCAACCGGTTCCCCACATACACGAACTTTCCGTCCGCTGAAACGAGAATTTCCGAGCAGAAATTGCTCCCTTCAAAACCCTGGGGCAACGTCGACAGCGTCTGCCGATCCTTCAGCCTCCCATGCACCGCATCGTAATCAAACAACACCACCGTCGAGCCTTCCTCCTGCAGGGAGTACAGCCACTTTCCGTTCGGATGAAAATGAAAATGCCGTGGCCCATCCCCCCGCCGGCAAGCGCCACCGTCCCCGGCTCATTCGCCGTCAACGTCCCCTTCTCCACGTCGAACTTCCACACGTAAATCAGATCCAATCCCAGATCCACGTGCAGGACGTATTTCCCCGATGGATCCGACTGGATCATGTGCGCGTGCGTCCGGTCATGCCCGCTGATCGCGAAACTCCCCGGCGGTGCATGGACAGCCTTCGTCGGCCCGATCTTCCCCGCATCGTTCTTGACGTCCGTCGCCGGTCCCAGTTTCCCGTCCGCCAACACCGGCAGCACCGCCACCGATCCCCCGCAATTCGCCACCAGCAGGAACTTCCCGGATGGATGCAGGCTCACATACGTCGGCCCCGCCCCCTCCGGACGGAACCGCATTCAGCAACGTCAGGCTCCCATCCTTTCCGATCGCAAACACGCTGACCGATCCCTCCTTGTTCGCTCCCACCCGATCGGTTTCATTCGCCGAATACAGCCGCGTCCCCTCCGCGTTAACCGCCAGGCAACTCGGACTCGTCCCCATCCGCACCACCCCAGCGGGCGTCGCCCCGGTCTCGCGATTCACCTTGAACAGGTGTATTCTCCGTCCGTCCCCGGCGGCAGATCCACCTGCGTCGGCACCGTCCCCCCAACGGCGAACTGAACGTCCCCACATACGCCATCAACTCCCCACCTTGGCCTGCGCAGCCGCCGCACCGGTCATCTGCGTCATCAGCGGCCACACCCCCACTGCCGCCACAGAACTCTTCAAAAACCCCCGCCGCGTCCGTCGAAACTGCTTCATTCTCTTCTCTCTCTTCAGGAACAGATTTCCCTCTCGCTGCCACTCTGAGACGAAACCACATTCTAACGCCCTACCTGCTGCTCACCCAGTCACACCCTCTAACCTCACCGGTCCCACCTCCCCCGAAGATCTCCCCTCTTCTCAGCGGAAGTCCCAATAATTTCTTGCATCCGATTTTTTGACACCATTAAAATCAAAAGATCGGAACTCCCCGGAGCCTGCTCTGCAGAAAGTCACCCACATGACCACTCCCCTATCAACCTGGATCCGCCGGATTTTCAGAACGCGCCCTCACAACACTCGCCCTTTGCAGAGGACACGGAGCAGTTTCGGAGAACTGCTGGAAACCCGCACCCTGTTATCGGCCACCTTGTCCCACACGGGCCACGCCAGGCATTCAGCTCCTGTCGCCGCGGAAGTCCGGGAAGAAGACCGGTCCGCGCCCCACGCCAAGGGGGGAACTCTCCCGAATCTGAACGGCAAGTTCCTCATGGTCACGCATTTCCCTGCCGAGGAAGGGGGAGATCAGCAAAGCACCCTCGACCTGCATCAGAATGGCAAGAAGGTCACGGGGACAATCAAAACGGACCAACAGCCCGTCGGTCAGTTCAAAGCCAAAATCCTGATCACCAGCGTTCCACAAATGATGCAGGCCCAGGCAGAACCCGCTGCCGATCCCGCCAACTTTGTCGCGTTGAAGGGCAAAGCCCAGTTCGGGTCACTGAAGTCTCCCCCCAAGTACACCAAGTTTGAAACTAAGCCCTTCAATCCCAACGATCCAAATGCGGACGGCGTTTGGGACATTCCCGATTTCACACAGACCAAGCTGGAATTCGAACTCAAGCCCTTTCCCCCGTAATTCGGATCTCGTGACCGACGTTTCGGCCTGTCGTCACTCCGCCAGCGCTTCCAGTTCTTCCCAGCGTGGATACCCCCGCTCCAGGCTCTCTTCCAGCTCCTTCAGCCGCGCTTGCGCCTCCACAATCTTCTCCGCGGGCTGCTGATAAAACTGAGGCTGCCCCATCGCCGCGTGCAGCTCTCCCACCTCCGCCTCCCACTCCTCAATCAGCCCCGGCAGCGCCTCCAGTTCCTGCTGCTCCTTGAAGGACAACCGCCGCTTCTTCCCCGCCTCAGTCTTCACGACTGGTTTCGAGGGCGACGACTCCTTCCGCGAAACCTCCTCGACCACCTTCGTCGGCCGCTGCCGCACCCAGTCGTCATACCCCCCATGTATTCCTTGATCCCCCTCTTCAAACACAATCGTGCTCGTCACCACGTTGTTCAGGAATTCCCGATCGTGGCTCACGATCAATACCGTCCCCTCGAACGCCACCAGCTTCTCTTCCAGCAGTTCCAGCGTCTCGGTATCCAGGTCGTTCGTCGGCTCGTCCAGCACGATCACATTCGCCGGCTTCGAAAACAGCCGTGCCAGCAACAATCGATTCCGCTCCCCACCCGACAGAAACCGCACCAGCGTCCGTGCCCGCTCCGCCGTGAAGTTGAACTCCTGCAGATAACCCACGACGTGCTTCGTCCCGTCCCCCACCTTGATAATGTCGCTCCCCTCGCCGATGTTCTCCTGCGCCGTCTTTTCCACATCCAGTTGCCGCCGCAACTGATCGAAGTACGCAATCTCCAGGTTCGTCCCCAATCGGACATTTCCCGCCTGAGGCTCCAACTGCCCCAGCAGAATCCGCAGCAGGGTCGTCTTCCCCGCCCCGTTTGGCCCGATGATCCCGATCTTGTCCCCGCGCATCACCCGCGTCCCGAACCCGCCGATAATCTCCCGCCCCCCATACGAAAACCGAATCCCCTCCAAAGCGGCCACCAAAGCCCCACTTCGTTGCCCCTCCTGAATCTCCAGCGATGTCTCCCCCGCTTTCTTCTGCCGCTCACTCCGCAACTCCCGCATCGCTTCCTGCCGCCCGCACCCGACCTTCATTCCGGGTCCGCCGCCTGATCCCCGTCCGGATCCACTTCTCCTCCTCCGCCAGCTTCCGGTCGAAGAGTTCCTCCTGCCTCTCCAATGCCGCCACCGCCTCCTCTTTACGAATCAGAAACTTGTCGTAGTCGCACGTCCAGTCGTACAACTTCCCCGGTCGATCTCCAGGATTCGGCTCGCCATCTTCCGCAGAAACATCCGGTCGTGCGTCACGAAGATCAGCGAGCCCTTCCATCGCCCCAATGTTTCTTCCAGCCACTTGATCGCCTCCAGGTCCAGATGGTTCGTCGGCTCATCCAACAACAAGACGTCCGGCTGTGCCACCAGCGACTGCGCCAGCAGCACGCGTCGCTTCATCCCCGAGGACAGCGATTCAAATGCCGCGTCAATCGGCAGCTCCATGCTCGTCAGCGTGTTCTCCACCCGCTGCTCAATCTCCCACGCCGCCTCCCCCTCGGGATGATTCAAGAGCGCCACCTCCGCGGTGACATCTCCCACCCGCCCTTTGGTATCCAGCGGCACATCCTGGGGCAACCGCGCCACCCGCGTCCCCGGAGCAAAGACAACCTCCCCTCCGTCAGGCTGTATTTCCCCGCACAGAATCCGCAACAGCGTCGTCTTCCCCGCCCCGTTGCGCCCCAAAAGCCCGATCCGCTCCCCCACTTCGATCTGGCACGAAATTCCGTCCAGCAACAACGGCTTGCTGTGCCCCACACACAACTCTTTAATACTGATCTGCGCCATAATTCGGTGACTGACGGATGCGACTCAAAGAAATCACTGCAACGACTCCACCAGCATACCGCACCACCCTCTTTCTCGCGACCTGATCAGCACACTTTCCGCAGTCATCGCCCCTCACCCCAACCGCACCCGTTCCTTCTCAGACACAAAATATCCCTGCTGCAGAAATCGCAACGTCGCTTCCATCACCCTCTGCTGCAGCATGATGAATGTATGCGGCGAGGGAATCACCAGAAAGTCACTTGCCCCGCTCAGCTTCGTCTCTTCCACTCCCACGAGCAGGTCATCGTCCCCGGAGATCAAGGGATTTCCCCCCTTCCCCCCGAGCAAGCTCCCCGCGATGACTCCGAAATCCCGAGGCGTCTGCAGCCTCTCCTGCAGCTCCTCCCACAACGGCCCCAACTGGTGCGCACTCCCCCCCAGAATCCACTCAAACAACTTTGTCTTTCCCAGCACCCGCGCCACCGCCGCCCCCTGATTGGGTGGCGCCAGCATCACCACTCGTCCGATTCGTGCCCCTTTTTCCGCCCCTCGCGCTCGATCCGCCAGGCAATGCCGGATCACAATATTCCCCAGGCTGTGCCCCACCAGGTGAACCTCTTCCACCCCCTCCAGTTGCTCAATCACTCCCTGTAATGCCCGCGCATGGTCATCGACATTCTTCCGTGTGCTCGCATAGGAGAAGTTCAGCCCACTCCACTCTCCCTGTTGGGCCAGATAATCGCACATCGGCTGCATCGCATTCCGAGTCCGTACCAGCCCATGCACCGTCACCACCACGGTCTTCGTCAAAGCCGGCAGCTTCAACTCGGCTCGCAATTCCTCGAATCGCGCACGGCAATCCTCAGCCGTCCCCCACCCCCGCAGCACGTTCGAGCCATCCAGCAGCCGACACCCTCCCGTCAACGCGTGCCGCTGGATCCGCCAATTCCCATGCAGAAACTGGTCCGTCCAGAACTGCAGCCCCCCCAGCGTCCGCATCGGCGTCAACTTTCCTTGGCTCGCGGTGACAGTTCATACGTCGCGACACTCATGTCACCGGCACGATCCCCGGATGCTCTCCCACTTCATACACCACGTGCGCACGCCCCACCAGCAACGGATCCAGAGCCCCGATTGCTTCGGCGTCCTTATTCGAATAAGGCAGCCGATGCAGCACGTATCGCATCGCGTTCAGCCTCGCACGTTTCTTGCAGTCCGACTTGATCACCGTCCACGGGGCATCCGCGGTGTCCGTGTGGAAGAACATCGCCTCTTTCGCCTTCGTGTACTCCTCCCACTTGTCCAGCGATGTCAAATCGATCGGCGACGGCTTCCATTGCTTCAGCGGATGCGCCCCTCCGCTCCTCGAATCGCCTCCGCTGTTCCAGTCGGCTGACGGAAAACCAGAACTTGATCGGTGAATCCTCCGCACCGAGTTCCGCTCGAATTCCGGCGCTGACGCATGAATTCCTGGTAATCCTCCCGCGTGCAGAACCCCATCACCCGTTCCACACCCGCCCGGTTGTACCACGACCGGTCGAACATCACGATCTCTCCCGCCGTCGGCAGGTGTTCCACGTAACGCTGGAAGTACCACTGCCCCCGTTCCACTTCGCTCGGCTTCTCCAACGCCACCACCCACGGCATCCGCGAAGTTCAGGTGTTCTATAAACCGCTTGATCGTTCCCCTTTGCCGCCGCGTCACGCCCTTCAAACAGGATCACCACGCGCTGCTTTTTCGCCTTCACCCACGCCTGCACCTTGAGCAACTCCACCTGCAGGTGATACTTCTGCATCTCGTACGACTTCCGCGACAGCAGATTCTTGTACGGGTAACCTCCTTCTCGCCAATCCGCGGATAATTCCGCATCCCGATGGATGTCCGTCCCCTTCGCACCTTCGGTCCCTTGCATCATCGCCTGTCGTAACACCGCGGCGTCATCCGGAGACGATCCCTCCATGATCGCCTTCAGCGACCGCGCCAACGCTGGCATGTCGTGCGGCGGCGTGCTCTTCACGATGTCCTCCACCGCCTCCGTCTTCGATAACTGCGCCGCTCGCGTCGCCTCCGTCACCACGAACTCTTCAATCGCCCCTTGCCGCAACTGCGGAGCGACATCCCCCGCCGAAACCTTTCGAGCCACTCCCCAGCTCTTCGGAGTCTTACCCTTCGGACTCTTTCCGTTTGATCCTGAATTCGATTTTGCCATCTCTGAAAGTCCTGAGAACTGCCTGCCCGTGGGACATCGCTGCTCCACTACCCTTGGAGGACAATCCCACTTGAATGGGAAAACTGCCAGTCCTCAATTATCCGCCCGCAAACCAACCCGCCGCAATCCCTTTTGAGAGAAACAGCCCCCGACCCTGAAATTCTCTCCCCAGTGCGGTTTAGACCGACTTGGCAGAAGTCTTTGCAGGGGAAAGAGCGTACCGGAGAAGATCCGATTCCAGAGATCTTAGACGTTCTTCCCCTTGTGCCAGGCCCGCTTCAGCTTGGCCACCATGCGTCTTGATCTTCCTACTGCCGATTGAGACGCAGGCGAAACCGTTGACTCCGTACTACTCACGAGTGTCGTATTCGTGGTCACCAGCGACGCCGGGGCACTCCCGGCACTCCAGCTCCCCGCGATCAGTTTGTCACCCCGGCGATACCGAACTTGTACACCTTGTCGCTCGCCCTTCCATTTCCGGCTGCCGTTCTGATCCAGGTAAAGCTGCCGTCCCGGAATGTCCCCAAATCCGTCTTCCCATCCCCATTCCAGTCACCGGTGATCGGAAGATCGGTGGGGTTCCCCCAAACACGAACGCGGCGTCATTCGCCGACTCCCACTTCCGGCTGCCGTTGGCATCAGGAAGAACGTCCCATTCGGAACGTCCCCACGTCTGTCTTGCCATCGCCATTCCAGTCGCCGGCAATCGGAATGTCATTCGCGATTCCGAACGCGAAGGACACATCGGAAGCCCCTTCCCACTTCCGGCTTCCATTCAGGTCCAGGAAGAACGTCCCGTTCCGGAACGTCCCGATGTCCGTCTTCCCGTCCCCATCCCAGTCCCCAGTGATCGGCTTGTCGGACGGATTACCGAACGTGAAGAAGACGTCTGTGGCGTTATCCCACTTGCGGTTGCCGTTGAGATCGAGGAAGAGGTTCCATTCCGGAACTACCCCGATGTCCGTCTTCCCGTCCCCGTTCCAGTCTCCGGCCAGAGGAATATCGGTCGCGTTGCCGAACGTGAAGTAGGCATCCGCGGTGGAATTCCACGCACCGTTGTTGTTGGCGTCCAGATAGAAGCCCCCATTACGCACAATCCCGATCGCCGAGGGGGCGCTGACCGACTTCACAGTAATCAATGCCGTTTCTGCTGACGTGCTGAAGGATGTGGAGCCCCCCGAGACCGTGATATTGGCGCGTGTGCCGGGTGAACCGATATCTGTGCGGTCCCAGGCCACAAACGAGATTCCGGAGTCACCCACGAAGTTGGCTTTAGGAATAAAACGCAGCCGGGTCGTGGCGTCGGAGGGAAGAAGCAACGCGCGGAACTGAAGGCGGGTGCCGGTACCAAAATCGAACCACAATGTCCGTTGAGCGAGAACTGCCACGTCCATTGGCCTGGTTCGCGCGCGATCACAGCGATTCGCTAAGATCGCGCTATCGACGTCGGTTATCCCTCCCTGCGGCGCCATCGAAATATGATCTGGGAAACTAGGTGCCGGGGTTAGAAGCGTTGGGGGACGTTTTCATTGATCGAAGTGAGCGCTGAGCCACCCGCATTGTTCAACACAGGGCATCATTCACCGACTCAATCACCTGCATACCGGTGATGACGGCCAGGCTGAACGGTTTGATGCCGCCGCGGTTAGTCGCGATGGCCGTACCTCCATTGGTCCCCTCCGTCTGATCCCAGGCGACAAACTGAACGTACCGAGGCCGTCGAAATTCGGTTTTTGGAACCAAGGCAATTCTGGTTCCGCCGACGGAGGCCAGCAACCGTGCAGCCGAGGCCGTCGAGCAGGCCAAACACCGAGTCCACGTTGTCCCCGCGTTGGTGGTGTATTCCCAGGTTCCGTTGGAATTGTCGACGGAGGTGACGGCGATCCTTTCAGAGCCCCGGCATCAACGTCGGTGTACGTCCCGACGTTGCGGTGAAGTTGCTGAGGATTTGAGTGATCGTGGTTCAAATAGAGGAGGCCGCGGGGGTGTCTTCGGTGATATTGCCAATCGAGACGCTGGTTGGCCTCCAGCACAGGGGCATCGTTGACCGCGTTCACGTTGATGATCGCCGTGTCGTAGTCGATGCTGAAGGGCTTCGTGCCCCCTCGGGCTGCCGCCGTCATCGTCGAGCCATTCGTCAAGCAGCGGATTGAGCGGTAAAGGTGAACGTCCAGAAATGCCATTGAAGTCAATGCAGGCACGAAACGGACGCGGGTCACATCATCGAAGGCCAAGCAACAAGGCGGGTGGAGACGCTCAGCGCGCGAAGTGGACAGTTGGTTCCATCAGTCCGAGAACCTGCACGTGCCGTGCGTCTGGTCGGTGAAGGTAACCGCAATGCCACGCTTGGCAGCGGGATCAGGATCGGTGATTCCGCCCTCGGACTCAGACTGGCGATGACATCGCTGACCAGGGTGCCGGGATTATCGGCGGCAGCGACGTCCTCTTGCAATCGGAGTGAGAAGTGGGTACCGGCGTTGAAGGCAGGCACGCGGAATTGTTGGCGCGACATGCCACTCTTGTCACGTTCGCACGACAACAAATTGCCCATCATTCACGGAGAACGTAATCGTCCGCGACAACAGGCTCGTCAGGTGCTGAGCACTTCAAACTGCGGGCTGTTGAGCAGCGTCTGCACCACCCCCAGCGTGGCGTTGGCGTTGAGATTGATCTGGAAGGGAGTCGAACCCTGGCCGAAACTGGCGATCGTTCCCACCACGACCCCATTCAAAATGACATTCCCGCTGTTGACGGACACCCCGAGGCTGGTCGAAAGTCCGATCCGGTCATCAGCCGTTCCGTTTTGCGTGATAGTGGCGGTGATCTTTCCTGCGTTGAATACGGAACTATCGAGGTCCGTCAGGACAAACGGGTCGGCGAAGCGGGCGGGCACCCCCCCGGGTGTGTAGAGATAAACCCCCGGATTCAATGTCAACGTGGGTGCTTCATTGACATTGGTGAGATCGATCTGCACTGTCCCGAGCGTGGATTTGGCGCCGGAGGTCACGCGGACCGTCAACACATAATT
Organism: Planctomycetales bacterium; assembly: GCA_046349635.1. GTDB lineage: Bacteria > Planctomycetota > Planctomycetia > Planctomycetales > Planctomycetaceae > JAXMBX01. The sequence continues at coordinate 28,128 of JAXMBX010000009.1, forward strand.
CGGCTGGGTTTCGAAATCGAGAGCTGCCCCATTCGCCACGGCGATCTGGCCGGTCAGAGCGTTGATCTGGAACGGGGATGTACCTTGCAATTCGAATCCCAGTGTGCTGCCGGGATCGGGATCAGAAGCGGACACTGTTCCGACGACCGTCCCTGCTGGGCTGTTCTCCGGGACAGTGAAGGGAGTATTGCTGCCGAACTGCGGGGCCAGATCAACGCTAAAGAACCGGAGCTGCTCTGTCCTGTTCGTGGCGCTGCTGTTCCCGAAGTCGGTCCAGAAGACGGCGATGTCCGCATCGGCATCCATGAAAACGCTGGTGAGCCCCTGGGAATAATCCCGTTGATTGGGGACGGCGAACTCCGGGCCGACCTTGGCGCCAGTGGGGTCAAAGAGCTGGGCGTAAACTCCACTTTCATTATGAAGGGTTCCGTCCTGAGTGCTGTTGTTCCAGGCGACGGTGAACCAGCCGGAGTCACTCACGGCAATAATTGGACCGGAGAAATTTCCCCCTCCGAACGTATTGGCTTTGAAAGGCAGGCCCATTGCCACTCCTGTGGCATCGAACTTCCGGACCATGATGCTGTCATTGGGAGCGGTCCCCTGTGACCAGCCGATGAAAAATTCGCCGGTGATTGAGACCGCGGAGGTGATCAGGGCGTCGGGTTCCGCGTACTGGACCACAAAATCGTCCTGTCCGTTATCCAGACCATACGAACTGATTTTGCGAAACCGGATCTGTCCGTTGAACAAATCGGTATAGGCAATGACGCCGTTCCCGTCCCTGTTCAGCGAGACGGTGGGATTTTTCTGGGATCCATCGGTGTACAAACTGACGCGCCATGCGCGCGTCACGATGTTGTTTTTGGAAACAGAGACGGCCCAGATGTCTTCAACGCAGGTTCCCGACATTGTAAGCGATCAGGACATTGCCGTCCTTGTCGCAGGCTGCCTGCAAATATCCGTTTGTCGCCCATGCCTCGGCCACGACGGGAGCAGCCGTGCCCCCTGTCAATTGACCGCTGGAGTTGTAACGATAGAGATAGATTCTGGCGTGACCATTGCTGTATTCCTGATACCAGGCAATTCCGAAAGATCCATCGTCCTGAACGACCAGATCCAGGTTGCTGAATTCGTGATTTGAGTGAGGGGCGTTGACCGCAGAAGGTTCCCGGCAGGGTCGTATTTGCGAATGTAACGGAAATAGGCCGTACTTCCATTCACAACCGCAATCTCTTCCGAGAGTACAAAGTAATTTCCGGCGCCATCCTGTCGAGTACGGAGAATTGACTCATCCTTGGCAGGATCGGTGATCAGCTTCTGGTCTGCGGTCGGAATCGCGACGGGATCGAGATGGGGAAGCTGATGACGCTGACGGTCGTTGGCGGGAGGCTCCAGAATTCATCGCTGAACGAAAATCGGCGAGCCCGCGCAAAAAGGTCTGATTGCCGACGGCAAGCCCGCCAATGTAACCGCTCCAGGCATAGTTATTGCCGGATTTCGTTCCCGCCCCGAGCCGAAAATCGATATTCGGATCGAATGTCTGGTTTCCGTCGACGTCCCGCCAGAATTCCACATCGTTGATACTGCCCAGGTTGGTCACGACGCTGTTGGCAGTGAGAGTCAGCAGGTCGCTGCCGTCATCGTGAAGCGTGGTCGGTGATGCGACGAGGGATCCAATCCTAGGTTTGCCTGATATTACGTAGACCACGAACGACATGCTGACAGATTCATAGGGACTCACTTCTGCCACCACCCTGATCAGATGACTCCCCGCGGAATTCGCCGGAGGTTCCCAACTGAAGGCTCCGGTCTGCACCTGGATATAGCCCGAGGGGGAGACGAGAGAGTAATAGACAAAGGCACCATCGGGGTC
>JAXMBX010000009.1:35000-115194 GCA_046349635.1 Planctomycetales bacterium
CGGACTCCGCTCGCAGCCATCTTCCAGGAAGTCACCGAAGCTGCTGTCTTCGCTTTCACCGACGGGGATATCCAGGCTGATCGGGTGCCGCCACGTTTTGAGAATCCGTTCGGTCTCTTCAACACCCAGACCGACCGCTTCCGCCAGTTCCTCGACGCTTGGCTCGCGGCCGGTCGCCTGACGGATCTGTTCGCTCTTCGATTTCAGTTGCGAAATGCACTGGAACATGTGGACCGGGATGCGGATCGTGCGGGCATGATCGGCCACCGCACGCGTAATCGCCTGGCGAATCCACCACGTCGCGTAGGTCGAGAACTTGTACCCACGGCGGTACTCGTATTTCTCGACGCCCCGCATCAGCCCCGCGTTCCCTTCCTGAATCAGATCCAGGAAGCTCAAGCCGCGGTTGCGGTATTTCTTGGCGATGGAAACGACCAGTCGCAGGTTTCCGCCCGACAGCTTCTGCTTGACGCGGGTCCACATTTCAAAGCGGGAAATCGCGGCGTACACGCGGCGGGCGAGTGATTCCGGAGTTTCCTGGGTCAGTTCGATCAGGTCCTTCAGTTCCCGGTCCAGACAATCGAGGCTGTCGCGGCCACTGTTCGTTTTCCCGGCACGGACCTGCTGATCCAGTTCGGTCATGCGGCGAGAAATCTGTTCCATCCGGCGGAGAATCGGCTGCAGGCGCTGCGTCCGCAAGCTCAGCTCTTCGGCGAGCGTCGCAGCCTTGCGACGACGACGCACCAGACGCTTCTCAACCACCACCCGTTCTTCACGGGACGTTTCCGCGCACTGCAGAATCCGGAAGTCGGCGGCGTTCTCCGTCAGCAACCGATCCAGCGTCTGCAGGTTGAGAGGCATACGACCAGTGATCTGCTCTTTGCGAATATTCTCGGTATCGGAAGTCCGCAGAGTCCGCTCAAAGGGGAGTTCCCCCGCCTGCACCTTCTTCAGCATGTCGATCGTCTGACGGAGCGCGAAATCGCTTTCCATGACGACCCGACGCATCCGCTTACGGCAGATTTCAATCTGCTTCGCGAGGTAGATTTCCCGTTCGCGCGACAGCAGGGGAATGTGCCCCATCTGGCTCAGGTACATCCGCACCGGATCCCGCGAGATCGCGGCGTTTTGCAGATTGAGCGCCTTTTCCTGGCTGGCGTTCGTGATCGTGGGCTGCTCGGCCTCTTCGAAGGCGGGATCGCTTCCCGCCCCATCATCGACGACATCCAGTTGCAGCTCTTCCAGCATCAGGACCAGGTGATCCACGACGGCCGGGTCTCCCCCTTCATCGGGAAGAAATTCATTGATCTGCTGGAATGTCAGAAAGCCTTGTTGTTTTCCGGTTTCCAGTAACGCACTAAACCGTTCATCCAATCGATGCACGATCCCCTCCTTGTAGTGTCATCGTCCTGAAATTCCCGGGCTGCTTTGACAACGCCGATCCTCGGCATTGCATTTCCAATCAACCCGACAACCTCAAGTACATCCTTGTACTTCACACACGCACATCGTCACTCGCGCCTATTTTTGCAGTGAGCTTCATCTCCGATGAATCCACTGCGACGTATTGTAGCGTTGGCTCTGATGTTTTCCACCGGACCAACAAATTTCTTCGCGCTAAGCACTCTTCTGTCGAACCTGAATCTGGTGCAGCTTCTGATAGACCGTGCACGTCTTCAGAAGTTCCTGGTGCGTACCGACCGCCACAAGCTTTCCGTGATCCATCACCGCGATGCGGGAAACGAGATCGAGAACGCTCTGCGTGACGGAATGTGTAATGATGAATGTCGTGCGCCCCTTCACAAAACTCGCCAACGTCTTGTGAATCAGGTATTCGCTTTGTGAATCGATCGCCGACGTCGCTTCGTCCAGAATCAGGATCGCGGGATTTCTCAAAATGGCGCGGGCCAGCGAGATCCGCTGCCGCTGACCACCCGACAGCCGCATTCCCTTTTCCCCGACGCGGGTCTCGAACCGTTCGGGGAACTGATCGAGAAACTGCAGCACGTGTGCCTGACGGGCAGCCTCTTCGATCTCCTTGCGACTCGCCTCGGGACGGCCGTAGCGAATGTTCTCATAAATGGATTCGTCAAACAGGATGGTCTCCTGCGTGACGACACCCAGTTGACTCCGCAGATCCCGAATTCGACATTGGCGGATATCGATTCCATCGACGAGGACGGAACCCCGCTCCGGGTCGTAGTACCGCGGCAGCAGGTTGACCAGCGTCGATTTGCCGGAACCGTTGTCCCCCACCACGGCGATCACTTCCCCCGCATCCACCTTCAGGGAGACCTGCTCCAAAGCCGGCCCTCGACCCGATTCGGACGATCCCAGGTAAGCGAACGTCAGATCCTTGAACTCAATCGATTCTTCGTGACGGGGCAATTCCATCGGAATCACCGGGTCTTTCACCAGCGATTGCATCTCCATCAGATGGAACACCCGGTCCGCCGCTGCGGACGCCTTCTTCAACTTCGCATACACGCTCGAAAGCTTCCGGACAGGATCCAGAATCCCCGCCAGCAGGGCATAAAGCACAAACAGCTCCGCAATCGTCATCGGCCCCGTCGAGAGCGTGATCCCCCAGATCTGATTCGTATGCCGCAGGACGAGATACGCTCCCGGGCACATGGCAATCAGCAGGGCGAAGATTCCCAGGACTTCGATCACCGGATTCGTCAGGGCATCGACGGTCACGATGCTCATCGACTTCCGGAAGTAGTTTTTATTTTCCTTGTGAAAGCGCTGCCGGTGACGCGGAGCACCGTTGACGCCAGGACGACTACGCCGTCCAGTGTTTCTTCCAGCACCTTATAGATGCGGGACATGCTCCTCCATGTTCCGATGGCTCGCCTTCTTCAGCGGACGACCCATCCGATGAAAAATAAGCGCCGCCAACGGCACGAAGACCAGCGAGAAGCCGCCGTCAACTGCCAGTTGATCCAGAAGGCAAACAGAATGCAGACAGAGCCTTCAGAGGTTCGCGGACCAGCTTCCCTGATCAGCAATAGCCCGTTCGCCATCACATCCACTTCATGCGTCACCAAGCGCGAGCAGTTCGGACGTTCCCGATTTGCAGATCGTCTGATAATCCAGCTTGAGAGTGACGCAGGCAATCCTTGCGAACCGACATCGTGATCAGCTGCACGACACGCCTGTTCAGAAATTCCGGGAAGGAAATGGCAAAAACCTTGATGACCGTCGCCACCAGGATAAACAGCAGAATCACGGCGAAGGTGTCAAACTGGTCACGCGGAACCCACGGCAGAATGCAAAGCGCTTCCAGCCATCGATACAGCACCAGTTCTCGCGACGCCGACGTGAGCTTCGACTGCAGGTCGCTTTCTCGCTCAACTGCGACAGGTTAGGCCGAAAACCCGAATTTTGCCCGTGATTCCGCTACCCGCGCGTCCAGCTTTTGCAACGCGCGAACAGATCCCGGCTTTCGGCATCTTTCTCGCGGATCTGCTGGTTGACGTACTGCTGCAGATTCTGATCGGTGACCAGCACCTTCATGATCGGAAACGCGATCGAGAGATTCAGTCCCCAGAAGAGCCGCGACAAGGACGGCGAAGAACGACGACAACAGCAGTTGCCGGCGATGAGGCATGACATACGGCAGAAGTCGTGCGAGCGTCCGTTCACAATTTCAACTTCGTCCATGAATTTGAGTCCAGCCCGATCCCCCTTCAGAGATCCGTCCGGACTATTCTGCCGTCACTTCCTCGGCGGCCCCTTCCCTCATCCCGAGTTCGCAGGGCGCGTTCAGCCGAATTCCGTCACGGCAACCACACAGAGAATCCATCCCCCGGAGCGACCGAAGCCGCTTTCATCTGCGAGTCCACGAAGCTGAGTTCGCATATCGCACTGACTTCACCAAAAGCTTTCTGCTGAAAATCACGCCGTTTTCAAACCAATTTTTGAACAGACCGGCCTTCGCGAAAACTTTCGGGAAGCCCTTCTAACAGAAATCCGCAAAACGGAGCAAGAGGAGATTTTGGACCGGAAACATGACGGGTTCGAAAGCAGGTCTTCTCCTCAAACAGCGAGCCACCACAGTTGATCGCTGAACGACCAGCAACGCTGTTGTAATCCTTTCCAAAAAACTTGAGGCAATTTTTGCCGGTATTTACATTTTGAAAAAATTACATGAGAATTCAGTTCTCACCACATGGACCGCGAGCAGTCCAAAAAAAATATCTAGAGTGTTGAATCCACATGAGTTAACGGCGTCTCTCGCGCCGGAAACTGCAAGTCCGTTGTTGTCTGGTACGCGCCGTGCATGCATCAACCTGCGATCGTTGGTGGCTTCATGGATGAAGGGACCACGATCCCAGCCGAGGCTTCAATCCTCTGCTGATCTTCGACCTGATCACAGGAAGACTAAGAGCATGGAAGCTCGAATCCTGCCGTTGCTGCTCCTCACACTGACGCTGCACACCACGGCTCTGGAATCTCTCGCCGCGACCTTCACCACCCGCAATTTCGTCGTGCATGCCCGCACGCCGGAAATCGCCCAGAAGGTCGCCGAACGGGCCGAACAATGCCGCGTGGAGATCGCCCACTGGTGGCTCGGTTATGAACTGAAGCCCTGGTATCGCCCCTGTCAGGTTCACGTGAAAGATGGCCAGATGGGTTCCGGTGGAGCAACCACCTTCGCTTTCGACCGCGGAACCGTCGGTGACTGGAATATGAATGTCCAGGGCTCCGAAGAACGGATCCTCGACTCCGTGATTCCTCATGAAGTCAGCCACACGATTTTCGCCTGCTACTTCGTCCGCCCCCTGCCTCGCTGGGCCGATGAAGGAGCCGCGACAGTGATCGAGCATCCCGTCGAACGGGACCGACAGAAGACTCTGACCAAGCAGATCATCGGCACCTCGCAACGCATTCCGCTCCGCGAACTGCTCGAAATCAAGGAATATCCGCAGGACATGCAGAAGGTCCTGAACCTCTACGCGGAAGGGTACACCCTCTGTGAATGGCTCGTGTTCCATCACGGCCAGCAGAAGTACCTCTCCTTCCTCGACGCCGCGAATCAGGAGGGCTGGGACCGGGCCATCCAATCCCACTACGGATTCTCGAACATCGAAGCGCTGGAACAGGAATGGCACCGCTGGATTCACGCGGGCTTCCCGAAGCCCGCAACGCCCCCCGAGTCCAAGCAGGACGATCAGATCCTCGTGCAGAACAAGAAACAGCCTCGCAAACCGGAAACCACCGTCGCGCTGGCTGAAGACAAACCAACTGAGGGAGAAGTTCGTGGTCAGGCTCCGGACGTGGGGACCGTCCGCAGCCGACCCGCGAATGATGTCGTGAAGACGCGCGTGGCGGCCTCGCCGCCCCCCGCCCGTCGTCGCAGTCTGGAAGCGCCGTCACCCCGTTCGACCGTCCGAGCCGCGACAACAGGAGACGTGGCTCTCGGAGAACCGGGGGACATTAACCGTGCGGTGGCGGCGCTCAATCCGTCCGGAAGCCGTCGTTCAACCAGTGAGGGCTGGGAGAATGACAAGCCTCGGTCGGCGCCGCAAACTGCGACTCGCTCTTCGTCACGGGGTCAATCCCCCGATGAAGAGTCAGAGGATGAAGAGCCCGTGGAAGAAGTGGAAGAACGTCCGCAGACCGGCAGCCGCAGCGGAAGGAGCAGCACGACTCGTGCTGCCGCGACGACTGCCACTCGGACGCGAACCGTTTCTGACTCGGAAGAACCGGAACAGAACGTCCTGCGTCCCGCCGCAGGAGCCGTTCGCGCCCGGTTCAAGAACACTTCCACGCGGGAACGGGAGATTCAACGTGAAATCCCCCGGGCCCACACTCGGCCGGCAACCCGCGCCGCCGACCTGGAAGAGCAGGAAGAACAGATCGAGGAACCGCGGAGCTATCGACGCGCACGCGTCAACAACTGGGAAGCCCCCAGCAAACGTATCCCGCGCAATCCGGACGACGAGACCCAGTAACGTCGTTGCTCCCCGGCTGGAGAACCGGGGGTCAGGGACAAATCGAGAGCAGCCGGATTGCATCACAACGACACAGGATCGGGAATCCCACCCCGGTCCTGTGTTTTTTTTGCGAAATCATTTCAGGTCTTTTTCAGGTGCGCACGCTACTGTAGTGAGTACGCGACATTGACGGTGTGATTCCCCCCCTCTCTCGACGTCTCCCGGAGACCAGCCATGCGCTCCCTGCAACTCTCCCTCTGCTCGTTTGCGTTTCTCTGTCTGGCGACCGGAATCACGCAGGGCGCGGACAAACCGAATGTCCTCTTCATCGCCGTCGATGACCTCAACGACTGGGTCGGCTGCCTGGGTGGAAATCCGCAGGCGAAAACCCCACACATCGATGCCCTCGCGGCCCGCGGCGTGAATTTCACCCGGGCGTATTGCGCCTCGCCTGTCTGCAATCCCTCCCGCTCCGCCTTGCTCTCCGGCCTCCGCAGTTCAACCTCCGGTGTCTACAGCAACAGCATCGACTGGCGCAAACAGAAAGCGGGAGAAGTCACCACCCTCAACCAGCAGTTCAAAGCGAACGGGTATTACGTCGCCGGAGCGGGCAAGATCTATCACGAATCATACGCCCGCCGTGACCCAACCGACTGGGATGACTACGCCGGACGACGCACAGGAAAAGGAGACGCGCCGCAACGTCGCGGCGGACAGCCCACTCCTCCCCAGGGGGCCAGCGGAGGTGTCGGCGGGATCCGATTCGGGCCGGTCGATGCCCAGGATGAAGACATGGAAGACTACCACATCGTCGATTACTGCATCGAACAGTTGCAGAAGAAGCAGGACAAGCCCTTCTTCCTCGCGTGCGGACTGCACAAGCCGCACATGCCCTGGTATGTCCCCCGGAAATACTTCGACATGTTCCCGCTGGATTCGATCAAACTGCCGGAGGTTCCCGAAAATGATCTGGATGACATCCCTCATGCGGGAATCAAGATGGCCCAGCCCAAGGGGGACCATCGGGCCATCGTCGAATCCGGCCGCTGGAAAGAAGCAGTCCAGGGATACTTGGCCGCAGGCGCGTTCTGTGATGCCATGATCGGACGGTTGATGGACGCCTTCGACAAGAGTCCCTACAAGGACAACACCATCATCGTCTTCTGGGGGGACCACGGCTGGCACCTGGGAGAAAAACAACATTGGCGCAAGTTCGCCCTCTGGGAAGAAGCGACCCGCGCCCCCCTCCTCTTCATTGCCCCGGGAGTAACGAAGCCCAAGTCCACGTGTGACCGGACCGTCGATTTCATGGGGATCTATCCCACGCTCTGCGAACTCTGCTCCATCCCGGTCCCAAAACACGTGGAAGGGGTATCGCTGTTACCCTTATTGAAAGACCCGCACGCCACCTGGGATCGCCCCGCTCTGACGACACATGGCTATCAGAACCACGCGGTCCGGAGCGAGAAGTGGCGGTACATCCGCTACGAAGATGGCGGGGAAGAACTGTACGACGAGGAACATGATCCCATGGAATGGAAGAACCTCGCCGACAAACCGGAATTCGCCGCCGTGAAAGCGAACCTGGCGAAATGGCTGCCCCAGGAGAACGTCCTCACCCCCCGCGCGGAAAACAAGCCCCGTGCCGGAGAACAAGCGAAAACGTCAGGCAGCAGAGTAGCAGGGTGAACGCCGGTATGCCGCAGGTTCTTGGGTGGCCCATACGCCGGTACTCCGGCGTGTGGGTGGCGCAGCCACAGAGGTCTTCTTCCTCGTAGCGACCGGTCCTAAACCCCCGCCTGCAACCATCCCCGTTTCTATTGAGAGGGAAACCTCGTCCCTCCACGGTTCACCTGTTCGACTGATCACCTGCTCTCGCCCGAAGTGCCCATCGTGCACACATTTTTGGAATTCCTCAAAAACTCTGTACCGGTCTCTCCTCAGGCTCCTCCTCCCCGGCTGCTTTCCACTTCCCCGCCGGAAAACCCCTCCGCTCACCTTCTCCCCCCCGCACAACGCCCGCCCGCATCTCCTCCCTCTCTCCTCACTCCATCCCTTCACTCCTCTCCCCTCGCAAGTTTTCACCCTCGCCTCCCCGCACGCCTTCACCCTCGCCCCTTTTGGGAGAGGGTGTCCCGCAGGGCCGGGTGAGGAGTAGGGAAAAAACGTCTCTCAGCCCCTCGCCGCCCTCCTCCTCTCCCCGCAGCGCACGCCCGCGTCACCTTCCTGCAACTTCTCGATGACCACATCTGGAATCTCTTCCAACCATTTCAAGACACAACCCGGCCCGGCCCAAATCAACCCGCACGCCTCTTCCCTCAATCGAACCCCGCCCCTCGACTCCACCCTGTTCGAGCAGGACGTCCCCGCGCGTCAGACATCGACGGCATTGATCTCGCCGCAAGTTCTTCTCCGCAACCACCCCCCATTCTCCCCGCGATCTCCCACATCAGCCGCTGCTCGATCAACCCCGCAGCCCCCGCAACGCCCTCGGCCGAACACCCCGCGCGAAAACATCCGTCCCAACGGCCACCCCGCACCCCGCATCCGAAACGACGCCACCCCCGCATTGATCGTCTGCGAAACACACTCCTCCGCTCCGCCTCAGCCGCGCACCGGTTCCTGCGTGACCCGTTCGTTTCCCCTCGCTTGCCTGTGGATTCGAACCATCCTCCACCAGGTGGCGAACTGGTTGACTCGCTTCTGGACCAACTCCTTCCCGCCTCCTCCTCCGTGCCGGTCAGGTCCCCCCGCAGCCTCACGCGGAGTCCTCAGACGAAAGACAACCGAGACAACCCTGCAAATCGAGCGGAATTGTGGCGTGGCTCGGGTTAGCTGTTCCTCGGACGGATTCGGGGGGATTCGGTTAAGATTCGGATTGGACCCTCACAAACTGCGGTCGGTGATCACGGTGCCTCTCCGGTTTGCCGGAAACCGCCATTCGTCCAAGCGCAATTTTGTGAACTGGTCCAGTACAGCTTTCGTATTCTTTGGTCCCTTTGCCCGCCCTGGAAACCATGCAGATCGTTCCCTATCCCCCACCCCGCTTTGCGGTGAAATCCAAACCGGTCACGAAATCAACGATTATCTCCGCAAGACCGTGCGGGAGATGTTCGACCTCATGTATGCAGCCCGGGGCATCGGCCTGGCCGCCTTAACCAGGTCGCCCTCCCCTGGCGGTTTTTCATCATCAACCTGACGGGAGACCCCGAACAGAAGGACGAGGAACTGGTCTTCATCAACCCCGAGATCATCAAGCGCAAGGGGAGCGTCGAAGACGAAGAGGGGTACTCAGTTTTCCCAAACTGTATGCGAATGTCCGCCGCGCGGAGGAAATCGTCGTCGAGGCCTTCGATCTCGACGGCCAGGGTTTCCAGATGACGCTGGACGAACTCGCCAGCCGGGCGATCCAGCACGAAACCGATCACCTGGACGGGATCCCGTTCACGGATAAAGTTTCGGACGGCGTGAAACGGGAACTGGAAGGAGTCTTTCGACTTCGAAAGCCAGTTCCGCCAGAAGCAGGTCCGCCGGTGAGGTTCCCACCGACGAGACGCTGACGCAGAACTCCGCTGTCTGGAAGCAGGCCCCCCCGCGAGTAAGCCCGGATCAAGTGCATTGAACAGGAATCTGAAATCTGTTTTTCCAACGACTCCATCACTGCAAAGTTTCCAAATAGAGCGTTCTAAGGAGCCTCACGCGGATGGGAAGAAGGAAAAAAACAGGTAAAAGTGATTTCGAATACATCGCATGCGGTCGGCCAATCTGACGATCGCCAGCGAATTCCACAAGATCATTCAACTCCAATAATAAAAGACTTTCTCTTTGAGTCTCCATTTCAGGACTTAACAAAAGAACAACGTGCAACTAGCCTTCGAGAAATATGTGAGAGTTCAGAAAAGCAATTAAGTACCGAGAAGGAACTTCTCGAAAAAACTCTCACGGAAATTGATCCGCTGGAACTACTTTCTTCGGCAGCATTCCATTGCTTACAGAGGACCATCAGCCCTAAAACCGACTTCACATCCGACGGCCCATACCCCCAGTCCGTAATTGAATTGCTCAATCATTCAGCTTGCGAATTCCGCAAGCTGATCACTCATCGCTCCACACAAACCACCCAACGCTCGCTCTCTGTCTTGAACTTGCCAGTTCGTGTATCGAGCTTTCGAACAACGTCGCTGTGCTGAGGTGTCTGCAATCCACACATGAGGCAGACAAAGACCGCAGCCTCATACCAATTTTCGCGAGTATTCAAACGCGTTCGATTCGAAATTGGGCTTATCCTCAACACCTCCGACGCATTATTCAACGACTATTCGCGTCGCTTGAAGAGAAAGCACAGGCTTGTTTAGGCTTCCAAATTTACGATCTGATGAATTTCTTCGACGCGATTACAGAAGAATCGCGAGTAAGAAACGAGATATTGATTCACAAACTGAGAGATGGATTGAGACGGAATACCCTCAGAGGAACAATTGAGAAATGGTGTCGAGAATTCGGAGGAACACAAGAAACCGTCGAGCAGTGGCTGAATGATTTACGACAGATCAAACGCAATTCTCGAGAGACTCGCGAAATTGCATCTGCATTCATTCACCAGTTCACTCCATCCTGTTACATTTTCAATTACCGACCTTCAAAGACTATTCCCGAAACCTATTGAAAGGAAAAGTGTAGAGAAATTGATGCAAATGCTTTCGTTAGAGTTTGGAGATTTAGCAACGGCATCACCTGATCAACTTCTCTGCGAAAGTCCGATTACGACGCAACCGTTCATACACCTTGGTGATTCAGAATACGCTATCCCAATCCTTGGACTACCCAATAGTTTTTTTCTCGATATAGCAGAAAACCTACTTCAAAACGACAAGGCTCTATTCGAAAAATATTCGACCCGCAGATCAAAATTTCTGGAAGCAGAAATCGTCTCTATCCTCAAGACATGCCTTCCTGATGCTCGCATAGAGTCATGCGTCAAATGGACTGACCCCACTTCCGGAAAAACATTCGAAAGCGATGTCCTTGCACTTATCGGCTCATTCGCGATTATCGTCGAAGCAAAATCCCATCGAGTTTCAAGGTCTGCAAGACGTGGCTCTGATATTCGTCTTGATCGCGAATTAGAACGACTAGTGGACGCTCCCGCAGAGCAGGCGGAGCGACTCGCGAAGCTTTTAGAGTCCACCGACACCCAGATCCCCATGACCAATGAACGGGATCAAGAAATCCAAATAGATGCAAGCAAAATAAAACGAGTAATCTGCATCTCGGTCACACTTGACACCATTCCGTTACCATCGCTTTGCTGGAAAACAATCTCCAAAGCGACATCGATCAAGGACAACCGAAGGCCAACTATCACAATTTCACTTTCCGATCTGATCGTTGTGGCTGAGGTTTTGAACTCGACATCCGACATATTGCACTACTTATGGAGACGTAGCGAATGGGAAGAACGAGTTGAGTATTTTGGGGATGAGGAAGACATTTTAGTTTATTACTTGAGCAATGGCCTCACGCCAAAAAAATCACCACCAGACTCACCTCAACCAAAGATCAGATTACATGGCCTGTCTGACGAATTACGTCGTTATTTCATGGCCGAATGGGTGGGACTAGACCCGTTGCCCGCGAAACCGAAACGCATTCTGACAAACTGGTGGAAAAATCTTGTAGCTCGTGTTCAAAAAGCATCTCATGCAGAAAAATGGGATATTCTCTGTTCTCTACTCGATGTCTCTTTTGTTGACCAACAGCGAATGGAGCGGGAATTATCCAAAGTAGTTTCACAAGTTAAACTTCGCGGAAACGAACATACGGAAGACTCCGTCCTTTTTGACGGATGCGCAAACACAGAATCAGATTGCGCCATTGTATTGTTCGCTTACCGCGAATTACCGAACTTCGACAAACACCATCGGACAAAAAACCTGATGTTCCAAGCCGAGGAAAAACTCGGTGTTAAAAATGTGCTCGTATTAGGCTTCGACGTCGATGATTTGGTAGTTCCATACAGCATGCTTGCATATTCGCAACCTCGATCGCAAGGTGGCTCCACTTGAGAGCCTTGCTGACATACTCGGCCAAAACGAAAAAATTACAAAAGGATTGCCGACGTGGCGTTGAAGATTGTCATGATGGGGACGGGGGACTTCGCGGTGCCGACATTTCGGGCGCTGCTTGAGAGCCCGCATCAGGTCGTGGGGTTATACACGCAGCCGGATCGTCCCACCGTCGGCCGCCACAAGCAGCATCATCCCATGCGCGATCTGGCGATTGAACGGCAGGTGCCGCTGTTCCAGCCGGAGAAAGTGAACACGCCCGAAGCGCTGGCGGAACTGGAAGCTCTCGGCGGGGACCTGTTTCTGGTCGCGGCGTATGGGCAGATCCTCTCGCGAAAGTTACTGGCCCTGCCCCGCCTGGGAGCGATCAACTCACATGCGTCGTTGCTGCCGAAGTATCGCGGTGCCGCCCCCATCAACTATGCCATCCTCAAGGGAGAACAGAAAACCGGCGTGACGATCATCGAGATCATTCCGCAACTGGATGCCGGCCCGATGCTCGGTGCGGTCGAGACGGAGATTCTCCCCGATGAGACCGCGGGAGAACTGGAAGTCCGCCTGGCGGATCTCGCCCCCGCGCTCGCGTTGCGCGTCATTGACGACATTGAAGCGGGTCGTGCCACCCCCGTGCCTCAAAACGAAGCCGACGTCACCTTCTCTCCCAAGATGGCCAAGGAGCTGGGGCTGATTGACTGGTCCCTCTCCGCGGAGGAGATTCACAATCACATCCGCGCCATGCAGCCCTGGCCCACGCCGGTCACGTTTGTCCATCAGGCCGGCAAACCCCCCCGCCGGTTGGTGATTCGAAAAGTCAGAGTCGCCTCGGAAATGAAGCGCTCCGATTTACCACCCGGAGCCATCTGCGAGGTCCGAAAGCAGACCTGTTTTGTGCAGACCGGCAGTTGCCCCGTCGAAATTCTTGAAATTCAGCCCGAAGGAAAACGAACCCAAAAAATCGATGAGTTTTTGCGGGGTTACCCACTGCAACGGGGGGATCAACTGCTACCCGGGGCCTGAACACAAACCGCGCAAAACCCGCATTCCCCCAAGCCCCCGAGGTCTCTCCCGCACGCCCCGAAATCCATCTTGACGCATTTTTTTTACGGGCATAGCATTCGAGATACGTTCGAGAAGAAGCGTCTCCTCTCGTCTGAGTTCTTCAGCACAGATTCGAACGATTTCGATTACGGCAGAAGGAATCTTCCGGCGCGCCTGACATCATTTGATTGACTACTCGCGTCTATGGCTGTTTCTTTCGGTCGGCTGTTTCACAGGATGTGAGACTATGCTGTTCCAGTGGCACCATGATTTGGTTGCCGGCTTCGATGCTTTGCAGAAGCCGTTTGGAAATCCCACGCCCGCTCGTGGAGACCAGGCCCCTTTCTCCGACGCTGCACCTGCTCATACTCCCACGCTCGTGGTCCGCACCCCCGCGAAGCTGAATCTGTTTTTGGAAGTCCTGGGAAAACGCCCCGATGGTTATCACGAACTCGAAACACTGATGGTCATGATCGGGTTGTATGACGACCTGCTGTTTGCTCCGACCATGCACGATGAGCTTTCCCTGACGACGGAACTCCTGGTCGCGGCCTCCACCGCCGAACCCCTTCCCCGTCCGCAGGACAACCTGGTCTGGAAGGCCGCCGAACTACTCCGACAACGGACCGGTTGCCGCCAGGGTGCCGCAATCCACCTCCGCAAACGGATCCCGCTCGCCTCCGGAATGGCCGGGGGATCCAGCGACTGTGCCGCCACCCTCGCCGGCCTGAACCGCCTGTGGGACTTGCGACTGACAACCGAAGACTTAATTCAACTGGGAGCGGAACTGGGAAGCGATGTCCCCTTCTTCTTCAGTCCCACACCGGCCGCGATCTGCCGGGGACGAGGAGAAATCCTCGCACCGCTCCCCGCCGGCCCCGCTTTACATTTTGTGATCGTGCGTCCCCGAACGGGTCTTTCCACGGCGGCGGTGTTCAGCCGTCTGCAACGGGAAGGAACCCATCGCCCCGCGGAAAAACTTCAAACCGGCTGGAACGGCAGAAACCGTCCCGCCGTTTGTGCACAGCTTTGGAATCGCTTGCAGGTCCCGGCGGAGGCGCTGAATGCCGAGATCAGCGGGTTACGACAGGTTTTCAGCCGGTTACCGGTCCTCGCTCATCAGATGAGCGGGAGCGGAACCAGCTATTTCGGAATATGCAGCAGCCGTCGCCAGGCGATGCACGTGGCATCTCGTGTGCGAGGCCTGAATTGCGGTCAAGTCTTTGTCGCCGACTGTCGAGCCTGAAAGGATCCGCGGCAGGAGCCCGATCACGAACGCCAACGAAGGAGAGTACCGTGGAAATCACTGAAGTTCGCATCAAGTTGATGGAAGATCCGCAGGAGCGGCTGCAGGCGTTCTGTTCGATCACGTTCGATTCCTGTTTTGTGATCCGGGATCTGAAGATCATCGAGGGGACCAAAGGTTCCTTCGTGGCGATGCCCAGCCGCAAGCTGATGGATCGCTGCCCCCACTGCGGAATGAAAAATCATCTCCGCTCGGTCCACTGCAACCAGTGCGGTTCCCACCTGCCGGAATCTCGGGCCTCCAAGGACTATGAAGGCCGGGCCAAACTCTATGCGGATATCGCCCACCCCATCAATTCCCGCTGCCGCGAGATGATCCAGAACCACGTCCTCAAGGCCTACCAGGAAGAACTCCAAAAGGCGAAACAGCCCGGGTACATCTGCTCCTATGACGACTACGGCGAAGACAGCTACGCCGATATCCTCGATTTCGAGGACGCCCGCAACACCGCCCAGCATGTCGATCAAGTCACCCACCGTCTCGACTCCCAGGCCTCTCCTCCGAATCCCCCGCATATCGCCCAGGGGAGAGAACTGCGGGATGAAACGACCCGCGTGAGAAGCGGTGAAAACGAAGACAACTTCGGCTCGGGGATTCTCTAAGACCCCTGACAGTCTCGAATGCACACATTCAGGGAGGCATCGCTCAGCGATGCCTCCCTTTTATTTTTGGGGAGATGGAACGCAAGTACTTAGGCTTCTGGG
This sequence comes from Planctomycetales bacterium, assembly GCA_046349635.1. Lineage (GTDB taxonomy): Bacteria > Planctomycetota > Planctomycetia > Planctomycetales > Planctomycetaceae > JAXMBX01. The sequence continues at coordinate 50,056 of JAXMBX010000009.1, forward strand.
GGATCGGGAGACTCAACTCCTCGCATCCGGGAACAGGCACCTGAAATCACCCCCCGGCCGTGAACGAGGATCGAACAACTTCCGCAGCCCGTAAGGGGCGACTTGTTATCGGAAGTCTAAACGGCTATTCTCTTTGAGCCAGTTTCATCACCCTCGAAACATCGCTCCCGCGGGTCGCGGAACGGGATCATTTTCATCCCGGAGAGAGACTTTCTTTCGCGAATTTCCGGAGAGCATGAAGCGGCGGAAGCCCTCTTCGACTGAGGCTGGGTCCCTTGGAATCGAAGAGGAAGGCTGACCGGAGGATCGCTCCTCGCACGGCTCTTCCATCACGATTTTTTCAACGTCGAAAGCCGGGAGTCACAGACCGGCGCAAAGTGGAACAGGAATGCAGGGTCAAGTTCCAGAACAGCAGCGGATCGTCATTACCGGGGTCGGGTTAACCTCCCCCAATGGCAACAATCTGTCCGAATTTCGCGAAAGCCTGTTGGCCGGGCGTTCCGGGGTCGTTCCGTATCAGACCCGGTACATCGGCGACGTCCTCGCCGGGGTCTGCAACTTCGACGAGCTGCGGTACCAGAAGCGGAAAGAAGTCCGCCGGGGAACCCGCGCCGGTTCCGTCGCCGTCTACTGTGCCCATGAAGCGGTCGCCGATGCGGGGTGGGACTGGACCAGGATCCGCAAGGACCGGGTCGGGGTCTATCTCGGCATCACCGAGCACGGGAACGTCGAAACCGAGAACGAAATTTTCGAGATTTCCAAGTTCAATTACGACACCAAGGTCTGGTCGCATCACCACAACCCCCGCACGGTCGCCAATAATCCCGCCGGCGAAGTGACGCTGAGCATGGGGATCACGGGCCCGCATTACACGCTGGGGGCGGCCTGTGCCGCGGGGAACGCGGGCTTTATCCAGGGGGTGCAGATGCTCCGCCTGGGGGAAGTGGACCACGTGATCGCCGGGGGTGTTTCCGAGAGCATTCACACATTCGGGATTTTTGCCAGCTTCAACAGCCAGGGAGCACTGGCGAGCCACAGCGATCCCACCAAAGCCTGCCGTCCGTTCGACATCGCCCGGAACGGGATTGTCGTCGCGGAAGGGGGGGGCCTCTGCACGCTGGAACGGCTTCCCGATGCCCTGGAGCGGGGAGCGAAGATCTACGGCGAGATCGTCGGTTATGGGATCAACTCGGATGCCACGGACTTCGTGCTACCCTGTGCGGAGCGGCAGGCGGAATGCATGCAACTGGCCCTCAAGCGGGCCGGTATCGGCCCCGAAGCGATCGATATCCTGAGCAGCCACGCGACCGCCACGGAACAGGGGGATATCGGGGAATGTGAGGCGATTCGAACCGTTTTCGGGGATCGCCCCAGCCTGGCGGTCAATAACGCTAAAAGCTTTATCGGCCATGCGATGGGAGCCGCCGGAGCCTTGGAATTGCTGGGAAATCTCCCTGCCTTTCAGGATGGAATCGCACACGCTACAATCAACCTGGATGAACTGGACCCCCGTTGCGGCCTGCCGCAGATCGTGGCCAATCAACCCCGATCGATGGGATCCGTGAATTACATCCTCAACAATTCCTTCGGGATGCTGGGAATCAATTCCGTTTTGATCGTAAAACGGTATTCCTGACCCGTACGGAAATGAACTCTCCGGCGGATCTGCAACCTTGCCGATCCCCTATGATCTATGGCTGGGATCGGAGAGATACGGTAACTGAACTTTACAATCACGCGGGAGTTGTGCGCATGACACCGGATCGGATCAGGCAGGTCATCCTGGACATTCTGGAGAAAATCGTCCCGGACGAGGACTTGTCGGGTTTGAAGGATGACGTTCCGTTCCGCGACCAGATGGAACTGGACAGCATGGACTTTCTGGACATCGTCATGGAGCTCCGCAAGCAGTACCGCGTGCAGATTCCGGAAGAGGATTACCCCAACCTCGCGACCATGTCCGGGACCGTGACGTACCTCACTCCCCTCATGCGCGACGCCTGATCGCCCCGTAAGTTCACTTGCGGGAGAAAGCAGACTTCTCATTGCCGTTCATGATTCCCTGCCATGTATGACACCATCATTATTGGGGCGGGATTGTCCGGGCTGGCGGCGGGAATCCGTCTCGCCTACTTCGGCAAGAAGGTCTGCGTTCTCGAACGCCACACGACGATCGGCGGACTGAACTCGTTCTACCGCCTCCGCCGTCGCGACTATGACGTCGGGTTGCACGCCGTGACGAACTTCGCCGCTCCTGGAACGAAATCCGGCCCCTTAAGCAGCCTGCTGCGGCAATTGCGCCTGCGTTGGGAAGATTTTTCGCTGGCCCCGCAGGTGGAATCACGCGTCGCTTTCCCCGACGTCTCCCTCCGTTTCAACAACGATTTCGAACTTCTCGCAGCCGAAGTCGCTGAAAAATTTCCGGGAGAAGGGGACCGCTTTCGCAAGCTGGCACAGATCGTCAGCGAGCACGATGAGCGGAACCTGAGCTACGAACCCCGCTGGGCGCGACCCGTTCTGGAAGAAACACTGCGCGATCCGCTGCTGATTGAAATGCTGTATTGCCCGCTGATGTTCTACGGCAGCGCCACCGCGCACGACATGGACTGGAACCAGTTCGTGGTGATGTTCAAAGCGATCTTCCAGCAGGGCTTCGGCCGCCCCTGGGAAGGGGTCCGGCTGATCATGCGGAACATCGTCCGCAAGTTCCGCGAAGTCGGCGGCGAACTGAAACTCCGCTCCGGCGTCCAGGAGATCCGGAACGATGGACATCAGGCCCACGAAGTGGTCCTCGATAACGGCGAAGTCCTGACCGGGAAAAACATCCTCTCCTCGGCCGGCTACGTCGAAACGCTCAAGCTGTGCGGCCTGGAAAACGACCCGTCCGCGAAGCCGGGGGAGATCACATTCCTGGAATCGATATCGGTTCTCGACCAGCAGCCCGCCGAGATGGGACACAAGGAGACGATTGTCTTCTTCAACCATGCCCCGAAATTCCACTACGAACCCGCGACCGATCCGGTGGACCTCCGGAGCGGGATCATCTGTTCGCCGAACAATTTTCAGTACGACCAACCTCTGGAAGAAGGGGTGCTCCGGATCACTGCCATCGCCAGCGGTCCGTACTGGATGGGACTGGAAGAACCGGAGTACATCGAGCAGAAGACGCTGTGGCATCAGCGAATGCTGGAATCAGCCCGGGGATTGATCCCCGACATCAAGGGTCACGTCATCGACACGGACGTCTTCACCCCCCGGACCATCAAGAAATTCACGGGGCATCTCAATGGTTGCGTGTATGGCGCCCCCGAAAAACGGATGACGGGGGTGACGCCGCTGGAGAATGTGTTTATCTGCGGGACCGACCAGGGATATCTGGGAATCGTGGGCTCGCTGCTTTCGGGCATCACCATCGCCAACCTGCACCTGCTGAAATAAGCCGCTTTCTCAGAATCAAGAGAGGCTTATCCGCACAGGATTTAGGTCAAAAAGACCCCCAATTCAGTGGTCGATTTTAAGGCGATCCGCTACACTGCTGTTTTCCGACCGCCTGGTCGGTTTCTGACGGACGATTTCACGCCCTTTACCGCACACAAGCAGATCGACGTATGGCGCGCGACTTTCTCAAGGATGTTCAGGACCAATACGACGTCATCGTGATCGGGAGCGGGCTGGCAGGGCTCACCTCCGCGAACATTCTCGCCCGTCAGGGGCATTCGGTCCTCCTCCTCGAACATCACTATCAGCTCGGAGGGATGGCGACCTGGTTCAAACGGAAGGGGGGGCATATCTTCGATATCTCCCTGCACGGCTTTCCGATCGGGATGATCAAAAGCTGCCGCAAGTACTGGACCCAGGAAATCGCCGACTCCATCGTCCAGCTCAAGGGAATCCGCTTCGAGAACCCGCAGTTCTCCCTCAAGACGACCTTCAACCGGGAAGATTTCACCCGACTGCTGATCGAGAAGTTCCAGATCGCGCCGGAAACGGTCAACAGGTTCTTCGACACCGCCCGCGGCATGAACTTCTACGATGACCAGTCGAAGACGACCCGGCAGCTCTTCGAGGAATTCTTCCCCGGCCGCGACGACGTCGTGCGGCTGCTCATGGAACCGATCACGTACGCGAATGGTTCCACGCTGGAAGACCCCGCCATCACTTACGGCATCGTCTTCTCCAACTTCATGAGCAAGGGGGTGTTCACCTTCGAAGGGGGAACCGACAAGCTCGTGACCCAGATGAAGGAAGAGATGGAGCGGAACGGCGTCGACATCCGCATCCGATCCCTGGTGGAGAAGATTGAAGTCTCACCCGATCGGCGGGTGACGGGTGTCGTCGTGAACGGCAAGCGGATCGGCTGCCGCACGCTGGTTTCCAACGCGAACATCAAATCGACGATCTTCAACCTCATCGGCAAGCAGCACTTCGACAAGGAGTATGTCGAGGAGGCCCAGGCGGTGCGGCTGAATAACAGCAGTTGCCAGGTGTACATCGCCCTCAAGCCGGGCGAAGGCTTCGAAGATAATGGCGACCTGCTGTTCCATTCCGAACACAAAGGCTTCGACGTGGACGCGCTGCTGAGCCGCAAGATCAGCAGCCGGACGTTCTCGTTCTATTACCCGCGGACCCGCCCGGGGAGCGATCGGTACCTGATCGTTTCGTCGACGAATGCCAATTTCAAGGACTGGGCGGACCTGCCGGAAGAGGAATACCAGGCCTCCAAGCGGGACCTGGAAGAAACCACCCTCGCCTGCCTCGAAAAATACATCCCCGATCTGCGGAGCAAGCTGGATTACGTGGAAGCGTCCACGCCGCGCACGTTCCAGCATTACACGCTGCATCAGCAGGGAGCCTCGTTCGGGACGAAGTTCGAAGGTCTCAAAGTCAGCCAGACACTGCCGGAGCAGATCCGCGGCCTGTATCACGCCGGTTCGGTCGGGATCATCATGTCCGGCTGGCTGGGGGCGGTGAACTACGGCGTGATTGTCGCCAATGAAGTCGACAAGTATCTGACCCCCGCCGCGGCGACGATGATGAGTACTCCGTCATGACCGCGCTCACCAAGGGACAGATTCTGGAGATGATTCCGCATCGCGACCCGTTTGTGTGGGTCGATGAGGTGCAGGAGTTGACGCCGACGAAGATCACGGCGACGAAGTTTCTCGATCCGGGGCTGGATGTGTTCCGGGGGCATTACCCGAACTTTCCGGTCCTGCCGGGTGTCCTGCAGTGTGAGATGTGCCTGCAGGCGGGGGCATTGCTGATTGCCCAACTTGAGAAAGTGGCCGAGGGGCAGGTCCCCGTCGCGACGCGGATCAACAATGTGAAGTTCAAGCACATGGTGAAGCCGGGAGATACCGTGCAGATCACCGCGGAGTTGACCGAGAAACTGGCGAATGCTTATTACCTGACGGGCAAAGTCACGGTGAACGGCAAGACGGCGACAACGCTGGAATTCGCCTGCACGGCGACGGCGGTGGGGTAGACCGGTTCCCTTCTCGAAGGGGGTTGAGTGGTTATTGCGAACGGAGGATTTCACTCGTGACAGATTCCCCCTTCGCCGATCTTCCCGAGCCTCCCTACTACGCCGTCATTTTCAGTTCGCTGAAGAGAGAGGCGGATCAGGGTTATTCCATGATTGCGAAGCGGATGGATGAGCTCGTCCGCCAGGCGCCCGGGTTTCTGGGTGCGGAGTCTGCCCGCCGTGCTGATGGGTTCGGAATCACCGTCGCATATTTCGATTCGCTGGAAGCGATTGCCGGATGGAAGGCTAACTCCGAGCATCAGATCGCCCAGGAGACAGGCAAGGCGCGGTGGTACGAGCACTATGAAGTGCGGATCGCCAAAGTCGAGCGGGCGTACGGGAAAGCGGAGTCGCGTGGCGTTTAAGATCTTTTTCCGAGGGAACTTAAGTGGACACCTGCGAAGTGAAGAATTTCCTTGTAAGACTCGTGTTTCTGGCCGGTATTTCCCTGTGGATATCGCAAACACTCATAAACTCAGGGAAAGAATCATGCCCACCTCACCGACGCCGAATTTGTTCTCCTCCGTTCAACTGGGTTCGATCACCCTGCCCCACCGCGTGGTGATGGCCCCCCTCACCCGGTTGCGTTCCACCCTGCCGGGTGATCTCCCCAATGACCTGATGGCGGAGATGTACAGCCAGCGGGCTTCCGGACAGGGGCTTTTGATCGGCGAGGCCACGCCGGTTTCGATGCAGGGGCGGGGCTATCTGGGAGCACCCGGGATCTATGATGATGCCCAGATCCCCGGCTGGCAGAAAATCACAGATGCGGTTCATGCCCGGGGAGCCCGGATGTTTCTCCAGTTGTGGCACGTCGGTCGCCAATCCCACGTCAGTCTGAATAATGGGGAACCACCGGTTGCTCCCTCCGTGGTCCCGTTCGAGCAGATGGTTCATACGGCAGAGGGCTGGGTTCCGACTTCTCCGCACCGGGCGTTGCGTCTCGAAGAGATTCCGGGGATCGTCGCGGACTTCCGCAAGGGAGCAGAACGGGCAAAGCGGGCCGGGTTTGACGGCGTCGAAATTCACGGAGCCAACGGGTACCTCCTCGATCAGTTCCTGCAGGATGGCTCCAACAAACGGACCGATGCCTATGGCGGCCCCGTCGAAAACCGTGCCCGCCTGCTGCTGGAAGTGACACAGGCAGCAGTGGATGTCTGGGGACCGGGACGAGTGGGGGTCCGGCTTGCCCCGAGCGGAACCTGGGCCGGGATGTCGGACAGTGATCCCGAACAGACTTTTGGTTACGTGGCGGAACAGCTCAATCAGTTCAACCTCGCCTACCTGCATGTTGTCGAACCGCGTATTCGGGGGGGCGAATTGATCGATCCGGGAACGAAGGCGGTCTCATCCGCACAGCTTCGTCAAATCTTCACGGGGAAGATTATCGCGGCGGGCGGCTTCGAGCCTGACGAAGCCCGCGCCATCATCGAGCGGAAAGACGCGGACCTGGTCGCGTTTGGGCGACACTTCATCGCCAATCCGGATCTGCCTCAACGGATCAAATTGGGTCTCCCCCTCAATCCGTACGACCGGTCCACCTTCTACGGGGGGGATCACCGCGGCTACACCGACTACCCCTTCTTCGCCGAACAAGCCGCCGCCTGAGCCGAATGGAAACTCTCCTCCACTTTGGGGGAGAGTTTTTTGTTGCGCGGATCACTCGCCGGCGCGAACACTCAAAACTTCAGCTCCGGCTGTTGAAATCAAAATTCTTGATATAATGGCAGGCGTTCTCTCCTATCTGAATTGCGGCCGTGCGCGTCATCTCTAATTGATCGGTCCGCTTTGATTTCCCCATCCAGCCTGGCCGGCGAATTGTGGAGACCACCGGGCCTGATTCTAATCGCGGGCTGCGATTCGCTTCTTCGTCACCAGGAAAGAGGGTGGGCACATGACTGCAGAACACGCTCGGCTCGACGATGCTCGGAACAATGACACGCCCTGGCGCAAATGGGGCCCTTATCTGAGCGAACGCCAATGGGGGACGGTCCGCGAAGACTACAGCGAAGGGGGAGACGCGTGGAACTACTTCACCCACGACCAGGCCCGCTCGCGGGCGTATCGCTGGGGGGAAGATGGGCTCGCAGGCTACTCAGATGATCATCAACGGATCTGCTTTTCGCTGGCTCTCTGGAACGGCAAGGATCCGATTCTCAAGGAGCGTCTGTTCGGGCTGACGAACAGCGAGAGCAATCACGGGGAAGACGTCAAGGAGTATTACTTCTACCTCGACAGCACCCCCACCCACTCGTACATGAAGTACCTGTACAAGTATCCGCAGGAGGGGTATCCGTATGCGGACCTGGTGGAGACGAGCAAAAAGCGGACTCGCCAGGAACTGGAATACGAACTGCTCGACACCGGAGCCTTTGACGAGGACCGCTATTTCGACGTGTTTGTCGAATACGCCAAGGCGGATCCTGAGACGACGCTGGTGGAGATCACGATCCACAACCGCGGCCCTGAGGCGCGCGAACTCCACGTCCTTCCCACGCTGTGGTTCCGGAACACCTGGTCCTGGGCGGAGGGTGTCGAGCGCCCGATCCTGCAGGATGTTTCTCCCTCCTCCGATCGGGCGGTCGTCGAAGCGATCGACACGGCGCTCGGAAAATATTATCTCTCCTGCGAAGGCTCTCCCACGCTGCTGTTTACCGAGAATGAAACCAACACCGAGCGGATTTTCGGTGCCGCCAATCGGACGCCGTACGTCAAGGATGCGTTCCACAATTACCTGATTCAGGGCCGGAATGACGCCGTGAATCCCAACCGGGTCGGCACGAAGGTCGCGGCCCATTACCGGGTTGTGGTTCCCGCCGGGGAGTCGCGGGTCATCCGCTTGCGGCTCTCCAACGAGTTCCCCGCCACGTCGAAGGGATCAAAGTCCTCGTCCCTGTTCGAGAAGAGTTTTTCCAGAGTGTTCAGCGAGCGGCGGCGTGAAGCGGACGACTTCTATGGCAGCGTAATTCCCGCGTCCCTGAGCGAGGATGAACGGCGGATCATGCGGCAGGCTCTCGCGGGGATGATGTGGAGCAAGCAGTTTTACTTCTATGACGTAGACCTGTGGCTGGAGGAGCGGGGTTCCGATCCTTTCAAGCCGACGCGCAAAGCGGCGCCGCGCAATGACAAATGGCACCACATGTATAACGGCGATGTGATTTCGATGCCGGACAAGTGGGAGTACCCGTGGTACGCGGCGTGGGATCTCGCCTTCCACGTCCTCGCGCTGACGCTCGTCGATCCGGACTTCGGCAAGGAACAGCTGAAGCTGATGCTCCGCGAGCGATACATGCACCCCAACGGGCAGATCCCCGCTTATGAATGGAACTTCGGCGACGTGAATCCGCCGGTGCATGCCTGGGCCACGATCTTCACGTACCGCCTGACCAAGAGCAAGCAGGACAACGGAGACCGGGAGTGGCTCAAAAGCTGTTTCCAGAAACTGCTCCTCAACTTCACGTGGTGGGTCAATCGGAAGGACCGGAACGGCCAGAACATTTTTGAAGGGGGTTTTCTCGGCCTGGATAACATCGGCGTCTTTGACCGCAGCGCCCCTCTCCCGACGGGGGGTCACCTGGAACAGGCGGACGGGACCGCCTGGATGGCACTGTTCTGTCAGAACATGCTCGAAATCGCGTCCGAGCTGGCGATGACAGATGCGGACTACGCGGACATGAGTCTCAAATTCGTGGAGCACTTCTTCTGGATCGCGTCGGCCATGGGACATCTCGGCGGTGAGACGGGGATGTGGGACGAAGAGGATGGTTTCTACTATGACGTGCTCCGCCTCCCGGATGGATCAGCACAACGCCTGAAGGTTCGGTCGATGGTCGGCCTGCTTCCGCTGTGTGCCGCGACCGTGTTTGACGGCAAGCTGCTGGACATGTATCCGGAGGTGGCCCAGCGTCTGAGGCGATTTCTCCAGGCCCGTCCCGAGATCTGCAGCGCGATTCACGACCCCAGGACGCCGGGAAAGAACGGACGCCTGCTCGCTGCGATCCTCGACGAGCGGCGGCTGCGCCGTGTTCTTTCCAGGATGCTCGACGAGAATGAGTTCCTGAGCGACTACGGGATCCGTTCGCTGTCCCGCTTCCACGCGGACCATCCGTATGTCACGCAGGCTGGAGGGCAGGAATATCGCGTCAGCTATCTTCCCGCAGAGTCCGATACGGGGATGTTCGGAGGAAACTCGAACTGGCGCGGCCCGATCTGGATGCCGGTCAACGCGCTTATCGTCCGTTCGCTGCTGCAGTACCACATGTATTACGGCGATGATTTCAAGATTGAATGTCCCACCGGTTCCGGCAAAGAAATGACGTTGTATGAAGTCGCCGAGGAGATTTCCCGCCGTCTCGCGAATGTCTTCAAAAACGATGAGCACGGACGTCGCCCGGTGTTCGGGGGGGCCGAAAAGTTCCAGACGGATCCCTTGTGGCACGACAACCTGCTGTTCTACGAGTACTTCCATGGGGACAGCGGCGCGGGACTGGGGGCCAGCCATCAGACCGGCTGGACGGGGGTGATCGCCCGCAGCCTGCATCTCTTCGCCACGATGAACATGGCGGACATTGAGGCAGGAAAAGGGGCCTACTTCCAGAAGATGGCTGAAGCCGTTACACCTCCCGTCACCGAAAAACCAGTTGCCGAGAAACCCGTCACCGCCTCCTGACCGAGATCGTCATGCACAGCCCGCGCTATCCGTCTCTTTACCAGATCAACACCCGCGTGTGGTTGACGGACCTTTCTCGCAACCTCGGGCGTCGTGCGACGCTTGACGACATCCCCGATGCGGAACTGGACACACTCAGCGCAGCCGGTTTCGACTGGATCTGGCTGTTGAGCGTCTGGCAAACGGGACTGAAAGGGCAACAGGCCTCGCGGAGCAATCCCGGATGGCTGCGCGAATTTCGTGAGACGCTTCCCGACCTGACCGATGAGGACATTCCGGGCTCGGGTTTTGCCATCACGGATTACTCCGTGCATAAGGATCTCGGTGGTGATGCCGCGTTGGAGCGTCTCCGCGCCCGGTTGGCCGAGCGGGGACTGAAGCTGATGCTCGACTTCGTCCCGAATCACACGGCGCTCGATCACCACTGGGTCGAGGAACATCCCGAATACTACATCCGGGGTACGGAACATGACCTCGCCAGCACTCCGCAAAACTTCACCTGGGTGCAGCGGTCTGCGGGAGACATGCTCCTGGCTCACGGCCGCGACCCGTACTTTCCCGGGTGGCCGGACACGCTGCAGCTCAACTATGCCAACCCCGCCACGCAGGAAGCGATGATCGGCGTGCTGGAGAAAATCTCGCGGCAGTGTGATGGTGTCCGCTGCGACATGGCGATGCTGGTCCTGCCTGACGTCTTCAAACGGACGTGGGGGGAAGAGGCACCGCTGTTCTGGCCTGAGGCGATCCGCCGGGTCCGGGAGGGTGTCCCCGACTTCTGCTTCATGGCGGAAGTTTACTGGGATCTGGAATGGACGCTCCAGCAGCAGGGATTTGACTACGCCTACGACAAGCGGCTGTACGATCGTCTGAAGGAACTCCATCCCCCGCCTGTCCGCCAACACTTCCTCGCCGGACTCGACTACCAGGAGAAGCTCGCCCGCTTTCTCGAAAATCACGATGAGCCGCGCGCGGCCGCGACGTTTCCGCCGGGGGTTCACGAAGCGGCGGCCGTGTTGACGTTCCTGTCGCCAGGGATGCGGTTCTTTCACCAGGGGGAGTTCGAAGGTCGGAAGAAGCGGATCTCGCCGCACCTGGGACGGGCCCCGGAGGAGCCAGTCGATCCTGCACTGCATGATTTTTACGAGCGGCTGCTGGGCATTCTGCGGCGGCCCCTGCTCAGGGACGGGCGCTGGAAGCTGTTAGACTCCGCATCCGCGTGGGAGGGGAACTGGACGCATCAGTGCGTGATTGCCTATCAGTGGGAAGATGACCGGGGGGATCGGCTGCTCATTACGGTGAACTATGCGCCGAACCAGAGCCAGTGCCGTTTGAAGGCCCCCTGCTTCGCCGATCCGACGTCTCCCAAATGGCGGTTGACGGACCTGCTCAGTCCCGAGGTCTATGACCGAGAGAGCGAGGAACTGCGGAATCAAGGAGTGTTTCTCGACCTGAAGCCGTGGCAGGCCGCGGTCTACGCCCTCGCGCCGATCTACTAACAGCGTGCAGCGCTGTGGCGTCGCGTCAAAACCGATATTGTGCGCGCGGTTATCGCCGCGACAGACACTGCAGATAAACTTAACGCGTTCTAGCCCCGTCCCCCTTCGCAGCAGGTTTCGCAGATCGTGTGGCAGCGGGTGCATTGCAGCTTCATCCGGATCTCGACCAATTCCCCGCCGCAGGCCGGACAGACCGGAAACCGCGTGGGGCGTTGCGCTCCGCCTGCGGTTGATGCGGGCAACGAGCAGGAAGAGGGGAGAGGTTCGGGGGGACCAGCCGGACTATTCTGCATCGAATTCCGATCCTTCGTCGTCAAAACTCTCGTCATCGGAATCGGTCAATTCGCTGACCCCATCGGAGGTGATCAGAAGGAGCCGCTTGCTGAGGGGATGATCGAGCTGCTGAAAGTCATCGGTGATCCGCTGCTTCATCCACTCCAGCGTGTCGGTCGAGTTCAGACTGACCGCGACGAAGAAATCGCGGCTGGGGAGGCCCACGGCATACTCGGCCCCCAATTCATCCCGCAGCTTCTGCTGGAATTTTTCACTGAGGAGCCGAGAGGCGTTGTAGGCATCCGCGCGGACGGGCAGCAGGAGGCGAGCCGCGTCGGAATTCTCCGACACGGCGAACTCCATCGGCGAGGCATCGAAGTAGCGTTCCAGATTGGTCAGTGCCTGGGCGTGCAGATGTTCGAGCGAAACCCCCCAGGTCCGGAAGAGATCCCGATGGATGTAGCGGTAGGAATGCGGCTCGTCGAGGACATAGGTCACGGAGAGGCCGGCGACCCATTCATTGGCGATCAACTGCCCCTGAAACTGGGTCGATCCCCCTTCCACGCAGAGCATGGGCATGATGCGGTTCTGGATCGCCTCCCAGGTCAGTTCGTGGGGCTGATAGGGATTGGCCGGAGTCTTGAGGACCGGCCAGAGGCGCGACCAGATGATCGCCTCGAGCTGCTCGGGCGCTTCTTCAAACTCCGCCCAGGCTTGCTTCATATCGATGACGACGCCATCCACGAGGAGCGCCCACGGTGGAGAGAGGGAGACTTTTTTCCGGGGGAACTTTCGCTGGACCATCACGGCGGCGTGCTGCAGTAACTCGACCGAATCCCGGGGGCGTGGGGGAGAGAACTTGAGGGTGGCGAGCGCCATCCGGATCAGGTTTTCCTCTTCGTAATCCCGCACGTTCTTCCGCAGGTAGAGCGCGAGGCAGAGCTTGTCCTGCATGTTGGCAAACCACATGACCCACGGTCGCCAGTTTTTCCGGCGGAACATCCGCGACCACCAATACCGGGGGCGATCCAGATCCGCATCACCGGACAGTCCCCACTTCCAACTGTCTCCGTGCGGAGAGGGAATATCGTGGACCTTGCGGCGGGCGGGAAACATGGCCCGCAGGACCGATCTCTTGTCCGGCAGTTTTCCGAGTTCTTCCAGCGATTGGAAGCGGAGCGTCAGATAGCCTGACCCCGTCGCCGGTTCGATAATCATCGAGCCGGTATGGATGGTCGTTTTCCAGGTCGGCGGCAGACTGATGCGGAAGCTGCCACCGGGACCTTCATGTTCCACCCAATGCACCCAGGCGTCCCCGTTCATGATCCTTCCTCGAAACTCGCAACACCGCTGACCAACGGGAGAAAACGAAACGTACGTGAATGCCTGCCAGAATTCTCGATGACGCCGTTCCTCTTTCGAATATTTTAGAGCAATCCTCAGGGAAGGGTAGCGCAATCGCGTGGGAAAATCGGTTCTTCTATTGAGCGGTCCCTAAGCCTTGGGTCTGGAAGAAAGTTCCAGATAGGCCATCCGCAGATCATGCAGACTTGATTCCAGCGTGCCGGCTTCCTGGGGGGTGAGATTCCCCTTGGTTTTGGCCTCCAGCAGCCCCAACAGATCGATAAAGTGCCGCGCCAGCGGGAGATTCGCCTCGGGTTCCTTCTTGACGGGATCGGGAATCATTCCGAGAGCCACGAGCGATTGCGTGTAAAACATGGCAACCAGGGTCAGAAAATCCGGTGCGGGAATCTGTTGCGCGTCCCGTCCGGCCGCGGGTTTTGTGTCCGCGCTCGCGACAGGAGTCTCCTCAGCGGGAATCTGGTCCTGTCCTTCCTTCTCGCGTTGAACCTTGGTCTTCCAATCCTCATCGACAATGATCTGCGGCTTTTCCTGAGAAGAATCACCAGTGGTCATGACTCATCGCTCCCGGAACTCTTAAGACTTATTTTTGCCAGAATGAAAAAGGGGGACATTCTCGGCCATGCAGGGGAAGATTGCGCCTTAAAGAGGATCACTTCGCTCGGCGCTTCATGATCATCACCGTAAAGCCCTGAGGATCCTGGATTCTGGTCTCTCCCTGATAGTTCTGCTCCATCCAGGCGAGAGTCTTGTCCAGGTATCCCCGTCCCAGCTTCATGCCATATTCTCCCAAGTTCTTGGGAAAAATCACAATCCAATCGGGGGGGGATTTTTGCAACGCCGCATCGATCTTCTCTTCCCCGAACAGTAACACTTCCGGAGGCATGTAGTTCGTATACGGGACGCTCGTCCGGCGACGGGAGAGGTAATTGAGCATGACCCCTTCGGGGAAGACCATGACCGTTTCGTTTGCGGAGACGTGCTTGGAGAGGTGTTCGGCCACCCCGGCTGCGACCTGGGCTTCCTGAGCCGTCGGAAGGATTTGTTCCGCGGCGGTTCCCATATTTGTCGTCGGTTGCATATAGATTCGCTGCTGCCAGTGTAATGCCGATCCAGCGACCACGATCAGCAACGTCGCTGTCCCCCCAATGAGGGACAAGGACTGGATCGAAAATCTCCCCCAGCGCTCTGGAATCCATGCGAGATACGCCGCGGCGACCACGATCGTCGCGGGCAGGGTCAATACAAACCCGTACTGCGATACGCGTGTCGCCAGCAACGTCTTCCCTAGCAACAACCCCGCAAACGTCACCAGGACAATTCGTTCCAGGAGCAGGCGTCTCTTCTGCGCTTCTTTTTCTTTGGCACAATCACGGACCAGAATTCCGCAAAGGACCAGTAACACCAGTGGCAGCGGTAGAAAAAACCAAGTCAGCAAGAAATCGATCTGGGGGGCAAAAGCAACCATGATCAGGGTTATGGCCAGCATCAAACCTACAGGCAGAAAGTTCTTCGGAATGGTGCTGGGCAATCGTTGTACCCTCCATCCCAGAAGGAGACAAATCAGCAACACGCCACCATACCCCGCTGCGCAGAGCAGGACGCGTGTGCCATTCCACAGCGGCTGATCGAGTCCCATGCCGGTTTTATAAAACGGCAGGTTGCGGATCTGCGGGTTGAAGGCGACCTGCCAGGATCCCAGCGTGGAGGCGAACGCCTCTCCCGGCGGCAAATCGCGACTGATCCAGAGAAACGCGATCAGGATCGGAACGACCGCGGCCAGGCAAAACACCCCGGCTGATTTCCACGCCCTGGTGCGTTTCGCAGGGTCAGTCTTAATGATCGTTCCAAACCACCAGACGACCGCGGCCCCGGTCGCCGCGAGTGAGAGTTCCGCCTTCGTCAGCCAGACGCATCCCAGCGCCAGCCCTGAGACCACGGGAGAGAGCCACCATTTTCCCCGTACGCAGAACAGGCCCGCGAGCATTGCGAACGAGAAGAACAGGCCGTGCGTCATCTCGTGGTTGTAGGGGGTCAGGTAGTTGTAGTTCGCGACCGTGAGATAATTCCCGAACGCAAACAACCACAGAAACAGCGTGCCGCAGAGAAAGGCAGCGATCTGATTTGCGGTCCGCGCGATCAGCAGATGGACGAGTCCCAGGATCGCGATCATCACGGCGGCGTTCACCGCGACGAGGTGCCAGAGGTTGACGCCGCTGAGTTCAAAGACGGTGGCGTTGATCCAGACGGATAATGGCCCGTTGTAATAGGCCAGATCCTTGTAGAGGTGCTTCCCCTCGGAAACCTGCCAGGCGAGATAGAGTTGCTGACCGAAATCGACGAGGGGATCGCACCAGCGCCCCCAGGTCAGTCCGAACCAGAACCAGAGGAACAACAGATAGGACGCAGCATAGATCCAGGGTTCGACCTGCTTGAGGGTCAGTTGCCCCGGCTGTGGGCCCCGCCTGTCTGGTGGTGCGGGTTTGGGAGAGGGAGTCTGCGTCATGATCCTGCCGACACCGCTGCGGGAGAAAATTTGTGGTCAGACGCGACGAGAAATCAGCCTGATTTGAAGACCCGCTGCAGTTCTTCCAGCGAGGTCTGACCGGCAGCGATGAGACGGAGACCGTCCTTCTGGAAGGTTGTCCCGCCATCCTTTTTCATCTGCTCACGAATAGCGGCCGGCTCTGGGTTCGTTTTCAATACTTCCCGGAGACCATCGGTCATTTCCAGGATCTCGTAGATCCCGGTCCGGCCAAAATACCCCGTCCCGTTGCATTTGCGGCAGGGTTCTTCTTCCTCGTCCAGCTTCGGTGCGCGGAACAGGACGGAGGTGGTCGGGGGGAGTCCGACCCGCATCAGGAACTGGGCATTGGGCTTGAAGGCCTGTCGGCATTTGGGACAGAGGAGGCGGAGCAGTTTCTGAGACATCAGTCCGTTGACGGTTTCTCCGACCACCTGCGGATCTTCAATCCACTTCAAAAACTGCAGTAAGCCGCTGATGACGTCGCGAGCCGCGAACTCGGTGAGGATGGCGGCGTTTTCCGCATACTTGGTGAGGAGCTTGGCGTTGTCGGCGTCATTGATCGGATCGATCAGGAGCACGTCGCCGTCGACTCGCAGGACGCGCTGAATGGAGGTTTCGAGAGTGTCGCCGGGCTTCACTTCAAACGGGGTGATGTTGTCGAGCTTGCGCCCGCCGGTGTCTCCGAGCGTGAAGATCTGATGCAGGTAGGGATCGAGGCCGCGCAAGACGGCGTAGAGAGTCGTGGTGACGCCCGTTCCGGTCGCCCCGACGACGAAGAACAGCCCCTTCTTGGAGGCGATCTTCCGGATCTTGGTCCGCAACTCGTCATCGATTCCCAGGTCGGTGAGGTTGTCCCGTTTGACGGAGAGATCATTGACGCGGATTGTGAGCCGTTCGCCCCCTTCGACGCCGACACTGCTGAGGCGGAGTTCGTAGGGTTTGCCGGTGTATTCCGCCTTGATGCCGCCGTTCTGGGAGGACTTTCGATCCCGGATATCCATGCCGGCAAGGAGTTTCAGCATCTGGGTAATGGCGAGGGCATCCTGCTTTTGGAGCCGCTCACCGGCGACGGGAACGCCGTCAATCACCCAGGTCGCCACGGAGCGCTCTCCGCGGGGGTCGATCCGGATCATTTCCGCACGGCGAACGAGTGCCCCGGAGACGAATTCCTTGGAGCGGTCGAGTCCGACTTCAACGAGACGGGCATTGGCGCGGAGGTCGGGCTGTTCGCCGTTCAGCGCGCCCTGGAAAGCAATGAGATCCGGTTCGTCCAGATTGTCTTGCTCTTCATCGTCGTCCTGTTTCTTTTTTCCTTTACCGAAAAAAAAGATCACTCGAAACTCCTGGAAGCAAAACAGGGAGGCGCAGCAGGGAAGGTGTTGAGAGTCGGCAAGCAGGACTCGGAATAACGGAAAGTCTGAATAGTGACTGTGCCGTCACTCGCAACCGAAACCGTCAGCCAAAGGTCCGAATCTCCGGATGGACATGGCCCTGTCATGACCAGAGATGAGAGGAAGGATGGCGTGCAGGAATGTCATTCCTGTCACACCAAATTACCGATCTGTTGCACCGGTCACAAGCGGGAACGCGGGAAGCGGGCTTGGTTTAGCTCACTATTAAACCGTAGTTTTTCAAGGTTTTGGTGAGGGCTTCGGTTTCCGTGGGAGTCAGCGGGGTCATCGGCAGGCGCAACTCACCGGAATCCCGCCCCAGAATCTTCATGGCGGACTTGATGGGAATCGGATTTGTCGCCAATCCGAGCATGTCCCGGCAAAGTGGGAAGAGTTTCATGTGCCAGCGCTGGGCTTCGGCCAGGTTACCGGCCTGGAAGGCGGTGATCATGGCCTTCACATCCCGGGGAACGATATTCCCGGCGACAGAAACGACACCCGAGCCTCCCAAGGCCATCAAGGGGAGGGTCAGACTGTCGTCTCCGGACAGCAGCGTCAGGTCGGTGAGGGCCAGGACCTGGGAGGCCTGGTCCATGGAACCGGTCGATTCCTTGATCGCGATGACGGTTTTCAATTCCGCGATCCGGGCGATGGTTTCCGGCTCGATGTTCTTCGCGGTTCGTCCCGGGATGTTGTACAGCACGATCGGCAGATCCACCGCTTCGGCGACGGCTTTGTAGTGCTGGAAGAAACCTTCCTGCGTGGGCTTGTTGTAGTACGGGGCGACCATGAGGGCGGAGTCGGCCCCGACCTTCTTCGCGAAGGCGGTCAGGCGGATCGCTTCGGCGGTGCTGTTCGATCCGGTGCCGGCCATTACCTTGATCCGCTTGTTGGCCTGTTCGCAGACGATCTGAATCACGCGTTCGTGATCATCGTGCATGAGTGTCGGGCTTTCGCCGGTGGTGCCGACGGGGCTGACACAGTCGGTCCCCATTTCAACGTGCCAGTCGACGAGTTTGCGGAGGGCGGGTTCATCCACCTTGCCGTCCTTGAACGGCGTGACCAATGCGACCGTCAAACCGGCGAACTGTTCTCCCTTGCGAGCCATGTCTGCGAATCCTTTGTGCTTTAAGAAACCAATCGCCGGAATTTTTTTCGCCGGCGAACTGTGTGATTTATTCCCGCGACTTATGAATCTACCGTTTCAGCCAGTCGAATCCGGAGATATGGGCTAGCGGCAGTTCGAGGGCATGCGTTCCCTTGCGGCCGTGCCCTTGCGCCTGCACCGCCAGATACAACTGGTGAGCCAGTGCGAGACCGGGGAGGCAGAGCCCCATCCGTTTGGACTCGGCCAACGCGATCCCCATGTCTTTGATGAAGTGTTCGACGAAGAAGCCCGGGTCGAAATTGTTCTGCATGATCCGGGGCCGAGGTTATTCAGGGACCAGCTTCCGGCGGCCCCGCTGCCGACGGATTGCAACACGGTCGGCAGATCGAGACCCGCCTTGTAACCGTAGAGCAAGGCTTCGACAGACGCCGATCATATTGGTCGCGATCAGGACCTGGTTCACCGCCTTGGTGTGCTGGCCTGCTCCCGGCCCACCCTGATGGACGATGGTTTTCCCCATCGCCTGCCAGCAGGGCTGCAATGCTTCGAAGATCGCCTTGTCACCGCCAACCATGATCGAGAGGGCGGCGTTTTTGGCTCCGACGTCACCGCCGGAAACGGGGGCATCGAGACTGTGAACGCTCTTTTTCGCGGCTGCGGCGGCGATCTCCACGGCGAGCGAGGGTTCGCTGGTGGTCATGTCGACGAGGACGGTTCCCGGCTTGCTTCCGGCGAGGGCGCCGTCGGCTCCGAGAAAGACTTCCCGGACGTCAGTCGGAAACCCGACGATGGCGAAGACCACATCGGAATTTTCCGCGACCGCTTTCGGGGTGGCCCCCCACTGTGCGCCTTCGGCCAGCAGCGATTCGGCCTTGGACCTGGTGCGGTTGTAAACCGTGGCGGGGAACCCGGCGCGCATCAGATGGCCGACCATACTGGTCCCCATGACGCCGGTACCGATCCAGCCCACGCGGGTTTTACCGGGGGTAATTGTGGGGGGGGACATCTGTGACTTTCTCCTGATTGCGGTGAGAGACGAGTGGGTTGCCCAGTATATCCGAGCGATTCTCCGAATTCATCCGATTGTCATCTTCGCCGGTTGAAAACCCCGCGGAATCGGATCAGACTGAGATTCTCCGAGTTTTCCACGACGAATTTTCCACGACGAAACAGCTCCGCAGCCGGCCAAAATCCTCCGGAAGGAACACCGCATGAATTTCACCCCGATCAAAACCTCGCTGTGTCAAATCTTGACAGTGTTGACGCTGATTCTGGTCATGGGTTCAGCCGGGCTTCGGGCTGAGGAAATCACCGTCGAGAAGAACGTCAAGCACGTGGTCGTGTACCACGAAGATGGTCGTTTCGGGGGTTGGCCCGCGAACCACGGGATCTGGACCTGGGGGAATGAAATTCTGACCGGGTTCAGCCGGGGGCTGTATAAGGATCTCGGCCCGGATCGCCATGCGATCGACCGGGAAAAGCCCGAGGAACACTGGCTGGCCCGCAGCCTGGATGGGGGGGAAACCTGGAAGTGGGAGGACCCGTCCAAGCAAGGGGCACTTATCCCCGCCGGTCCCGCGTTGCATGGGATCCAGCCCCCGTGGCTGAAGGAAAAGGAATGGGAGGACTGCCCCGGCGGGATCAATTTCACCGATCCGAATTTCGTGATGACGCTCCGGATGACCAACATGCACCACGGGCCGTCGCGGTTCTACTACTCTTATGATCGAGGCCACAACTGGAAGGGGCCGTTCCGCGTTCCGAACATGGGGACTGCGGGGATCGCGGCGAGGACCGACTACATTGTCGAAGGGCCTTCAAGCTGTTTGTTCTTCCTGACGGCAGGGAAGGCCGATGGTGAAGAAGGGCGCCCCCTGTGCGCCCGGACGACCGATGGGGGGAAGACCTGGAACCTGCAGGGCTGGATTGCTCCCGAGCAGGCGGGGTATGCGATCATGCCCTCCACGGAGCGGATCGGGAAAGAGGGGCTGCTGACGATGATCCGTTATCGGGATCCGCGCGGGAGTTGGATCGACGCGTATCGTTCCCCGGACAACGGCAAGACGTGGCGATTCGTGAACCAACCCGTGACTGACACCGGCGAAGGGAACCCCGCCAGCCTGATCCGCCTGAAAGACGGGCGTCTGTGCCTGAGTTACGGTTTCCGCAAAGATCCCTTTGGCGTACGAGTTAAGCTGAGTTCCGATGAGGGGAACAGCTGGAGCAAGGCTTACATTCTCCGGGCCGACGGACACAGCCGGGACGTCGGCTACCCGGTCAGTATGCAGCGTCCGGACGGGAAAGTGGTGGTGATCTATTACTATTGCCAGGAACACAAACTCGAGCGGGACATTATCGCCACGATCTGGGATCCGCCGGCGAAGTAAAGACCCGGTGAAATGACCCGGTGAAATGAAGAAACCATAAAAACTGGTGCATTTGTCGGTTACTTCTTAGCTCTCGGTGGAAAAAGCTATTAGAATCGAGGGACACTCTCCACCACCGCGCGCTCCCGTGGCTCGGAGTCATGAATATCCTGTGTGAGCGGGCTGCACACCAGGTTCATGCAACTCACGGCGGCACCCTAGGTCCACCGTGAAGGTCACACCATGGTTATTCACCGTTGATGAATTTGAAGGAGAAGAACATGCTGAAGTCCGGAATTTCGAAGTCCTCCCTGCTCGTGGCCGCGGCGCTGATCGTCAGCACCCTCGCACCTCTCACGTATGCCCAGCGTGACGCCGGGGCGAAGGCCCTCGGTGAATTCGGGACGGGTTTCTGGTCCACCCAGTCCGTGACCCGTCACCTGAATTACGGGCAGGGGTATGCCCAGGGCCTGCACGAATACGCTTCCACCGTCCAGACCATCAATCCCCAAATCGCTCAGCCCACCTCTGAAAGTCTCGGTCGCACTTTGACCGCTTCCCAGGAAGACCTGAAGGCGCTGCGTAAGGAACTTGAGAGCGACAAGGCGATGAAGGCCCGCCTGGATGAAATCGAGAAGCACCTGAAGGCGGCCGTCGAGCACCATAAGGCTGTGCACGCCGAAAGCACGAAGGAAGGTGGCGACGCCCAGGCTCTGCTGGATTCCTGCAACGACCTGATCAAGGAACTGGAGAAAGCCCAGGCGGAACACAAGGCGCTGCTGCGGAAACTCTCGACCACCAAGCCGACGAAGTAATCCGATCGTCCGAGGTCGAATTCACGAACTCCCGGCCGCCACTCAGAGGCGTTCCGGGAGTTTTTTTGCGCCCGCTAAACCGAGGTACGAGCGACCTGGGGTGCATTGACCTCTTCCCGCTTCTCACTCCCGACCCGGAGAAGGATCAGGAGTGGGCCGGCCATAAAGGTCGTCACGAGGGCCATCAGCACCATCATCGCGAAGATGCGGGGGGAGAGGATTCCCATGTCATACCCGATGTTGAGGACGATCAACTCCATCAGGCCGCGGGTGTTCATGAGGACGCCGATCGCGAGCGAATCCCGCCAGCCGATCCCGGTCCACCGGGCCGCGAGCGCACTGCCGCCGAATTTTCCGACGACCGCCACGAGGATGACGAGCAGGCAGAGCAACCAGCTTTCCTGATCCGCGAGCAATCCAATCTGGGTGCGTAACCCGGTGAACGCAAAAAAGAGGGGTAACAGCAGGATTGTGGTGAAGGTCTCCAGGCGGTCGCGGAGGAAGGTGCGCAAGCGTGCGTTCTCCGGCATAACCGCCCCTGCCAGGAAGGCGCCGAACAAAGCGTGGATGCCGATGACTTCCGTCACGAGAGCAGAGGCAAATGCAAAGACGAGTCCACCGACCATGAGCGTGCTGCCACCGGTCTCGCGGCGTTGCAATCTGTCCACGATCCAGGCCGCTCAAATGCACGATCGACAACATGACGGCGATGAAACAGAGGGTGAGTGCCAACGTCATCGCGGCCCCCCCGAAACCGGTCGAGCCTGCGATGGCAACCACCAGCCGCCAACAGGCACCACGCGGTCACGTCATCGACCGCGCGCAGGCGATCGTCGTACTTCCCAAATACGAGCCCATCAACTTCGCTCGTCGATGATCCGCGCGAGTACCGGAAAGGCGGTGATACTCATCGCGATCCCCAGGAAGAGCGCGAAGGGGGTGAACTTGATATTGAGGCAAGGATCGGATAAATGAACAGGCAGAGCGTGGCCCCCAGGAAGAAGGGGACGACGATACTGGCGTGACTGATGAGGAAGGAGCCGCGCCGGTTTTTCCGCAGGTGCCTCAGGTCGAGGTCGATGCCACGAGGAACATATACAGAATGACTGACCTGCTCAACAGCCTCAATATCGGCATGGAATCGGGGGGAAAAAGAAACGGCTGGCTGTGCGGCCAGATCATCCCCAGCAATGACGGGCCCAGCAGGATACCGGCCACCATCTCTCCGATGACCGCAGGCTTTGGCCGATCTTGCGGAAGAGTCCCGAACGTCCGCGCCACCGACAATTACGATCAGTTGGATCAGCAGGAGACAATGGCTGCCGGAGGTGATCGAAGAAGGGCTGAAGGAGACCTCGCCGTCCCGGCGGAGGCCTGCCGGATCGTCGCCTCCGGCCTGAGAACTGGTACCGCCCTCCCACAGGGAGTCCTCGCCGCCGATCTGCAGGATGAGCAGCACGGCGCCGACAAACAGCCCGACGGTCAGGACGTAAAACGCGATGTTCTTGAGCATGGCCCGCGGGCGATCTCTGCAGCAGAAAACAGGATCAAGACGGTAAAACAGGATCAACACCGGCGGATCAGCGGAGTTCTCCTCGGGAGGTGTGCTCGTTGACCTTGTCGGGGGTATCCTCCGGTTCATCCCCGCATCCCAGGCGGGAAGGGACGATTTGTCCGGCGGATAGAGCGTCTCCAAAGGCCCCCAGACTTCGTCCACCTTGTCATCAAACAAATCGCCAATGAGGAGGTCGGTGACCTTGCCGCGCAAGTGCGGATATTCCTTGATGAACCGTCCGAAACTGAAGCCATCGTAGTATTCGCAGACCAGCCGGGCGCATGCGGTCGACGCCCCGATTGAACATTTCCCCCCACTTCGAGTTGGGCGGCGGAGGTATCCCCTTCGCGAGAACGTCGGCAACGGCATCCGCGGCCAATTCCCCTGACTTGAGGGCGAGCGAGACGCCGGACGAGTACAACGGGTCGAGAAATCCGAAGGCATCCCCGACGAGGACCCAGCCATCGCCTGCGACTTGCTTCGAGCGATACGAATAATCCTTGGTCCCGAAGTAGCCGGTGAAGTGCTCGGGTCGCCGGCAATCCGCTTGCACGCCGGCAGGCGGCGACTTCCTTCTTCGTAAACCTGTTCGTGGGTGCCCCGTCCTTTAAAGAGGTAATCAAACGGTCCCACGACTCCCAGGTTGACGGTGTTGTCGTGCTGTGGAATGTACCACCACCACCCTTTTTTGTTGGTCGTCTGACCACGACGGTGGCCCCTTCATCCCGACCCGCGTCCCGGTAGGCTCCGGCGGCTAGTAGGTCCAGATCGCTCCCTTGTTGAGGATCGGATCCCAGAGCGCACTTGGAAGCGATTCTGGAATCATCGTGGTCTGGCCGCTGGCATCGACGACCACCTTGGCGTGGACGATGGTGTCCTGACTGTCCTCACCCCGGACCTCTTCACCCCGATCGCCTTCTCACCCCTCGATGTCCATGACGCGACCGGGTTGAACGACCTCCACGCCATGCTCGCGGGCATTGTCCAACATCATGATGTCGAACTCGCTGCGGATGACCTGCCAGGTCTGTGAGCATTCGTGCGGCTTGTTGTCGTGGAAGTAGAACGGGGCGGACTCCTTGCCCGCGGCGTTGACGAACTGCACGCTGAATTTTTTGACGAAGGCACTAGCCTTCATCTTGTCAAGCATGCTGAGACGCTTGAAGACCCAGTAGGTTTCGGGGATCAGAGACTCACCGATGTGGAAGCGTGGGTACTTGTCCTGTTCGTACAGCCGGACTTGCACGCCCCGTTGGGCCAGTACGGTCGAGACGGTGGCCCCTGCCGGTCCCCCCCCTACCACAACCACATCGACCATCTCCGTTTTCATTGTCTTCTCCATCGGATGATAAAAGTTATTTCCAGAGGTCTTCAGGATCGTGAGGCGCCCGGGCGGCCTGCAACAAGGCGATGAGCGACTTGAGATCCTTGTGGGATAAGTGGCCAAGCTGTTGTGCGTGGCACTCCTGCAAGGGCTCCCGAATTTTAATCAACAGGTCAATTCCCGCTGCGGTGATCGAGATGGGGACACGCGGCGATTGTCCGCAGGCCGATCCCGCGCGATCAGACCCCTGCCCGTCGAGCTTGTCGAGAAGCCGAGTGATATCCGGCGCACGGGTGACAAGCCTTCCCGCCAGATCGAGCGTCCGCAGGGGGGCGGGATGGTCATGATGCAGCAACCGGAGGGCGTTGTATTGCTGGGGGGTGAGCTGCTGAAACTGGGCGAACAATCGGTCCTCCAGAGTGCAGCCGATCGTACGTTCGCCACAGCCCGAGGTAAGCCTCCTGCTGCAGACTGGCATGAATCGCCGCACGGTCTGAGGGTGCTGGTCATCATCACCATCAATACTCTTCCAAACAATAGTTGTCCAGACAACTGTTTGAGCGTCTAGAACCCCGTTGCCGGTGGTACTTCTACAACCTCTCCGGACAAAGACCTTGAGGAAAAATCTAACGAAATCGCAAAATTTCGCGATAATCCAAAAAACCTGCTTACTCCACGCATTCCGCCTGTGTTAATGTGCCACGTTGAATCTTCTCTTTCAGGTATCTTTCGCCTGTATTGTTCTTAATTTGAGGCTCGCACCATGGTTCTGACAAGCTGGCTGGCACGATGGAAACCTCCCGTCCGACAAAAGCGTTCCCGGAAACGGACTCGTCGGCAGGCGGTTTTAAACCGCTCGACGGAACTGCTGGAAATTCGAGCGATGCTGTCAGCCGCTCCGGTTGTCGACGATCTCGGGCCGCAGGTTCTGGGTGTCGGAGAACACACCCTGGCGCTCGACTTCAATCCGACGGATCCGGATGGAGACCCGCTCACCTACACTGTGGAGACTGCCGGTTCAGAAGCGTATTTCATCGGGAAGGATCTCGGACTTTCGGCCGGCAATCGCAAAACGAATTGGGGCAAAGCAAACGAGAAATGGTTCCAGGCCTCGAACGATGACTGGTATTTCATCAAGCCGAACGGCGACTTCGGGAAGTGGGACGGCGCGAAAAAACGAGCCAGTGGAGAGATCGTCGCCAACCTGTCGCCGGTGTATTACGCCTACCAGGATCTCCTGACGACGAAGCTGTCGAACCAGGACGAGTCGTACGTGCTGGATCAGCGGCTGGGACTTTCCCTGGCGGGAACCCCAGCGCAGAACTCGCTGGGGCTGCAGGAAAAATGGTTCACGAGTTCCATCGCCGGTGCGAGTTTCTACATCACCCCGGAGGGATCGTTCTACTCGGCGGTCACTTCCAAGAAGGGAAAGGTGACGTCGACGTGGCTGGCGGATCTGCCCACAGCCGACTACAAGGATCCCGCGCGTCTGTACAGCGCCTCGAAGGATCGCTTCTCCGCGACGGTCGATTCGCTCGGAGATGTTTCCGTTCAGACCAAGGTCGACTATGCGGGGGCGTTTGTGTTGCGCTTCGGGGCCAATGATGGAACTCACACCACGCAGGAGATCGTTTCGATTTCCGAGTCCGATTATGTCAGTCCCGCTGCGCCGCGGGTGATCGGTGCGGTCTCCACGGCCAATAACACGCTGCTGATTTCCTTCAGCCAGCCGATGAATAATTCCGCGGCGGTGGCCTCGAATTACGCGATTTCGCAGTCGGGTCCCGGGGGAGTTTCGGCGCTGACGATTATTTCCGCGCGGTTCCTCTCCGCGGATCACACGGCAGTCGAATTGACGACCGTTTCGCAAAGTGAAATCACGTACACCGTCGCCGTGACGAATGTCAAGGACCTGGGTGGCAGTGCGCTCGCGTCCCCCATCGTTCAGAATGGGGTCCTCGTGGACCCGACGCGGGCGACGTTTACCGGGACGCCGGCCTCGCCGTCCGACCTAGTTGACTTCGACGGTGACGGGCTTCTGGATGGGGATGAGCAACGGGGCTGGCAAGTGACGGTCACGCTGCTCAACGGCACCACTTCCAGCCGGTGGGTCACCAGCAATCCTCTGATCGCGGACTCCGATGGGGACGGCCTGCTCGACAACGACGAATTCAAGCTGGGGCTCGATCCGCGGAATGCCGACACGGATCGGGATCAACTGAGCGATTACTCGGAGTACAACGAAATCTACTCCGATCCCACGAAAGTCGACACCGACGATGACGGACTGGATGACTCGCTGGAGTTGAACTTCTATCACTCGTCCGCCACGGACGCGGATACGGACGGGGACCAGATCCCCGATAATATTGAAGCGATCCTCGGGAATCGAAATCTCCGGCTGGCTGATGTTCCCAAGCCGGGGATCGACGTCGGCAATGTTTCACTGCAGCTCGACGTGCGGCACACGTTCACCGATCAACAGGGGAAAACCGAAACCGAGAATCAGTCGGTCAGCAGCACTCTTTCGCAGTCCGACAGCAAGTCCTTCAGTAATACGGATGCCGACTCGCAGGAATTCAACGTGACGATCGGAGCGGAAACGGGGTGGGCGGTCGGGACGAAATTCGGAGCGGAGGGGAAATTCCACGCGGACGTCTCCACGACAAACTCCTGGACGTCGAGCTTCACGGAGGAATCCGCCCGGCAGACCCAAAAGGAACTGAACGATTCCTACAGCACGCAGAAGGAAGCCCGCCAGGACCAAACGGTGGAACGATCGATCGCCGGGGCTTCGATGAAAGTGGGGCTGAATCTCAAGAGCCTGTCGAACATTGCCTTCACGATCAAGAATCTGCAGATTACCGCGTTCATTCAAGATCCGAGCCAATTCGGCAAGCTCATTCCGATTGCGACACTCACCCCGGACAACTATCCGGCCGAAGGATTCACGCTTGGCCCGCAAGTTCCCGAGCGGGGGCCGTTCATCTTCTCGAACGACACGATCTTCCCGTCGCTTGTTCAGGAATTGATGCAGAATCCCAAGGGAATCATTTTCAAGGTTTCCAATTACGACATCATCGATGAAAGGGGGCGGAACTTCGCCTTCTCGTCGCAGGACATCAACGACCGGACCGCACCGCTGGTCCTGGATTTCGGCTTCGGTGATGTCTCCATCCCGGGCGTCGGCGGGACGACAGAACGCTACCAGGTTGCGACATCCGGCGGGCGGATCGCCGTCGATACCAACGGCGACAACGTGGTGGATGCGAACGACCGTCCTGTCGTGTTCGAACCGAGCACGGGGCGAGCCGTCGGAATTACGATCTCCGATGCCATGCAGAACGTCCTTGGGCTGACCAAGTATGATGAGGACGCGACCCCCTCTTCGACGCTCACTCCGCTGCAGCTTTCGAACAGTTATTCCACGCGGATCGTCCAACTGGATCTCGATAACGATCCGAATACTCCGGCGGTCCCCGTCGAACAGCTCTGGCGTATCCGCGACGTCTCCAGTGACCTGACGAATCCCCTGAAGAAATGGGTGATTTACACCTCCAACGGGATCGACGGTTCCACGAATTTCAGCGACCTGATCCTGAAGCCTGAAAATGGACTCACATTCAAGTTTCTGCAGGATCTGGACAACGACGGCATCGACGCCGCCCAGGAATATCTGCTCGGTTCGTCGGACAGTAACGAGATGATTACCGTGCCGACACTCGCAGACCCGAATCACCAGCAGATGAAAGGGTACGACAGCGACCTGGATGGCCTGCCCGATGCGTTTGAATTTTTCGGCGGCCCGACGCCCGTCAGCCTGAACACCGGCTGGAATGTGGACGTGGTCGGCAAGACCGCTTATCGCGCGTTCTCCAGTCCGGCGCGGGTTGACTCCGATCTCGACGGGATCTCGGACTACGACGAGTACAACCGCTTCGTCAACGGTGTCCGGAAATCGACCGATCCGCAAAATCCGGATACGGACGGGGATGGGATCTCGGACTTCGACGAAATCAAGGGGTACGACGTCAAGCTCCGTTTCCCGACCGCAGGTGGAGCCACGACGATCCACGTCACCAGCGATCCGCTCAATGTCGATACCGACGGGGACACGCTCGATGACGGTGATGAAAAGACCCTGGGTACCGACCCGACGACGGATGATGCCAACAAGGTTCTCGACGACGACGGGGATGGACTGGTCAACTTCCTCGAAGACTCCAGCGATCCGACATCGGGCTGGACGGTCACGGTCCACGGCGTGAGCAGCACACCCAATGTGCAAGGGGCGATTTCGGCGCGGCACGTCGTTTCCGACAGCAAGAAGGCCGATACCGATGGAGACGGACTCACCGACAAGGAAGAGTTCGATCTGAAGACCGATCCGACGCTGGCGGATACGGACGGGGACGGTCTGAACGACGTCGATGAAGTGACGATCGTGAACAACGGCCCCGGGGTTCCCAGGACGATCACCCTCAAGTATGACCCACTCGATGCGGACCTCGATAACGATCTCCGTTCCGACGGGGACGAAGTCAATACGCCCATCATCGTGAAAGTGGTCGGAAAGGCTGACGAGGCGGTCTTCTCGGATCCGACCGTGGCGGACGTGGACCTGGACGGCCTGGTGGACGGTGAGGAACTGTTCTACGGCACGAATCCGACAAACGCGGATACCGACGGGGACAACCCCGGCATTAACGACAAGCAGGAAATCTCGCTCGGGACCAACCCGCTCCGGGCGGATCAGAAAATCCGGATCACGATCCTGTCGGTGGTGATGGCGGGTACGGTGTCCGATGCGTCCGGCGGTCTCGATTTGTGGGGGACGATTTATGTCGGGCGTGAAGGCGCGCTCCAGGTGGTCAAGAGCTACAGTGAGGACGAAGTCGACACCGGTTACAGCCTGACGCTGAACTCGACGTTCGACTTCACCCTGGTGGATGGGGATTCGATTGTCCTGAAGACCGTCAACTTCTTCGACAACGACGATGCCGGCAAGGACGATGGTACCCCAGATGCCGGTGACGACCTGTTTACGGATGCCTCGACGACCTTCACCTACCAGGTTTCCGCGTCGACCGGAACCCTGGAATCCGCTGGTGATGCCCAAACCGGAACCGGTGTGAAACTGCAGGTCAACTACAAGATCGAAATCCTCACCAGTTGATCCGTTTCGATCCGTGTGTCAAAAACAGACTCCCGGCCGGGTGATCAACACGCGGACCGGGAGTTTTTTCATCGTCGGGGATACGGCGTTGAGACGAAGAACCGGCCGCTCCTTGCGATTCCGCCGTGTTCACTTTAGATTTTCGGTGGACGGCTTTTCATAAACAACGACATCGCCTGAACAACGAGTTGCCTGAACACGGGCGGAATCTCCCCCCACGCATTGAGTCCTTCACCCCCGACGCACAATTATGGTTGCCTTGCCAAATTCCCATGACCCCGTGCCGGCTCCCTCAGATCCCCGAACTGCTCTCGCAGAGGAACGGACAGAACTGGCGGATTATCGCACCCGGCTGGCCCTGGACCGGACCACGCTGGCGTGGATTCGCACGACCCTCACGTTTGCGACGTTTGGCTTCGGGATCGCGGGGTTCTTCCGATCGCTGCAGGAGAAGTATCCTTCGCCTCATACCGCCCGGCTGCATGCCGGTGCCGTTCTCCTGGGGATCGCGCTGCTCGTCCTGGGCATTATCGCCATGATTCTCGCGACGATTTCTCACGGGCGAACTATCCGGCGACTGAACCGCGGCCAATCCCCGGTGCTGGGGAACTGGCCGTTGAGCATGACGCTGGGGATCATGGTGGCGATTCTGTCGCTGGTGGGACTGGGTTGCCTGTTTCTCTGAAACGGCCAACTAATATTAATACGGTTATAAAACCGGTTCTTCGCTCTTGACGAAACTCCCCCGGTCAGATCACGCTTGGAGAACGCTGCAGGTCGGTTGTCAGTGGCCGTGGTCGTCAGTGGCTATTTTGACCGGCTGTTTTGTCAGGTGAGGAAAGAAACATGTTGCGCAAGGCCGTTCTCACTGGTTTGGTATCCGCCCTCTTCCTTTCGACCCTCGCGGCATCCGCGTTCGCCTTCAAGCCGCGGTTCAAGTCCGGGATTCTGACTTACAATGCCAACATCAGCAATGACAAGGCGACGGTCATCGTTTACGTGCCGAAGTCGATCAATCCGAACGATCCCTACCATGGCAAAGTTTTAACGCATCTCAATAGCCACGAAAACGCGCAAGGGACGAAGGCGATTGTGTACGGCGGAGACGGCTTTACGTCCGATTTCGCGGTAGCCGTGCGACAGAACGACCAGGAGATCAACATCAAGGGCTTCAAGGTCGTGACGAGTTCCAACAATCCCCCCACGGGTAACAAGATCAATCTGCAGACTGAAAAAGTGTTTATTTCGGTTCTGCAGAACCGAATCGCGTCGTTTGTCGTGACCAAAAAATAGTCCAGCTCCTTTTCCCGGCCCTGACATAGCGATCCTGTCGAATCGCCGAAACGTCCGATCGCATTCCTGCCAGTCCGCGGGAATTGCGGTGTCGTGGACGGTGGTCCCTGGCTCCTGATTTTCCGCGAGCCGTTTTGTGCTATCCTGTGTCTCAGCCGCGCATCGCGCGCCCGTAGCTCAGCAGGATAGAGCAACAGATTTCCAAACCAGTTGCAGCGGTTGCCGAGAAATCCCTTTTTCAGTAAACCGCTTGTTTTTCAGCGTATTTCGACAATCGGGCAGACTCCCGCTTAACCCCCGTTAGACCCCGGTTTGTCTCTTAGGGTAGTGTCAGTTACGCCCGGTTTGTGGTGTCAGTCGTCACGTTGATCTAGACTGAATTGACCATGTGCGGAAGATTCACCAACCCGGATCATCAATGATCCAAAACAGGCTGATGGAACCGATCCATAACCGGACGCCTGTTTTCTGCTCCCGCATACTATCATCGGTGGATGAATACCGTGCCGGAGGATGCAAACTCCCTTCAGGAATTGCTCATCCCCTGCCCGGAAGGGATTCGACGCGGAATCATTTCAAACTTGTCAATGCCTCCAGGAATGACGTTCCGCAGTGTGTTCAACTGATTGCCGAAAGCGGAGACGAAAATGGGAAAACTCGAATATTCATCAGTCCCTACTTACGATCCAATGGACCTTGTAAAGCAGTACTTCAATCCTGCCTTGTCAAATTGAAGGCAAAGACGCTGAAACGACGCAGGAACGTGACAAGGTTAAGAGCGAAATTGAAATACTGCGTAAGTGCTGGCTCAGCATTAAAGGGACGGACAACCTTCACGAGCTGGCGTCCAGTGACTCGAAGGGGGACTGAAACCTGCCCTTGCGAACCTTCCACACTGATGAAGCCTTCGCCTTGAAGTCAGAACAACTGCCCCAAGAGGCCTCCCGGAAACGTCGCACTGTCCGATCACCGAAAAGACCATCTTCGGGAGCGTTTGTTTGGATTGATTGATGACCGCTCAGACCCATCTATCCCGTCCCCCTCATTATCCCATCGCGACAAAGCGGGGTTGTGCGGATACTGAAATCCTCTGATACTGGCCCGCCGCTCAAGGAGGTTGAGATGATGCCAGCACCGGGAGATTCAATTCCCGACTTCGATCCAATGCAACTTGTGTCCGAATATCAATCCGCAATCCTCAAGCTCGCCAAGACAGACGATTCTCAGCAGCCAAAGCAAGAATTGGAATCAACGGCGCGGGATCTCCGCCTGGCCTGGGAGAGCCTGAAAGGACAAGACGACATTCACGATCTTGCATTTGGCGACATTCTCGGCTGAGAGGACGCCAGCCAGAGAAACCCGACCGGGGGACCGACATAATGACGGCTCCCGGGGAGGTGAAACGTCAGTTCCGGTCGTTGAGCATGACGGTGGGGATCATAAAAGTGATTCTGTCGCTGGTGGGGCTGGGTTGCCTGTTTCTGTAGCCGGTTTCCCCCGATTTTCCCGCGAGCTTTTTTGTGCTATCCTGTGTCATACCTTGCGCACGCGCCCGTAGCTCAGCAGGATAGAGCAACAGATTTCTAATCTGTCGGTCGGGGGTTCGAATCCTCCGGCGTGCTTTTTCTCCCTTCAAATCGCTCCTCCTTGACTTCACCGGATATCATTGCAGCGGATGATTTTCGGGCCGCGTTGCACTCTCCCTTCTCCCAGGAACTCTCCCATGACCCCGCGCATTGCCCGTTACGTGTTCGCGTCACTCCTGTCCGTGTTCTGCCTGGTGGCCCCAACCCTGGCGGCCGAAGGGCCCCCGAAAGTCGGAGACAAGGCCCCCGACTTTGAACTGATGAACCTGCACGGGGAGAAGGTTGAGCTTTCCAAATCTCTCAAGAGCGGGCCGGTCGTGCTGGTGGTGTTGCGGGGGTATCCCGGCTATCAATGCCCGCTGTGCAGCAAGCAGTTTGCGGAATTCCTCAAGGTGGCGGATGAGTTCAAGGCCGCGAAGGCCACGGTGCTGTTTG
Source organism: Planctomycetales bacterium (assembly GCA_046349635.1). Taxonomy (GTDB): domain Bacteria; phylum Planctomycetota; class Planctomycetia; order Planctomycetales; family Planctomycetaceae; genus JAXMBX01. The sequence goes on from JAXMBX010000009.1 coordinate 82,956, forward strand.
TCTATCCCGGCCCGGCGGACAAACTCAAGGAGTACGCCCAGGAATTCACCAAGGGGAAAGAGTATCCGGAACACTTCCAGTTCTTGCTCGACCCGAACTACAACTTCACGACCGCCTACGCTCTCCGCTGGGATGCGAAGAACGAAACGGCGTACCCGTCGACGTTCATCATCGATAAGGGTCAGAAGGTCACGTTTGCCAAGGTGAGCAAAACCCACGGCGGCAGGACCAAGGCAGCCGACATCCTCAAAGCCCTGAAGAATTAGAGCCGGGTCGCGCAGTCGTCTCTTGGACGAGAGAAGTTCATTCAGATCGGCTGGGGTCGTTTATTCGATCTCAGCCGATTTTGTTTTTCACGCCGTGATCCCTGTTCACCCCGCACTACTAAAAATGAACGGATGTAAAAATGAGCGGGATGGATTGCGCACGTGTCCCCGTTCCGTCGCTACAATACAGGCCTCAATTCCGCTGTTCATTTCCAGATCCACTCTCCCTGCGTGCCACGATCGTGCGCTGCTGCGCCTTGCCCTATGAACAAACAACCTTTCCAGACTCCGCCGCAACGCTGGAATCCGAAACTGACTCCGTGGGTCGTCCGCTGGATGCGGCCTTACATTCGCTATGACCTCGGGCGGCAGAAGATCCACGACATCGAAGTGCGGCATCTCGCGAAGGCGCAGGATGCCCTGGCCCAGCCGGCGGGGGTGCTGATCACCCCGAACCATTCCTTCCACTATGATTCGTACGTCCTCATTGAGACGTCGCACCGCCTAAAACGTCCGTTCCACTTTCTCACCGCCTGGCAGGTCTTCGCGATGGGAACCCGATTTGATCGCTGGGTACTGCAGCGGCATGGCTGTTACAGCATCAATCGGGAAGGGAACGACGTCCAGGCGTTCAAGACGTCGGTCGAGATCCTGCAGAAAAACTCGCACCCGTTGGTCATCTTTCCGGAGGGGGATATCTACCACCACAACGATCAGATCAGCCCGTTTCGGGATGGGGCAGCCGCGATCGCCCTGTCCGCGGCGAAGCGAAGCGAACGACCGATCCTCGCGCTGCCCGTGGCGGTCAAGGCGTTCTACGTCTCGGATCCCACCTCTGACCTGGAACGGGTGATGACAAGACTGGAGGAGAGCCTGTACTGGCGCCCGCAGACTCAACATGGACTCACGGAGCGGATCTATCGGTTCGCGGAAGGTCTGCTGGCGCTCAAGGAGTTGGAATACCTGAAGCAGCAGCAGACGGGGCCGATTACGCAGCGGGTGCGACAACTGAGCGATGAAGTGCTCCGGCGATTGGAGCAGAAATACAACGTCACGCCGAATTCCACCGAGTGCCCGGAACGGGCCAAGGAGGTCCGGCGTGCGATCATCGCTGTCGCCGAACAAAAGAACGCCGAACAAAAGAACGCCGAACAAAAAAACGCAGACACGAAAAATGGCCAACAGAAAGGGCTGACACACGAGGCGCTGCTGGCATTGGAAGCGGACATGGAAGACGTGTTCTTCGTGATTCAGTTGTACAGCTACCCCGGCGATTACGTCGCCAAGAAACCGGTCATTGAACGGGTCGCGGAGACGATCGACAAATTCGAGGAGGATCTCCTCCGGGCGGTCTATCCCGGCGTGCGCGGGGAGCGGAAGGTGGTCGTGCAGTTCGGCGATCCGATTACTGTCCCCGATGGCCGGCAGGGGAAACCGACCGTTGCCGAGTGGACGCATCGGTTTGAGCGGGAAGTCCAGTCTCTGCTCGACGACATTAATGCGAATCCGCCTGCTGAAGTGATTGCCCCGAAGTGATTGCCCCGAAGAAGTGACATCTCCAGCCGAGGAAAATTGCTGATGCTGCAACTGATCGACGTGGCGAAATCGTTCGGTTCGACCCGCGTCCTGGCGGGGATCAAAACGGCGGCGGTGATCAATGTCGGCACGGCGACGATAGGGGCGCTCATTGGAGCTGGCGGTTACGGGCAGCCGATTCTCAACGGCATCCGGCTGAATAACACGAACCTGATCCTGCAGGGGGCGATTCCGGCGGCGGTGCTTGCGATACTCGTGCAATTCTTCTTCGACCTGATCGAACGCCGCGCGGTGCCGAAGGGGCTGCGTGGGAAATAACTGGAAGTGAATTGCCCAAAAGCCAACCACGAAAAGACGATTCTCGTCTAAATCAGAAATTCCAAAGTCTCAGCGGATTGTCTCTTCGACGTCGCCGGGGATTGTCTCGACGGGGAGGCGGCCGGTGCGGGTCGCCATCTGGAACGTTTCGAAGTCCCGCTCGACCTGGTCCGCGTAGGCTTCGGCGTACTCGGTGATTGCCTCGTCGAAACTCGTTCCGCCCCCGAGATAGCCGGCGATCGTCGCGGCGTCTCCGGTTTTGGCGTGTGCGCGGGCCAACGTCCGACCACACAGGCCTGCCAGTCCGGCCAGGATCTCGGGGGTCGCGTTTCGCAGGTCGGGGGCCACTTTCATATCGCGCAACTGGCGCACGTAATAAGACCGCCCCTTGGGTCCGTCCGTCCATCCCAGAAAGATATCGCTCGCCGACTGCATGAGTCGCTGGCCCGTGACGACCCGTTCCCCATCGTGGTCGTGCGGCGTGGCATCGTAGCGCCCCGCGAGTACCGACCGGCGTGCCTCTTTCACCTGCAGGAAGAGGGGGTCATCCTGGTTCCCGATGAACAGGACGATGAAGCACCGGGTTCCGACCGAGCCGACGCCGACGACCTTGTAGGCGAAATCGACGAGTTGATAGCGGTCGAAGAGCATCTGACGTTCACCACTGAGGGTGGCGCGATATTTCTCGAAGAAGGGGACGACATGTTCCTGCATGATCTGGTCGTGATCCTCGGGGCGGAACAGCAACGGCGGACTGAGCGCAATCTGGGGTTTGCCGTTCACTTCCCGGGTCAGTTTTTCGTAAACGTGTTCGGAGGTATTCACCTGGGCCTTGGCCACCTGTTTCTTGACATGCTTGGCCAGCACGGGATTATCGGCGACGCTTTCCAGAATCCCCTCATACGTGATCCGCGCGTACCACGTTTCGAGCACGCTCATCTCCGCGAACTGGGCCATTCCCTCGCGGTACCACTTGACCATCTGCCCCACGGCATCGCGGGCTTCGCTTTTCTTGTAACGGAGCCAGCGGGCCGCCAGGACGAAACTGGTCGCCAGACGCTTGATGTCCCACTCGAAGGGTCCCGGGTGGGTTTCATCGAAGTCGTTGATATCGAAAATGAGGGTCCGTTCCGGTGTCGCGAACCCGCCGAAATTCATGAGGTGACAGTCCCCGCAGCACTGCACGCTGATCCCGGTCGTCGGGGTTTTCAACAGGTCATAGGCCTGCAACCCGGCCGTCCCGCGAAAGAACGCGAAGGGGGACTCCAACATCCGCGTAAACCGGACGGGCAAGAGCTGCTTCAAGCGGTCGCAGTTCGACTCTTCCAGGAGTGCGATCGGGTCGCGCATGGGATCCAGATCGAGCGTTGTATGGCTCGACCGCGGGCACAACTGCCGGAGATCTTTTCCGCGCTGTTTCCGGACCTCACGCTGCGAGAAAGAAATCTCCCCGACCATCGGAGCCGCGGGGGGGACTCCGTCCGACAACGTGGATTGATCGACACTGGGAGCGTCACTGGGAGCGTCACTGGACATGCGGAGCTGCCTCGCTTCTTGTCGCCGCGTCTTAAGATCCTGGAAACTTGCTGTCCCTCCGATCGTAAGACAGATGCGCCCCGGCTGTAAACGGGTTACGTTCGAGAGTCTGTGCTTCTCGCGGGTAAAACGACGTCTCGGAAGAGCGAGGATTTTGAGGGAATCTCCTGTATGAATTTGCCAAATCTCGCAGATTTGACAGAATTTCTGCGCAAAATGGGGCAAGATTTTCCGTTTGCTAAAGAAATCCGGTCAACTTGAGTTAAGGGAACGACAGTATTCTCGTTATTCCTCCACTTCCGACACTCCGATCAATTATGTGATTCAATTCGCTTGCGGCAGTCGCATCACGCGTATCTTTTCTGTCGATTCCAGCGCGAATTGGGGCGGACGTACGGGCAGCAGACGGGCAGTTTTTTCTCAGCTCACCGCTTTCGGGCTGAGTTCATATCCACGGGGCATCCTCGCGCACCGCGTTCACCGTCCGGGCGCGGAGGGTCCGAGAATCTTCTAAGGGGCAATTATGCAGCGCTTCAAATCGTGGTTCCTGGGGCTCGCACTCAGCGCCTCCCTCGTCGGGGGAACCAGTTCGTCTCTCTACTCCCAGACCGAGGATCCATCCTCCTTCGATCAGGCTCTGCAGGGAGTTCCTGCGATGGATCAGCAGATCCCGACCTATACCGAGGCTCCTCCGGCGATGCAGCCGGTCCTGTTCGAGAATCTCTCACTCGACAGTCTCGCTCCGGAAAATCTCGCCGCGCCGCTGATTATCAACGACAAGCTGCTCGGTTTGTTCGCCGCGTCCGATGACTGCTTCAGCGACTTCATCGCGCCGTTGTCGAACCCGCTGTACTTTGAAAACCCCCGGACAGTGACCGAAGCCCGGCTCATTTTCGCGAACCACTGGTTCAATGATGCCAACCCGGTGTTCCAGGGAGGGACGGCCCAGTACCTTGCGATGCAGGTGCGTGCCGCGTTGACCGAACGGCTGTCGATTATCGCGACCAAAGACGGATACATCTGGATGAACCCGACGAACGGCGCGCTGGGTGATCCGGACGGCTGGGCGAACATCGCCGCCGGTTTGAAATACAACCTGATCCGCGATCCCGATGCGCAGCGGATCGTCAGCGTCGGAACCACGTTTGAAATTCCTGCCGGTACCAAGAAAGTCTTCCAGGGGAACGGGAGCGGTGAATTCCACCTGTTCCTGACCGGCGGTCAGCAGATCGGAGAACGGTGGCACTACATGACCGCGAGCGGATTCCGCCTGCCCAGCGACTTCGCGGCCCAAAGCCAGAGCTGGTACTGGTCCAACCACGTCGACTATGCCCTGACTGACCGCCTGTACGGCCTTGTCGAACTGAACTGGTTCCACTGGACGGGGAGCGGCAAGACCCTGCCCGTCAACTTTGAAGGGGTGGACCTGGTCAACCTGGGATCCACGTCCGTGGCCGGTAATGACGTCGTGACGATTGCCTTCGGTGGCCGTCGCAAGCTGTTCTGCGCAAGCGAAGTGGGGGCGGGCTATGAAGTCCCGGTTTCACCCCGCAAGGACATCTTCGGCTCCCGCCTGTACCTCGACCTGATCCTCCGCTATTAATCCGAACGAGAGTCACAGTACAACCGATTTCGGTTCCGAAACGAATCCTCCTGATTCGCTGACAGAAGCTCGGCCGTTGCATACGGGAGACGGCCGGGCTTTCTGTCTTTCTTTGCCGCTCATTATTCTTCGCTTAGGTCCAGCCGAGCCCATTCGACCTGGCTGCTGAATTCCTTCCGGCCGGCCCACATCACTATCAGAAACACTACGGGCAGCATCACCGTGCTGAGAACGACCAGGAGCGCCTCGCGCGCACCAAACCGTTCCCAAAGCGGAATCATCTGCGAAGAGAGCAAGAGCTTATAAATAAAGCCCAACGCTCCCAGTTTGTAACATGTGCATCGTATTATTCTCCAGTAGATCCTGTCTTCGCTCCCGTTGAGAATCGCTCCAAATGTCCCTTCGAGGACGACATAGGCAATTAACGTCAGCATGACGAGAGGCGTCAGCAGCGTCACGATCATAGGCCAGGGGTTCATTCCCTTCAGGATCACGACCAGATCGCATGCCCCGAACAGGAAAAACAGTTCGCAGAACCAAAACATCGTCCAACGCCAGGCATTTTGTCGCGGAGAGATCGCCACATCAATTCGGAATACCTCATTGAGCCAGGCCGCCCAACGGGGAATGCGCGGCACCCCGCGCTGTAATTCCTGCGTTAACTCCTCCGTCGCGCCAAATCGTGACCGGGCTACACTCAATGCGGCGTGTTCATCACCGCAGCGTGTCAGCTCCTCTTGATAGATCGCCGTCAGATGCCCGAGGAGTTCTCTCCGGATTTCATATTTCCGGTTATCCCAAGTCTTCAAGGGACGGACTGCGCGTTCGACTGTGATCTTCAGTTGCCGTTCGATTTCTGGATTCATGGCGTCTGGATTGATCCCGTTCGGATTCATGCGGTCGCTCCTACAATTCCCCCCACCACTCGAACAAATTCCGTCCACTCGTTTCGCGCCTGGCTCAAGGCCTTGTGCCCCTTCTTCGTCAATTCATAGACACGTCGGGGTGCGCCTCGTTTTCCCGCGGGATCTTTTTCCGTGCGGGCGATAATCAGGCCAGCCGCTTCCAAACGGTAGAGGGCGGGATAGAGTGACCCCTCCTTGAGCCTGAGCAACCCGCACCCCGCGTCTTCCAGGCGGCGGAGAATCTCCAGCCCATGCCCCTCTCCGCGCTGTAAGACGGAGAGGACCATCGTCTCGACATGCCCACGCAACAAGTCTCCTGCGATCGGTTTCATGGCTTTTATTTTTGCCTGTCTAAAATAAAAAGCAAGAGCGATTCGGAACTCTCGACAAAAAAATCCCGCACGTGGACGGATGGAAAACTCTTTCGCCGTTAACGGCAATTTAACGGCAAAATAACGGCAATCCCGACTCGCATGTGTTCCTTTGCATCGCCCAAATTTCGAAAACAGCTCGGTTTTCCGTGAAAGATTCCCGCTTTGCTGGCGTGTATAAAGAAGGCCAGACGCCTTCGACACACTCTGTATTGAGCCCGCATGTCACAAATCCCCGAAACCCGAGCCAGTCTGATCCTCAGGCTCCCCTCCCCGGAGGACCGCCTGGCGTGGCAGGAGTTCGTCGCGATCTACGAGCCGTTCCTGTACCGGTATGCGCGCCGTCGTGGCCTGCAGGACGCTGACGCCCGGGAACTGGTGCAGAACGTGCTGCTGTCCGTGGCGCGGGCCGTGGAACGGTGGACCCCCGATCCCAGCCGGGGGAAGTTTCGCTCGTGGCTGTTCAAAATCGCCCGGAATCAACTTCTCGATCTCCATTCGCGGCATGATCGCCAACCCCGTTCCTCGGGTTTCAGCACGTTTTTGAATCTCCTGGACCGTCCCGCGCTCCCCTCTCCCTTTGACGAGCGGCAGCTTCTGCTCGAACATCGCCGCGAACTGTTCCGTCTGATCTCGTCGCGCGTGAAACGGTCCGTGAAAGAGACCACCTGGCAAGCCTTCTGGCTCACGAGCATCGAACAGCAAGCGCCGGAGGATGTCGCTCAAAAAGTCGGTCTCACAGTCGGGGGGGTGTATATTGCCCGCAGCCGGGTGACTGCACGCCTGAAAGCGGAATGGAAAGAACTGGAGTCCGATCATGAACTGCGATGATGCCCGCCTGCTCCTGCTGCTGACGGGGGATGACGAGAGCGAGGAATTTCATTCGGCGGCCGAGCATCTGGATGAGTGTCCCCGCTGCCGCGAACGCCTGTTCGAGCTGAGCAGCGTGGACTTCCCCAACAATGACGCATGGGAAAACCTCCGCGACATCGGCGATCCCGTTCCGTTGGAAACTCATCACGATCTGGCCGGGATTTTTCTCGTCGGTTCGACCGACCAGGGGGACCACTCCGAGCGCATTCCCCTGTCGCTCGATTTCCTGCAGCCACCTTCACACCCTGAGTTGTTGGGAAAGATCGGCCGGTATGACGTTGAGCAGGTGATCGGCACGGGAGGGATGGGGATCGTCCTGAAGGGATTCGACACGAATCTGCATCGGGTGGTGGCGATCAAGGTTCTCGCTCCGCACCTCGCCCACAGTGCCGCCGCCCGCCGCCGATTTGCGCGGGAAGCGCAAGCGGCCGCCGCGATCGTTCACGAGCACGTCATTCCGATCTACAACGTCGAAGCGGACTCCGATCTGCCTTATCTGGTCATGCAGTATGTTCCCGGCAAGTCACTGCAGGCCCGCGTGGACGAACAGGGGCCGCTCCCCTGCCAGGATGTTCTCCGGATCGCGGTGCAGGTCGCGGCGGGGCTGGCTGCGGCGCATGCGCAGGGGGTCATTCATCGAGATGTCAAACCGGCCAACATCCTGCTGGAGGAATCTGTCGACCGGGTGGTGATCTCCGACTTCGGCCTGGCGCGGACCGTGGATGACGCGACGCTGACACACACCGGGATTATCGCCGGAACGCCGCACTATATGTCTCCCGAGCAGGCGAGCGGTGCCCGCGTGGACCACCGTTCCGATTTGTTCAGCCTGGGGAGCCTGATTTACTTCATGTGTACGGGCCGACCTCCCTACCGGGCGGACAATGCCATGGCGATCCTGAACCGTATCTGCCACGAACCACACCGCCCGCTGGATGAAATCAACCCTGAAGTGCCGCCGGAACTCGCGGAGATTGTCGATGGCTTGCTGGCGAAGGATTCGAATCGCCGGATCAGCGATGCCGCGACACTCAGCCGACGTCTGGAAACTCTGCTCGCCGACGTCCAGCAGGGTCGTCATTTCTCGCGGAACCGTTTCCGTCGGAATTTCGCCCGGTTGATCCCGCGATTGAAAACTCCCGCTCTGCTTCTCACGGCGTCACTGGCCTGCATGTTCGTCGGCGTGGGTCTGACGATGTTTTTCACGTCCAAGCGGAAACCGGAAATCTCCTCATCACCCATTCTCATCGGCCGTGTCCGTTCTGGTGATCAACCTACGGAAAACCAAATTCTTGTGAAGCCCCTTCCCAATTCTGCCGCCACCTCTGAATTTCCCGCCGGACATTTGACGACAGCCGCCGTAAAGCCGCTTACGACACCCGTCGTCATTCAGGATACTCACGCGCAGGATCTGGCGGAAATTCGCAGACTTCTTAGTAACCTGGAAGCCCCCCGCGCGTCGAGTTTTGCGGATAACCCGGGTCAACTCGGCCGGCAGTCATGGCTGCAACAACTGACTGAAACACAACAGGCGATTGACCGCATCGACCGCCGTTCACCCCCCAGTTCGCTGCATAATGGTATTCATCCCTGAATTCAAACAGTTCGACTTTGGAAAGGAATCACTGCATGTCACCTCGCTCCGCTCGCATCACGCTGTTCAGTACATTCGCGGTTCTGGGCCTGACGGCCTGCCTCCTTGCGCAATACAAAGAGGAGACTGCCCCCTCCGAAAAAGCCGATCCGCGTATATTATCTCCTTCCACCACAATCACCAATCCGCCGCTGACATTCGAATCGAGTCAACGTCAGATTCCTCACGTGATTCCGCGCACCGTGTATGTCACCGAAATGCGCCCGCTCACGAAGCAGGAAGAGCAAGAACATGCGAACTACGCACAGCTCTTCAAATCTCTTCAGGACGCCAAAGATGATGCCGGCCGTCAGCCCATCGTCGACAAGATCAAGGGAATTCTGATCGCGAAATTCGATCGCGACCTGGCGGAGCGAGAAAAGGAGATCAAAGCGGTTGAGGAGCGGGTCGCGGCGCTTCGCAAACAGCAGGAAAAACGGGCTTTGATGAAGGACGAGATCATTTCTGTGCGGCTCAAAGCGATTCTGTTCAAAGCCGAAGGGCTCGACCTGCCGCTGAATTTTCCTAGCGTTCCCGTCACGGTCCCCACATCGGGTTTGCCCAGTGACTTGTACCGCGTACCGATTTCCCCGACCCCTAACCCCACCGCCCCGACGTACGACAACCCGCCGCAAGCCAAGCCAGTCGAGAGCCCAAAAGGATATACGCCGCCCGCCAAAAAACTGCCCCCGGAGCAACCCGACCTCAGATAAACGAGAGGGATAGGCGCGACGCTCGATTTCCGGTGGATCCCGAAAGACGGGGAACTTCAGCGTGACCTTGTGTGTCTAAGAGACAGTTCCCGCCAGTTTGGGACGGGGGTCGAAGTGCGCGGCGCGACATCTGCGGTTCCCCTAAATTGCGCAGCGACACCAAACTTCGCTGACCAAGTCTCAAACCCCGTCGGTTCGCAAACTTCTTGCCCGTGGACAAAGTTTGTCCCACCGTGGACAAACTTTCAAAATTGCCAGAGCGAAGTTCTTATGGTCCAATAAGTTCGTTAACCAGCTCCGTCTTAATGTGGAATTAAGGTGATCCGTTCAGGATCTGAGTCGTTCTCAACGACGAATCCTTCGCGACCGACCGTTTCACTTGTCTCCCGTCCTCTTGTCTCCCGGAGAACCCTGGCCATGCGTGTGCGTCACCCTCGCGGTTTCACGATTCTGGAGTTGCTGGTCGTCATCGTGATCATCGGTTTGCTCATCGCGCTGTTGCTCCCCGCGGTGCAGCAGTCCCGGGAAGCGGCCCGCCGTACGGGGTGCCAGAACAATTTCCGCCAGATCGGCATCGCCCTGCAGAACTACGCCGACCAGCACAAGATTCTGCCTCCGCTTTCGATCTGGAGCGGCCTGGGTGAACCGCTGGGCCAGGGTCAACTGCCGCTGGGGGTCATCGACCGGGTCGAGTGGGGCATCTCTCCGACACTGGAACCGGACCGGATCATGGGGAACTGGGCGCTTCTGATGCTGCCGCAACTGGATCAACCGAATCTGTACACCAAATGGAACAACCGCGCCCCGATTGATGACCCCGCCAACGAGTCGATCCGCACCGCGGAACTCGCGGTCTTCAAGTGTCCTTCGGACGGATTCAACGGCGTCGACAATCGCTACGAACGCGCTTTTGTCGCCGGCACAGCCGGTAATCACTCCTACGCCCGGGGCAACTACGGCATGAACATGGGAGTGAACCGCAACTGCTTCATTCGGCCGGCAGGCTTCGGTCCGTGCGACGATCCTTTCGTCACTGATAATGATGATTACCTCTTCGGCGTCGGCACGCTGGCGGGCAACGGCATCGGAGGGGTGAATGTCGCCTACAAGCTGTCCGAATTCACGCGAGGCCTTTCCAGCATGGTCGGCATCGAAGAGCTTCGGGCGGGGGTGCACCCTGCCGATCCGCGGGGCGTCTGGTCGCTGGGACTTGTCGGGTCCAGCGGGACCGCTTCTCACGGTTACTTTTCGCTCGTCGACGATGATTTCGGTCCCAACCATCTCGACAAGGACGCCGATGACGTTTGCGGCTGCGACTATCTCCGTACCAATCTGGGTGTTGACAAGCTCAACCAGTTGCGGATGCCGTGCTATTCCGGCACCGGTCTGAATAACTCCGCCCTCCAGGCAACCTCCCGCAGCCAGCATACGGATGGGGTGTACGTGCTCCTGCTGGATGGTTCCGTCCACTTCGTCAACGACAACATCAATCTTGATACTTGGCGGTACATGCACAAGCGGGACGACGCGGCGAAGGTCGATATGCCGTTCTGAGCGGGGCGTCGCGCCTTATCGTGTGGCCCAATGTTGATTCCCTACCCGGAGCCGAAAATGAAGCCGGTTAAAGTGTTCCTTGCCTCTCTGCTGACCTTGAGTATCACGTTCCCGGGAGCCGTTTTCGCGGACGATCCCCCGGCGAAGGCCGCTCCAGCCGCGGAAAAGAAAGCGGAGGCAGAGAAGAAAGCGGAACCTGAAAAGAAGCCGGAGGCGGAACAGAAACCGGCCGCGGAGAAACCGGCCTCAGAAAAGAAACCTGAGGCACCCGGCGACGTGAAGAAGCCGGAGGCGAAACCCGATTCGAAGCCGGCGGCATCGACGCCTGAGAAATCTGAGGATGGCGTTCCGATGAAGTCCACCAAACCTGCCGATGCCGCAGGGGATAAGAAGACGGACTCCAAAGAGACCAAAACCGAAAAGAAAGCGACTCCCGCCCCGGGTGGCCTTTTCGGCATCATGGGACGAATGGTTGGTGGCCAGGGAACTCCCTATAAGGCTCCGACAACCCCTCAGGAAGCGGTCGAATTAGGGTTTAAAAATGTGCGTGCCCAGTCGGGGATGACGGTCCCCGCAAACAGCGACAAGAAAGAGGACGAAAAGAAGGATGCCGATAAGAAAGAGGGTGAAGCGGCTGCGTCAGATCCGTGGGTCGAGGAACAGAAACGGTGGATTGAAGCGGTGAATGCCGCCACGCCGCCGGACAAATTCAAGGCGCTGCCTCAACCCCGCCAGCAGGAAATTCTGCAGTCGATTCAAAACAGCGTGTGGATGGTCCGGGACCAGCACAATCCCACTCAGCTCTCTTCCAAGGAATATCGAGAAGCGAACCTCGAAGTCGTGACGCTCCGCAACAAGCGTCTCGCCGGACTTCCGGCGATCAATCCGGAACCCCGTGCCGAAATTGAAAAACAGCTTGAGGCGATGGCGGACATCGTCGTCGAGAAGGCCAAGGCGATTCGGCCCGATCTGCTGAAGAATGAGGGGGTCCGTAATGCGTTGAAGTCGACCGCTCTCAATAACCTGACGGCACAGATGCGGCAGACCAGCACGCTGACTTTCAAGATTCCACTCACTGCCGCGGACATCGACCGGGCCAAAAGCCAGTTTGAGGAAAACCTGAAGCAATACGAACGGAACAAGGCCCAATACATGCAGGATCTGAACACGAACCTGGGCCTCAATGACTTCGATAACATGAAACCCGAGGACCAGGAGAAATTCCTCACTCTTCGCGCCCCGATGATCGGCCAGAATCTCTTCTACCAGATCTTTCCTTTCTCGCATTTCGTCCAGAACTTGCAGAGCAACTCCCGCACTACGGCCGCCAAGGTCAAGGGGGCTTCCGTGGACCTGACGGGGGGGGTCTCCGACAAGGTGATGAAAGAGGCGGAGCGCAAACTTCAACGGCTCCAGCAGCGGGAGTGGCGCCGCCCCGGAACGAACCAGTGGAACATCCCGGGAAAGACCGCGGATGAACTCGCCGACAACATCGTCAAGCAGGCGGCGACTCAATTCGCCGGACGAGGCATCATCAGGATCGCGAACAGCAACAAACCTCCGGAGGTTCCCAAAGAACAGCAGAAACAGCTCGACAGCGCCCGGGACGCCCTGAAGCGGATCCTGCACGAGGAGCTTTCCAATGAAGACTTCGAAAAACTCCCTGAAAGCCGAAAAGGGGCGATCACCGGCCACCTGGTGAATCTGACTCACCAACTGGTGAACTACGGACGATTCGGTGAGATACCCAAAGAACAGGCTGACGTCGCCATCAAACGTGCCCAGATCGAAGTCCGCAAGGAAGCGAAGATCCCGGTGATCCCCGTCGAACAGCGGGAGGTGACCGAGAAGCAGGTCGATCAGATCATTAGTCGCCTGGTCGATCTCACCGCGAAGAAAGAGCCTGATCTCTTCGTCAGCGAGAGTGTCCGGGAATCCTACCGCGACGCCCTGCGGGACCGGTTCGACCAGAGTCTCGCCAATACCCGGGATGCGGCCTTCAAGATTCCTCTCTCTGAAGCGCGCTTTCAACAGCTTCTCAGTCAGCTCGATACGAAGTTCCGCGTCTACTGGACCAAGAACAACCGCGTCAACCTGATCCAACCCAACGAGCAGGCCAGTTTCAAGGCCATGTCCAAGGAAGAGAAGATCCAGTTCCTGGACGAACAGAACCGTGCCATCAACATCGGCTATAACCTCTCCTACCTGGGGAACGAAGTCATTCAGAGCGTCAAGCTGGATTACGAAATGTACGCCCGGGCGACCAAGTTCTCCAAGATCGACTTTTCGGGGGGCGTCTCCAAGGACGAGGAACTTCAACTTCACAACCTCCAGGCCACCGTCTACGAGAAAGCACAGGCGAAAGCTGCTGCCAATGCCAAGAAGCAGGATCGCTCGGCCGCGGAAGCGGGTAAGACGCGCGAGACGGCGGCCGCGGCTCTGATGAAGCCCGGCCTGATTTCGGAGGAAGCCCAGCACAAGCGGTTCATGTTCTTCGTCAACAGCAGTATCGGCGCCGCGATCGTGCTGCTGCTGATGCTGCTCTTCAAGCTCCGCTCGAACCGCCTCAAGAAGGGAGCTGGAGGATGAGGAGCAAGTTTTCCGGCATCGGAACGGAGAAGATTTGATGAGTGATCAAACCTCTCTTTCATGCGGAGTCACTTCTCGGCTCGATTGAGCCTCACCCGCGGATCGCCGCTCGCGTCGCCTGGAAATTTCGTTGTCCTACCTTGGCCCGTGCATGACCAATCAAATCGCCACGTCCAGTCACTGGTACTACCAGCAAGAACGGGAAACGATTGGCCCCTTCAGCTTTGAGCAGCTTCTGGATCTCGTTTACCAGGGGACACTGACTCCCGAGACGCTGATCAAGTCGCGGCAGAGCAATCACTGGGAACGGGCCCGGATCCTCCCCGTTCAATGGCCGGGCGAAGCGGAGTCCGAGGAAGAATACCTCTACAACCAGCTGAACTGGTATCTGAAATCCGGCAGCGATGTCATCGGCCCCAAGACACTCCGCGACCTGGCCGAAATGCTGGTCAAGGGGCGGCTCAAGCCGACGGATCAACTCCGATACGGACTCGAGGGGGCATGGCAACCGTCCGAGGGGATGCATGACCTGCTGGTCCACGTCACGAATTTTGTTGCCACGAAGAAAAAGAATTCCGCTCCCGGCGGCGCGTCTTCCGGGGCGGCAGGTGCTCCCGACAAGACGACCGTCACCGTCAGCATCTCTTCGACTCCCAGCTTCCTGGAGCCGATCAAGAATTTCTGCGGCGGGTTCTTTATCGTCGCCACGGATCTGTTCTTCCGGATCGTCGCGGTCCCGTGGTGGATCCTGAAGAAGACCTGGATGGTGCTGGTCGTCATCGGGCTGTGGATCGGCATCAACTACGCCATGGTCTTCTGGCAGCCTCCGGCTTTCAACCGGGAGATCCTCACCCACCTGCAGGCCTCCATCGACGCCACCGAGCAGATGATGTCGAAGAAGGATCTGAAGCCCGAGGAATGGCAAGCGTTTTCCGAGGTCCAGTTGCAGAAGGCAGAACGCTTGCGCAAGCAACTCGTGAACAGCTCCAATGCCGGCACCCAGGCCCAGCAGCATCTGCTGTGGGTGATGCGCGATTACCTGATTCCCATCTGGCAGGCTCCCGCTCCCCCGAAGGAGATCCCCGACCGGGCCACGATGGTCCGCCACATGGAGCAAGCGGAGTTTAAGCTCGACTCATCCCAAATCCACTGAAGTCCGAGTTCGAGAATCCGGGGGGTGTCCACGGCGAGCGGGCAGTGCGTGAAAATCCGCACTTAAATCGGGAAATCCGGGGAAGAATCGGGGTTCAGCGCGACACCTCAAACATTGCTCAACCCCCTCGGGCGGGTTAAAATCAATCTCACGTGTCCCTCCTGCCCCGAGAGCATCCCACCGGCAAGCATCCCACCGGCGCTCCTGCCTCAGAACAACGAGTCTCATTGTGAGAATGCGAGCGTTCTTCCTGCTCCTCCTGCTTGGTGCCGCGTGCGCCGTGCGTGCGGAGGCTCCCGCCCCGGTTGCTGAGCAGCTCTTTCAGGCCAAGTGTGCCAAGTGCCACGGCCCCAAGGGAGAAGGAACCGCGGCGAATTATCCCGAACCGCTCGCGGGAGACCGCTCCGCGAAGGAACTGACGGAGTTCATCGCGGCTTCGATGCCCCCCGATCCCAAGCAGAGGCTCACCCCGGCGGAACTCGCCTCGCTCGCCCCCTATGTCTTCGACAAATTCTATTCCAAAACCGCCCCCTCTCGCCCTGCCCTGCCCCCGGTCGCGCTGAACCATCTCACGGCCCGGCGGTATCGCTTCGCGGTCGCTGACCTGATGACCAGCTTCCGCGGCGGCACCGGTAACTGGGGGACCGAACGGGGGCTGAAAGCCAGCTACAACACCACCAATCCCAAGGGAGAGGGAAAAAACGTCTTCGAACGGGTCGATCCGGAGATTCGGTTCGACTTCGGCCAAGGCAGCCCGGACAAGGAGAAATTCAACCCCCGCGATTTCTCGATCATCTGGTCCGGTGCGATCTATGCCCCCGTCACGGGCGAATATGAATTCATCCTCCGGAGTCCGAACAGCGTCAAACTCCTCATCGATGACCGCGTGAATCCGTTGATCGACCGCTGGGTCCGCTCCGGAGAGGAGAACGAGCATCGTGCCACCCACCATCTGCTCGGGGGGCGCGCCTATCCCTTCCTGATGGCGTTCTCCAAGTCGGGCCAGGGAGTTCAGAAGTCCGCGGAGCAGAAGGAAAAGGAAGCGATTCAACCGGCGTCGGTCTCACTCTCCTGGATCCCACCCGGACGGAACGAAGAAATCATCCCGCGGAGCTGCCTGTCCCCAAACCACTTCCCCGAATCGTTCTTCGTGCAGACCCCCTTCCCTCCGGATGATCGGAGCACGGGCTTCGAACGGGGGAGCAACGTCTCCCGTGAGTGGGAGCAGGCGACGACGGCCGCGGCGCTGGAAGTCGCGGATTATGTGCTGCGCCGGCTGAATGACCTCAGTGGCGGTGCGGAACCGGGACCGGAATACGAAAAGAGACTGCGTGAGTTCAGCCGGCAGTTCGCCGAACGTGCCTTTGGGCATCCGCTCGACGACGAACAGAAGTCCCTGTACATCGATCGTCAGTTTGCCGGCCAGCCTGACCCCGAGCTGGCCGTTCAAAAAATGGCGATGCTGGTCCTGAAGTCCCCCCGGTTCCTGTACCCGGGGATCGGACTGCCGAAGGGGGACTCTTATTCCGTCGCCTCGCGGCTGTCCTTCGCGCTCTGGGATTCCGCGCCCGATCCCGCACTCCTCGCAGCGGCGGCCTCCGGGAATCTCACGACCCGCGAACAGATCACCCAGCAGGCGGAGCGAATGTCGCAGGATTTTCGCTTTCGTTTCAAGCTCCGGGAATTCCTGCTGCAATGGGCCAAACTGGATCAGGTTCGGGACCTCAGTAAAGATGCCGGCCAATTCCCCGGGTTTGATCCGGCAGTCGCCCGGGATCTCCGGACGTCCCTCGAACTGTTTCTCGACGACCTGATCGCGTCTGACGCTGCCGACTTCCGCCAACTCTTCCTCGCCGAGTCGATCCCCCTCAATGGACGTCTCGCGAAACTTTACAACGGCAATCTCCCGGCTGATGCTCCGTTTCAGCCGGTCTCGCTGGATGCGAACAAACGTGCGGGTCTCCTCACGCATCCCTACCTGATGTCTGTCTTCGCGGATGCGACGACGACTTCTCCCATTCGCCGGGGAGTCTTTCTGGCGCGGGGAGTTCTGGGGCGGCCTCTGTTACCCCCGCAGGATGCGTTCGTGCCGTTGCCTCCTTCGTTGCATCCCGACCTGAATACGCGCGAGCGGGTGATCCTGCAGACCAAAGCCGCGAATTGCCAGACGTGCCACGCCCTGATCAATC
Source organism: Planctomycetales bacterium (assembly GCA_046349635.1). Classification (GTDB taxonomy): domain Bacteria; phylum Planctomycetota; class Planctomycetia; order Planctomycetales; family Planctomycetaceae; genus JAXMBX01. The sequence continues at coordinate 100,195 of JAXMBX010000009.1, forward strand.
CGCTCGGATTTACGCTCGAAAATTTTGACGCGATTGGACGCTTCCGCAATGAAGAGCGTTCCCGTGCGATCGACGCGACGGGAGAATACGCCTCACGCTCCGGCACGACGGCCAAATTCAATGGTGCCCGTGAACTGGCCCAATACCTCGCCGACAGTCCCGAGACGCACGCAGCCTTCGTCGAGAAACTATTTCATTTTTCAGTCCAGCAGCCGCTGCGTGCGTATGGCCCGGATCATTCCGCACGATTGAAAACGTCCTTCCGGGATTCCCACTTGAATATCCGGAAACTGCTGGTTGAAATCGCCGTTGTCTCCGCGGTTGGTCCCCCGGCCTCGATTGCCGCCAAAACGAATCCTTAGCCGTTATTCCGGAGAGTCCTGCTCAATGCTCTCCGCTGGAAAGATTGATAGAGACCATGACGTCATCACCTAACCGCCGCGAATTTCTCCGCGATCTGGGGCTGAGCACTGCCGCGCTGCCGTTCCTGCTGAATCTCCCGAGCATCGGCTTCGCGAACCAGCAGCAGCGGAAACAGCGGCTGGTGGTGATGTTCAGCCCCAACGGCATCGTCCCCAAGACTTTCTGGCCTGACGAAGAAGGGGACAAATTCACGCTCAAGGAGAGCGTGCAACCGCTCGAACCGTTGAAGAACCGCACCCTATTCCTCCACGGTATCGGCGATAAGGTGCGCGGCGACGGGGACAGCCACATGCGCGGGATCGGCTGTCTTCTCACGGGTGTCGAACTGTACCCCGGCAACGTTCTCGGCGGCTGCACCGAGCATCCCGCCGGCTGGTCCAAGGGGGTCTCCATCGACCAGGAGCTGAAGACCCACCTCCAGAAAAACCCCGCCACCCGGACGCGGTTCGGCTCGCTTGAATTCGGGGTGTGCGTTCCCGAACGGGCGGACACCTGGACCCGGATGGTTTACTCCGGCCCCAATAAGCCGGTCACGCCCGTCAGCAACCCGTATCACATGTTGAACAAGCTGTATGCCTCGGCGAAACACCAGCAGAACCTGAAGAGCATCCTCGACGGGCTGCAGCAGGATTTCAAGAAGGTCGAGTCTCTCGTGAGCGTGGAAGATCGGCGCCTGCTGGAGGAACACGCCACGTTCGTGCGTGAGTTCGAGCAGGAACTGAAAAGTTCCAAGGGGAACGAACAGGCGACGCATGCCGTCCCTCAGCTCCCCCTCGGGATCAAGGACAGCCTGGAGAACATGCCGCAGATCAGCAAGCTGCAGGTCGACCTGCTCGTGAACAGTTTCGCCGCCGACTTCTCCCGCATCGCGACACTGCAGTACAACCATTCCACGAGTGATGCGACGATGCCGTGGATCAAGGTCGATGGACGCCACCACGATCTGTCCCATAAACCGGATGACGACATTGAAACGCACAAAAAGCTGACGCAGATCGACCGCTGGTACTGCGAGCAACTCGTCTACCTCGCGCAGCGTCTGGCTGACACTCCCGAACCCGGCGGTCCCGGTTCGCTGCTCGACAATACCCTGATCATCTGGAGCAACGAACTCGGGCAGGGAAACAGTCACACGCTGGACAATATTCCCTTTGTGCTTGTCGGCGGGGGTCTCAATTTCAAGATGGGGCGGTCCCTCAAGTACAAGGGGCAGCCCCACAACCGCCTTCTGCTCTCGCTGGCCCACGGCTTCGGCCATTCGCTCAAGCAGTTCGGGAATCCGAACTACTGCGCCGACGGTCCGCTCCCCGGCCTCGCCTGATTTTCAATACGCATGGCGAGCAGGTGATCTGTTTTTCTCGCGGTTGATACGTCTTTCCTGATTTCGAGATTCCGACGTATCTCTCGCGCGCTCCTTGTCCCCTGTGAAGAGCGCTCACATAATACGGTTGATTCAGGGAGCTACTTCCCTGGTGTCACCTTAGTTGCCGCGGAAATTCGCATTATGGATGTGCTGACGCTGTCCCGTCTGCAATTCGCCTTCACGATCATGTTCCACTACCTGTTTCCGCCCCTGACGATCGGGTTGGGAATGGTACTGGTGTACCTCGAAGGGATGTTCCTCGCGACGCGGCAACCGATCTTTGAAACGGCCGCGCGCTTCTGGACGAAAATCTTCGGGCTGAACTTCGCGCTGGGGGTGGTCACCGGGATCGTGATGGAGTTCGAATTCGGCACCAACTGGGCCGCGTACTCGCGCTACGTCGGCGACGTCTTCGGCTCGGCGCTGGCCGCGGAAGGGATCTTCGCGTTCTTCCTGGAGTCCGGGTTCCTGTCGCTGCTGCTGTTTGGCTGGGATCGGGTGGGACCGAAACTGCACTTCTTCGCGACGTGCATGGTCGCCATCGGGGGAATTTTCTCCTCGATCTGGATCGTCGTTGCCAACTCGTGGCAACAGACCCCCGCCGGGCATGTCATCCGGGATTACGTCATCAATGGCCGAACGTTTCAGCGGGCCGAAATCGTCGACTTCTGGGCGATGGTGTTCAATCCTTCGACCATTCACCGGCTGATCCACGTCTGGATCGGGGCGTTTATTCTCGGCGCCTTTTTCGTGATGAGCATATCCGCGTGGTACCTGCTGAAAGGGCGGCATGGAGAATTCGCGCGGCGGTCCTTCACGGGGGGACTGCTCCTGGCGACGGTTTCCTGCCTCGCCCAGCTCCTTTCCGGCCACTTGCAGGCGGAGAGCGTGGCCCACCATCAGCCCGCCAAACTCGCCGCGATGGAGGGGTTGTACAAAACCCAGAAGGGGGCGCACCTGTACATCGCGGGCTGGCCGGATGACAAATCGCAGACCGTGAAATTCGGCATCCCGGTCCCCGGCATGCTCAGTTGGATTGTGACGGGAGATCGCCAGGGAGAGGTCAAAGGACTCGATGAACTCGAACCGACGTGGGGCAAACCTCCCGTCTGGCTGACGTTCCAGTCGTATCACATCATGGTCGGAATCGGGATGCTGTTCATCGCGTCCACGCTTTATTCCTGCTTCCGCTGGTGGCGCGGCACGTTGTTCGAATGCCGCTGGCTGCTGTGGTACTTTGTCTTCGCCGTCATCCTCGCCTTCGCCGCCAATGAAGTCGGCTGGGTCTCCGCCGAAGTGGGACGGCAGCCGTGGATTGTCTATCCCTCGCTCATCGACGGCAAACTCCAGGGGGGGCTGCGGACGAGCGAGGCGTTGTCGGAAGCGATTCGCGCGGAGCAGGTGTTGGGGTCCATCATCTTCTTCGGCATGATCTACGCGTTGCTGTTCACGCTGTGGGTCTTTCTGCTGCATCAGAAGATTTCCCACGGTCCCGAGGAGAAACACCCCCACTCCGAACCGCACCCCGGTTCAATCCTGGAAGCGGCGTCCGGGATCACCCGGCACGATGAATCGCTCACCGGCAAACCTCCACAACAGGAGGGGCAGTGATGGATTGGCAAGTCCTGTGGTTTGTGCTGCTCGGCATCCTGCTGGTCGGCTATGCCGTGCTGGATGGCTTTGACCTCGGCGTCGGGATTCTGCATCCGGTTGCCCGGACCGATGAGGAGCGGCGGATCATCCTCAATTCGATTGGTCCGATCTGGGACGGGAACGAAGTGTGGCTCGTCACGTTTGGCGGGGCCCTGTTCGCCGCTTTCCCGGAAGCCTACGCCACGATCTTCTCCGGCTATTACGAAGCGTTCATGATCGTCCTCGGTTCTCTCATCTTCCGCGCCGTCTCGATCGAGTTCCGGAGTAAACTCGCCTCGCGGACCTGGCGTCGCGTGTGGGACTTCCTGTTTTTCGCCTCCAGCCTGACGGCGTCCCTGGTGTTTGGGTTGGCCGTGGGGAGTGCGATGACGGGAATTCCTCTCGACGAGCGGGGGATTTTTCGCGGCTCCATGTTCACCCAGATCGGGGTTTATCCCGTGTTGACCGCGGTGTTGACGGTGATCATGTTCACGATGCACGGGGCGATTTTCCTGAGCATGAAAACGGAGGGGGAGTTGCGTGCCCGGCTGCAACCGTGGCTGTGGCGGAGTTACTTTGCGTTCCTGATTGCCTATTCCGTTTTGACGGTGGCGACGTTCATCGCTGTTCCACGTGGAACATCGAATTTCGATCATTTCCCCGTCGCGTGGGGTGTCGCCGTCCTGAACTTCCTGGCCGTCATCAATATTTCCCGGGCCCTCGCCAAGCAGAATCTTCCCGCCGCATTTTTCTCTTCCTGTTGCACGATCGCGGCGCTGATCTTTTTGTTTGGAGTCGCCTTGTTTCCCAACCTGGTGACCTCCAATCCGCGGCCCGAGCACAGCCTCACGATTTACAATTCTTCGTCGTCGGTGACGACGCTGCAGATCATGGGGCTGATCGCCCTCATCGGCATTCCGTTCGTTCTCGCCTACACCGGCATTGTGTACTGGACGTTTCGCGGCCGGGTGAAACTCGACAAGCACAGCTATTGAGAGCGCATGGGGACTCCCAGGAAAAAATCGATCCGCCCGGGGGGTAAACGCTATCGCGTTTTCAACGAGGGGCTGTGCGTGTATTTGCACGACGCGGGGAATACGGTCCCCCTGCGGTCCCTGATCGAGCAGCAGGGACTGACGACGAATTATTTCCTGGACAACCTCGCGCATCCCGAGTTCTCGCGCGCCGTTCGGGAAAACTCATCCGCGATCGCCTACCGCCTGGCGCAGGATGAGGACATCGAGGTTGAGATCGTCGTGGGGCCGACCCTCACCGATAAAGAACTGGAGTCCGCGTACTGGCTCCCCGCCCAGTTCGCGCGACTGAGCCTTCCCACCGGCCAACTCCGGATCGATTCTCCCAATACTCTGCCGCTCGACCCGGTGATCAAGCACGATCCTCCCGCGATCGCTCACGTCCCCCCGGGGGATTATCGGGTCACGCTTTACCGGCTCGACGCGGCGGCGTGTGAACGACTCCGCCGCAAGCATCCCGGTGTGGATGAGGTCATTGTCCTGACACCGCTCAACCCGGCCAAGCCTCCTCCAGAAACGCCGCTGATTCTGGAAATCCCCGACCCGGTCGACCACCGGAAGTGGATCCACCAATACTCCATCACTCCCCCTACGTTTGAGTGCCAGGTTAACTTTTTCAGCAACTGGGAACAGTTCCGGACGAATCTCGATTCCGCGGCGGTGAACCAACTCAGCCTCGAATCAGGCTCGTGGTTCAAACTCCAGGCGGCGAAGCTCACATTCCAGGTTCTGTGTCTCGATGAGGAGGCTCCGCAGGACTTCGTGAAGCGGATCGGCCGTGAAAAAATCGACGCGATGTTCGCAGATCACCAGGAAGGGGTTCTCGCCAGTTGGCGGGAGTTCGACGGCGAAACGATTTTGTGGTGCTTTCGCTACAAGGCGGCGACAGCGATCGCGACCAAATATCACGACACGTGGACCTCCGCCACCGGGGAAGTCACGAGCGATTGACGCGCGTAGCGGACTCTATGCCAGCAGATCCATGACGGGCGTCCCGGGGCAGTACAATAGCTCCCGCCCCTGTGCATCTTTCAGCATCAGGTCGGGAGAGACCCCGAGGCAGTGGTTGATGGTCGCCACGAGATCGACCGGTTGGACGGCATTTGACGCGGGATAGGCGGCGTGGCGGTCGGACGAGCCATACACCTGCCCGGTTTTGATCCCGGCCCCGGCCAGCACCGTTGTGAAACAGTTCGGCCAATGGTCCCGTCCATCCCGGCCTGCTCCGGCGTCGCTATTCCGCTGTCCCACGCGGGGTGTGCGGCCAAATTCTCCCGTCCAGACGACGAGCGTTTCATCCAAAAGGCCGCGGGCTTTCAGGTCATCGAGCAAGGCGGAGAAAGCCAGGTCCGCGGGGGGCATGAGGCGGGTTTTCAGATCCTTGAAGTTGCGGCTGTGGGTATCCCAGTAGACGCTGACGTTCTTGGTGCCATCGCTCGGCCAGAAGACGGTCGCGAGGGAGACGCCGCGTTCGATCAACCGCCGGGCCTGCAGAACCGACTGCCCATGCGGGTTTCGTCCATACCGATCCCGGGTCTCGTCCGTTTCCTGGGTCAGATCGAAAGCATCTTTCCCGGTGGCGGAATGGAGCAGGTCGAACGCGCGAGCGTAATGGCCGGACATGCCCTGCATCCCCAGTGACTGCTGCAGACTCTTGCGCTGGTGTTCGACACCTTCCAGCAGACGCTTGCGGTCATCCAGGCGGGAGAGGGAAATTCCCCCGGGGAGTTCGAAGTCCCCGACGCGATAATCGCTCCGGCTGGGGTCGGCGTCGATCGCCAGGGGATCGAAATTCTGTCCCAGCCAGCCGGCGGTCTGGCCGTGGCTTTGCTCCACGAAGCGGGGGACATCGTTTTCCAGCTTGGGTCGCATCGTCACGTACGACGGTAGCGGCCCCGTACCTCGCCCGATCTTCGCCAGGACCGATCCCAGGGAGGGCCAGTCGTGACGCAGGTCGCTGGCTAATGGGGGGGAGGGCTGGCCGGTCAGGAGGAAGTGCGTTCCGGTGGTGTGATTCACATCGTTGTGGGTCATCGAGCGGATGATCGCCAACTGATCGGTCCGCTGGGCCAACAGCGGGAAGTATTCTCCAATTTCGATCCCTGGAACGACGGTCGGAATCGGTTTGAATTCGCCCCGGATTTCGGAAGGAGCGTTGGGCTTCAGATCCCAGGTCTCCTGATGGGCCGGCCCCCCCCACATGAAGAGCAGAATGCAGGACTTCGCCTTGCCGAAACTCCCTTTCGCGAGGCCCTGGGCCAACGTCTGTTCCGCGTGTGCTGCCCGCCCCTGCAGCAGGGTGCCGGTGGAGAGTCCAAACAGGCTCAAGGCTCCCGCGCGGAGGATCTCCCGCCGTTGAACGGCAGTCGATTGCAGGAAATTCCAGCAGGCATTTTTGGGCACGGTTCAGAGACCTCGGCGACAACATTAGAGATGCTGAATTATCCCTCGCAAATCCAACGCTGTAAACAGGTTTCCGCCCGGTTTCCGCCCGGAATTTCCCCGCCGAACCCGTGCATTCCCACCAACCATCCTGCGTCTCCCTGATCGCTCTCCGGTTGCGCTGTCCGTGACCTAAAAAAACAATCTCTGGAAAAACCGGGGGGACCAGTCGCTGCGGCGATCCAGCGTGAACCGGATCAACTCCTGCTGCAACAGATCGGCGTTCTGCTTCCAGTGGAGATATTCCGCGGACCGTCGGCCCATTCCCGCAGTTCCCAAGGTCTTGCGGGATGCTTCCGCTCCGGACCAGGCGACGAATTCGCCGTACGAATTCAGAACGGTGATCAGGTTGTTGTCAGCGTACTGCTGATAGATGGCCGCGATCCGCTCCAGCGGCGTGAGTTGCAGCGAGTTCAGCAGCCATTCGACCTTGTCCGCCTTGCGGATGCCTGATTCCCCCAGCAGGAACAGCAGACCGGCATACAGAACAGTCCGGCTGTGGCGGCCCTTCAGGTTGCGCAATTCCCAGCGGGCGGGATTGTCGCGAGACTCCCACTGGTACTTGAGAAAGAGCGAACGGAAATACCGGATCGTGTCATTCAGCAGGTAGATCCATTGCTTCTCGGGGCCCGCCGTCACGAAATCCGTGGCGTAACGTTCGACGATCCGCCGTTGGATCCGCTGAAACTCGCGCGCGCCCTGCAGAGGTTGCATTTCGAGCAGCCACTGGATTCGCAGGCCGAAGGTGCGGGGAGACTCATCGATCTGACCAATCACGGGGGCGAACAATTCCGCTTCGCGGACAGGCCGGGCGAAAATCCCATGCGACTGCGGCAGATGGAAGCCCTGGTCTCGAGCCGACCGCCTTACGCGCTCATCGACCTCTTGAGCCAAGTCATCTGGAAGTGGATCGTCCACCAGGATGACCAGATCCAAATCGCCGGCCGGGCCTGCTTCCATCCTCGCATAGGACCCCGCCAGTCCGAGCGTCATGACACCCTCTGTCTTCCCCGACTCCACCAGCGAGGAGAGTTGTCGGGCGGAATAGTCCCACGCCGCTGCCAGTGCGGAATGCTTTCCGTGCCAGGGATTTCTGCGAGCGAGTGTCCCGCCGTCAAAGTTTGCCACGTCTGCGCTCCGCCTCTTTTTGTCTGTCCTCGAATTGATTTTGTGTTGTATTGCTGACGACATTTCCGCAAATTGCGACACCAGAGCTTAACCCCGGGGACATTGAATCTTAAACCACAACTCCATAATTTGAAGGGAGTTGCAGAAAGAGATCTGGCTTGCCGTAACAATTCGGCACGTAATCCGCTGTAGATCGAGGCACGGGAGCAAGGAAGCTCAACATTGTTTTGCGGGCCATCGTCAATTCCCACTCATTTCGAGTGGATCACAGCTCTCACACAGGACTGCGCTAAGAACAGTTCTGGGCAAACAGAGGAAGGGATCGCCATGAATCCAGCCTACAGTTCAGAGGCCCGCCAGGTTTCGGGCAAGCTCGCTTTGACACTATTGATCGCCATGAGCGTCATCGCCCTGGGGGTCAACGCTCGCGCCGCCGACAGCACGCGGACGAAGAAGGTCAACCTCGACAACGCTCCCGCTCCCACACAACTTGCGTTGGAACCGGGGGCCACCAACCAGGAGAACAAGAAGAACGACGACAAGAAAGATGATGCGAAAAAGGACGACGCCAAAAAGAACAGGGACAACAAGCCGGACAATAAGAAGCCTGACACGAAAACTCCCAACACGGGGAAAGGAAATTCTCCCAACACCGGAGGCGGAAACGCTTCCGGGGGAAACAAAAATAATTCCGGCAACCCGCAGGGACAGGGGAACAACAAAGCAGGGCAACAGGGGAACAATTCCGGGGGCGGCAACAAAGGGAACAACAATCCCCAGATGAATAAGGGGAACACGCCTGCCAATCCCAGCGTGATCAAGCTGCCGAACAACACGACACTGCCGGGGAATAGCAACAAGCTCCCCTCCGGGGGGAACATGCCGAACAAGGGGAGCACGGGCAAGGGGAGCGCGGGGAACAAGAACATTGGATCCGGGGGCAACAGTTCCAACCTGGGGAAAGATCTTTCCAAGCAGGTCAAACTCGACAAGCTGCCGGTCGCGCCGAAGCCTGACCTGAAACTCCCCAAGAATCCGTCCGGCGATCCAAAGATTTCACTCGACCTGAACAAGAACCCGATGGGGAAAGACCTGGGGAAGATTCAGCTTGAACATCACCAGGACTTCAAGAACAACAAGTTTCTGACCCAACCGTTGAGCAAGCTGCCCGTGGAGAAGAACGGGGCCATCAAGCCTGACAACCTGAAGAAACTCAACCTGGGAAATCACAAGCCGGACTTCGCCCAACAGTTCCAGAGCGGCAAGTTCAACCAGCTCCTGACGACCAAGGATGCCCAGCAGTTGCAGCTCAAACAACAGTTCCAACTGCTCGGCACGGGAGGGGATCTGGCCCGCCGCATGAATCTCGCCCACGCCATGCAGATCAATGGGGGGTGGCAGGCCCGCAAACTGGGGTTCGTCTCCAGTGCGTATCTCGTCGGTGCCCACAGCATGATGTACTGCGGTCCGTCCTATTATCCCGCACACTGCTGGTATCCCGGCTGGTCGCCGTGGGTGGACTGGTGCTGGTGGGATCACTGCAATCCCATCTGGGATCCGCGTCCGATCTTCTGCCGTCCGATCGTGTACGCCCCCTGCCCCGCGTGGGTCTACTGGAAATGCCCGGTCTGGCAACCTCTTCCGATCGTGACGTGCGGAACGTGGATCGATGCCCCTCTGGTCACGGTGGCTAATACGGACGTGCAGATGCTCGCTGTGCGATTCGTCGATCCCGGGCACCCGGAACAAGGGACCGGCCCGCGGTATCGCGTGTGGTACCGCAACAACAGCCCGTTCCGAATCAACCAACCGTTCAACGTGATGCTGTTCGCGGGCAATGACCGAATCCTCAACGATGGGCTTCCCCAGGCGGGGGTGCGGGTCAGCGGGATGGAGGCTGGCCAGATTCAGACAGTCGATATCCGGCTGCCGGAAGCGGTCAACCACCTGGCCCGGGATCTCGAAGGGAACGCGATCCCCTTCAACTTCCTCAATGTCCTGACGGACAGCATGAATGAACTCCCGGACACGTTCCGTCCGAACAACGGTGCGACACTGGCTCGCGGGGATGTGCTCCCCGTCGATCCCGCCTCGTTCGCCGCGGATCCGTTCGGCACGGGAGTCGGTGGGATCATCAATATCGCCGGTGAAGGATTCGGTCCGGAACCGGGGCAGGTCCTGATCCAAATGGGAGGACTGGAACTGCAGGGAGAAATCGAAGGGTGGTTTGACCTGGGGATCCGGATCCGGATTCCGAACGTCCCGCTGACGGCATCCGCGACGGCGAATATCGTGGTCGTGCGTGGGGATGGGGCGGTGGCCAACCCGCTCAGCGTCGAAATCGCTCCTGCGGATGGGCTCTCGATGCGGTAAGAACTTGAGTTCCATAATAAAAGCAGGGGCTGGAAAATCCGGCCCCTGCTTTTTTGTTGACCAGTTGCGCGTCGCGCGTTTGTGTCGCGTCCAAATCAAACTTTTCGCCGAGATTATCGCCGCGTCAGAGGCTACACATAAAATTGATGCGATCCAGCGATATCTGCAAATCAGAGTCCAACGCGAACATGCCTACCCTGCTTCGCGATGTAGGCATGCCACCCAAAACCTGACAAATACATCCTCGACAACTTACAGACGATTACTTGCCGACCCAGCGGGGATGATCGACTCCCTTGTTGTCGATCCCCTTGGTGATCGGGCGGGCGTTCTTCCCATCCGGGTCCATGACCCAGATCGAAGGAACGTCCCCGACCGGGGCGCGGCAGAACACAATCTGTTTTGCATCCGGAGATTCGCTCACCCGGAAGTCCCAGATTTTTTCCGTGGGCTTCGTCAGTTCCGTGATCGCGCCGGTTTCGGGGTCCATTTTCACGAGATGCACGCCCCCCTTGGAGGCCTCGGGTTTGTAATCCCGATTGAAATGGTCCAGGTCCGGTTTGCCGACGCGGTATTGCCAGACGACTTCGGAGCCGGGGGAGCGCATCGGGAATAAAATCTTGCCATCGTTTGTCCAGGCCGGGAGATTGGACCCGCCTCCCTTCGTGCCGGGGATGCCATAGGTGGCGGCAAACCACATTGCTTTGCCTTTGGTCAGAACCTTGTGTTGCGAGCCATCAGGGCGTCCGACGCAGATTTCTCCCCAGTCATGGCCGGGATCCTCTCCGGGAACGCAGTCGATATAGGCGAGCCATTTTCCATCGGGAGACCAGACCGGGCCGAAGAAGAGGTGTCCTGCCTGGGAGGCGATCAAGGTGCGGTTACTGCCATCAATGTCGCTGGTGTAGACCTGATACCCGGGAGGGCCCGCCAGATGAAAGGCGACGCGCTTGCGATCGGGGCTGAGGCTGAAGCCGTAGGGCAAACCTTCGCCGGGCTTGGTGAAGTCTTTGGCGTCCGAGCCATCGAGTTTCATGCTCGTGATCCAACCGACACGGTTCTTCACGACTTGCACGAGGAGGCGATCCTCGCCGACCAGCAAGGCGGGGGTTTCAAACGGGCAGATGCGGTCTTTCGTGCAGAGTTCGTCGAGCGATCCGGTCTGCAGGTCGTGCAGCCAGATATGGGTCGGGGTCTGCGTGTAATACTCATCGAAAGGCTTCCCCGGTCCATCCCGCCGCGGTTCCATGCTGAGGAAGATGACGCGCTTCTGATCCGGAAAGCTCGGTCCCGGTTGCCAGGTTGCCTGGTTCGGTACTTTGAAGTCGAAGTACTTCAAGCCGGTCCCATCGGCGTTAATCAATGCCGTCTTGCCCTGCGAGGTGAAAAAGAGTTGCCGTGGGCCGGCGGGTTCCGCCGCGCTCGAACGCGCGCCCATCGGCAGACAATTCAGGACAATGAACGCCATGAAGAGGGAGAGGGAGCATCGGCGGGAAAGAGAACTCATCAGCAGTCTCCTGCGAAAAAACGGAGGGTTAACGTGACAGACTCATCGACTCAACGGGAAGGAGTTGCCTCTGAGGCGCCCAGCAGAATGTTCAACCGGACATTCATGCAGCAGACGGAATTCTTGCCTTTGAGATAATCGGCCTGCATTTTCTGGAGGGTCGTCAGCCGATCGCTGTGCTGGGGACTTTCGAACCGGAACGGGCGATCGAAAGTTTTGGGATTCTCCAGCAGGGATTTGGCAATCAACATGACCCGCAGCTTTCCCTGTCGCATCGCCGAGTATCGTTCGTAGGTCAATGCAAAAATGCAGTCGATGGTTCCGACTTTGGCACTGGGGAGCATCTTGGCGGCGGTGCCGATGGCGAAGGGTTCTGCAATGGCGAGCCTGACGATGTTCAAGACATACCAGCGATCCGCTTCGGGGAAGATCAGAAACGGCTGATCGACGGTGGTTTTCAAGGCGGCCTTTTTGATCAACTGACAGGGAACGGGATGGCTAATGACCTTTTCCAGTTGATCTTCTGAAATCACATCGAGTACCAGCCACGGTTCGAGCGCCTGGTTCTCGCCGGTGGGGCGCATTTCGATGGTGTTCTGCGAAATGTGGAGCACATCGGCGTCTTGCCGCAGGCGCCATTTTCGCCACGCCCAGAAGGCGGCCCACCATCCGGAAAGGGCGGTCAAAGCGATCGCTATGACGGCTTTGATCCAGTGTTCCTCGATAAATTCGATGACTTTGTGTGCGAGCGCCAGCCAGTCCATAACGTTACGCCATAGTTCCAAATTGTGGATTCGATGTGTGTAACAGCATCATCAATTCAGATCCGCAAGGCAACTGGTTTCGGAGTCGTGTGCGTGGATTCTGTGGACTGCGCGATCAATCTACCTGTAGACTGACTTGAAACCGATCCTGTCTCTAAGGAGTTGGACATGCGTCGCGGTCTTGTGGTTCTGCTGCTGTTGACATTCGCGTGGAATTCGAACCGGGGCTGTTCTGAAGAACCTGCCAAGCCTGCGGAGGGAAAAACCGTCCGGGTGGCGGGGATTGTGTTGAAGTGGATACGCGGGGACAAGGAAGCAAATTACCAGCGGGCGGAGCCTTTGATCCGGGAAGCGGCCCACCAGGCACAGATCGTCGTCACCACCAGTGCTTCTGGATGGATACGCGATCCAGGACAAATCGATTCCAGTGGAGACGTATCGCTCACTCGGTGAAAAGATCCCGGACGGTCCTTATTTCCAGAAGCTGACGCAACTGGCGCGAGAACTGAAGATTCACCTGATCGCCGGGATGACAGAAGCGGATGGAGAGGCGCGGTACAACACGGCGGTCCTGATCGGTCCGGACGGAACGCTGATGGGGAAATACCGCAAGCAGAAGCTGGGGCACGAGATTCCGCGCAACACGCCGGGGAGCGAGTCGATCGTCCACAAGACCCCGTTTGGAAAAATGGGAGTCATGATCTGCGCGGACCGGACCAATCCGGAGATCGTGCGGCGCTATCGTGAAAACGGCGCGGAGTTTCTGATCTGTCCTTCGGGAGGGATGTATGGGCCGCAGAAAAACGATCACATCCTGCAGGCCCGGTCGCGGGAAAACCAACTCCCGATCATTTTCGTCCACCCGGCGGAATTCCTGGTGACCGGCCCGGACGGAAACATCCGGGCGCAGACCGTCCTGGGAAATTCTTTGCTGATCGCTCCCACGGACAAAGGGACTGAAAAGGACTCCAGCCGGATCTTCTACTTTGAACTGCCGTTGCAGCCGGCGAAGTCCTCCTGAGAGGTCTCGATCACTGCAGCGGGTGTGGGGCGGGGATGGGACCTTCCGGACCGTGCACGGCGTTGGAGTACTGCAACTGGATCGGCACAGTTCCGCTGCCGTTGGCCAACGGGACTTCCCTGATGATCTTCTGGAGTTGATCCGCTTCCTCCAGCGGGAAGTCGCCGATTTCCTCGCCGCGATCCGAGGTCCAGCCTAAGAGACGTTCCGCGTTGGGGCTGCTGGCATTGTTGATCGCATCTTCGACATCCGGATCGGTCCGGGCTTCCTGCATTTCGTGGTACAGGGTGGCGACGACGTTTTTCCACGAGTCCGAGAAGACGGGGATGCCGTTGGTTTTGCCGTCCGCACGACGTTCCGAAAACACATTCACGGAGTAATACAACGTGACGTTTCCAACGTGAATTGAACCGTGGTAACCACCCAGGCCGTGTGCGGAGTCACCTTCATCCGCCTTGGGAACGGCGCTTAAACCTTCCCCGTCCTCTCCTTCCTTCTCCTCAGTCTTTTTCGAGACTTCGGCGGGAGAGTCGGTGGACGCCTTGCCGGTGCGGGCTGATTCGTCGTTCAGAACCGTTCCCGGGGGAAGCAGGAAGTTGAAGATGGTGGTGTTGAGATCGTAGTTCTTGAGGTAGCCCTGCTGATACAGGTAGGCCAGGTAGTAATGCACGTCTCCCTGGCTGACGGTGCCGGGCTTATAGCCGACGAGCGGATGGGACGGGAGGGGGTTCGTCGAGATCGGCTGGTTGTTGAAGTATTGCATGATGACGTTGTTCAAATGCTGATCCGTCATCGCGGCGGCAATGGCGTGCTCGATGTTCTGCATGTCTTCCTGCTTCCAGGCGGTGTCCCCGGAGACATACAAGTTGACGTAGGAGAGATGGGGGAGCGTTTTCCCTCCCCGGTATTTCAGATCCTCGCTGGGTGTCGGATTGATTCCGTCGGCGATCTGGTCGCGGCTGGGCTCCTGTCCGGGAAGTCCGGCGGCGGCCATTTGTCGTTTGGCGGCCTTGGAATCCTTGGCGACGAGGCTCCGATTCGGGCGGCCATATTTGGGTTTTGCTTCCGCGGTTCCGGCGGTCAGTTGGATGTTGTTTGCGGAGACCGTATTGATTTGCGCTCCACCATTGATGGGAGGCAAAGGCCAGGGGGCGCCGGCCACGCCGGGATCACTAACGGGATCGGTGGGATTGGGGACCGGATTGGTATTGGGGGGAGGCGTCGGTCCGGCGACGGGACCGTTCGGATCGGTCGGTTGCGTGGGGGTCGTCGGGACGGAGGGGTCGGATGGTACCGGGCCGGGGGAAGGATAA
>JAXMBX010000010.1:0-106649 GCA_046349635.1 Planctomycetales bacterium
GCTGCGGAGTCCGATGAGCGTTCCGAGCGTCGCGATAAACGGAGGGAGATTCAGCCGGGTAATGAGTGTCGCGTGCAGCAGGCCGATGAGCAGCGAGGTCAAAATAACGACGGCAATACCCGCGGCGATGACTGCCAGGCCGACCGGTTGCTGGCGTCTCGCGGCATCGGCGGCCAACAGGCGGATCACCGTGGCGACGATGACGCTGGAAAACGCGATGACCGAACCGACGGAGAGATCGATCCCGCCGGAGATAATGATGAGGGCCGAGCCGATCGCGAAAATCGAGAGGAGCGACGTCTGCGTGATGATCAACTGCAGGCTGTCCGCGGAACGGAAGTTGTGCAGCGGGTCGAGCAGCAGGACCGCGAAGTAGACCACCAGGTTCGCCAGGAGCAGACTGAACTCAGGCTTGCGGAGGAGATCCCAGCGGGACCGAGATGAAGTCATGGCGCGTGGCTGTCCGAGAAGAATCAAACGGGGCGGATGAAGGACCGGACGGTTGGAAAAATCTCAGGATCCTTCCAGCTTCTTGTCGGCGAGCCACGTTTTGAATTCCTTCAGCGTCATCTTGTACTTGCTCTTCACCGGTGAATCTGCGGAAGGAACGATCACCTTCAGTCCCGTGTCGACAGTATCTTTCCCCTTGAGAATCGACTTCACGGTCGCCTCGTCCTTCTGAATCATCGCATTGAGCAGGACCGTCCCCTGGTACCCCATTTCGAACGGATTCTGCACGACCATGACGTCGATCAGGCCCCGGTCCATCGCGGCGATGGCATTAGGCTCGGCATCGAACACGACGACTTTGAATTTATCCCGTTTGTTGCCCGCATCGACGACGTCGGCGATCGCGGGGGCATTGTACGACCAGATCCCGGCGAGTACGTTCAGCTTGGGATGGTTTTGAATGGCGGCGGTCACATTGTTGCGCGCCTTCGTCTCGTCCACCTGGTCTTCCATGGTGTCGACGAGCTTGATGTTCGAGCCGATCCCCTTCTTGAAGCCGTCGATCCGCTCGATGGCGTTTTGCGCATCCGCACGGCCGACGAAACAAACCGCTTCCCCCCCCGTGGGCCTTAACGCCGCCGTGGCGCGTCCCAGTTCCTCACCCGCTTCGATGTTGTTTGTTCCGACGAAGGCCTCGCGGGAATCGGGTGCCCCATCGGAATCGATGGCGATGACGTGAATCCCCTTCTCGCGAAGTTTCTTCATCTGGTCAGCGACCCCCACGGACTCTTTCGCGAGAACCGAGATGCCGACCCCCTTGATGTCGCTTTGGCTGGCGAATTGTTCCAGGCGGCGGATCTGGCCCCCCTCGGTGGCGTCATTGCGGATGAATTCGACTTTCACGCCGAGCTTTTTGCCCGCTTCGCGCATCCCGAGGTCGCACGCATCCCAGAACGGAGAACTGCCGTTCGTCAGCATCACGATGCGATAGTCCTTGACCGCGCCCGTTTTAGCGGCGGCGGGATTGTTCGGATCGACCTGCGGCTGAACCGTGGTGGCGGGGGGCGGAGGTGGTTCGCAGCCGAGACACGTGACGATCGCCAGGCAGGCCAGAACGAGAACAGAGTTCCATTTTGAGAACGTGACAGGGACCATCATGAAGGCTCGCAATCCGGGATCGAGGTGACAATCCAATGCGTGAGAAGATCCGTTAACAGGGCGCAAACTCAACCCGGGATTCAACATACCGGGGAGCAAGGGGCAAGTCCAGAGTGTGGCCTGCGTTCCCGCAATGGGGGCGTTACAATCGCGAGATCCCTGTCAAACCCGGAGGAATTTTCATGCGGTTGAGTCTGTTATTGATCGGTTTCCTGCTGTCGGCGGACCCGGTCACGCCGGAGTCCAAGTCCCCTGCTGCGCCGAAGCCCGCGGACCCGTTTGTGGACCGCGTCGTGTCGTACCGCATCGGATCCGGCGGCGGGAAGAACAAGGAGAAGCTGCCGGGGATCGTGCTCGGGCCACCCAAAGGGAGAGGAAAGCTGCGGGCGGGGACGGATGTGTTTTCGCTCGGCTCGGGAGGCGAGATCGTGCTGGAGTTCACGGATAACGAAGTCTTCGACGGGCCGGGTCCGGACTTCATCGTGTTTGAGAATCCGTTTCTGCAGGAGCCGGGGAATGATCCGCACGCGGGGTATTTCGAATTCGGCCGGGTGGACGTGAGCGAAGACGGGGTGAACTGGAAGTTCTTCCCCGCGGATACGGGGACGAAGAAGGGGTGTGCCGGCTGGAATCCGGTCCTGGCGAATGCCGATGAGAATGCGATTTCCCCGACCGACCCGGAGAAGGCGGGAGGGGAGGCATACGACCTGAAGGATGTCGGCCTGAAGGTGGTCCGGTTTGTGCGGATCACCGATCTGCAGAACAAGCTCGGGGGTGAAGGGACGATGGGCTTTGATCTGGATGCGGTGGCGGCGGTGCACAGCCGGCCACGAACGGACGCGAAGGCGAAACAGTAAGACGGCGCAGCCGCTCGCCTCAAAGCAACTCGCCCCAGCGTGGGAGAAGGTTGCCGCATTTCCCTCCTTCACCTGCTCTACTGTTCCCCTGCTCTCGCCCCGTCTCCCTTACGTCAGACCCAGTTCCTTCATCGCCGTGATGATTGCCAGGAACCAGAAAAATACCCCCGACAAAAACAGGCAGATGCTCATGAACCAGCCCGGACGCAGCGCCTTCGGCAGCAAAATGTGATTCAGCACCAGCGTATGCCAGCAACTGAACCCTAAGGCGAAATTGAGAATATTCGTCGAGACTTTGACCAGCTTTGTGGGATCCATCGGCGACAGCAGGAAGCACACCCCCGTTACCAGGAACAGGCACATCACCCCGAAGTACACATACTTGATGTTCGCCGGGTCGATATTCCGCAGCGTCTTGCTCGACGTCCAGAACACGTCCACCCATCTGCGGATATACCCGTCCGCGTTCGTGCTCACGCTCAACCCCAGCACCAGGAATCCGCAGATCAAAGTCATGTACCAGAACCCCTGCCCCATCGTCACGCCGGACACTTCCGACACCCGCGCCCGCACCCCGTCCGCCGTCATCCCCGCCGCCGTCCAGTTATCCGCCACGATTCCTCGCGGCAGGAACTCCACCGACAGCATGCTCGGCAACGCAACCCCCAGGAAACACGCCGGCATCCACACCACTAATTGATCCCGCAGCACGTGCCGATACCACCGTTTCCACCGTGGCAGCACCTCCGGCGTCACTTCAAACACCATCCCCACGTGCGACAACTGCAGGTTCTGCCCTCCGACGATGCTCGGAATCGCCCCCACGTGATGCCCCATTCCCCAACCTTGATCGCGCGTGTAGTTGCTCGTCGGCGTGTTCGACAATCCCCCCGACCCCGCAATCGCCGCGAACGCTCCCAGGAACGCGATCATCGACAGATCCACCTTCGGCATCGGCTGACCATTCAGCATCGCCACGAAGACATTCTGCACATTGTCCCCGTCCCGGATTCCATCGTTGTCGTAATCGATAAACGCCTTCTTCGGCTGCTTCTCTTTCCCACCCATGTTCACCGTCACCGGCTTGGAGTCCTTGCCGGGCGGGGTCACCGTCAATTCCGTGTCCGGCTTTCCATCCTTGTTCACATCCGGATAGAACTCCGTCTTCTCCTTCACCTTGTTCTTGTTGTCGTCCACCCATACCGCCGGGGCGAATTGTCCCGGAGCGATCTCCAGCGAATCGAACGCCCCATCGTTGTCCGTGTCCCGCACGAGCGCCGCCAGCTTCGGCTCGATGATGTCCAGCTTTCCGTCCCCGTCCCAGTCTTCTCCCGCATCGAGAATCCCGTTCCCGTTCAGGTCTTCGACCCGTTCGATCGGCACCGTTCCCACCTTGAAGAACCCCGAAAAAATCTCCGACCACGTCGAGGCCTTGGAGTAGAACAGCCCCAGGATCAGCAGGAAACCCAGCACCACCACGATCTTGAACGCCATCACCCTCCGCAACGCGTTGTAGATTTTCCCCCCGAAGATCAGCGGGATAAACGACAACAGGAAGATCGCCACCCCCGTGTACCGCATCAGGTCCTTGTGATACTGGACAGTGGAGTCTGGAATGCGTCCCAGGTACAGCGCCACCACCGGCGTCGCCGCATTCGCCGCCAGATAGGGCAGCAGCGACCCGATATCCACGATCAGATACACCAGCACCCAGAAGTGCGGCCCCGGCAATGTCCGGAATTTCCCCGTGAAAATCGGCTCCCCCGTGTACAACGTGTACCGGCAGATCTCGACGTTATACACCACCTGCGCCAGGATGCTCAGCGACGCCAGCCACATCAGCGCCCCGCCGTATTTTGCGGTCACCGTCGGCCCCATCAGCCATTCCCCGCCGCCGATCGCCGAACCCGCCATCAGGACCGCCGGACCCAGCATCGCCATCCAGTTCCGCCATCCGAAACGGGGGGCATCGATCAACTCCCCCACGTCCCATTGGGGCATCTCGTGCGATCCCGGCCACGGAGCCTGCGACGCCGTTTCGTTGTGGGAACTGTCCGCAGCGGCATTGTGAATGGCTTGGGTCATAACTTCTGCACTTTCCTGGTCGAAGGGGGGGATTGCGGAAAGCAAACGAGAGAAAGGCCACAGGCAGGCGTTAATTCAATAATTCAGAAGCAGGCTTCAATTCGACTTACGATTGTTTCTTCTTACTAACCCGAAGCGCTAGCGCCGGGTTCTTCTCAACTGTTCTACTGCTCCCCTGCTCTACTGCTCTCGCCCGCAGGGCGCGCTACGGATGCACAAACTCGTGCTCACCCTCCCGGACGGTCAGCACCGGGCACCGTGCCTTCCGCACGATCTTCTCCGCCACCGACCCCATCAGCATGTGAGCAATCATTCCCCGTCCGTGAGTTCCCACCACCAGCAGGTCGACGTCCTCATCCTTCGCCGTCGCCAGAATCTCCAGGAACGGACTCCCCTGCCGCGTCAGGAACCGGGCTTTCACTTCCCCGCATTCCTTCAGCCATTCCTCTCCCAGGTGTTTGACGTGATCCTCCTGGGCCTGCGTCAACGCGGGAGAAAAATAGTTCTCCCCAATCGGCGGAAGCTGGGAGAGCATGTCGTTCAGTTCCAGCACGTGCAGCAGAATCAGTTCGGATTTGAACGCCTGCGCGATTCCCAGGGCATGGCGAAACGCCACCCGGGCATGGTCGCTGAAATCCGTGGCGATCAGGATGCGTTTGAGTTCGATCATCGGTGGTCCTCAAAATCAGGCGCAGCAGGTATTCATACACTCAAATCTTTCAGGGATTTGGGGGCCGGAACCTGCGGGGGAAATTCGATGGATAGATGGAGAGAGATCGGACAACTCCTCAGTATACCAATCGCTTTCACCGCATCCCACTCAAACGCCGGTGGAACCCCCGTTTTTCTCTCTTCAAATCTCTCAACCCAAACTCCTCCCGCAAACTGGGATGTGGCTTTCCGAATCGTTACCATAGGAGACTCTGCCGCGGAGGATCCGCCGGCCTTCTGACGTCGTCTGACATGTCCACGGAAGTATCCTGTCTCTCATGACCGAATTTGCCCCTTATTCTCCCTCCTCAGTTCCCGAGGCTATGGATGTAGCTCTCCGGGAAGTGCTGGGGTATCTCAACTATTCCGCCGGGCGGTTCGATCCCAAATTCCACCGCAATCTCAACCTCCTCTTTGAGGCAATGGGCCCCGACCAGGCCTGGGACCAGCTAGCCGCTTGGCTCCCCCAGGTGTTGGAACACCAGCAGCACACCAACCCCGCCTTCGCCGACTGCGAGCAGGCCAAAGCGGTCCTCTCGCTGGTCTTCGGCCGTCTCCTCCCCGACTACCGCGAATTCCACCGCGACCTCCTCTTTCACCTCCCCGTCCAGCGCTACCACAATCCCTTTCTCCTGGGAAAATTCTGCGAAGCCATTCTCAGCCAGGGCGGTCCCTGGAGTGAAGAGGGACGCATCCTCAACGGCGCCATCCATCAACTCAACGACTTCATCGGCCATCGCCCCGTCGCCGTTCTCGAAAACGGCCGCGAGATGCAGCCCTATGAGCACGAAAAGTTCCGCCCCCTCCCTCTCTATCTGGGAGAAGTCGGCGTCGCGCAAGGCCCCTATCACGCCCTTCTGGAACAGGCCCTGACGCATCTTCGCCAGACCCCGCAGGACATTCTGCAAGGCGCCCACTTCCATCTGGAACAGGTCCAGGAACTGGCTCTCGATCTCCGCGCCTACGACCACGTCCACCCCATGTACAAACGCACGAACTACATGTTCGGCGAATGGGATCCGGTCCAGATCGACAACTCCGGTCGCTACCGCCGCTTCGTGCTCCGCTCCATCGTCCTCGAAGCCCTCGACGACTGGATGAAGCACGTCTCCAAAAAACTCCCGCAGGACGAAGTCCTCTACGAAGCCGCCGCTGTCCTCTGTGGCACCATCCTCATGGCCTCCACCATCAGCGGCGCCGGACCCCTCACGTACGACTCCACCACCAACCTCGGCGCCCTCCTCCCCAAGGTCGCCCGCCAGCGCGACGAATTCTATCACCGCCTGCTCGCCTCGTTGGAGGGGGAAAACGCCAAACGCATCAAGAAGGAATCCGAACGGACCCGCCAACCCTTCGGCCATGTCCGCCAGCATCTGAATCTCTACATCGCCAATCGGGGCGCCAAGCAGGTCCAGCACAGTCACCTCGCCTATCTCTATGCCCGCATGGGTTACCCCGATGCCAGCCGCGAACAGGCCGCCGTCATCCCCGCCCTCTCCGTCCGCTTCGAAGGGGAAATCGAATGCCGCCTCGCCTCCGGGCACCTCGCCATCGATCGAGTCGACCTCGCCAACGCCGCCCAGATCGTCCGTGAACTCGAAGACCTCCTCCAGCGCGGCATCCACTGCGGCGCCCTCATCGATCCCTGGAACATCCTCGGCTTTCAGGGCAACTTCCCCCTCTTCCACACCCGCGAAGACGCCGTCAACGACCCCCGCGTCGAGCGCCTTCTGGAACTCGTCGAACAGATCTTCGCCTACTACTCCCGTGTCTTGAGCGAAGGGGCCGCCGAAGGCGCCCTCGAACTACGGCAGGAAGTCTCCGGCATCTTCCGTCACCTCGCCGAGCAATGGGACCGCTACGCCACCTCCGCCGTCTCCGGCATCACCGAAGTCCGCGGAATGGAAAGCTGGACCTCCGCCTCCGAAGTCGAAAAGGCCCTCGCCGAATGGTGCGACGCCGGCGAAGCCGCCGGTGACATCTCCTTCTGGCGTGAGCGGGTCCAGAATTTCGAATCGGTCAAAGCCTATGCGCTGACCCTCGAAGTGCTCCTCCGCAAAAAGGACCGCGTCGCCGCAATGGGCCTCCTCATGCAATGGCTCAGCCAGGCGGAAACCGTCGGCCTCGAGTCCGGCCCCTTCTCCTTCCATGGCCAGATTCACGAATGGCTCCGCATCGTCACCGCCCGCCCCTCGTTCGTCCCCGACCAGGAATCCTTCTGGATCAAGGACTGGCCCGTCGTCGTCAAGCTCTTCGACTACCTCGAAGCCAACGCCGGCGACTACTGGGACGTCCCCTCCCTCGACAGCTTCCGTGCCGAGACTCTGAAAGCCCAGCCCGAAGGGGACGATGAGGACGACTCGCGCGAAACCGATCTCTATCAGGCCGCCTACGAAGACGTCACCTATCGCGACAGTTCCCGCGACGGCGTCGATAGTAACACCGCCGACGGTGCCACCGGTCCCAGCTTCGACAGCGACTTCGACCAGCTCCAGGAATTCCTCGAACCGCGGCTCCGCTTTCTCGCCACCGTTGCTCATCTCTGGCAGCAATCCGCGACCCGCTTCCTCCTCGAGCGCCATTCCGCCTCTTCCACGCAGAAGTCATTGGAGCCCTCCGACTCCGTCAGCATCCTCCGCCGCTGGTACGAACGGATCGATGCCGTCCAGCACTCCCTGGAAGAACTCAGCCGCCAGCTCGTCGCCATGAAGATCCCCGCCCCCGGCGGTGACCCCGACTCCCTCGGCGAATACGACCGCCAATCCCAGGTCAAGTTCTACCTGCTGAATCAGCTCATCGGCACGCAGCTTGCCCATCAGGAAGCCGCCTGGCAGCTCCTCAGCGGTATCGCCCCCGGCGAATTTCCCCCCAGCCTGCAGGACTGGGAACGCCTCGCCCTCGAAATCTACCAGGCCATGCTCAGCGAGGATCTCCCCGCTGTCCGCCAGCGCTTCCCCTCCCTCATCACCGCACTGCAGGACAAACCCCTCCTCTACGTCCCCCTCGATCACGGCGGCGACCCGCAACATCTGCTCCTCACCCGTCGCCTGCAGTCCTGCATTCACCTGCTGTTGATGCAACTCCCCCGCGTCGGCATGTTTCGCGAAACTTGGCACCTCCTCAAAACCGTCCAGCGGATGGAGCAGGAATCACCGCGCGGCGGCACCGTCATCACCGAGTTCGACCGCCTCTTCACCACCGGCCTCAAGTGTTCCCTCGAATGCCTCATTCAGATGTCCAATCATTGGGACAAGGGAGGCCTCCCGCCGGACGATCTCATCGAACTCATCGGCGAAATCACCGACCACTATCTCGACCTCTGGCTGGAACACAGTTCCACCATGCGCCTCTCCAGCGTCGAAGCTCTCTCCCACGAGCAGACCTGGAAAGACGTCGTCAAATTCATCGAGAAATTCGGCGGCGACTTCTTCCACGCCCAGATGCTCACCTTCGGCAACATCCGCGCCATCCTGCACAACGGCGTCCAGCGGTTCCTCGACTACCTCGCCGAGAACCAGGACCCTCTCCACCCCATCGTGCTCCTCGAATCCGGCACGGACCAGGAAAAGAAGGATGCTGTTGCCCTGCTGGAACTCATCTTCCAGATCACCATCGAAAAATACGACCGCTTCCTCGAATACAACACCACCACCACCCAGTCCGACTACGGTGAGCAGTTCGACAAGTTCCTCGACTTCCTGCGCTTGGAAGCCAGCTACGAACGCCAGGCCTGGAACCTCAGCCCCCTCGTCATCGCACACCAGGTTCTTTCCCGCAACGGCCGCCTTCCCGAATCCGAAATCTGGCGCGATGTCTTCCAGTCCCGCACCGAGTTCTCCGCCGAGGAGCACCTTAAGCGCCTCAAGAAACTCGAAACCAAATACGGCATGAAGCTCCCCGGCATCCGTGACCTGCTGGAAGAACGCTTCATCAAGCCCCTGCAACTCGACCGCATCCTCTCGCTCGTCCCCAAGGCCATGCTCGAAGCCCGCAAGTCGCAGCCCGATCAGGTCACCTTCCCCATGCTGCGGCAGCAGATCCGCGAGTACGGCGAAAGCACCTCCGGTGCCGGCGTAGACATCCCCCCCTGGCTCCGCGCTTTGGAAAACGAAGTCGAGCACTCCGAATCCTCACCCGCGGGTGAACACGAACTGGAAGACGAATTTGTCTTGCCGGTGAAACTCCTCCCCATCAGCCACGATGCGCTTTTGACCCAACTCAAAGACTGGGCCAAGAAAACCCGCGACCCCAAAAAACGCAAAGAGAAGTAGTATCCCCCGGGTGGCGGGGGCGCACCGCGTCAGCGGAAGCCCCCGAACGTACCGCGGGTGGCCCGGATTCTTGAATCCGGGCGGCGCAGCCGCAAGAGGTTGCCGTTGGACGTTTACCACCAGTCTCGTAGGGTGCGTCTTGACGCACCATTTCAAATTATCTTTCAGCGTCGAGTGATACGTCCGAGGAATCTATCGTGAGTAGGTCGCGTGTAGCCCAGGTACTCGTACCCGGCGACCTGAGTGTCTCCAGCCGCAAGAGGTTTCTGTAGGCTGGGTCAAGCCCCAGCTTCTCAGCGTGTTGAATCAAATTCGATGGGGTGGCCCATACGCCCGCAGGGCGCGGGTGGGCGGCCCAAGCGTCTCTGAGCCTCTAGACGAACACCTTTCGTCTGATAAGATTGTCTGAATCGCTCCCCTCAACGAAAAAAATCAGGGACAACATGCCGACAGGCCTTCCGGAAACGATCCGTAATTCCATCCCGGACGATTTGATGGCCGATGCCGTCACGTGGTGGCAACAGCTTTCGGACAAGGATCGCGACGATCTCCAGCAGCTTTGTGATTCGCGAAAAGAGCTATTTCTGTTTGAGACATTTTCTCGCGAGGAACCAAGCCCGCGGATCATCGGCGGGAAGTTCATTCCCCATGATGACGCGTTTGGCACTTCGGAATGGCAGGAAGATTATTTTCAATATCTTCTTGATAACCCCGAATTGATGATCGCCTATGAGCCCGTCTTCCGCACATTCCATATCGGCTGCAGTCGGCACCTCTCCGCCCGCGAATGTTTTGCAATGGGACAAATCCCGGAGGGTTTTGCCTGCCCCTTTGAAGCGGCCGACTGCCTGATGACAAAGATCCTCGCCCACCGCCCCTCCGTTGGTTTGAAACTTATCATCTCCGAAAAACATCGGGACGGGCTACCACCAATCCCCTAGGCGGGTCGCCCAAGTTGCCAGTCCTTCGGCGAGGTTGGATCAGATTTCTATGACGCAGGACAACACGGACAGCTCACTGCCCAATGCGGGTGGCACAGGTTAGCTGTACTCAGCTTACCTGTGTGCGCCAGCACAAGAGCAGAGTTCAAATCGACACACACACTCCCGTGAAAATCCTCTGGTCAACTCTCCTGCGAATCAATACACCTGCACCGGCAGACACTCACCATTGGGCAGGATCATCAATCCCCACGCTTCGTCAGCACCGATCGTCAACGTCTCGGATTTGGCGCGCTTCCCCGGAATCTTGACCTCGATCGTGAACTTGCCGGGAGCAACCTCCCAGTTCAATCCCGTCTTGGGGTCCATCGCACCCGCTCCCGCCGCCAGGTCGTAATCCGTTTTGTTGACCGCCACGACTGCCGCCTCTTCCGAGCCGTTTCCAATGATCAGCCGTCCCTTACCGGAGGCAGGCAATATCCCGGCTGTCTTGGCGGCTTCCGCATCGCGCGAAATCAGCGTGATCGCGGTCTCCTTCCCTTTGGACTTCAACTGTACCGTCAAGCCTCCCGCAGGACCGGTAAACGACAACGTCGCCGATGATTTTTCGATCTTGGCCGCCCCCTTGTTTTCAGTCCAACCGGCAGACGCCAGTTCCTGTTGATAAAATGCAATCACCGCTTGCAATTCAGCCGGCACCGTCTTGGTCGTCTGCTTCCGGAAATTGCTTCCTTCCGATTGGTAACCCTCTCCTCCCTCCGGGAAAGGCAATCCGTTGTGACTGTCAGCCACCAGCCCGCTCATCGGCGCATCGGACTTCGGAGCGCCGGAAGCCGGCTTACCCAGGATCGCCACGTCGAAGCTCACCTCAAACGTGTACTTCTTGTCGAAGAACTCCCCCGGTTTCGTCAGCTTCGCGGTTCCGCGCGCCCGGCCATCTTCAACCACAATATCAGAGGCCATGTCACTGTTCCCGCTCCCGCTCAGGCTGGTATTGTCCGCCCACAGAAGCCGTGAAGCGATATTGTCGTCGCTGTCGATCTCCAGTTTGACTTGCGGCGTGAACTCAAAGTAATCCTCCGCACTCTTCTTCCCCAGCACCGACTTCAGCTTCGCCATATCCAGCGGCTGTTCGGAAAGCACGATCGTCGTCCTCGGGCTGTCCCCCTGTTTCGTTTCATAAGCCACCACGTTGGTCAGGTTGTAAGTCGCATCCCCGATCGTCAGCGTGCCCGAGTTGGCCAGTTGAGGGGCATTGGCCAGCCGTTTCGCCGGGACCGACTCCCGCGTCAACACCGGCACGTCGAAACTGATCTCCGCCGTGTACACCTTCTTGAAGAACGACCCCGGCTCTTTCAGTTTGACGCTCCCCCGCGCACGCCCATCCTCCACCAGGGCGCTCCCGGCCAACTCACTCCCGGAACCGTTCCCCGGTGTCCCGTCCGCCCGCAGATTGAGCCGCTGCGGTTTGTCCGTCTCGTCCAGCACCACCTGCACGTACGGATCCGGCCAGCTCATCGCACTGTTGTCGGAATTTTTATCCGTCCCGGTCTTTTTCAGATTCGCCAGCAGCGACTGTTGTTTGATCGGATTCAGGCTCGCCACGATTTTCGTCCGCCAGTGGTCGTCCTCGAACACTTCATACGCAATAACGCTCGGCAGCTTGTGACTCTTGCCGTCCATCACCACGGTCCCCTCATTCGGGAGCTTCGGCAGCTTGTCGATTCCCTGCTTCGGCTTCTCCTTCCGCTTCGGGAGATCAGCGGGTTTGTCCGCCATCTCTTTCTTCTGCGGCGCGTCGTCGTCCGCATCCTCCAAAGCCTTCTTCACCTCTTTCTTGGCCCGCTCCATCTCCCCCTTCATCCCATCCCATTGCATCCCCTTCGTCCGGATCGCCACGCTGCTCCCCGCGTCTTCCCCCCGGATGTCGATCTCCAGCGTCGACTTCCCTGCTTGAATTTTGTAGCCGCACAAACGTCGGCAGGTCGAAGGTGTCGCCTCTTTCGTCCACTTCTTCGACCAATCCCTTTGTCAGGAACTCTGCCAGCTCCTTCACCTTCGTTGCGCTTTTGAACTCGATCGATTGAAGAAATCATCGTATTCGACATCCGTCGCATCCTTCGGCAACGGCAGGGATTTCGGCGTGGGCTGATCGTCTTCCTCCCACATCAACCCCTTGGGGGTCAGCCGGACTTCGCTCCCATCCCCCTGGCTGTCGACACGGACTTCCAGCGACAAAGTCCCCTTCGTGAATTTCTGCACCCAGAAATCGCTTTGCAGATTATCCCGCCCGGACTTCTCCCACTTCAGCTCCGCCAGCTTGGTCGCGTAGAACTCTCCCGCCGTCTTGAAATCCGAGGAGACCTGAAAGCGAATGTCCCCCCGCCGCTTCATGACGCTGACGTCCTTCGCTCCTTCGGGAATCGGGATGTCCCGGACCCGCATTTCGTCAGCCCGGACCGGCAGCATGGTGCCAATCAGCCCCCACACCATCACGAAGAGAATAGTATTCCGCCGCATGATTGAGTTCCTTCAATCTTCAATTATGTGAAACCAGCGCCGCACGAAATGAGATCCTGACGCCGCGTCATCCCCATGACTCCCCAGATTCTATCCACTCCCCTCCGCATTTGCTCTCATCAATCGGCTGGCCCATACGCCCGCAGGGCGTGTGGGTGGCGCCAGCCACAAGAGGCTTTTTTGGGGTGGCCCGGGTTCCACTCTTCACCCTCGCCCCCCCGAGGGAGAGGGTGGCCCGCAGGGCCGGGAGAGGGGGCGTTCCAAACGTCCCTGATCTCTCACGCCGCCCCGAACGACGTCTCCAGCGCAATCGAAACCGTCTCCAGCAATTCGTTCTTGCCGACCGGTTTCTTCAACACGCGAAACGCTTCCGCCTTCGCCGCCTCCCGACGCAACTGCTCATCCGCATCGGCCGTAATCAAAATGCACGGCAGCAACTGTTGCACCGTCCGCAGGATCCGTAGCGCCTCCAGCCCGGTCATCAACTGCATGTGCATGTCCAGCAGCACGGCATCCACCGGACGCCGCTGCACAATCTGGATCGCCTCCTCCCCCGAGGAAACCTCCACCGTCTGGTAATGCGGCTCTAAAACGGAACACAGCGTCCGTCGAAATCCGGGATCATCATCCGCAATGAGAAGTTCGTACCGCGTCTTGCGTGCGACCATTCGCATCCTCATTCCACAGCCCGGGAGCCGACCTTCCTGCCGCGCTCCGCCACACGAATCAACACCAGTCATTGCATTCTAACTGGTCAAGCGGACTGCTGGAAAGGCTTTTTGTTCCCTTTCCCGTTCGTAGGAAACGACTTGGGAGTCCCGAGAGCGTTGGATGGCCCATACGCCGGTACTCCGGCGTGTGGGTGCCGTCAGGCACAAGAGGCGAATTTATCCCGACGTGGGTGGCACTGCAACGGCTGCCATGCCCGCATCTCGTCACAAGGGCGGGCATGGATTCTCGGGTGCTGAGCCTTCGCTCCCCTACCCCTCAAACCCCGAGAAAATCAGCGAAATGTTCTGGCCGCCGAACCCGAAGCTGTTCGACAACGCATACTTCGCCTTCGCTTCCCGGGCCACATTCGGGATGTAGTCCAGGTCGCACTCCGGATCAGGCGTCTCGTAGTTCGTCGTCGGGGGCAGCACCCCCTTCTTGATCGCCATCATGCAGGTGATCGCCTCGACGCTTCCCGCCGCCGCGATCAGGTGTCCCATCATGCTCTTGATGCTCGACACCGGGATCTTGTACGCCTGCTGACCCAGCGACTGCTTGATCGCCAGCGTTTCCACCTTGTCGTTCACTTCCGTGCTCGTCCCGTGCGCGTTGATGTAGCCGATGTCCTCGGGGTTCAGCTTGGCGTCTTCCATCGCCATCTTGATGCACGCGACCGCTCCCCGTCCTTCCGGATGGGTGTCGGTAATCCGGAACGCATCCGCCGTGGACCCGTATCCCAGGATCTCCCCGTAAATCGTCGCGCCGCGCTTCTTCGCGTGTTCCAGTTCTTCCAGGATCAGCATCCCCGCCCCTTCACCCAGCACGAATCCGTCCCGGTTCTTGTCGAACGGACGGGACGCCTTGTGAGGCACGTCGTTGCTCGTGGAAAGCGCCGTCAACAGGTTGAATCCCGTCACGCCGAACGGGTGGATCATGCTGTGCGCCCCGCCCGAGAGCATCACGTCCGCATCATTACGGCGGATGATCTCCACTGCTTCGCCGATCGCCTGGCTGGAAGCAGCGCACGCCGTCAGGCAGTTCATGTTGGGACCCTGCGCATTGAACAGGCTCGCCAGGTGCCCTGAGGGCATGTTCGGCTCCTGTTCCAGCTCTTCCTGCGGGTTGAACCGGATCATCCCTTCCTTCGCGAAGATCCCCATGTCCAGTTCGCCGTTCTGCTGCGCGACGGCCACCAGTCCCATGAACATCCGGAAGTTCTGTTCCCCTTCACCCGCACCCAGGTAGACGCCAAACCGCGCCGGGTCGATCTTGCTCTCCTGGATTCCCGAGGCCTTGATCGCATCGGTCGCGGCACCGATCGCGAAGTGAATGTGCCGTCCGGCGAATTCAAATCGCTCCGGGTTCGGAATGTAATCCCCCAGGTTGAAGTCTTTCACTTCCGCGGCAATCTGCGTCGGGAATTTGCTCGCGTCGAAATGAGTGATCCGCCCGATCCCCGTCCCGGATTCCTCCAGAACTTTCCACATCGAGTCCAGCGTTTTACCCACGGGGGTCACAACCCCCATCCCCGTGACCACAACCCGTCGTCTCATGATCTGCTCTTTCCGAGGAAGTATGGAAACGTCGTTCCGGCTGAAGCGAGACTGCCCGTTACTTGGCGCTCCCGTCCCCCGCCTTCCCCACGTCCATCACTCCCATCAAGTTCATGGTGAACACGAAATTTTTCTGGTCCGCACCCTTCGACAGGGCGCTATCCACGTGGGCGAAGAAGATTTCCCCTTCCGCCACCAGGCGGTCGCCGACGCGGGCCTGGCATTCCACCATTCCCCCCTCGTCCCGGGCATCGATCAGCTTCGCCGTGTAGGTCAGCGTGTCCCCGGGCCGAGCCCAGCTATGGAACACCATCTTGGGAACCTTCCCCAGGATCACCACGTGCTTAAACTGATTCTTCTCCCCCAGCAGGATCCCTCCCGTCTGGGCCAGACCTTCAATGATCAATGAACCGGGCATCACCGGAAAGCCGGGAAAATGGTCGTGGAGATGCTCCTCCGCCAGCGACACGTTCTTAATCGCCGTGGCGTGAGACCCACTTTCGAACTCCACGAACCGATCGATCCACATCCAGCGCATGCGGTTCACCCCTCATTTTACGATCCGCGGCCCGTTTGGACAGACCCCGGCGACCGCGGATCGGCCTGTTTCAGGCGCTTACTTCACTTTCGAAGCCAGGTAATTCACGATCATCTGGACCGTGAACAGGTCCTGGATCTTGCTCACCTGAGGATCCTTCGCGAAGCTCTCGATGTCCGCGTGCGGCATCTTGGCCCGCATTTCCGCGATCCCCGCTTCCGTGATCTTCCCGTCCTTGACGAAGCCCGCTTCCGCGCTCGTCAGGCCTTCCGGGAACAAATCCCCCTTCGGAATCTTGATCCCGAAGTTCTTTTCCAGGCGGAACACGATGTCCAGAAAGTCGATCGATTCCGCGCCCAGATCTCCCGTCAGGGTCGCGGTCGGGGTGACTTCTTCATCATCAACTCCCAGTGCATCCACCAGGGTTTCCTGAACCTTCGCCAAGATTTCGTCTTTTGTAGGCATCCCTCAATTACTCCTGGCGACTGTCGAAGCTTACCCAGCCTGATTTCGCCATCTCTAAAGAACTCGTCATTCCAGCCTGAGGCAACCAGGAGCCTGACGAGATGGCCCCACTTGCCGTTTGATTTTTTGAACAACGATCCCCTGACCGGGAGACCGTTGATGACTTACATTCCCCCCAGCGTCAGCCCACCGTCCACCTTCAGGATCTGCCCTGTGATGTACGAAGACGCTTCACTCGCCAGGAACAACACCGCATTCGAAATGTCCTCCGGCTTACCCAGCCGACGGACCGGAATGCTCTTCTTGATCTCATCGCCGGCGGCGTTCTGCACCGCCACCGTCATGTCTGTTTCAATGAACCCCGGAGCGACCGCATTCACCGTGATTCCACGCCGCGCCACTTCCGTCGCCAGGCACCGGGTGAACCCTTCGATCCCCCCCTTGCTCGCCGCGTAGTTCGCCTGCCCCTGGTTGCCGAATTCCGCGGCAATGCTGGACATGTTGATGATCCGCCCATACCGGGCCGACATCATCGGGCGGATCACCGCATGGCTGTAGTTGAACACGCTGTTGAGGTTCGTCTGGATCACTTCCACCCAGTTTTCCTCGGTCATCGTCGCCAGCAGCCCGTCCCGGATAATCCCCGCGTTATTCACCAGGATATCCACCTTCCCCCACGCGTCCGTCACCTTGGTGACAATCTCTTCCGCGGCGGCAAAGCTCTTCACGTCCGCCTGGTACGCGACGACCTCCGCCCCTTTTCCCTTCAGTTCCGCGACGAGATCATCCGCCGGCTTCGAACTCGACTGGTACACAAACGCCACCTTCGCCCCCGCCCCGGCGAGTGCTTCCACGATGGCCCGCCCGATCCCGCGGCTGCCACCCGTTACCAGTGCTGTCCGTCCTGACAAACTCATGAATCTTCTTCCTTCTTACTTAATCGCGGCTTTCAAACTTCGCGGCTGACTCGCCGACTTTCGGCTCCAAATGACGCACTGCGGAAACCAAGGGCTCACGCACTCACCGCTTCCGGATTCCACAACATCCCGAACAACTCACGTTGTTTCTGTGTCTGGAATTCATCCACCCGTTGCAGATCCGTGTGCGTTGCTCCCAGGTTGAATCGCTCCATGATCAGCTTGGCGCTCACCGTGGAGTTCTCTCCCACCGCCCCGCTTCCCTGCAGCGTGGCCGTCCGTTCGTCGATTTTTTTCAGCTCCACCTGGACCGTCATAGTCTGTCCGGGGGAGACAAAATTGTTAAACTTGACAGCCCGGGCCTCTTTGAGCATCACCGTGCTGTATTTGAAATCATCCGTGTAGCGCAACAGCCAGGCACTTGCCTGCACCAGGCTTTCCACCATCAGAACCCCAGGCATCACCGGAAACCCCGGAAAGTGATCCGCCAGGTATTCCTCCGCCAGGGAGAGATTCTTGATCGCCGTAATGGACTTTCCGGCTTCAATCTGCAGGATCTTGTCAACGAGCGTGAATCTCATTCCTCACCAAATCAACGGACTAGCAAAAGGAGCACCCTATCCCTGAGAACTCGACTCCCTTGAGTCTGCTTCCGTGACAGGAAACCCACTCGTCGGAGATGTCGCTATACGTCCTAAGCTGCCGGTACTCGTGGAGTTCTGGAAGTTTGGGAGTATAGTCCCCCTCCCTCGGTGTCACAAGTAAGGGGTACAGACGGCATAATCGGTAAAATCCGCCCAGAACTGTAGTCCGACTTCTCTCGCAGGGTAGTCTCCCGGACTTTGTCTTGTTAACCTATGATCTTTCCTCGGAACCCTTTACAGAAATTCGCCGGACACATTCCTCCGGTTTCCCACTTGCTCGGATTTCATAAAACGACCACAAATCGCTGACCCCTACCACGGCCGGGAACCTGCTCCCGCCGTAAAACGCGATCTGAGTAAAATGCGTTCTGATTGAGACTTACATGCGAATTCCAGATATTTATCGCGACGCAAAGTTTGGACTCTCCATCGAGATTTTCCCCCCCAAGACCGCCGAGGGGGATGCCTCCCTTTATGAGAACCTCGAGCGCCTCCTCCGTTTCCAACCCTCTTTCGTCTCATGCACTTACGGCGCAGGGGGCAGCACCAGCCGCCGCACCGTTGAAATCTGCCGCAATATTCAGACACAGTTCGGTCTCACCGCCACTTCTCACTTCACCTGTGTCGGCGCCAGCGTCGACCAGTTAAAGGAATGGCTCACCTTCGCCACCCAGGCCGGGATCGGCAACATCATGGCCCTTCGCGGCGATCCCCCCGCCGGCGAAACCGAGTTCAAGCAAGCCGTTGGTGGCCTCAAGAACGCCAACGAACTCGTCACCCTCATCCGGGGTCAATTTCCTCAGATGGGGATCGGCGTCGCCGGTTATCCCGAAAAGCATCCCGAAGCCCCCAGCCTCGAAGCGGACCTCGCGAACCTCAAACGCAAGGTCGATGCCGGTGCGGACGCCGTCTACACCCAGTTGTTCTACTCCAACCCCAACTTCTATCGCTTCCGCGACGCCTGCGACAAAGCCGGCATCCGCATCCCGATCATTCCCGGCATCATGCCCATTACCGAATTCGCCCGCATCAAGCGCATCACCTCCCTCTGCCAGGCCCACTTTCCGCAAGACCTCTCCGACCGCCTCGAAGCGGTCCAGGAGGACAAGCAGGCCCAGTTGGAGATCGGCGTAGAATATGCCATCGCACAATGCCGCGACCTGATCGCCCAGGGAGTCCCCGGACTCCATTTCTATGCCCTCAATAAATCCCAGGCCTGTGAGTTGATCCTGGATGGACTCAATTACGCCCCCGCCTGTTGAAACCGTTTCGGAAAGGTTCCCCGCCCCGATGTCTGTCGCCGCTCCCCACTCTTCCACCCAGGCCCTCCTGGAACGTCTCCTCGCCCAACGCATTCTGATTCTGGACGGGGCCATGGGGACCATGATTCAGCGCTACCAGCTTCAGGAGGCGGACTACCGCGGCGAGCAGTTCAAGAACCATTCCCACGATCTCAAGGGCTGCAACGACCTCCTCGTCCTCACTCAGCCTCAGATCATCTCCGGCATCCACAAGGAGTATCTCGCGGCCGGTGCCGACATCATCGAGACCAACTCCTTCAACAGCACGACCATCTCCATGGCCGACTATGCCCTGGAGGCTTACGTCTACGAGCTCAACCACGCTGCCGCTGCCCTCGCCCGCGCCGCGTGCGATGAATTCACCGACCGCGATCCCGACAAGCCCCGCTTCGTCGCCGGCAGCCTCGGTCCGACAAACCGCACCGCCTCCATGTCCCCCAACGTCAACGACCCCGGCTATCGCGCCGTCACCTTCGACCAGCTCGTCGAAGCCTACGACGGCCAGATCCGCGGCCTCATCGACGGCGGCTCCGACATCCTCCTCGCCGAAACCGTCTTCGACACGCTCAACCTCAAGGCCTGCCTCTTCGCGATGGGCAACACTTCGAGGAAGTCGGAAGACGCTGGCCCGTCATGATCTCCGTCACCATCACCGACCGCGCCGGACGAACCCTCTCCGGCCAGACCATCGAAGCCTTCACCGGAACTCCATCGCACATGCGAACGCGTTAAGCGTCGGCATCAACTGCGCCCTCGGGGCCGACCAGATGCGCCCCTACATCGAGGAACTCTCCCAGATCTCCTCCTGGTATATCAGTTGCCACCCCAATGCCGGCCTGCCGAATGCCTTCGGCGGTTTCGATGAAACCCCCGAGTCCATCTCCGGTGTGCTCCGCGACTTCGCCGAAAATAAATGGCTCAACATCGTCGGCGGCTGCTGCGGCACCACCCCCGCCCACATCGCCGCCATCGCCCAGACGATGAGCAAATTCGAACCCCGCAAGCGCCCGAAGCTCCCGGAATACACCCGCCTCAGCGGCTACGAACCCCTGACCATCCGCCCCGAATCCAACTTCATCATGGTCGGGGAACGGACCAACGTCACCGGCTCCAAGAAATTCGCCAAGCTCGTCCTCAACGGCGATTTCGACGCCGCCGTCTCCGTCGCCCTGCAGCAGGTCCAGGGGGGCGCGAATATCCTCGACGTCAACATGGACGAAGCGCTCCTCAACGGCGAGCAGGCCATGACCCGCTTCCTCAACCTCATCGCCGCCGAGCCCGAAATCGCCCGCGTCCCCGTCATGATCGACAGCTCCAAGTGGAGCGTCATCGAAGCCGGCTTGAAATGCGTCCAGGGAAAACCGGTCGTCAACTCCATCAGCCTCAAGGAAGGGGAAGAAAAATTCCTCGAGCAGGCCAAGCTCGTCCATCGCTACGGCGCCGCCGTCGTCGTCATGGCCTTTGATGAGGAAGGCCAGGCCACCAGTACCGAGCGTCGCGTCGAAATCTGTGCCCGCTCCTACAAACTCCTCACCGAAGTCGCCGGCCTCTCCCCGACCGATATCATCTTCGACCCCAATATCCTCACCGTTGCGACAGGCATCGAGGAACACAACGACTACGCCGTCTCCTTCTTCGAGACGACCAAGGTCCTCAAACAGAAGTTCCCCCTCGCCAAGGTCTCCGGCGGCGTCAGCAACGTCTCCTTCTCCCTCCGCGGGAACGACGTCGTTCGCGAAGCCATGAACGCCGCCTTCCTCTATCACGCCATCCAAGCCGGCATGGATATGGGGATCGTCAACGCCGGCCAGTTGGCCGTCTACGATGAGATCGCTCCCGAACTCCGCGAGCGCGTCGAGGATGTCCTCCTCAACCGCCGCCCCGATGCCACCGAACGCCTCGTCGACTTCGCCGAAACCGTCAAGGCCCAGGCCAAGGGGGAAGTCGCGCAGGAAGAATGGCGCCACGGCACCGTCGAGGCCCGCCTCTCCCTTTGGTGAAAGGGATCGTCGAGATTATCGATCAGGACACCGAGGGAAGCCCGCCGGAAATACATCCGCTGGATGTCATCCAGGGCCCGCTGATGGACGGCATGAACGTCGTCGGCGACCTCTTCGGCGCCGGAAAAAATGTTCCTCCCGCAGGTTGTCGAAAACGCCCCGCGTCATGAAAAAAGCGGTCTCCTATCTCCTCCCCTTCATGGAGGCACGGAGAAGCAAGAGCGAGGCAAGCGGTCGCGGAGCCAAAATCCTCATGGCCACCGTCAGGGGGACGTCACGATATCGGCAAGAACATCGTCGGCGTCGTCCTCGCCTGCAATAACTTCGGGATCATCGACCTCGGCGTCATGGTCCCCTGCGAGCAGATCCTCTCCCGCGCTTCGAAGAAAAGTCGCCATGATCGGCCTCAGCGGCCTCATCACCCCCTCACTCGACGAGATGGTCCACGTCGCCAAAGGATGGAGCGCCCAAGGGTTCAGCATTCCGCTCCTCATCGGCGGCGCCCTGCCAACGCCCGAAGCACACCGCCGTCAAGATCGCCCCGCAATACCATCAGAGCGTCGTCCACGTCCTCGATGCCTCCAAGGCGGTCGGCGTCGCCGGCAGCCTCGCGGATGCCACCCTCAAGATCGCCTTCGACGAGCAGAATAAATGCGCCCAGACCGCGACCGCGAACTCTTCGCCCAGCGCCAGCAGAGGCCCTCACCCCCTACGCGAAAGCTGTGCAGAAATTCGCCGCACCGACTGGAACACCCTCCGCATCGACACCCCTTCCTTCATCGGCTTCAAGCTCCTCGACAACTACCCGCTGGAAAAACTCCGCGACTACATCGACTGGTCCCCCTTCTTCCAGACCTGGGAACTCAAGGGAAAGTATCCGAAGATCCTCCAGGACCCCGACGTCAGCCAGGAAGCGACCCGCCTCTTCAACGATGCGCAGCCATGCTCGGGGAGATCATTGACAAAAGCTCCTCACCGCCCGTGGCATCTACGGCTTCTGGCCCGCCAATGCCGACGGCGATGACATCATCCTCTGGTCCGACAAAAACCGCACTTCCGAAGTCACCCGCTTCCACACCGTGCGCCAGCAGTGGGAACGGGTCGGCCAGCAGGAGTACCGCGCCCTCGCCGATTACATCGCCCCGCTCGACTCCGGCAAGCTCGACTACCTCGGTGCCTTCGCCGTCACCGCCGGCATCGGCCTCGATGAAATCGTCAAGAAGTACGAGCAGGACCACGACGACTACCACGCCATCCTGGCGAAGTCGATCGCCGACCGCCTGGCCGAAGCTTTCGCCGAAGCCCTCCACGCCCAGGCCCGTCTCGACTGGGGCTACGGCAAAGAGGAACACCTCTCCGCCGACGAATTGATCGACGAAAAATACCGCGGCATCCGCCCCGCCGCCGGTTATCCCGCCTGCCCCGACCACACCGAGAAGCGCATCCTCTGGGATCTTCTGGACGTCGAGAAGCAGACCGGCATCTGGCTCACCGACAGCTATGCCATGTTCCCCGCCGCCTCGGTCTCAGGCCTCTACTTCGGCCACCCCGAGGCCCGCTACTTCACCGTCGATAGCATCGACCGCGACCAGGTCGCCTCGTATTCCCTCCGCAAAGGGATGAGCGTCTCCGACGTCGAACGCTGGCTCAGCCCCAACCTCGGCTACGAACCGTAATGAGCTTGGAGTTGTTAGGGTGACTGGTGCAGACCCTCTCCCCCCCGAGGGAGAGGGCAGGGTGAGGGGGCGGTTGGGACGTCTCTGATCTTCGTTTTTGTTGTCACGCGTCGCCCAGATCCCCGGTCCTCCGCTTACCTCTTCGCACCTCCACAAAAACAGACTTCAACTCGACGCTCGCCCCCCTACTTCCCACTCTCAACCTTTTTCTCACCGGCCGCTTTATCACCCTCCACTTTCTCGATCGCGGCGGGCTTCGTGCTTCCCTCCAGCATCGGCAGGATCTTGTGCAGGAACGAATCCTGCACCGCATAGATCGCCACCGCGCTGATGCTCACCGCCGCGAACCACATCAACACGTCCGACACCAACCCCGGTGCAATCCGTTTGTCCGTCCGCTTGTAACGCAGGTACACCGTCGAGAACGAAATCAACGGCAGCGTCGCCGCCTGGATAAAGCCCCCCATGATCACCATCCCCTGGGGCTCGCGCACCAGCAGGTACAGCAGCAACCCGATCGTCGGATAAATCGCGCACCAGATACGCACGCACCGTTTCCGGTCGTTGTAGTCCCGGAAACGGACGAACTTCGACACGTTCAAAAAGTCCGCCGTGATCCGGCTGTTCGCCGCACTCGCCACATACACCGTCTTGAACAGCACCGCCCAGCACCCCAGCAGGAAAAACACCCGCGTCCATGACCCGAACACCGGCACATACATCTCCGACAGCGTCGTGATGATCGCCGTCCCCTGCGGATTCAGCCCCTGCCGGTACAGGACCGTCGCCCCCAGCATGTAAAACGCGACCGTCGCCGTCGTGTAGATCAGCATGCTGAACCACGAATCCAGTTGCAGCACCCGCACCCAGCCTCGCGCCCGGTCCGCCCACTCATTGCCGGGATGATTCGGCCCGGTGAACCGTGCATACCCCTTCTCCACGCACCAGTAGGGATACACATACAACTCCACCGCCCCGACCCCTGTGATTCCGAAGCAACTGAACGCCGCCAGCACCGCCGCCTTGGAATACAACTTCGGATCGATCACGAATCCCTGGTAAATGTCCGACATCGTGATCGGATACCCCAGGTACGGAACCGCCACGACGCACGCGACCGTGATCGCCGTCACCGCCGCGACGAGGATCGTGGTGATCAGTTCGATTCGCTGGTATCCCCCGCTCACCAGCAACACCACCGCCGTCAATGCCGTCAGCACGGCCCACGGATGTTCCGGCCTCTGCATCGCCCAGTCCGCCAGTTGTGGAGAAATGAATCCCCCCAGCCAGGCAAAGAATTCCGGGCTGTGTGGAAATGCCGCATGCAGCGCGAGCGCCACGCCCCCTAGCATCGCCCCCAGTTGGACCGTCGTTCCCAGCAGCATCAGGAAGAACCACCACAACTGCCAGTTCCCCCCCAACCGTGGACCGCCGAGTTTATCCAGCGCCACCAGCGTCGTCTCGCCGGACGACAACGTGAACCGCCCCAGTTCAATCTGGATGAACACCTTGATGATGCAACTGAACAGGATCAGCCACAGGAACTGAAACCCGAACCGCGCCCCCAGCGACGTCGTCAGGATCAGCTCTCCCGATCCGACGATACTCCCCGCCAGGATGATCCCCGGCCCGATCTTCCGGAACGCCGTCGCCAGCGTTCGCGGCGGCGGGGCGACTCCCTGATCGGTGACGACATACGGATCAAAAGGCGGAGGCGGGGCTTGGCTCATCGCGCACTCGCTAACGGCAAGAGGATTGGGGATTGGATCGAATTGCAATCAGATCTTGAGAGAGATCAAGAGCCAGCCATTCTCCCCTACGAATGTCTCTTCCGCAAGCACGCTCTATAGCTAGAGCGCGTTGAGTTTGTCTGAAGCGTCTGTCGCGGTAAAAAGCTTGGAAAAATCATCGATTTCGACGCGACACTAAAACGCAATGCGTTCTAGCCCAAGCGGAAGCGCGGGGTTCTTGCCTTCACCTTCTCCCCCGCGCGGGAGAAGGTGGCCGCGTAGCGGTCGGAAGAGGGGGCGCTGAGAGCGTCTCTGATCGGCGTATGAGTGGCGCAGCCACACGAACATCTTCAAATCGATCTCTAGCACGGACTCCTCCAACCTACTCCTTCCCCTCACGTCGTCGACCGGTCTTTCCCCATCTTCATGGAGTCATACAACAACGGCATCACCAACAAAATCGCAGGGGTCACCACCAGCAACCCCGCCACTATCGCGATCGCAAACGGGCGTTGCGTTTCACTCCCCATCGCGTGCGACAGAGAGGCGGGAATCAACCCGAACATCGCCAGGCAGGTCGTCAGAATCACCGGCCGGAACGCTTCCCCGGCTCCCAGACGCCACGCCTTCGCTTCGCCGTTCTCCACGGCGTCATCAATCCGCGAACAGATCACCACCCCCGACAGAACCACTTGCCCCAGCAGCGCAATGCATCCCAC
Source organism: Planctomycetales bacterium (assembly GCA_046349635.1). Taxonomy (GTDB): domain Bacteria; phylum Planctomycetota; class Planctomycetia; order Planctomycetales; family Planctomycetaceae; genus JAXMBX01. The sequence continues at coordinate 25,248 of JAXMBX010000010.1, forward strand.
CGCACTGCTGACGGAGAAGTTCTCTCCCAGCAGATGCAGCCCAGCCACTGCACCAATCACAGTCACCGGCAAAAACACAAAGATCGTCACCGCGGGACGCCACGACTTGAAGTTCCACCACAACAGCCCCAGGATCACCGCCAGCGCCAGCGGCAGACTGACCGACAGCCGGTTCATGGCACGCTTCTGGTTCTGGAATTCCCCTCCCCACGTGACGTAACTCCCTTCGGGCAGTTGGATCTCTTTGGTGGCGTCGCGCGCGGCGTCAACCGTGCTCCCCAGGTCACGACCCCGCACATTGAATTTCACCGCCACGAAGCGCGTGAAATCTTCCCGCCAGATGGAGGACCGGCCGCGCGTCATCTCGATCTTGGCAATTTCCGCCAACGTCACGCGATCGTCTGCCTCACCCACGCTCAGGCGTCCCAGCGTGTCCGGATTGGCCCGGATCTCTTCCGGCAGCCGCACAGTCACCGAGTACCGCCGCTCTCCATTCCAGACCTCGGTCGCCGTTTCTCCTCCCAGGGCAATTCGAATCGTCTGCTGCACGTCATCCACCGATAACCCACGGCGGGCCAATGCATCCCGATCCAGGTCAATTCGCAACGAGGGAATGTCCCCCGCCTGATAGAGCGCCAGGTCCGTCACTCCGGTCACCTTTGACAGCCGCGATTGATACTCCTCCGCCTTGCGCGTCATCTCCATCAGGTCCGATCCATGAATCTTGATGACCACTTGGCCGATGATTCCGGAGATCGTTTCGAAGACCCGATCCGTAATCGGCTGCGAGAAGTTGTATTGCACGCCCGGAATCTGCGCCAGCTTGCGCCGCATTTCATCTTCGAGTTCTCGTCTCCCGTGCCCTTCGCGCCACTGAGTTTCCGGCTTGAGAATGACGAAGAACTCCGCATTGTTCGAGCCTTCGGCCTGCGTCGCATCTTCCGGACGCCCCACGTGCGAAAGAATATCCGCCACTTCCGGAGTTTCCAGAATCAGGGTCCGGATTCTGCCGACCTGGTGGCAGGTTTCGTCCAGGGAGATCGTCGAGGGGAACACGGAGGTGATGTAAAAGCCCCCCTCATTCAATTCGGGGAGAAACTCCGTTCCAATCGTGGAGGCATAGGCACCCATCCCGACAATCGCCGCGAGAGAGGCGAGAAACACGAGTACGCGAATCCGAAACAGCATTCCCAGGATGCCGAGATACATCCCCCGGGCCCAGCCGATCCACCGCGGCTCGCGCGGTTCAAACCGCCCCCGCATCAGCAGGCTCTCCAGGCTAGGAACGATCGCGAGGGCAGCCACTAGCGCTCCCCCCAGCGCGAATGCATACGTGTAAGCCATGGGGGCGAAGATTCGCCCTTCCACCCGCTCCAGCGTAAAGATTGGAGCGAGCGCGATGATGATGATCAACATCGCAAACAGGACGGCCCGGGCGACATGATCGGTCGATTCTTCGACGAGCTTTTGACGGTCCGTGGCAGATTTTCGGGTTTCAAACGCGTGCATCGTGGCTTCCACCACAATGATCGCCCCATCCACGAGTATTCCGAAGTCGATCGCCCCCAGCGAAATCAGGTTGGCCGGCAGCCCCATGAAACTGAGCCCCACAAACGCGGACAGCATCGCGACCGGCACGACAACCGCCACGATCAGCAACGCCCGGAAACTCTTCAGGAACACATACACCACGAGCAGGACCAGCGCCGCCCCCTCGAACAGATTCCGGCCCACCGTCGAGAGCGTGGCGGCCACGAGATCGGTCCGATCGTAAAACGTCGAGATCCGCACGTCTTTCGGCAGGATTTCCTCATTCAACTGTTTAATGCGCGAATGGAGTTCCTCCAGCACCAGGCTCGGATTTTCTCCTCGGCGGAGCAGCACAATTCCCTCGACAACTTCGTCGTTTCGTCCGCGTCCGACGGCGCCGCGGCGCGGAGTTGACCCTTCCACGATCTCGGAGACGTCGCGCACTCGAATCGGAACGCCGTTCTCGCTCCGAATCACGGCCTCTCCGATCTCGCTAGGGTTTTGAATCACTCCCAGCCCGCGCACGACGAATTCCTGCGACCCGATGCCGACGTATCCCCCCCCGGCATTTTCATTGGCGGTGGCGACGGCACGGTGGACGTCATTGATGCCGATGCCGTACGCCCCCAGTCGGCGAGGATCGACCCGAATGTGATAATTCCGCTCGAAACCCCCGAACGTCACCAGATCGGCCACTCCCGGAACCGATCGCAGCCGCCGTTCGATCACGAAGTCCTGAATCGAGCGCAATTCTCGAAGACTGCGCGGTCCCCGCAGCGTGTAGCGGTAGATCTGCCCGACCGGCGTGGCCTGCGGTCCCATGATCGCCTCCGCCCCCGCAGGAAGCTGGGCATCACGCAGGCGTTCGGCCACCAGCGTCCGCAGTTGAAAATCGGGAGTCTTTTCCTGGAACGTCAGCGTGACCAGCGAGAGCCCGAAGACGGAGACGGAGCGCAGATCGATCAGCCGCGGTGTTCCCGCCAGCACGCGCTCCAGTTCCACCGTGATCCGCCGCTCGACCTCTTCGGAGGCCTGTCCCGGATAAAGCCCCACCACTTCGACCATCGGATCGGTCACATCCGGAAACGCTTCGATAGGGAGGGCCACGTAACAGCTCCACCCGTACAGACAAAACAGAGTTGTGGCAATAAGCACCACCGGCCACTTACGCACCGCGAAACCAATCACGTGATCCAGCATGAAAAATATCCGCTTGATAAAAAGTTTAGAGCAGGCTGTCGAGTTCGCCATCCAGCAGAACCGCACCGTCGGTGATGACCTCGTCGCCGGAGTTCAGACCGGAGACGACCTGGATGGAATCCGCGAGACTCAGTCGGGTCACCACAGGGCGGCGTTCCAGTTCGCGCTTGCCGCGCTTGATGAACACGACCCGGTCGTCCCGTCGCAACAAGACCGCCGACCGCGGAACGGTCAGATAGTTCGAGCCGTTCACCGTGACGCGCACACGAGTCACCATTTCAGCCCGTAAGCGCGGGTCGGGTTTATCCAGCGTGCAGATGATTCTGATCGATCTGCTTTTGGGGTCGATTTCGCTCACCACCGACGAGATCTTCCCGGTCAAAGCTTCACCCCCCAGGGCGGGGACGTTGAACCGGCACTTCTGGTCCGCTTTGAGAAGCGAGACATCCCGCTCGGGGAGGTGGGCCTCCACGACGAGCCTGTTCGGATCACCGATCACCAAAGCCGGCTCAGCATCATCCACTCTCACCCGTTCTCCCGGTTCGATATTCCGGACGATGACTTCACCGGCATGAGACGCTTTCAGGATGAAGTCGTCGTCCCCTTCGACGGGAACCTTGCCCGCTTTCAACGCGGTCCGGATGCCGACCATTTCGGCGTCGAGCGAAGCCACCCTGGCCTTCACGTCGTTCAGTTCCCGGTGCGTGATCGAACCTTCCTTGACGAGCTTCTCAATCCGCTCCTGGCGCGCCTGCTCCGCCTGCAGCGTGGGCTGCAGGCGTTGCAGTTCCGATCGGAGCTTGGCCAGATCGCTGCTGTGGACCCGCGCCAGAGGAGTATCAATTTCGATTCGGCTCCCGACTTCCACGTCCACCGATTCGATGAAGCCCTCGAAAGGGACGCGGACGGCATAGGATGCCCCGGGAGCGAAGGTGAATTTGCCGGTCCCCTCGACCTCTGCCGAGATCGGTGAGACCTGCACTTTTCCTATTTTGAGATGGGGCATCAGGTCTTCCCGGACGATCAGCCAACCTTTTTCGTTGGTTTGATAAGGAGCCTCCTCGATGGCAACCGGAGAGGATTTAGGATGACATCCGGAGAGCCAGAGGACTGCAAGAGCGAAGGCGTGAGGAATGCAAACACGAAACGGGGAACGATCAAACATAGTTTATTTCCAAAGGGAAGGATTCAGGGAATTTGTGTCGGGAGTTCGCCACGGTCAGGGCGCATCAGCGGGAATCCCGATACCGAGGAGTTCTCCCTCGGCGCTCAAGGTCTCTCCCACCCACGCCTGAAAATCAAACGTGGCGAGTTTCTTGCTGCGAACCTTCGTGCAGAGCGCCATCAGCACGAGGCGGGAACCGGGATGCACCGGAGAGCGGAAGCGGACGTGGTTGATCCCGCCGAATCCCAGGACGTCCCCGGCCAGCAGGTCGAATTTCCGGGCGTAGAATGATGCGAGCTGTGCGACGCACTCGCAAATGATCACTCCCGGCATCAGCGGAAAGCCCGGCATGTGTCCGGAGACCCAGAATTCCTGATCGGTCACATCCTTAAAGCCGACGATGCCGTGCCGTTCCCGGTCCACGTGGACAATCCCCGTCAGTTGTTCCATCTCGTGCCGTTGCGCATTGATGGATCGGATCGTTTCGATGCCGAACAGGGGATTGTCGAAGTCGAAACTCAACGGGTCATAAAGTGGTGCTGCCATGGCACAACTCCTCTGAAGGTTGAAATCGAATGGGGTGACCAAACCGCTCGCGAGTATGTCATCAGGTCCATTCAAGGGCCTGAATGTCAGTGTTGAGAATCTCCCGAGGCTCGGCAGGATGAGAGCGACCTTGAGGTCGATCGCATTCATGCCCGCTGGGGAGGGGTGCGGGAGCGCCGGCGTGAAAGCAGGCTCATCAGGGAAAGAAGCCTGTCGGCGATCGAGCCGTTGCCGATCGGATCAGCGCCGAGCGAATCAACGCCGATCAAATCAGGCGGCGTGAGGTCCGCAGCAGGGTTTCGCCGGACTCGGAATCTGGGCGAGAGTCGCACTCTGCTGTGGAACTGCCTTGCGCGAGCTTCACCAGGAAAGGGACATTCAGCGCGGAAATCCCTTTCGCGAACCAGCAGGACGCGATGATCCGCCGCCACTGTTGCGGCGATACGCAGGCGAACTCTTCTTCCTGCCCGTCTTCATCTTCCTCGTCATCGTTCGGGAGAAAGTCGTCATCCGAATCCTCGTAAGGACTGGTAAAGGACTCCTCCAGAAAGACGCTGGCGACCCGATGAATCGAAACGGGAGGTCGGCCGGGAATCCGCACCTCAAAGTCACTCACAGCGGACGCCGCAGGGGTGCAACGCACAACGCTGGAGCGGTGAGGAGCGGGCGTTCCGTGGGCGATGCATTGGGCCAACAGGAATAAACCCAATGCAGTGAGAAACAGCATGTGTCGGAATACAAACTTGCCCAGGTGGCACATGGCTTCGATTTGGGAACTGCAAGAATCCTTCGAGCGTGAATGCGCGTGAATATATCCGGAGACGGAAATCAGGGCAAGCGGAACCGGACCGAGGGTATGTTCGACCTGACGGGCGACGGGGGCTATCCCCGCATCGCGCCGGGGGCCGCACTATTTCGCGGCCTGGGCATTCCGGTCCAGCGCGAAATCCCCCGACACGTTCCGCCACACGGAATGCACGTGGTTCGCATCGTTCTGCACGTTGTTGTACTCGATCAGGAACGTCGGCCCCTGCACCCGGTAATAGTGCGGCTCGTTCCGCTCCGTCCCCCCCCACCACGCGAACTTGATCTTCTCCATCCCGGCGGTGGAAATTTCCTTACGGCGGACTTCCTCGATCCGGCTCGGCATGTTCTTCAGGTACTCATCCAGCAACTGCCCCAGAATCTTCTTCTGATCCTCGGACATCGCGGAGTATTCCAAGCCCACCGGGTTGGAAATGTCCCCGTGCAATTCTCCGGGAGACCGGATTTCGTTCGGGGCCTTCTTGTTGATCAAAGCCACCTGCATCTGCTCTGGCGTGCAGGCCTTCAGCAGTTGACGGGCGATATCCTCTTCCGGAGCCAGCACCCGGATCATCCGCTTCGGTCCCGCGTCGATCATCCCCGGATTCGCCCCGAAGAACTCCGGCGTGCTTGAGACCACTTTGTTGTTCTCGATGGTGTAGTTCAGCGACAGGTGATGCCCTTCCAGGCGCCAGCCCCAGCGGTCCCCGGAATCTTCCAGCGTGCCGAACACGCTGAGGTAATATTTCTTCGGGTCCCGTCGCTCGCGGCGTTCCGCCCGGTCCCCCGGTTCCAGCAGATACAACACCTCTTCGAGGCTCATGATGTTGAGTGCCTGGTCATATCCCGCCGGTGAGAGACCGGTCTGGATCAATTCGAGCGCGGACTTCAGCGAATCCCCTTCCAGTTCCTTCAACGGTACACCCTTGCGGGGGCGGGGAATGAAGTGCCAGTTCGTTCGTTCCGGATCATACGACCCGAACTGCGCCCGGCTCTTCTGATCCGGGGTCAGCGAGGCGAGGAACTTTTTCGCCGCCGCCCCCATCTTGGCGCCGGAGTTATCCACCGGTTCCGCCTGCACGCTGAGGAGCATCCACGAACAGGCGCAAATGGTCGTCGCCAGGGAGAGCCTTTTGCCCCAGCGGACCAGGGAACCGCGGTGCGGGGTCATCCTCGGAGAAGCCTGCGGTGACTCGACGCTCATGGAACTCTCCTCTCGGCTGTTCAGTCTCGCTGCCATAAATCGAACAAGTAAGGTTTCTTAGTCTCTCGTCTGCTCAGTTTTTCATCTAACCCGGAGGCCAGCCCAGCGACCGTCCCCCCAGGATGTGGACGTGCAGATGCGGCACCGTCTGCCCGCCGTCGGTGCCGGTGTTGACCACCAACCGGTAACCGTTCCCCAGCCCCAACTGCTCCGCGACTTTGCCGGCCGTCAGCAGCAGGTGCCCCAGCAGGGCCTGATCCTCCAGTGTGGCGTCCGCCACGGAGGGGATCTCTTTGCGGGGGATGACGAGCACGTGCGTGGGGGCTTGCGGGTTGACATCGTGAAACGCGATGCACTCCGCATCCTCATAGACGAGCTTGGCTGGAATTTCACCGTCAAGAATGCGTTTGAAAATTGTTTTGGACGCCATGGCCTTCGATTCGGGCTGAAAAAATCTCGAAAAAAATCGTGTTGATGAAGATCAACATAGCAAAACCAAACGGAATCCTCCAACGGTTTTACGGCAGATCGTGCATGTTTCGTTTTCGGCACGTTTTTGTGCGGAAAACTTCGGCGGTTGACACCCCCGCGCGATGACCTACGGTTGCTTTGGGTTCGACTCACGAACCTCTTCGAAACATCGGCCTGTGGCTTGCGACTCCCGATTTCAAACATGCTCACCTGTGATTGATTTCCTGTCGCACCCAGCCGCTCAAATCTCGATCGTATTCCGGCTCTTCAATTTCGGCAGCTTCTTCTTCAGGCCCGTAGGAGAACGCCGGTGTTGAGGAGCACGGAACACGGTGGAGTGCTGAGTTCTTCCGAAGCCCGCGACCGCGCTCTCTCGTTTTCGGGGTCGAGGGGAACGTCCTGACTTCTGTTCGTCACGAAGATCGAAGACTTGGCCCGGATTGGGTGTCCGGCCAGATGCGGAGTAGCCTGTCGCTGCTATGGGTTTGACCTGTGGCGGCGACAGGCTCCCTTTCTGTTACAACCGGCATCTTCTGAACCGGGATGTTTTCTTTCCGCCACATGCCGGTTTATGTGCTAAAGTTCCTCCGACGAGTCATCCCCTCGAGCAATTTTTTGTGCGGTGTCACAACCCGCACAATCAGTTCGAGCCTACTCACCGGAGGTTCACACCATGCGACACCCACTCGACGTTGATTCCACACCTCAGGGAGGGGTTGTTTCCCGCCGCGGAGCGACACTGTACGAAGCCGCCATCGCGATTCCGATCCTGTTGATCCTGGTGGTCGGAGCGATCGAATACGGGCGGGCGTTCATGATCGGCCAACTGGTCACCAGTGCCGCCCGCGAAGGTGCCCGCAAGGTCTCGGAAGGGGCGGTTACAACCACCGGTATTACGCAGGGGTCAAGGACTGGCTGTATGAATTCGGGCGGATCGAACGTGACGACGTGATCGTCACGTTGACCGTGACGCCGTTTCTGGGAAGTCCGACGTCGAATCCGGATGAGATTCCCCAGATCAACCGCCGTGACCTGGTGACCGTGAAGGTGGAAGTGCCCTTCAAGCGGGTGAGCATCCTCCCCCCCGTGTGCCTGGGGAGCACGATGCTGGCCGCCGAATCCGCCGCCACGTACGAATAAATCCTGTTCGGGTAATTCCTGATCAGACACGATCGCATATCTCCTCGGGTGCAACCACCACCCTCCAGGGCCTGACTCAGTCAGGCCCTGTTTTATTTAATGCCGCAGCATAGAATGGAGATCTTCACCATCACGGGTTGAACGTCACTCACGGATTAGAGAATCGCGGATGAATCATTCTCAACTGATCGATGCTTACCTTTCGGGACTCGACACTCTCACGCACCCTGCCAGGGCTGAATCCCGCTCACAGTCACATCCGGCCGGTGGATGGATCGTGGACGATTCAGGAAAATCTCTGCCATCTGGCGGATACGGAGGGGTTGTTCGCGGAACGGATGCGGCGGGTGCTGTCCGAAGACCGGCCTCCGCTCCCGGTGGCGGACCAGGATGCGTGCATGGAGACGCTGGCCTGCAGCCAGCGGGTGATCGAAGAGGAGATCGCTGTGATCCAGGCGATCCGGCGGCAGATGTCCCGGATCCTGCGGGCGCAACCTGCGGAGGCATGGTCGCGGGTCGGCATCCACAGCCAGGCGGGAGAGCAGACGCTCGAACAGATCGTGCAGAAGGCGGTCAACCATCTGGACCACCACTTGAAGTTCGTGCGGGCGAAGCGCGAGGCTCTGGAAGAGAGAGCGTCGTAGGGGACTGAGGGGTGAGGGGCTGGGGTTTGGTCGGGTGTTGCGGGGGAGAGTGGCGCGGAGGAGTTTACTTCGCGTTCAGAATCTGACTGCAATCCATCACACAAGGCGCTAGGAAGTGTGGCTGCGCCACCCGGCCGCCGGTGACGGCCGGGCCACCCAGGTTCATACTCAAGTGAATCCATGCCCACCCGGCGCCCTGCGGGCGAGAGCAGTGGAGCAGGAGAACAGTGGAGCAGTTGAGAGGATGGCGTGGGTGGATTGTCTCGCGGAGGGGGGGCGGTAGAATGGGGGCTGGCCGGAGCGGGAGAGGGAGAAGGGACACACACTACGGGAGGATGAGAATGAGTTTTCAAGCCTGGGTCACGGCCGGGAAAAATGCCCCGTTCACGAAGCAATCTCTGGAGCTCCCGCCGTTGGGCCCCGAGGAGGTCGAGGTCGCAGTCGACAACTGCGGGCTGTGCCATTCGGATCTCTCCATGTGGCAGAATGACTGGGGGATGACCGGGTTTCCGGCGATCTTCGGGCATGAAGTGGTCGGGCGGGTCGTCGCGCTCGGGCCGATGGCGAAGGGGCTGGCCGTCGGCCAGAAAGTGGGAATCGGCTGGACGGCGGAGAGTTGCATGCATTGCCGTCAGTGCATGTCCGGATCGCATCACCTGTGCAATACCGTGCGGCCCACGATTGTCGGTCGGTTCGGCGGGTTCGCGACGAGCCTGCGGACGCACTGGGCGTGGACGCTGCCGTTGCCGGAGGGGCTGGATCTGGCGAATGCCGGTCCCCTGCTCTGCGGCGGGATCACGGTGTTCAATCCGCTCACGAAATTCGCCAGTCCGAAAAGCCGTGTGGGGATTGTCGGCATCGGGGGGCTGGGGCACATGGGGGTGAAGTTCGCCGCGGCGTATGGCTGCGATGTAACGGCGTTTACGTCGAGCGAGAGCAAGTTCGATGAGGCGCTTGGCTTTGGGGCCAATCACGTAGTTTCCTCCCGAGACTCGAATGCGATCAAGAAGCTCGCGCGGACTTTCGATCTCCTCATCGTGACGGTGAACGTGCCGTTGGACTGGGACGCGTTGCTGTCGACGCTTGCTCCGAACGGGCGGATGCATGTCGTCGGGGCGGTGCCGCAGGCGATCCCGGTGCATATCATTCCGCTGATTTTCGGGCAGCAGAGCATCGGGGGATCGCCGACGGGGTCGCCGGTGGACCTGGCGGAGATGCTGGACTTCGCGGCGCGTCACCAGGTGTCGCCACAGACGGAGCATTTCCCGATGAGCCAGATCAACGAGGCGTTTGCCCATGTCGCGGCGGGAAAGGCGCGGTACCGAGTGGTGCTGGACGCCGATTTCTGATGCGTCACGACGCTTTGTGAGTGGACTGCAGAGAATCAGCCTGAGGAGGGATCGGCACAGGTTTTTGAGATGTGCAAACATGTGCATGGTGGTTCATGCTCGGTTTCTGAAGTCCGTTCAGAGACGTTTGGGGCGTGTGCTGTCGCCGTTGAAGACACTGCTAAACCGGAGTACCGGTTTCGACAGTGCCACCCGAAAAATACGGGGGAGTTCGCGACCGGTCGTTGAGAGATGACAATGAGTACCCCTCTCAATGGATAGGCGAGTGGTTGCGGTGGGGTGGGGAAGACCGACGAGCAGGTCAATCGCACGGATTGAAGTCTGTTCTTGTGCTGGGGGAGATAACCTGCGGGCAGCGAATCTGTCACCCGGGTTGCCATTTTAATTGCAATGCATGGAAAGAGTGCATATTATTTAAAACATACACTTCACGGTTAAGTCTCACTAGTTATTTCTTGTGGCACCGGAGGCACGCAATGCCAGACCAAGACTGCCCTAAGAGACGTTGTTGGTGGCTTTCCAAATATTGTGCTTGAAGCATGGGAGCAGTCAGGAATTACCGAGCTTCTCCCGATTCAAGTGGAGGCCTTGAATGACACAGCAAATAGCGAAGTGTAGTCTATTGGTGATTGGCCCTACCTCTTGCGGCAAAACATTTGTGGGGAAGTAATATTATTACGCAACGCGTTGACAGGTCGCAAATGCATATATCTTGTACCCTTCAAGGCATTGGCAGAAGAGAAATTTGCTGACTTTGTAGATAGATTTGGACGAGAGGAGGTTGGCGCGAAAATAATAATCTCAACCGCCGATCATCGTGAGCATGATAGGAGATTTGGAGACGGTGACTATGACATCGCCATTTTGACGTACGAAAAACTCTTCGATCTTGGTGCACATCCGACGATGTTGACCGTGATTGGTGCAATTGTCGTGGATGAAATTCAAATGGTAGCGGACGGTGGGCGCGGGGCAGAACTTGAGCTTTTGCTTACCCGATGCAGACAACTGAATGCGCAGATACAAATAATTGGGTTGTCAGCCGTCGTGTCCGATTTGAATGGATTTGATGCTTGGTTGAATGCAAAAGCAGTTGTAAGCACTCATAGACCAGTCCCTTAGAGAAGGTGTGTTAATCCTAGAGGAGATTTTCAGTTCGTCGAATGGAATGACAGTCGGCGTGATGCAGGGACTGAACAATTGGGCAGGATTCAAGGAGGGGACGAGGCAGAACTTACAATAGATCTCGCCCAAAAGTTGCTCCAAAACGGATCAGAGCAAATATTAGTGTTTGTTCCGTCTGTACGTGAAACCAAGATCTTAGCGGGGCGAATTGCGCATGCCTGCCCTGGATTGACGCCAGCAGCAAAGATAGTTGAAGAGCTTTCGCTTGTCGAGAGAGCAGAATCAATTGCCGCTTTGACTATGACATTGGCTCATGCAGTAGCATTTCATAACGCAGATTTAACACTCGAAGAGATTGGTCGTTGAAAGGGATTTAGGAGGGGAAATCCGCTGCATTGTGTCGACTTCGACTCTGTCAATGGGCGTGAACCTGCCTGCATCTACAGTAATAATCACAAAACCAGTCAAGTGGACAAAGGAGAGGGGGCAGTCCTGGCGGCAAGTTCCACTGCGTAGCAGAATATCGAAACATGAGTGGTCGAGCGGGCCGTTTCGGGTATATCAAGGACGCAGTAGGGCGGTCAATAATGATCGCGAAAACCCCATTCGAGCAGCAGTCCTTATTTAATCAGTATGCAAGAGGCGAGCCTGCCCCTCTCAACTCAGTGTTTATCAAAGGAAATCTCAAACTCGCTTTGTTGCGTTGTATCGCCTCGGGGCTGTGCAACACCGCGGATGGGGCAAGACGCTTTCTGTTGAAGACATTGCTGCACGTAGTGAGTGAATAACGAAGCCTCTCGAGAACTTCTCGACAAAAATATCAAGGAGACAATAGTCTTAAAGGCTCATGCGTTAATCGAATCAAGATGGTGGAAAGGATTGTCCGCCACTCGTGTTGGGCGTGTTTGTGCGGCGAGTGGTCTGCAAATCGCAACGTTTGTTTTACTCGAGGCAGTGAAGCGACTACACTTCTCCTGTTGATATGGCGTTACTTGCGTCGTCGTGGCAGATACTGGTCCGGATTCAATTTCGATATCCTTGTCGACTGAAGAGTATCAGGGACGATATCAAGTGTTTCGAGGAACAATCGTTGAGGCATGTGATCGCGACCCGTCACCACAAACGTCAGCTTTTCTAGAGTCTTTGAGAGGAAGCGGGCTTCAGAATGAACAAGTTCGCCAAATGAAGTTCTTGTGTGTGGCGTCCGCGTATTTAAATGGCGTTGCGTCAGGAGATGAAAAGCACCTGAGAATCAATTGCAGGAAGGGCTCGTGCGGTTGGAAGGCAGTGTTCGTGGCTAGCGGACACGGCTGCGAATATTGCTTGGTCACTCGGTTCTGCGTCCGAGGCCAAGTATATGAAAGGATTGCAGAAGATTTCTACATGGCTGCACTGAAGCCGCGATGATTCTCGCATATATTCCACATTCATTGCATCGGGCAGAACGGGACGCCTTATTTGCATCTGGTTTCGATTCGCAAAGATTGTCGAAACTCAGCCGATCGAAATCGCACAGCAAGCTCGAGTTAATCGTCAACGTGTTGCTTTGCTTCAGAGGAGGATCCTTGATGTGCTTGGGCCCTCGACCGAGAAAAACCATGTGTTGGGATGACGGCTATCGAGCGTCAGTAAACTTGTTGAAGAGCTCTGCGCGACCAGTACCTCTCTTGAACAAGCAATCGAGAACGTACTTTCTCATCCGTTTTGTCCACTTACGGTCACTCGATTTTCGAAGCAACGTCACGCGGAGCCCGATCTAAAAATTGTCTTACCTTCTGGACGCGTTGGGATTGTCCAAGTCACTGCTAAGGATAAACCAACCGATAAAGTCTCATCGACAAGTCAGGATCAGTGTTGCAACAACTTCCGAAATGAATCCAGAGGTGTTTATTTGTATAGGGCGTCCAGATACGAGGATGCTGTTAAAAGTGCAAACGCTCACGCGATGAATTCTAAAAACTTCAAACTGATTCCAGTGGCTGTTTTGGCGGAATGTATGTGCGATTCTGCGAAGCACTCTTGCCAGCCGGAGAGTGGCTGAAATTCTTGTACGAGATGTTGGGTACATAACGGTCGACCGAATATGAAAATGACGAGGAGACACACTTCGCCTCTTGTTAGGCGATGGATTGTTCTGCCGTTTTAAAGCACGTGTTGAAAAACGGCAGGTCTTTCTGAAAACAACCTCCATCGCCGTGGTTTCAGGACTAAGGCCGGGTGGTTGGATGCCGTTGGAGGAAAATGGGGGTTTTCAGTGGGGACGGAGCGATGCTCAGAGACGGTTGGACGGCCCCTCTTCCGTCGGCCACCTTCTCCGCGCGGGAGAGGTCTTTGGGAACTATCGCTGCCCAGGGGGCGAGGGGTTGAAATAGGGAACCCGGCGCTCGGGCTAGTTCAAGGCAAAAATCCTCAACTCGTCGATTTGAAGGGGGCTTGTGACTTCGTCACCCGGGTCGCTGAGTGACAACCTGGGTTACAGGCTGAGGAAATTATCTCAGGGTTTCGCGGTGGCGGCGCCGTCGGGGGATGCCGTGTTCGCCGTGCGAGAGGAGACAATGCCGCCGATGATGGCGCATGGTGTCGATATCGCCGTGCGCCCTGATGGCGGTCCAGAGGGCTTCGGCGTAATCATCGAGGTGAGCGGCCGCGGCCAGAGGCAGAAGGGGACGGTGTCCGCGGAGGTGACATCGGAACCATCCCCGAGTTCGTTCGACGCATTGAATTCCCACTCATCCAGGGGGATCGTGGTGGCGAGCTTGATGCCGTTGTGGGTCGGTCCGGCGGGGTGAATTCCGGGCAGTTTTCAACAGTCCGTTGGGGGCTGTGTCCGGCCGGATTCATTCCATTACCAGGCCCAGGGCGGCGACCGCGACGGCGATGGCGCTGCGATGCCATCGGGGTGGGCGTGCGTGACCTCGGCAGAGAGGGCGGCCTGTTCGGCTTTCGACGGGTCCTCTGCGAAATAGGCTCCGACGGGAGGGGCGCGCATCGCTCCGCCGTTTCGAATGAACCGCGTCCGTTAAAGAGACCCGGGCGACGAACCATTCGCCCCTGGTGGAAGTCCTTGAGGAGGTCATGCTGAGCGGGGCCATGGCCCCGGTCCCTTCCATGTACCGGCGTCCGAACTCGCGGGCGAGTTTCTCTGATGGATGTGCCCGTGCTCGCAGGACATCCACAATGGCGAGGCCATCGCGGTGTCATCGGTCCACTTCCAGCGTCCTTCGGGAACGATGCGCTGCAGGATGCAGGCGTCGCGAATCCAGGGGGAAAAGAATTGTTCGCCCAGGGCATCGCCGACGGAGAGGCCTTCGAGGGAGAGCTTTGCACGGGCGAGCCGGGTTTCAGGAGTGGTCATGGGGTAGATTTCCGGCGTGTATTTCTGCTTGAAGTGTGTCTGTGGTTGATAGGATATGCAAGGGAATTGTGGAATGGGGGATCAGAGACGTTTGGACGGCCCCTCGTCCGGGAAATCAACGCTATCGCCTCCGAGAAGTAAACACTATCGCCCTTGTTCAGACTCATGCCCATGAGTCTGAACTGCGGTTGATCCCATCGGGGGAGAGGGTGAATACAGGCGGCCCGTCAGCGAAGAGTTAGTGCTATCGCCCTTCGCGAGAAGTAAACACTATCGCCCTTGTTCAGACTCATGCCGATGAGTCTGAACTGCGGTTGATCCCCGTCAGGGGGAGAGGGTGGAAGAATGGGCCGCTCTAAATACCAATCCGGGGGAGAGGGTGAAGAGAGAAAACACAAAGCCGGGGGAAAGCGCTCTCCCCCACCGGCTTGCGTTCTGACAGTATTTTCAAAAGCCAAGTGCTCTTAAAAGTAGAACGACTGGGCTGCTATTCTTCCTCCTCGTGCAGGTGTTGGGCGGCGGCGACGACTTTCTGCTGTTCGTGCTGCGGCATCTGGTCGTAGTGGCTGAGCTCCATCGTAAAGGAACCCTGGCCGCCGGTAATGCTGGAGAGGGTCCGGGCGTAGGTCATCATTTCCGAAAGCGGGACTCTTGCCTGCAGGATCTGCGTGCCTCCGGAACTGCTTTCCATCCCTTCCATGCGGCCACGGCGGCTGTTGAGGTCGCTGGTGACCTCGCCGAGTTTGTTACCGGGGACGGTGATCTCCGCATGGACGATCGGTTCGAGCAGGGTCGGGCGGGCTTCGCGGAAGATGTTGCGGAAGCAGAGGCCCCCCGCGGTGCGGAAGGCGTTTTCGTTGCTGTCCACGGGGTGGTCTTTGCCGAAGAAGAGTTCGACGACGCAGTCCTGGACCTGGCAGCCGGCGATGACCCCCTTCTCCATCCGGTCGCGGACCCCTTTTTCAACGGCGGGGATGAACTGGTTGGGGACGGTGCCGCCGGAGACGCGATCGACGAAGGCGAAATTCAACTGCGGGTCGTAGTGGTATTCGCGCAGGCTGGGGAAGCGCTCCTTGGTGAAGTATTCGACGGGGTTGATGCCGTGGGGGAGCGGGGAGATTTTCAAATGGACTTCGGCGAACTGGCCTGCGCCGCCGGATTGCTTTTTGTGCCGGTAGCTCCCTTCGTGCGTGCCGGTGACGGTTTCGCGATAGGGGATTTTGGGGGCGTGCGTGACGACGTCCACCTTGTCCCGAATCTGGAGGCGATGCCTGACGATCTGGAGGTGGAGTTCGCTCATCCCCTGGATGACGAGTTCGTGGGTCTGGGCTTCGCGGGTGACCTTGAAGGTGGGGTCTTCCTCTTCGATCTTGTGGAGGGCGCCGGAGATCTTCTGCTGATCGTTGCGGCTTTTGGGTTCGACGGCGAGGCCGATCATGGGGGTGGGGAATTCAAACGAGGGCATCGACAGGTCTTTGGAAGTGCAGAGGATGTCCCCCATGTGGAGGTCGTCGACCTTGGCGACGGCGACGATGTCACCGGCTTCCGCGGAGTCGACCGGTTCGGTGGTGTTCCCCTGCGTGTGGAAGATCTGATGGAACTTCAGAGTCTTGCCGGTGCGGAGGCAGTGGACGGGCTGATCCTTGACGATTTTTCCCGAGAAGATGCGGAGATAACTGAGCTTGGAGACGAAGGGATCGATGCGTGTTTTGAAGACCTGGGCGACGAGGGGGCCTTCGGGGGTGGGGGAGAGGATGATGTCGTGCCCTTCGGTGTCGAGGGCGTGTCGTTCGATGGCTTTGGGGGGGAGTGCGTGGTGAGAGAGGGCGGCCATGAATTCGGGCACCCCGACTCCCGACTTCGCACAGAGGCAGAAGATCGGGATGAGGGTGCCGGCGGCAATCGCACGTTCAATCCCCCGATCGATCTCCTCCGGGGTGAGCTTTTCCCCGTTGAGGTAGCGTTCCATGAGTTCTTCGTCCGCTTCGACGATGGCGTCGAGAAGCGTGAGGTGGACGGCGTTGACGTCGATGACATCGGACTTGGCGGTTTCGTCATCGCGCAAGGTGCTGACGACGGCGGAGAATTTCGGGCCGACGTGGTCGGGGACGTTGAAGGGGATGCATTGCTTGCCGAAGGTGGATTGGATGTCTTCGAGGAGTTCGGTGAAGTTGATGTTGTCGTGGTCGATCATGGTCAGTGCGATCATGCGCCCGATGCCGGCGCGGGTGGCCTGGGCGAAGACTTTGCGCGTGTTGACGGCGATGCCTGAGTCGGCGGCGATGGTGATGACGGCGGTTTCGACTCCCCGGAGCGCCCCGATGGTCTGCCCGATAAAGTCCGGATAGCCTGGTGTATCGATGAGATTGATCCAGCGGCCGTCGTGTTCGAAGTGAGCGAGGTGGGAGGTGATGGTGAAGTGGCGTTCTTTTTCATCGTCGTCTGCATCGAGGAGGCTGGTGCCATCATCCACCGAACCGGCTCGTTGCACCATTCCCGCACGGAACAGGATCTGGTCCGCCAGCGTGGTTTTGCCGACGGCGCCATGACCAATGAGGGCGACATTCCTGAGATTGCCATTCTGTGCTTTGATCATCGTGACTTCCCCCTCTTCAAAAAGATGTGACTTGAAGCAAGAATCTGTCGACGTTCTCGCGAGGCAGCTCGGGGCTGCGCGTGGCACGTGTGTTTCGAATTGTATTGGCAGCAGAATTCGTGGGAAGGAACTCGTGAACTGCGCGGTGTGGTGTGCGGCGGCCGGTGTGAAAACCGGCCGAAGAACACCGGTGAGATGTGCATCCTTAATCGTACCCCGGCGCGGTGCGATTGCCAGCAAATTCCCGCAAACGTCGGGGGGGCGGTCGGTTCGGCGAGCCGTCCAATCGGCAGAAAAACCTGCATAGACGTCTCAGATTGACGGTTTCGGGCGAGGTTTATGGCTGGTATCTTCAGGCATCGTTTTGACATTACAACCCTGAGGTTCCGCCATGCCTGCTGCTTATCGTTTCGCGTTGTTCATTGCTCTGTTTTCCCTTCCCCTTTGCGCTGCTGAGCGGGCGCCGGTGGCGGATACGCCGTTTGTGCAGGAGTATCGTGAGGCGTTCGTAAAAGGGGCGGGGGCGTTCAATGACGTCCGGGGGGTGACGGTCGATGGACAGGGGACCGTGTGGGTGTCGACGAAGGGGGGGCTGGGGCGCGTGGCGGAGGGGAAGATTCAGGCACTCGCGGTGGAGACCATCAATGGGCCGACGTTTGATGTCGCGACGGATGAACAGGGGCAGGTGTGGCTGGGGGCGTGGAACGGGCTGTATCGGGTGAATGGTGACAAGGTGACGCGCGAGTCGGGGCTGAATTTCCCGATCGGGCGCGTGAAGCCATTCGGGAAGCGGTTGATCGTGTCGGCATCGCGCGGGTTGTGGGAAAAGCGGGGAGAGACCTGGGAGCAGATTCTCCGGGCCGTGGTCCCCTGCCTCGCCGGATGTGGCTGTGGTAGGTGATGATTTGTACGTCGCGTCGCAGGTGGGGCTGTTTCTGAAGCCGCGGGGATCAGGCGACGTTGCTCGATCAGTCGAAGGGGGTGCTGAGCCGGAATTTGACCAGTGTTGCGGCGGACTCGAAGGGGACGGTATTTGTCGGCTCGCGGGCGGGGGTGGACCTGGTGCGGGACGGGAAACCCGTGCGGTCGCTGGTCCCGAAGGATGGACTCAATTCGACGGATGTGCGGTCGATGGGGGTGGGGCCGGATGGGCGGGTGTGGGTGGGGACGAGTCATGGAGTGACGCGCTACAACGGAAAGGAGTTTTCGCTGCGGCACAGTCTGCGATGGCTGCCGGGGGATGAGGTGCGGGGGGTGGCGTTTGCGACGGACGGGAGCGCGTGGGTCGCGACGAACCAGGGGTTGAGTTGCATCCGTTCGCAGACGATGACGCTGGCGGAGAAGGCGGCCTACTACCTGGATGTAGTGAGGAAGCGTCACGTACGGGAGCCGGGGCTGGTGGATCACACGCGGCTGAGGGTGCCCGGGGATGTCTCCACGTGGGAGGACATGGATACGGACAATGACGGGAAGTACACGGGGATCTACCTGGCGATGGAGTCGTATCGCTATGCGGTCACCAAAGCGGAGGATGCGAAGAAGAACGCGGCGCAGGCGTTCCGGGGGCTGGAGTTTCTGCAGACGGTGACACGGACGCCGGGGTTCGTGGCGCGGACGGTGATCCCGATCGATTGGAAAACGATGGCCGATGCCAACCACACGTATACCGACCAGGAGGTGGCGGAAGAACGGGTGAAAGACCCGCGTTTTCGCAGAATGGATCAGCGGTGGCGGCCGAGCGCCGACGGGAAATGGCGATGGAAGGGTGGGACGAGTTCCGACGAGACGACGGGGCATTTCTATGCGTATGCGCTATACTACGATCTTGTCGCGGAAGGGGAAGAGAAGACGCGGGTGGCGCGGCTGGTGAAGCGGATCATGGACCACATCATCGACGGGGGGTATGTGTTCCGGGATATCGACGGGGAAGCAACGCGGTGGGGGGTGTGGTCTCCGGAGAAGCTGAACCACGATCCGGACTGGTCGCTGGAGCGGGGTTGCAACTCGGTGGAGATCATCGCTTATCTGACGATCACAAAGCACGTGACGGGGGAGGCGAAGTATGAGCGCGAGATTGAAAAGTTGTTAAAGGAGCATCACTACGCGGAGAACATGCTGGAGCCGATGTCGCCGTATCATGACTACTTCACGTACATCGGCTATGACCTGCTGTCGATGTGTTATCCGGCGCTGTTAACGTACGAGAAAAACCCGGAGCGGGTGGCGACGTATCGGAAGAGCCTGGAAGCGTGGTACGCGCCGATCAAGAAGGACAACAGCGCGCAGTTCAGCTACATCTATGCGGCGCATGCGGAGGGAGAGATTCCGAATCAGGGATGTGTGGACCTGCTGCGGGATATTCCGTTGGATCAGATCGAGTGGGCGATTGACAACAGCCATCGGGAGGACATCAAACTGGTGCATCGCCCCGCCGAAGATGGCTGGCAGACCGACAGGCTGCTCCCCCCTAGCGAACGAGCCGTCTTCCGCGCCGACAGTAACGTCTATCGCGCCTGGAACGGTAACGGCGGCCACGAAGAAGGGAGCTGCGTGGCGTGGTTGCTGCCGTATTGGATGGGGCGGTACCACGGGTTTATTGAGGGGGCGAAATGAGCTGGGATGTGAATATCCGGCGATCCAATTGGGTGAGGCTCTTGTCGCGAATTTCTTAATCCAAAAAATACATTTTAGTGTTTTTTCGTTTGGAAATAGTCGTTGAGCCTTCTTAAGATCGCTTCGTCTCCGTATCGATGTGACTTGCTTCGATGGCGACAGATAAACTCTGAGGCGGATATTTTCGGGCCGATTGACATCTTAGGAGTACCCATCATGACAGACGGACTGCGCTCTCTGATTTCTCGTCTCATGGCGTCTAATACCCGTGCGTTTCGGAGATTCTCCCGCAAGGGATGGAGCGTTTCCCTCTCCTCTGAACTGTTGGAGACGCGGACGCTGCTCTCTGCCGCCAGCCTGCTGAAAGACATTGTTCCAGGGTCGGCAGCTTCGGATCCGGCGTACCTGACGGACGTCAACGGGACGCTATTTTTTGCCGCGGATGATGCGACGCATGGCCAGGAACTCTGGAAGTCGGATGGGACGGTGGGTGGGACTGTCTTAGTCAAGGACATCGCGCCGGGGGCGGGCAGTTCCAGTCTGTATAATCTGACCAACGTCAATGGCACGCTGTTTTTCGTCGCGAATGACGGCGTCAATGGTTCCCAACTCTGGAGGTCTGACGGGACGGAGGGTGGGACCGTCATGGTCAAGAAGATCGGGACCCTGGCAGACCCGCAGTTGCGTTCGTTGACCAATGTTAACGGCACTCTGTTTTTCACAGCGCATGACGAGACCACTGGCGCGGAACTGTGGAAGTCGGACGGAACGGAAGGAGGGACCGGCATTGTCAAGAATATTGGTCCTGGTGCGAACGGTTCTTTCCCCAATGATCTGACCAATGTCAACGGCACGCTGTTCTTCACGGCGGACGATGGCTCCCATGGAGTGGAGCTGTGGAAGTCGAATGGGACGACCGCCGGTACGGCGCTCGTGAAGGACATTAACGTGGGGAGTCTGGACTCGAGACCTTCCTCCCTGACGAACGTCAACGGAACTCTATATTTCACTGCCGATGACGGGACGAATGGCTTTGAGCTGTGGAAGTCCAACGGTTTCAGTGCGGGGACGGTGCTGGTGAAGGATATCAATCCCGGAATTCCCAGTTCGTTTCCTTCCTACCTGACGAACGTGAACGGGACGCTGTATTTTTCCGCCGATGACGGGATCCATGGAACTGAACTATGGGCTTCTCAAGGGTCGGGAGCGACGACCGCGATGGTCAAGGATATCAACACGGGAGTCAATTCGTCCGAGCCTGCACACCTGGTGAATGTGAATGGGGCCCTGTTCTTCTCGGCAGACGACGGCACGCATGGTGAGGACCTCTGGAGTTCTAACGGCACGGAGGGGGGAACCGCACTGGTCAAGGATATCAACCCCGGTGCGGACAGTTCTTATGTGGGGACGTATTACAGTCTGATGCAGAATGTGAATGGCACCCTGTTCTTTTCGGCCAATGATGGCACGCATGGATTGGAAGTGTGGAAATCCAACGGCACCGAGACGGGGACCGTGCTCGTGAAAGACATTCAGCCTGGACCAAACGGCTCGTACGCGGGCTATGGCGGGGCGTCTGCAGTCGTAAACGGAATCCTGTATTTTTCGGCGGAGGATGACGCTCACGGATTCGAGCTATGGAAGCTCCTCCCTGGAAACATTCCCTCTTCGGTGGCCGTGTTTCGGAATGGGACATTCTACATCGACTCGAATGGCAATTATGCGTGGAATACGGGTGATCTGTTCGTCAGCTTCGCCAATCCCGGGGACATTCCGCTGATCGGTGACTGGAACGGAGACGGGATTGCGGATGTGGGAGCGATCCACAACGGGAAGTTCTACCTCGACTCCAATGGGAGCAAGAATTTCAACGCTGGTGATGCGGTCTTCCGTTACGGTACTACGGGAGATACGCCGATTACCGGGGATTGGAACGGGGACGGCGTTACGGACGTCGGCGTCGTGCGCGGCAATCATTTCTACCTCGATACAAACGGCGATCACAACTTCAATGCGGGTGATGCGAGCTTTATCTTCGGGAATGCGGGAGATACGCCGATTACCGGTGACTGGAATAACGATGGCATTACCGATGTCGGGGTTGTCCGAGGGAACCGGTTCTACCTCGACTTGAATGGGGACCAGACTTACGGGGCGGGCGATACGACCTTCCTGTTCGGGAATGCGGGTGATATCCCTGTCACGGGCGACTGGAACGGCGATGGTGTCACGGATGTGGGGGTCGATCGCGCGGGGCGGTTCTATCTGGACGCGAACGGCAGCCGTTCGTGGAATGCGGGGGACATCAGCTTTGCCTTTGGAAATCCAACCGATACGCCGATTGGTGCGATGGCGTCGGCGTCCACGTCGAGTGCGGTGGTGATCGCACCGGCCGCGGCGGACTCCATGACCACGACCTCCGCGATGCCGGAATTGAGTGCACAAGTTTCGCCGTCAACGAAGCCGACGACGCACTCGAATGGTGGGAACCACGGGGAGCAGAAGAAGCCGACGGTCTCGTCGAACTCGGGCAAAGGATCGTCGAAGGGGAAATCGGCGCCGTCTTCTGGGGATTTCTTCAAGCTGCAGGACTCGGTGTTTGCGGAGTCGGGATTGGTGGTGTGAGGGGCCCTGCGGGCTTCTTGTGGCCTGGCGGCACCGGCTACCCGCGTCGATTTAAGAGGTTCCTGTGACTTCGTCACCAAGGTCGCCGGAGTACCGGAAACCTGGACGTGAAGATCAGAGACGTTTGAACCGCCCCCTCACCAGAACTTAATACTATCGCCCTCTCAAGGACCAGACACTCGTCTGGTCCTATTCGGTTGATCCCGTCGGGGGGGAGAGGGTGAAGATATGCCACCTGAGAAATCCAATTACCTCTTGTGGCTGGGCCCACCCAAGGAAGAGGCGTTCATGAACAAGTGAACTCATGCCTACCCTGCCACTGCGTGGCGATGTAGGCATGCCACCCGCCGTCGGGGGGGAGAGGGTGAAATTCAGGAACTTCGCTGTTGGGGGACGACCCAGATGGTTTCGCGTTCTTCCTTGAGGGCGTGGGGGCCGCGGAAGCCGAGGTTTGCGACGCCGGGGAGAACGTGGACGTCGAAGATTTCCTCGACGCCGGTGAGGAATTCGATGGTCCCGGCCAATGCGCCGGTGCGAATGTCGACGATTCCGACGCCGCATTTCAGTTCCTGGCGGCGATCGGCGATGGGCATGCCGCCGAACGTGGAGGTCTCGCGGATTTTGGAGAGGCCGACGAAGGCGAGGTTGTCGTGAAATGAGAGGCCGCGGGTGAAGCCGGGGAACCTTCCGATTGTTTCGCAGCCCCCCTGCTCCGGGGCGAAGCGGAGCAGGCTGCCGCTGCCGGAATCGAGGAGCCAGAGTCGGTTCTGATGCAGCCGGGGTGAATGGGGCATGGCGAATCCGCGGATCAGGACCTGGTTTGTGCGGACGTCGATGAGGCAGCCTCCGTCGACCTTGTTGGGTCGCCAGCCTTGCTTTTCGTTGGACTCGCCGAGGGCGGTCACAAAGCGGGGGCCGGTTTCATCCACGGCGAGGCCGTTGAGGTGGCAGCGGTCCTCGGAAGCGAGTTCGGTGATGAAGGGGGGCTTCCAGCGGGGGACGAAGCTGTATTTCGGATCGAGCGTGCAGAGACAGGAAAAGCGGGTGTTCACGACCCACAGTTCCTCGCCGACCCAGCGGACGTCGTGGGACTGGATTTCGCCAGTGACGTGTGCTTCGCGAGCGAGATAGCAGGCGTCGTAGGTTTTTCCAGGATGTGCGCTATCGGGAATGGAGCGGTTGTTTCGCATGAACCAGAGTATGTCATTGGCGGCAATGGCAAAGGTCTTGCCGTCGCAGGCCATGCCCATGGGGCGATCGAACTGGTGAAACGAGACGGTCGGCTCGTTCTCCCCCGGACCGATGAGGACGAGCTTTCCCGCCTGGTAGGTTGAAACCGCAATCGTCAGTTTGCGTTCGCGGAGGAGATCGTTCAGATCGAGCGAATATTCGTATTTGATTTCCATGACAGCAGCATCGGGTGCAAAAGAAGGTGTTGCCCAGTTTACAGCAGAATGAGGACGGTTGTCATTTGTTTATCGGCCGTCGCTTGCCGTTGTCCGCTTGATGTCCGATGCAGCAGAATCTGGAGTTTTATTTGGGGGGGATGCGAAGCCCCGAGATGATGAGTCCCCGTTTCTGGCCCTGGACCACGGCGATTTCGGTCAGGTGTCCCATTTGCTCGAACCCCAGGCTCTGGTTGATGCGGTGGGTCGCCTGGTTGTGATCGAAGTACATGCTCAGGAGTGTGGTGACGCCCAAGCGCGGGCATTGGCTGATGACGAACTCTTTCAGCCTGCGCCCCAGTCCGCGGCGGTGGAACTGAGTGGCGATGTAAATGCTGATTTCCGCGGTCGCATCATAAGCGGGGCGTCCGGCATAGAAGGACGAGAGGTAAGTGGTGGCGACGACCTGCCCCTCGGCTTCCGCCACCCAGATCGGGCGTCGAGCCGGATCGAATTTGCGGAACCACTCGACCCGTTCGGCGACGGTGATGGGGCGGGTGTCCGCAGTGGACCAACCGCCGGGAATCGACTGGTTGTAGATGTCGACAATGCAGGGGAGATCTGCCTCCGTTGCGAGCCGAACTTGGAAGTCGATCACGTCGCCCTGATTCATGGAAAGACCTTGGTTTTGAAATGTGAGAAGAAGAATGCGGCGGGCTTACGCTTGTACGTTTGAAGAATATCAAAATCGCGGGTGGGTTGAGAGGCTTCGAGGGATTTGTGACGCAACGTTATTTGTCGCGTGTCTGGACGGGGCGTGTTGGAACGGTGAAGGGCACATGCGCACATGCCCGCCCTGTTGCTGCGCAACGATGCGGGCATGCCACCCGAGCCGGCGCCGATTTGAAGAGGTTCCTGTGGCTGCGCCACCCAGGTAGCAGGAGTACCTGCAACCTGGGCTACTCATTGACAGAGCGCTAGTGCCGGGGTGTGCGGGTCACTTGCTATTGGGGGCCAGGTCCAGGCAGACGAGGGAATTCATGCCGCGGAGATAGAGCTTCGAGCCGACGAGCCGCGGGATGGGAATAGACGCCGCGTTCGTCTTCAAACACTTTCCACTCGCCGAGCAACTTGAATTTGTCGCCGGTGGCATCGATCAGCAGGATCTCCCCTTCCATGGTGGTGGCCAGGAGGCGATGCTCGGAGGCGATCAGGCTGGCATAGTTCGTAAATCCGGGGTGTGCTCCGGTCCAGAGAGTTTTGAGCTTTTGGCCGGCATCAAGACAGTAAAGGTCATTCCAGACGCCGAAGACTTTCCGGCCGATTGCGACGGGAGTGTGAGTGTCGGGTGCCAGATCCCGCTGGTGAGCGAGCGGTTCCGGAATAATGACGCCGTGCGGATCGAACCCGTATAACCGAGTGCCGTTGTTTTCGGTCGTGACGAGCAGCATGTCTCCGACGGCGAGTGGCGTGGGGACATTGAAGTCGTTGGCCTTGGGGGGCTTGAGACGCCACAACCGCTTCCCCGTGGCGGGATCCCAGCCTCCGAGGGAGTCGGCGTCGTAGCCGACGATCTGCCGTTTGCCGCCGAAGACTCCTTCCAGAAAGGAGCCATAGGAAGCGGCGGTTCCTGGGGAGGACCAGGCGGTGTCGCCGGTGGCGAGCGAGCAGGCTGCGAGGAATCCCTTGCGGCCTCCGGGATTCAGGATGAGGTGATTTCCGGAAAGGAGGGGAGAGGCACAAAATCCCCAGGGGAGCTTGGCGGTCATCTCGAACTCGGTGCGGAGTTGTTTCGTCCAGAGGATTTCGCCGGTTTCGAGTTTGACGACATTCACGTCCCCGTGGGCGCCACATAAGGCGACGGTGTCGCCCACGATCAAGGGGGTGCCGCGGGGGGAATTGCCGAAGTCGAGCTTGCCATTCGTCGGGTAACGGAGTGCCCAGACTTCGTCGCCGTTCTCGGTTTTCAGGCAGCGAAAGACATCGACGGAATCATCGAGTTCGCGGTCGGAGACGATCACGAATCTGCGGGTGGCCGCGATTCCTCCGACTCCGTCGCCTGAGAGAGGGATTCGCCACTTGACCTGAACGGGATCGCTGAGACGGTCCGGCAACCACGGAACGCGGCCATCCCTGCGGGGGCCGCGCCACCCGGTCCATTCCTCAACGGGAATCGGATCCGGAAGGTTCGTCAGTTCTTTTTTTTTACGTCCGGTTTCGGACGGGTGAAGCCTTCTTTTGTTTCCAGTGCCTGGCAGAGGGCTTTATCGCCGCCGACCTGAAACAGGGCGTCCTCAATCTGCTTCTGGAGTTTCTCGGGGAGATTCTGGTTGACGAATGCGGCGACAAAGGGGACGGCGGTGGTTTCGCCGATCACGCGGAGGTCTCCCTTGTTGATCGTGCCGCAGCCTTCGAGCAGAGGCTTGGCATAACTGGAGATGACGGTGGCACCCTTGCCGCCCTCGCCGAAGATCTGCAGCACTTCGGTGGCACTCTCGCTGCAGGCTTCACTGGTTTCGAGATCGCCCTTGGGGATGATGCCATGCTCGCGCAGGAGATCGAGTGCGACACGATGTTTTTCGTCGCAGTCCGCCGGTCCGAAGATGATGCGATAGGCGGTCAAATCGGAGACCACGAGTGCGGGATCTTTGGCGGGAACCAGGAAGAGACCGGTCTGGGTCGTGAGTCCATCCTTGCCCGTGAGGGCGGCGACGTGCCGCAAGGGGAGTTTCAACTTTTCGCCGCCGTGCTTTGCGACGGAGTACTTTCCGATGACGATATCGGCCTTGCCTTTCGCTTTCCCTGCATAGACGGCGGGGAGGGTTTCTCCGAAGAAGAGGGAGACTTTTTCACCGGTGTGCTTTTCGAGAAGCTGTGCGAGCTTGGCGTAATCGCGTTGCGCGTAGCCTTTCACGCAAGGACAGGCGAGAGGGGCCGCCAGAGGGTCCATGACGACCAGGGTGAGTCCGGCTTCGCGAGGGGCGGGTTTGTCCTCGGCCCGGCTCGAACTCCCCGCCAGCAGGGGGAGGAGCGAGCAAGCCACGATCGCAATGCGGCGCAACTGTCGAAGCATTTCAGCACCTCAATCGGTGGAACGAAGACGGAATGGAGCAGTTCCAGCAGGGGACCACGACCTGTCACTGATGGATATTGCGACAGGTTATTTCGTGGTGCTGGCGACGCTGTCGCCCTTGTTTTCCAGGACGATGATCTGAGACCCGGGGGTGTCGCAGAAGTAGACCGTCTTGCTATCGGGGGAGACCGCGACGGCGACGTTCTTGCATCCGCCGGAGAGCGAACATTGTCCGACGACCCCCAGGAAATCCCCCTTGGCGGAGAATCGCTTGATGATTCCTTCGGACTCGGCGGTGAAGATGTCGCCGTTGGATCCGGAGCGAATGTTCATGGGATTACAGCAGCCTCCGAAGCACTCGGGGGTGCTCGTGCGGCTCCGTTTCCCCCATTTTCCGACGAGCTTTCCGTCGCGGGTGTATCGCCCGAATTTGTGCTGCGTGTTTTCCGCGACTAGGATGTCTTCGCCGGCCGTCTGGACATCCATCTGGCCGCAGCAGCCGCTCAAGCCGTTCATGATGCGGGTGGGATTCTGAAACTGATGGTCCGTCCGCCAGACCGCATACCCGTAACCCTTGCTGTCGCCGCAGACCAGAAAGACGTCTTTGGGGGAGACGCTGATCGCGTTGATCCGTTTGAGGCGTTTCAACTGGCTATTCAGGACGTCCTCGACCTTCTGGTCGGCGAAGTGCCGTTTCATCATTTTCTGCTGACCGAGCATCATTTTGTAGTTCTGGATCTGCGATTTGTCGGAGGAGGTCAGATCGTCCTCGTTCTTGTCCTGCAGTTTCTTGAGCCGATCTTCCATCATTTTGATCGAGGAGTCATAGGATTCCTGCTGGCGCTTGATCAAGGCCTCGGCATCCTTTCGCATCTGGTCGGTGTTCTTCAGCAAGTCGGAGATGGGAGAGAGTTCGACGAGTGCGAGCTGCTTCCCTTCGGCATCGAACTTCGCGACTTTGCCATCGCCTGCGGCGAAAATATGCCCGTCCGGGGTGGCGGTCAGGGAATTCGCGGTGAAAGAGACATCCCATTTCTTGAGGACCTGTCCCTCGGGAGAGAGGATCTGAATTTCGGCACCGGATTTGGGAGTGGGATCATAGGGGCCGGAGCTGACCAGGGCGACGAGTTGACCTTTGGAGTCGACGCAAAAAGTCTGGAGGGCGTGGCCGTGTTTGGTTCCGGTCACTTTCACCTTACGGAGGACTCCTTTCGGCAGGATGACTTCTTCCTCCGGAACGGCGGTACTGCTGGTAAAGGCACGCAACAGCGCACTGCCGAGCGATTCCTTAGAAGCGCTTGAGGATTTGGGCTTGGCGGGGGCTTTCGCGGGGGCCGATTTTTTGACGACGCCGTCGTCTGAGGAGGCGGGAGCCTCTGCCACCGCTTTTTCCGAGGCGGGGGGAGTGGCATGCAGGTGGATTTTTCCAAACCACGCCATCCCGATGCTGATCAATGCACTGAGGAGAACAGTTCCAATCATGCTCCGCCGAAGCTGTAACATCGCAGAATTCCTTAGTTGCGAGTAATACGGCAGGGAAACGCGGGACGTCTTATTAAGATATAATAGTTCTTGATAAGATTTCAAGAGGGGCTGATTTTGATTACGAAACGGATTGATTACGAGGCGGAGGGGATCAAGCTCGACCGGTTAAGAGTCGGGATTACGCCACTTTCCAGCGGAATTGTGTGACTGTCCAGAAATCTGAGGCCTGAGTTCAATCTGAAAAAGAGAGTGGGGCGTTCAGGCTGTCGAGGATTTGAAACGTGACGTCCTCCAGAACGGATCAAACATTCCGCAGGCTGTCCGGGGAATTGTGCGATTACTCCCAATAAGGCTGGAGTTTCAGAAAGTTGAAAGTCTGTTCCTGGCCGAAGGTGTCTGGATTTTTCTGGGTGGGCCAGTCGGAACAGGCGGGGGCTGACCTACGTGACAGTCTGTCGTAATTTGTCGCGTGTGTGGAGATCGCGTGTCTGGACAACGAAGGGCACATGCGCACATGGCGACTCTGCACCTGACGGTGCAAAGTGGGCGTAGCAGCCAGAAAGGAAATTACAGGCGATTAATATCGCAGGGCCAGGATGCCGACGGCGGCCCAGTAGTAAGCG
Organism: Planctomycetales bacterium; assembly: GCA_046349635.1. Taxonomy (GTDB): domain Bacteria; phylum Planctomycetota; class Planctomycetia; order Planctomycetales; family Planctomycetaceae; genus JAXMBX01. Next base: position 54,181 of record JAXMBX010000010.1, read on the forward strand.
GCGAACGAGAGGAGCGTCCAGCCGATTGCCCTGGCCGGCCCCTGCCCTGTGCGGATGGCTTGGCGTGCGAGGATGCTGAGCGGGACTCCCGCAGGTAATGCCACGAGAAAGACCCACTCGGTCAGGAGGCTTAACCGGCGGCAGAGGAAGAAATAGAGCAGGCAGGTTGCGGCGAGCCAGGCGACGATGAGCCAGCCGTTCCATCTTTGCCTCCAGTTCTTTGGTTCCGCGCGGCCGGTGCTCCCAAACACGCCCCCCTGCAGGGCGATGAACATGCAGACTGGCCAAGTGAACGTGAATTCCTGTCGCCAGAGGCTCAATGCCGTCGTTCCGATGGCGCCGAGGAGAAACGCGATGGTCCAGAAGAGACCCAGCGTGAACATGGCATTCCCGCGCGAGACGAATCTCGCCGTGATCAGTCCGAAGAAGGCGGCGGGGAGGAGAACGGCCCCCAGAGAGAGCCAGAACCAATTCCAGAGCCATTCGCGGCTGGGAACATCGAAGGCATATTCCGGTTCGACGCCGAGCAGGCCGACCATGTTTGTGGACCAACTCTGCGGGATGTCTTTGACTGTGAGAAGTTTTTTCCCTGGTCCCGCCGTGCTTGGTGCTTTTTCACCCAGCAGGATGCAGGCGCAGCGGGAGTGATTCCGAACATAGAGTCGCCCGTGGCTCAACGTGGGCTGAGTCCAGCAGATTTCGCCCCCCAGAACCCTGGCCCGAGCGAGTTCCTCGTATCGCGCGGGGGTCTGTTTCGCGAGGATCAGATCCCCCTCGTCATTGAAGAGGATCAATTTCCCGTCGGCGACGATGACGTTGGCATGGCCGGTGCGGTCGGTGCTCCATTTCTCCTTGAGGCTGGGGAATTCGAGACAGCGGAATGTTCCGCGGGAGGGGCGGTGGGCCTTGGCCTGGACATCTTTGAGGTCGAAGCCGTAGAGGTGCCCTTCCGCGAGGGCACAGGAGAAGATGTCGTTGGACATCAGGTCGGTGTGGCGGACCAGTCGGGGGGGATCGAGTTTCTTGTCGCTTAGCTGGTAGAGTTCTCCGCCGCTGCGGAAGGGGCTGGAAATGAAAAAATACGGCTCGGAGTAGACCGGCCAGGCTGAGTGTTCGTCATATCCCTGCGATAGTCCGATCCTCCACAACTGAGATCCTTTGGGAAACTCGTACGCGGCGACGCTGTTTTCCATGAGAGCGAGGAGTTGACGTTCGCCGCGGACACGGATCGGGAGGACCGGCGTGTAGCTGGCGGATTCGCCCCCACTGTTCCAGGCGATCGAGCCATCGCGGCAGTGCAATGCGACGACGCTGGCACCGAGTCCGCCGACGGGGAGGATGACCAGGCCCTCGACGACGGTTGGTGTGATTGCGAAGCCGAAGTCCGAGCCTTTGCCGCGAAACTTTTGCTTCACTTCGACGCTCCAGATCTGTCGCCCGGTGGAGGCATCGAGGCACGCCACGACCCCCGCGGGAGTGGTGAGTAGATCTTCCCCTGGTCGCAGGTCGGAGTTCCCCCGCGCGGGCCGGGGTACAGGCTGGCGGTTTCATAGGGGGGTGCGTAGCGGGTTTCCCAGACCGTCTTCCCGGTTTCCGCATCAAGGCAGACGACGTACTGACCTGAGAGGGTCTGATACTGGGTGTAGACCCTGTCGCCGACTGCGATCATGCCGGAGTAGCCTTGGCCGAGCGTGCGGGTCCAGAGGACGGGGGGGCCTTGCTCGCTCCATGTGGAGACGAGGCCGGTCTCGCGGCTGATGCCGTTGAGATCGGGGCCGCGGAGATGAGGCCAATCCGGGGTTGCCTGGTCCCCGTTGAGGGAGGGGCGTTCGTCGGCTGGGGAGGTCGTCCCGATCAATGTCCAAATGATTACGAACCAGAGGCTCTTCGGAATCATTCCGTCTGTTCCCCGGGGCCTCTCTGGTTTGGACGTGAGTGGTACGCAGGCTCTGAAATCCTGTACGGGAAGTGGGGCAGATTTCGTGAAAGGATTCTTGGAGGGAGGGGAAAAGATGTGTGGGTGTGGCTGGAGGGGGGGCGGGAGGTGGGAGGAGAGCTGCGGGAATTACGAATCGAGCGCGAGAGACGCTTTAACCTTACCCCTCACCCGGCCTATTTCGAGAAGGACTATCGCCCTTGCAGGAACTCACGCCCTGTGAGTTCCTGACGCGGTTGATCCCGACAAGGGGCGAGGGTAGAGAATGCTCTTGTCGCTACGCCACGCCGTCTCTGGCAATCCACACGGAATTGAAGAGGTTCCTGTGGCTGCGCCCCCAGGTCGCAGGAGAACATGCAACCTGGGCTACTCGTGTCTTCAATTCTCTCCTCGCTCAAACAGGAGGTTTTGCGCCTGATTTCGGGCTGTTGGTGCGGTACAATCATGGTCTCCAACATTTGCCTGCCGTCCAAGTGCTCATGCCTGCCGCAGAGGTTGTTTCATGACGTCATTTCGCTGGTTGCTCGCCGGGTTGCTGCTGTGCAGTGCGTCTCTCCGTGGCGAGGAAAAATCTTCCCCGGCCAGGATCGATGTTGGCCGCATCGATTTTGACCGGGAGATCCGCCCGATTCTGTCGAACGTCTGCTTTGACTGTCATGGTCCGGATCAGGGGCAGCGGAAGGGGGATCTGCGGCTGGACACGCGGGAATCGCTGTTTGCCGATCGGGACGGGACGAAGCTGGTGGTGCCGCGGAAACTCGAGCAGAGCGAACTGTATCGGCGGATCACGAGCGGGGACAAAGAGGAACGGATGCCACCTCCCAATGCGCTGCGGCAACTCGATCCCAAGCAGATCGAGCTGATCAAGCTGTGGATCGAACAGGGAGCTGAATGGAAAAGCCACTGGGCGTATGCCCCCGTGCAGGTGGCCACGATTCCGGACGTCAAAAACGGCGGGGAATTTGTCCAGAATGATATCGACCGGTTTGTGATGGAGAAGCTGAATGCGCTGGGGATGAAGCCTTCTCCGGAAGCGGACAAGGTGACGCTGATCCGGCGGTTGTCGTTTGATTTGGTGGGGCTCCCCCCTACCCCGAAAGAGGTGCAGGAATTCGTCTCTGATACGCGGCCTGATGCTTACGAGCGGCTGGTGGACCGGTTGATGACGTCGCCGCATTTTGGGGAACGGATGGCGATGTTCTGGCTGGATCTGGTGCGGTACGCCGATACGAACGGCTATCACGGGGACAATCACGAGGATCGGGACCTGTATCGGGACTGGGTGATCGAGGCGTTCAATCGGAATCAGCCGTTTGACCAATTCACCGTGGAACAACTGGCGGGGGATCTGCTTCCTCAGCCTTCGCAGCAGATGCAGATTGCATCGGGGTACAACCGGCTGCTGATGACCACGCGTGAAGGGGGCGCGCAGGCGAAGGAATACATGGCGAAGTACTCGGCAGACCGGGTGCGAAATTTTTCGTCGGTGTGGCTGGCAAGCACGATGGGGTGCTGCGAATGCCACGATCACAAATACGATCCGTTCACGACGCGCGATTTTTACACGATGGCGGCGTTCTTCGCGGACATTCAGGAAGTGGCCGTGGGGGTGCAGGCAGGGACGAAGATGCCGACGCCGGACGAAAAAGCCCGGTTGGCCGCGTTTGATCAGCAGATGGCACCGTTGCGAAAGGTGATGGAGACGCAGACGCCGGAGTTGGAGAAGGCGCAGGCCGAGTGGGAGGAGTCGCTACGGAATCGGAAGGTGGAGTGGGTGCAGCTCAAGCCGACGGAGGCGAAGTCCACCGGCAAATCGAAGTTCAAAATCGCCGATGACGGAACGGTCACGGTCTCGGAAGGAAAACCGGGCGGGGAGACGTATCGGTTGAAATACTCGATCGCAATGAAGGGGATCACGGCGTTGCGGCTGGAACTGCTGGCGGACGATGCGTTTCCCGGCAAAGGGCCGGGGCGGGCGGCGAACGGGAACCTGGTCCTGAGTGAGTTCACGGCTGCGCTGGGAGATAAGCCGATTACGTGGGCGGAAGCGCGGAGCGATCACTCGCAGGCAGGGTATGACATTGCCCATGCGATCGATGGGAAGGCTGAGACGGGGTGGGGGATTCTGCCGCAGACGGGACAGGCGCACCAGGGGGTGTTTGAGTTGAAGGCTGAAGTGGGGAGTGAGAAGCCGGAGACGGTGTTAGTCTCCCTTGTGCAGAATTACGGAGAGAATCACTCGATTGGAAAGTTCCGGATCTCGGCGACGAAAGCGGCGCGGCCCGTGCCGCTGGACGGGGGAAACGGCCTGCCGTCGAAGATTGCAGAGATTCTGGCGCTGGATGCGGGGAAGAGAACGGCTCCGCAGAAGCAGGAGTTGTCGGCCTATTTTCGGAGTGTGACTCCCCTGCTGGAGAAACCTCGAGGGGAACTGGCAGGGATTCAGAAGCAAAGGGACGTGCTGTTCGAAACGGTGCGGACGACGCTCATTTCCACGTCCGGTCCTGCGCGAATGATGCGGGTCTTGCCGCGGGGGAACTGGCTGGATGATTCGGGGGCGGAGGTGGGGCCCGCGGTTCCGGCGTTCCTGACCGTGTCGGCCAAGAGGTCCACGACGAAGCCGACGCGTCTGGATCTGGCGGAGTGGGTGGTTTCGCCGGATAACCCGTTGACGGCGCGGGTGTTCGTGAACCGGCTGTGGAAGATTGCCTTTGGGCAGGGGCTGGTGAAAACGGTGGAGGATTTCGGTGCGCAAGGGACGCCGCCGACGCATCCTGAACTGCTTGATTGGCTAGCTTCCGAGTTCAGCGGGTCGAAGTCCGGAAGGTGGGACGTCAAAAAGATGCTCAAGCTGATGGTGATGTCGGGGACGTATCGGCAGTCCTCGTTCGCGAATGAGGCGATGCGACAGCAGGATCCACACAATCAATGGCTGGCGCGGCAGGGACGGTTCCGGATGGACGCGGAGTTTGTCCACGACACGGCGCTGTCGGTCTCGGGGCTGCTGGTGGACAAGGTGGGAGGGCCGAGCGTGAAGCCTTACCAACCGGCGGGGTATTGGTCGTATTTGAATTTCCCGATTCGGGACTGGGAGCAGGACAAGGGGGCTGGGTTGTACCGGCGGGGGTTGTACACGTACTGGTGCCGGACGTTTTTGCATCCGAGTTTCAAGGCGTTTGACGCACCGACACGGGAGGAATGCACGGCGGATCGGCCGCGGTCGAACACTCCGCTGCAGGCGCTGGTGTTGATGAATGATCCGATCTACGTGGAAGCGGCGCGAGCCTTCGCGGAGCGGATCCTGCGGGAAGGGCCCGCGGATGTGAAGGGGCGGCTGGAGTTTGCCTACCGGCAGATCCTGTCGCGTGGGCCGCGCCCGCAAGAAATAATTCTGCTGACGAAGCTGCATGCGGAACAGTTGGCGGAATATCAGAAGGATCCGAAAGGGGCGGAGGAGTTACTGCACGTGGGGGTGCATGCGGTTCCTGAGAAGATGGACCGTGCGGAACTGGCGGCCTGGACGGCAGTCGCACGGGTGTTACTCAATCTGCACGAGACAATTACACGCAATTAGCGGAACAGAACTATGCTTGATTTGAATGGGATTCAAAGGCGGACGTTTTTGCGGACTTCAACGGCGGGGATCGGAACGGCGGTGCTGGGTGCGTTGTTCGGGCCGCAGCGTGGGGCGAGCGTCCAGGCTGCGACGCCGGAGAAGCTGGACAAGTGGATGGGGACGGTGCGGCCGCTGCATCACCCGGCGAAGATCAAGCGGGTGATTTATTTGTGCATGGCGGGGGGGCCGTCGCACCTGGAGACGTGGGACTACAAGCCCGAACTGGCGAAGATGCACGGCCAGGGGATGCCGGAGTCGTTCACCAAGGGGAAGCCGATTGCCCAATTGCAGGGGCAGAAGCTGAAGTGTTTCGGTCCGCAGCACAAGTTCGAGAAGTTCGGGAAGTCGGGGCAGGAGATCAGCGAGATTTTTCCGCACATCGGGACGGTGGCGGACGAGTTGTGCATCATCCGCTCGATGATGACGGAAGCGATCAACCACGATCCGGCGCACACGTTCATGAATACCGGGACGACGATCTCGGGGCGTCCGGCGATGGGGGCGTGGATCAATTACGGGCTGGGGAGCGACAGTGAAAACCTGCCGGGGTTTGTGGTGATGACTTCGACGGGGAAATTCGGTCAGGCGCAGCCGATCGCGGCGCGGCAGTGGCACAGCGGATTTCTGCCGAGCCGGTTCCAGGGGGTGGAATTCCGGTCCAAGGGGGATCCGGTGCTGTACGTGCGGAATCCGCCGGGGGTTTCGGGGGAACAGCAGCGGCAGATCGTGGATACCGTCCAGCAGTTGAACCAGCTTGAGAACGGAGTGGTGGATGATCCGGAGATCGCGACGCGGATCAGTGCGTACGAGACGGCGTTCCGGATGCAGACGAGCGTGCCGGAGTTGATGAATATCGCCGATGAGCCGAAGCACATCCTGGAGATGTATGGGACACAAGGGGGTGACGGATCATTTGCGGCGAACTGTCTCTTGGCGCGGCGGCTGGCGGAGCGGGGAGTGCGGTTCATCCAGCTTTATCACCGGGACTGGGATCATCACGGGGCGGTGAAGGCGCATTCCGCAGGGACGGCGAAGGAAGTGGACCAGGCCTGTGCGGCGTTGATCAAGGATCTGAAGCAGCGCGACATGCTGAAAGATACGCTGGTGATCTGGGGGGGGGAATTCGGCCGGACGCCGCTGGCTCAGGGGGACGGACGGGATCACCACATCAAGGGGTTTTCGATCTGGATGGCGGGAGGCGGGATCAAGGGGGGGATTTCCCACGGGGCGACCGATGAACTGGGATACGAGGCGGTGAAGGACGTGGTGCACGTGCATGATTTTCACGCGACGATTCTGCATCTGCTGGGGATCGATCACACGCGGTTGACGTACCGGTTTCAGGGGCGTGATTTCCGATTGACGGACGTGGCGGGGAATGTGGTGCGGCCAATTCTGGCGTGAGATTGTGATGGAAACAAAAGAGGGGAGGACGATGAAGTCCTCCCCTCTTGAATATCGCAAATCAACCGGTTACTCACATGGAGGTGAGATCAAATTTGAGATCGGTCTGGGGTTTCCCTTTCTCGACATTGATTTTGATCATGCCGGGGCCGCCGCCCCGGTACTTGGTGTAGATGGCCCCCATTTTCGGGTCATATCCCTTAGCCTTGGTAACGACTTCAGGCAGGGTCTCCTGAACGTCGAGAGCGAGGTTGAGATCTTCGCGGTCATCGCGCTCTTTCAACCGCGGGAGCCAGCGAAAGATGACAGCATATTCGCCCGGTTCCACCCCATCCCCCTGGCTGAACGTGGTATAAAACCATTTTCCATCTTTATCCGTGGTCCCGTATTGGCCGACGTGAGTGAAACGCCTTGATTCGGATTGCGCTTTCTGGACTTCGGCCATGGGGACCAGGAGAACATGAACTCCCGGGACCGGCTGGCCGTCGATGGTGACCGTTCCCCCCACTTTGACGAGGTTCGAGGGGGGTTTAGCCCCGGGGCCACCGGATTCTTCGGTTCGAGGTCCTTTTTTCCCGTCTCCACAGCCTGAGATCAGGGCAAGAGCCAGGACCAAGCAGAAACTATGGAACGCTTGCCGGCGTACTATCATAAGAGTCGTCTCCATGTCTGAATGAATTTTTGACGAAGAGTGAGATAACAGTGTTCACTCAAACCCATATCGAACGGATATGATTTTCGGAAGGCTAATGATCCGCTTCCAAGAGCTGGAAGTGCCTTCCGGGATCGATCGAGTCTCGAAGTCTCCGTAACGATCGGCTACGCGGACAATGGACTCTTTTTATCTTAACCCCGGAGCGGGGGACATTCAACCGCCAGAAATTACGGAAGGCGTTTGCGGGAGCGGGGTTTCGCCGGGATTACTTGCGGGCAGCAAGGGGGGCGAACGCACCAATGACCCGCTCCAGATCCTTGACCTCGGCCTCGGAGAGGAGTCCGGTGAGGTTGCGGCTGAGATCGCGGTCGGGGTGCCAGCGTCCGAGGACGTCGAACATGGGCTGAATGTAGAAATCATTCAGGTGGAACTGCTGCTTGAACTCATGGGATTCTTCCGGGGGGAGATCCTCAAATTGGCTGATGAGGAGGAAGTCCCCCTCATTGGAAAGTTGCAGGTGCAGCGCCCGGAGTTCAGAGGCGAGTTGATGGTCGATGGAAATCTTGGCGTTGAGGGGGCCATTTTCCAGGAAGGGTTGCACCAGTTCCGGGAGTTTTTCCACCATGCGGGCGGAGGTCTCGCAGACGGCGTAGACGACGGCCTCGTCGACGAGATTGGCGTGAAATTCCTCCTTGGCGAGGTGCTTGCTCCAGGTCTCCGCGAGAAGCGAGAGCTGAACCTGGGGAGCGACGTCACGGAGGAAGGGGACTTGCGTCAGGAAGCCAAAGGGCTCCCGGTTCTCGGCGGGAACCCGGCGAGAGAAGTCCATGAGTTCCAATGTCTCAATACATGCCAGTCGGAAGGCGACGTAACTGAGGCAGCTTTGCGGCAAGGTGTCAGTGCATATGGTAAGCATGCACCGATCCTCGCACACGCTCGGAGAGGTGACAAGAAAAATTCAGAAAAACCCGGTGTCGGGCGCGTGGATTTTGGAAGAGGGGTGTCAGAGTTTTCGCGCCCGACAAGGTTCCCCCGGATCGTAATGTTTGACAGACCGTTTCAGGCCTGCTGCGCGGAAGAATCAAGGCGGAAAAATCGGCGCAATGTTCTTGCCAGGCCACGAAAAGGAGGGGTGATGTTTCGATGGGGGAACCGAGTTTTCATCCGCCGTTCAATGCGATTAGCGCGTCGGTCCCCCACTCACTTAACGAGGGATGTTTCGGGGACTTGAGAGGTCCAGAGGATGGCGTTCCAGAGGAGTTTCTGGAAGTTGGGATTATCCCAGTCTTTGAGTCCGCCGAGCGAGGTGTAAAAGAGCCTGCGGCCGTCACGTTCGCGGATCCAGGCGGCGGGGTGGCTGACGGAGTGGTCGGAGCATTCCCCCGTGAGAACGGGGACGCAATCCTCGGCCAAGGGGGAGGTCTTGTAGAGGGTGTACTCGGATTCCCACTTGTCGCCGACCCCTTTCAGGAGCGGGTGGGATGCCGCGGCAGGGATGCGGCTGATGAGGGTGTGCGTGCCAGTCCCGAGGTGGCCTTTGTAGTTGCCTCCCATGATGTCCTTGTCGAATTGGAGATAGTTCTGAAAGCCGTGGCTGGCGGTCCGGATGCCGATGATCGGCTTTTTCGATTCCACAAAACGGAGGAGTGGTTTCAATTCTTCGGGCGACACCTTGAGGCGGCGGGTGAAGAGGACGACGAGGTCGGCCTTGTCGAGATCTTCGAGTCCGGGGAGTTTATCCCCCTTGTCCTCAGCCAGCAGGAGGGTGCATTTGATGTGATACTTGTCTTCCAAAGCCTGCTTGAATTTGGGCATGGACTTGGCGGATTCGTACTCTCCGGAGCCGGAGATGAGACAGATTTTCAAAGGGTGTTCGGGGGAAACGTGGGGTGGTTCAGCGGCGGGGAGGGAGGGGGCGTATCCAGCGGTTGTGAGCAGGAGAACGACCGGGAGAATTTGCCAGAATCGGGAAGCAAAGGGGCGCATGGTGATGAATCCTGTGAAAGCGGTTTCCTCGAAATGCGTAGTCGGCAACTGGGACCAGTTTGGCCGGGTTGCGGAGGAATTCCAAGCGGTTTTGGCACGTGGAGTCTGCAAAATCAGCCGAAAGTCGGGTGGGTTTTCAGAATTCGGTCTGAATTAGGAAAAGAGTCTGTAAGAAGGACTTGCGGCTCAAAAATGAGTCTGCTACAAGCCTCTCCGCCTCAGCTGTCTCTCCAGTTGAGGCAACACATCTCTCTCAAAACATCCCCCAAAACAAACTCAATCCCCCTGAGACGGCCCGTGTTGTGCGCCTGTCTTTCGGTCGTGGCCTATGGTTCCGGCTGAAAAACGGTTTACGCCCGGTCATTGCGCTCGGGGTCTGCGGAGCCTGTCGCTATGCGAATGCCGTTCACGTCGGGGTCTTTCGTGGCGTCTTCTGCGACGATTCAACGGAGCCTGATGGTCGTGTTCCTGGCGATTCCTTCCGTCTGGGGAGGAGTGGTTTCGCTGGGAAAGCCTCAGTTGCATGCGGTCCAGAAGGGGGAAAAGCCGGGTGGGCTGGTATTTGACCAGTATCTGCTCGATCTGCGGGGAATTCCGCAACAGGCGAGCGAAGTGCTGTACTTTTACTTTTCGTTTCAGAACGTCGGCACAACGCCGGTGCATATCGCTGAACTGAAGGGGTCGTGCGGTTGCCTGCAACCGCGATTGACGCGTGAAAACCCGATCTACCAGCCGGGGGAAAAGGGTGAATTCCGGCTGGCGATTCAGACAGCGAACCAGTCCCGTGGGGAGCAGGAATACACGGTGGATGTCAATTACAACGATCCGGAACCACGGAGTCGGAAGGTGAAGCTGAAGGTGATCCTGCCCCAGGAGCAGGTGACGGTCCGGCCCCGGGCGTTGATGATCTACACAACAAACGGAGAGCAACTGACGCAGCCACAGATGATTACTGTGGAGGATCCGCGGTCATCGGCGTTGACGGTGCTGGGCGCGCGGTGTGAGAACAAGTATGTGGACCTGAAGCTGATTTCCGGAGGTGACCGGGATGAAAACGGCAAACTGACTGCCAAGCTGCAGGTGGAAGTGAAAGGTCCGGTGAGCGTGGGGGTGCATAACATTTCACGGTGACGATTTTCACCGACGATCCGAATGGGCGTTACCACGAGTTGAAGGTGCCGATTCGGATTCAAAGCCGGGATGTGACGTCCAAGGGGAAGTCGCCATCGATCGCCCGGGAAAAAGTGACGGCAGCGGTCGCGGATTGAGGGTGCATACACTGGTCGAGTTGGCTCCACCCTGTCAAACGGCAACCTCTTGTGGCTGCGCCCGCCCGGATTCAAGCGGTATTCAGATGCCCGGAGGGCATGGGGGCCACCCACGGATGAGGAAGAATTCGGGGGGATTGACAGGCTGAGTGTGGCTACTGGAGAATGAGTGGACAGATTTGTCTGCTCTTTTCAACGAATCGGAATTCCGATTGCTGAGTTTTCGGCATCGGCCCGTTGAGCTTCTCCGTGCAGACAAGCGTGCGCGCTGCATCCCCAGAGTGGCGCTCCCCCCTGCCCCGTGGCCGGTGGCACTTTCCGCAGCAATGAGTTCCGTTTCGATCCTGTGAACTGGATTCCGAATACGGAGCAATCGTCATGCGGCATAGCCTCGCGGTGTTCTGCGTCTTGATTGCGCTGGGGATATCTTCCGGGATAGCTGCGGATCCGCCCGCTGCGTCGCCCAAAAATGAGGGTGCGGGGGCACTGCCGGACCATTGGGAAGTTTCCGGGACTGTGGTGGACGAGAAGGGGCAGCCGTTTGCGAAGGCGAAAGTCGAGGCGAAGTTGCAGGGGAAGATCCTGGCTGAGGGGATGAGCGATGCGGCGGGAAAGTGTTTATTGAGAATTCCCGCGGAGGTATTTCGTATCCTGCGGTTTCTGATGCGGAGCGGACGCGGATCGCGGTGCAACTGGTCACGCGGCGATCGCCGGGCAAACCGGAGGAAGTGCGAGTCGACCTGAAGCCGATGAGACCCGTTCAGGTGACGGTGGTGGATGAGGCAGGGAAGGCCGTTGAAGGGGTGGACGTCGAAGTCGTGCAGTTCAACATCGAGACATTGCACGCAAGACGGATGGAGTGGGGAAAACGGTCATCAGTTCCTGCAGAGACGTCTTATTTATCGGTGACCGCATCGAAGCCTGGCGTCGGATATGACTATTTCTCGACGGACCACCGAGAACCCGGGGAACTGTCGAGGAAGAAGGTTGAGATTCCGGAACAGTTGACGTTCACGATGAGAGGAACGCGGAGGATCCGGATTAAAGCGGTTGATAGCGCCGGGAAGCCTTTGGGCGGAATTGTGATTTCTCCGTTGTCTTTCAGAATTGCCGGCAATTCAGAATTCGTCAGTTGGAGGGATCGCAGCATTCCAGGGTGTTACCAACGAGGCGGGTATTGCGGTGTTTGATTGGATCCCCAAGGAATTCAAGCCTGCGATTCAGTTCTACTTCCGATCAAAGGAGTTTCATGGAGAGCCGCTGAACATCAAGCCTGAGGATGTGCAGGCCGAGTATGTGATGACGTTGCACCAAGCTGATTGAGTTGAGCGGGCGCGTGTTGAATGCGGATGGAACTGCCGGCTGGCGGAGTGTTGGTTGTCGCGTCCGGGGCCGGTCCTTCCTGGCAAGAAGCGGATACGGACGAGCCAGGACCGCCAATGACGGGCGATTCCAGATATTCGTGCCGGCGGAGCTGGCGTATCTGCTGTCTGTCGATCAGGAGCGGTGGGTGGCGCGAAAGGTGGGAGTTGTGGTGCGAGAAGGGAAGCCTGTGAAGGATGTGGAGCTGCAACTGAGCGAAGGGCGGGAAATCGTCGGGCGGGTCACTCGGGGGACGGATCGGCGGCCCCAGAAAGACATCTCACTCTCGGTCAGGTTTACTGAACCAATTCCCGCTGAGCTGGAAGCATTGCGAAAAGCAGGAGACAAGTCTTATTACTACATGCAGTGGCACAAGGATGGAAAGACGGATGCGGATGGGCGTTACCGGATTATAGTTCCGCCAGGGGAATACATGGTGATGGGGCCGCGGCAGGCTTTACCGGCCAAGGTCAAAGTTCAGGACGCGAAGGTCATTCAAGACTTTGATCTGCCTGGAGAAGAGTTTTACCCCTTGAGCGGGATTGTGGTGGATGCGAGTGGCAAACCGGCCCCAGGTTTGCGATTGAAGGACGGTATTTCTCGGAGCGAATTGGTTGGATGTTTTATCGTGCCGAACAGGTGCCGACGGGCGATTTTCGGAGAAGCGAGAACCTTGGCCGATGATGCTGCAGTTCAAATCACCGGACGAGAAGGAACAGTGGATTGTGCGGAGCGAAGTCAACGATCAACCTGCGAAATACCAACTTCAACCGACGGTGACGGTGCGGGGACGATTGCTGGATCATGAGGGGATGCCCAAGTCAGGTGCGACTATTCGGCGGGGGTTCAGATTGTCTTGAATGAAAAGTCACTGTTCACAAACGCATTTGAAGGGAAGACCAAGACGGATCCAGAGGGTACTTCACACTGCCGGGATTGGCTGTGGGAGCAGAGTGGCATATCAGCTGGGAACGGAGCGACCAGCGGAGTTGGTACCCGCTGGCGACGGTGAAAATCGAAAAGCCGGGGGACATTGACCTGGGGGAAATTCGATTGAAGAAACCTTATGTCGCGCCCGACCCCACAAGAGCGGTTTATGAGCAAGTTCCGGCTGGGGAAGCCGATTGGTCCGCGGCTGGAGGATGCCAAAGTTGAATCGGAGCGGGAGTATCTACGAATTCTGCTCGTCCTGGGAGATCCGAAGGAAGAGTTGATGAAGCAACTGTCTCTCGATCTCGATGATTTTCGGGATCGTAAGTTTCTGCCGGTGATGGGAGCTATCAGATCTTTTGGGTATCGGCGTCGAATGGGAGGAGACGTCACGAGTCGCGAAAAATTGGGGCTGGATCTGGGGTCCACGATGAGCCCTTTGGTCGCAGTTCTGGAAAACGATGGGAAGCTGCTCGGGGCGGTTTCGTTGTCCAAGAACGAGGAGGGAAAATTGAACGCCAAGGCTGTGCGAGGGCGATGGCGCATCATGCCTTGCCGCAACAGGACGCGGAACAACGCCTCCAGGAAGCGATGGCCAAGGCGAAGGAGGAAAGGGAAGCGGGTGTTTGTGCAGGAGACGGGGACGTGGTGCGGCCCGTGTCGGATGTTGTCGCGGTACGTCGTCAACAACAAGGAGATCTTCGATGCGAACTTTGTCTGGCTGAAGGTCGATCGAGTCCGAGACCTGCATGGATCTGAGGTGATGACGCGTTATCGTCGCAAAATAGGGGGATTCCGTGGTTTGTGATTCTCGATGCGGAGGAAAGCGGCGGAGCGGTCGAGATGGCGGATGGGGCGAACATCGGTTATCCGACGAAGCCGGAGGAATTCGGCGACTCCTGGAGGTGCTGAAGACGGGGCCGCGGTTGAGTGAGGAGCAGATTGTGCGTTTGCGGGAGGAGCTGGAGGGGAAGAAGTGAAGAGGTCTAGTTGGAAGATCGAATCGTGAATCGATTTGAACTGTTCTCTTGTGCTGGCGCACATAGGTACCCGGAGTACCGGGAACCTATGCTACCCGTGGAAACGTCATCGTCCATCCGGGGGCTTCCGCGGACGCGTAGCGCCCCCGCCACACACGTCGATTTGAAGCCCACGGCGGGCGGGGCCCTGCACTACAAAAAACGGATTGCCAACGAACTTAGACGTCGAGGTCGTCGGCGAGGGCGGCTTCGGTCATGATCAGGTGATAGCGCTGGCTGGCGTCTTTGCCGAGCAATTGATCGAAGACTTTTTCCGCATCGAGCTGACCTTCGATTTCCACGCGGAGCAATTTGCGGGTCGCGGGGTCGATCGCGAATTTCGCGAGCTGTGGCCTTGATCATTTCTCCCAGCCCTTTGAAGCGGAAGACCTCCGGACGCCGGTTGGCGGGGAGCGAGGCGAGAATCTCTTTCCTTCTGGGCGTCATCCTGGGCGTAGAACTTTTCCTTGCCGACATCAATGCGGTAGCGGCGGGAGGGCAATAAAGAGATTGCCGGCGCGGATGAGTTCGCGGAGATGGCGGAAGAAGAAGCCCAAGAGGAGCGTACTGATGTGGTTGCCGTCGCTATCGGCATCCATCAGCAGAATGACTCGGTGATAGCGGAGCTTGTGGATATCGAATTCGCCGCCAATCCCGGTTCCCAGGGTCATGACCAGATCATTGATCTCCTGGTTTTCCATGGCCTTGGAGGCGGTGAGGCTTTCGGTGTTGAGAACCTTGCCCTTGAGGAAGAGGATCGCCTGGTTCCGGCTGTCGCGGGCGGAGACGGCGGTGCCACCGGCGGACTGACCTTCGACGATATAGAGTTCGGCTTCCTCGGGGCGATTGGTGCGGCAGTCGACCAGCTTGCCGGGGAGTGAGGACTTGGACTTGGTGGGATTTTTCTTGCGAACGTCGCTGGCGGCCTCGCGGCTGGCCATGCGGGCCTTGGCGGCGAGAACGATGCGCCCCACAACCTGATCGGCGAGGGAGGGGTTGTTGTTCAGCCAGGTTTCAATCGCGGGGCGGACGAGGGATTCGACGGCGTTCGTCATCTCGGGGTTGTTCAGCTTCTCCTTGGTCTGGCCCTGGAACATCGGTTCGCTGAGGAAGACGGAGAGGATGCCCACGACACCTTCGCGGATGTCTTCGGCGGAGATCGCCAGGCCTTTGAATTTGAGGTCGTGGACCTCCATGTAGTTCTTGACGGCTTTGACGATGCCGGAGCGGAAGCCGTTTTCGTGAGTCCCGCCGGCATGGGTGCGGATGCCGTTCACATAACTGCGGATTTCCTCATCGGTGGCTTCGGTCCAGCGAAGGACGGATTCGATCTTGACGGTGCCGTCTTCGCGGGAGACGGAGAAGAGTTGTTCGTGGATGACTTTTTTCTGCTCATCCTTGATCATCTTCTCGATGAATTCCGCGATCCCCTGGGGATGGGAGAACTCGAAGCGTTCGTTTTTAGCCTCGTCGACGAAGATGATGACCAGGCCGCCGTGGATGTACGAGATGTCTTCCAGATGCTGGCGGATGGTTTCGGCGTTGAGGGCGGTGCGGCGGAAGATTTCTTCATCGGGGCGGACGAAGATGGTGGTGCCGTGGCCCCGGAAGGGGCGGACCTGCTTGACGGGAGTGGTGGGCTTGCCGCGCTTGTAGCGCTGGACCCATTCGTGGCCGTCTCTGTGGACGGTGGCGATCAATTCGACGGCGAGGGCGTTGACGACGGAGGAGCCGACGCCATGCAGACCGCCGCTGCGGGCGTAGTTCTTGTCGGAGAACTTACCGCCGGCGTGGAGGGTGGTGAGGATAAGCTCGAGGGTGGAGATTTTGGCCTTGGGGTGTTTATCGACGGGGATGCCGCGGCCGTTATCGGTGACGCTGAAGGAACAGCCGTCCTTGTGGAGCGTGACCAGGATCTGGTTGCAGTGTCCGGCGAGGTATTCATCGACGGAGTTATCGACGATTTCCCAGACGAGGTGGTGGAGGCCTCGGGAATCGACGCCGCCGATGTACATGGAGGGTCGACGACGGACGGCCTCAAGCCCTTCGAGAACCTCAATATCCTTGCCGGTATATGTGCTGCTCATCCTGATTGATCTTCTGGGTGGGAATCGTAATCAACCGCCTGGGAAATCCGTTTGAGGCGGGGCTGATTGTCGGGATTGAAATCAGTGGGGATAATCTAGTCGGTTGGGGGGAAATCGACAATAGTCGGTCTGTCTGGAGGTTTTTTGGGGGGAGCTCGCCCTGCGGGCGGAGCAGGCAAAGAAGTGAACACCGCTCAGAGACGCTTGGACACCCCGTGTTGACGGAGAGGACACTGCTAAATCTGGGTACCGATTTCGACGTGCCACAGAATAAGAGTCGGTTTGAAGCCCGCGGCGAGGACAAGAGACGTTTGAACCGCCCCCTCACCCTGCCCTCTCCCTCGGGGGGAGAGGGTGAAAAAGGAATCGCCTTAACGCTATCGCCTACGCGAGGAAATAAAGCTATCGCCCTTGTTCAGACTCACGCCCAGTGAGTCTGAACTGCGGTTGATTCCCGTCCGGGGGGAGAGGGTGAAAGAAGTTAGGGTTCGGGATATGGGAGTTCGGCGGGGGGAGGGATTGGAGTGAGGGTGGTGATCCAAGCGTGGAGCATGTCGACGGCGTGTTGATCGATGACCGCCGTGGCGAGAGGTGGCATGCGTCCCTGGCCGGGTAGGGATGAGATGCGTCGGAAGAGGATCGATTTGTCGGGGGTGCCGGGGGCGATCAGGTGGGCACCGACAATCCCAAAATCACCCTGCGTTGGGGAAACGTTCACGAGCTTCGTGGCGTGGAGTTCGGTGGTGAATTCGACATCGAAGCGGGCATTCCCCCCACCGTCCGGAACATGGCAGGAAGAGCAGTTGGCGTGGAGATAGGACCGGACACGGGTCTCCAAAGGGATCCTGGGATCGTGGGGATCGACGAGACGGGGGAGTTCGGTGGGCTTTTTCTCCAGGGGTTTGGCGAAGAGCCCGACGTGATCGAAGGCACGGAGCTGGTTGTCGGTGACACCGTCGTAGTCGTGGTCGCGGTTCATCTGCATGGTGGTCAGGCCGAGGACATATTGGGCGGCGCGGGAATGACAGACCATGCACTCAGCCCGGCTGGGGTAGTGCCACTTCTGCGAGCCGGTCTGCTTTTTGAAGTCCCGGTCCTTGCCCCCCTTCTCGACGAGTGTGGCGTCGGTCTGCTCATCGTTCCACTCGTACGAATAGCCGACCCATTCTCCTTCCTGTTTCGTGAGGAGGCGGGTTTCGATCCGTTTGCGGGAACGGGGGTTGCCCGGCTCGATTTCAAGAGCGAAGGATTTGACCATGACGGTGCCGTCGGGGAAGTTCCAGCCCCGGCTGTTGGTGACTTCGATTTTTCCCTCGCCGGGGATGGCCATGTAGCGTTCCTTGAGGGCGCCATCCGACCAGAGAGGAGAGTTGACGTCGTAGGGAATGACGCCGGGGGCCATGCGGTGTTCGGGGACGGAGGTGAAGAGGCCGGTGTCGCTCAGCTTTCGGGGGAATTTGGCGATGGCGGTGGCGGTGGGAACTTCAGGAGGGGCAGGAGGAGTGGGAGTGAGTTGCAGGAGTTCGCCGGCGTAGGCGATGAGATAGAGTTCCCCCTCGTGATCGCGTCCGAAGCCACCGACCTTGTAGGTGGTGTCGGCGAGTTCGCGGTGTGAGGTGACCTTGCCGTTTTCGTATTTGAGGCCCCAGACTTTGCCGGTGTCGTAATCGCAGTAGATGTAACAGCCGATGAGGTCGGGGTGTTTCTTGCCGCGATAAACATAGCCTCCGGTGATGCAGCGGGATTCGGAGTGATGATGCTCGGCGATGGGATTCACGAAGGGAGCGGGGCCCTGGGGGACATCGCGGCGGAAGTCGTGGGAACCTTCCCGGCGGCTCCAGCCGTAGTTGGCACCGCGCTGGAGGAGATAGATCATCTCCCAGGTATCCTGACCGACGTCGCCGATCCAGATCTGCTGCGAGGGAGGATCGTAGGACATCCGCCAGGGGTTGCGGAGGCCGAAGGCGTAGACTTCGCCGCGGGCGCCGGGGACGTTCAGGAAGGGATTATCGGGGGGGATGCGATAGGGTTTGCCGTTTTCGGGGTGATCGACGTCGATGCGGAGGACGGAGGCGGGGAGATCATCAATCCGCTGGCCTGAGTTGTTGACATCGGAGGAGGAGGTACCATCGCCGGTGGTGACGTAGAGATAACCCTCCGGGCCGAAGATGACATCACCGCCATCGTGCCCGCCGGAATCCCATTCGAGGACCAGTTTTTCGGACTTGGGATCGAGGGTGCGCTCGCCGTTGACGAGGGTGGTCTGATAGGAGGCAAGGCGATCTTTGCGGGGTCCGGCATTGGGGCCGTTGGAAAAGACATAGATCAGCCCGTTTTCCAGGTAACGGGGATGAAAGGTGAGGCTGTACCAGACGCGAGGGGGGAGGCCTTGTCCGAGATCGGCCCAGAGGCTGGAGGCGGGTTTCTCCGGGTTGAGAGTGACGAGTCGCAGCTTGCCGGAGTATTCGAGAAGGATCAGACGTGAGGAGCCGGGTTCGGGGTAGAGACCGATGGGCTGTTCAAATTTCAGAGAGGGCCAGGCGCGGGTGACATGATAGGGAAGCGGGGGATCGGGAGAGCCGATGACCCGAGAGGTGGTCCAGGGGACGCGTGTCTGCAGGCCGAAGGGTTTTTCAGCGGATGGAGAGGATTTCTCGGCAGCAGATTTTTCCGCCGTTGTTTTCTCTGCGGCGAAAGTCTCCGGGGAGTGCCGTGGCGGTGATGGCCAGCAGAATTCCGAGGAGGAGTATTTTTGAAATCCCGAGCATGGTTTGGAGGTATGTCAGGGAGCAAACATGGAGGGAGTCCAACGCGCACATGCCCACCCTGCTGCTGCTGCTGCTGCTGCGCAGCGAAGTGGGCATGCCACCCAAACCCGTAATGAACCGGTTTTCCTCCCCTGCCTGACGTTTGCGGTCTCCGCCCCCCCCTGATACAACAAAACTGTCGCACGTCTGTCTGTCGTGTGCCGGCCCACCCTCACCCTCCCTGCCGCGAGTTTTTACATCACCATGAAGAAATCTTTCGCTTGCTGCCTGCTCTCACTCGTTGTGACGTGTTCACTGACCACTTTCGTTTCCGCGCAGGATGCCGCGAAGCCGGTCTTCAAAGTCGGGTTTGCGAAGCGGGACGTGACCCCCAAAGATCCGATGCCGATGTGGGGTTACGGCGCTCGGCATGCCATGTTGTCTCAGGGGATGCTGGATCCGCTGCAGGCGAAGATTGTGGTGATTGAAGCGGGAAAGGAACGGCTGGCGATCGTGGGGTGGGATATCGGGCGCGGGCCTACGGAAAAGATGATGGAGAAGATCCGCAAGGAGATCAAAGAGAAGGCGGGAGTCGGGCATGTGATGATCAGCGGATCGCACTCGCATCACGGCCCGGTGCTGGAGCTCTCCGATCGTCCCGGCTTCGGCAAAGGGAAATTTGATGCGGCGGTGAAGTATATCGACGGGTTGGCGGACGTGTTGATCGGGGGGATTGTGGAGGCAGCTGGAAAGTTGCAGCCAGCCAAGATTGGAGTGGGGACGAAGAATGTGACCTATAACCGGAACCGGCACACGAAGCGACCGGGCCCGAAGGTGACGGACCCGATGCTGGCGGTGATCCGGTTCGACAGTCTGGACGGAAAGCCGCTGGCGTTGATCGTCAACTTTGCGGCACATCCGGTGATGACTGACACCAAGATCCTGAAATTCTCGGCGGATTATCCGGGCTTTCTGATGAATGAAGTCGAAAAGACGATGAACGCGCCGTGTGTGTTCATGCAGGGGGCGTCCGGGGACATGAGTCCGAATTCACCGCCGGGAGTTTCGGGGCCGCAGCAGTTCGGGACGCACGTCGGAAAAGAATGCGCCGCAATTGCGCAGGAGATCAAAACCGAGGTGCCGGAGAAACCTTCCATTCAAGGGCGGGTGGACAAGTTTGAATTTCCGACGCGGATCAACATGGGGGATCCGCTGGTGATGGCGGCGTTCAGCTATGCGTTCTTTCCCGAACTGGTCCAGAACTTCGTCGAAGAATTCAGAGACGGGCTGCGTCCCGAGTTGAATACGATTGTCCTGAACAAGGACTTGGCGCTGGTGGGGGGATCGGGGGAGTTCTTCTGCAACCACGCGAACCGGCTGAAGGAACGGGCGTACATCAAGAACACGCTGTTCTTCGGTTACTGCAACGGCCACCACATGTATTTCCCGACGATTGAGGCGGTTTCGGAAGGGGGATACGGGGCGGATTCGCAGGTGTCGCAGGTGGAGATCGGCGGGGGTGAGAAGATGATGAACCGGGCGCTGATCAACATCTACACGATGCTGGGGTTGATGCAGGAGGGGAAGGAAAAGCTGCCGTTGCTGGGAGGGAAGAAGAAGTAGGGGTGGATGGGGTGGAACATCGTTCAGAGACGATTGGACCGCCCCCTCACCGGAAAGTTAACGCTATCGCCTTCACAATGACCAGATGCCCATCTGGTCATGCTCAGTTGATACGCCTCGGCAGTGGCACCCGTCAACGGAAGCGGGTGGTGCAGGAGACGCTTGGGGCGCCCCTGCCCGGGATGGTCGAAGTCCAACTGATCCTCTTGTCGCGGCAACCCGGGGCGCCGCGGCGGTGGCGGGACCACCCACGACTTTAATACCCTCCGCTGGCGTCGCAGCAGCAGACCGGGCTCCGCAGCCGGGGCAGCCACCGCCGTATTTCTTCATGATGGCCTGCTGGAGATCGACGCCGGAGATATTCGCGATGGTGGCGAGCCAGGCGAGGACGTCGGCGAATTCGAGTTCGAGTTCCTCGGTGTGCCTTCACGGAGGGCGGCGGCGAGTTCTCCGACCTCCTTCCATGAGCCACATGAAGGTCCCTTCGATGCCTCGCCGTCCTTGGCGGAGTACATCTCGCGGATGAGATCCTGGAGGTCTCCCAGGGTCATGGGAGCAGGGTCAGAGGGTCAGGTCGGTGGCGGGTGTCCTTCGTCCGATTACATTTCGCCGGAATCGCGGTTGGACCACCAGGGAGGCTGACGCCACCGTCCAGGGTGAGGATGCTGCCGGTCATGTAGTCGGCGTCATCACTGAGCATGTAGGCGATTCCCTTGGCGATTTCCTCGGGACGTCCCAGACGGCCAGGGGAGTTTCTGGCCTCCGGCTTCGATCTGTTCTTCGGTGAAGAATTTTCGTTGCCGGGGTATCGACCCAGCCGGGGTAGATGGTGTTGACGCGGACGCGGTGCTGGACGAGTTCAATGGCAGCGGTGCGGACCATGTGGTCGATGGCGGCTTTGGCCATGTTGTAGGCCATGGCGGTGGGGATGGCGAGGACGGCGTGCGGAGAGCTGACGACGACGATGGAGCCCCCCTTCCCTTGCTTGACCATCTGAATGGCGGAGGCGCGGACACCGTTGAAGGCGCCCCACATGGTGACGTCGATGGTGCGGCGGAAACCGGTCATGTCGGCGTCGATCATCCGCTGGCGGTCGCTGTAGGCCGCGTTGGAGACGAACATTTCGAGGCTGCCGAATTCCTGAACGGTTTTGGCGACCATTTCCTCGACGGCGGCCTGATCGGCGACGTCGGCCCGAACGAGTAAGGCCTTGCAACCGAGCTTGCGGATCTCGGCGGCGACTTCCTCCGCTTCATCGGGGTGGGAGCGGAAATTGATGGCGACATTGGCGCCGTCCTGAGCCATCTGGAGGGCACAGGCGCGGCCGATGCCGCGTGAAGCCCCGGTGATCAATACATTACGTCCGGCAAATCGTTTCGTCACAATACGTTCCCTTAACCTCTTTCAATCGCTCGCGTGTTCGAATGCTGCCGGGGGCGGCAGAGGCTGACATTCTAGCGGAAGGGGAGGAAGTTCGCGACAGAGCGGGGAATGGGTTGAATGGAGTTTAGAAGCCAGGGCTCAACCCCGCGGGAAAGAAAACCTCTTGTGGCTGGCGCCACCCAATCATCGGCGTTCGTCGACATCGTTATTCTGACGCACAAGGCGCAAGGCAGTGTGCCTGACGGCACCCGGCCACGAGGCGGCAGGGCCACCCAGGAATATGAGATAGGTTGTCAGGGGAATTCGAGGGACCACCAGCGGCGGTAGGTCCAATAGAACATCGCGAGGCCGAGGGGCCAGAAGAGGGCACCGGCCAAGAGGGGGAAGTTCGGGGAGGCGATAAATTTTCCCAGGTCATCGGCCTGGGGAGGGTTCATGTAGGGGAGGGTCAGCAGGACGAACGAAGCGATCCCACAGGCAAACATGATGACGATGGCTTGCCACATGCTGCGAAGGGTGACCACGAAATAGAGAAAGCCGAAGAAGGTGACGCAGAAGCCGGTGGTGGACCAGATGACGACCAGACTTCCCCAGACGGGATCGCCCCAGCGATTGGTCGTGAGTGAGGCGATCAGGCTCATCAGCAGGATAAGCAGACAGAATGGTGCGACGTCGCGGGCATAGACCCGGAGCATGTCGCGGCGGATCTGTTCGCGGGCGATCGGTTTGACGAGGAGTTCGTATCCCAGCCCGGTGAGGCGGCGGGTCCAGAAACTATAAGTCATGAGGACGATCTGGAAGGTCATCTGCATCAGAACGAAGGGGATGATCATGCGCCACATATTTGTGGTGGTGGGGGAGAGCGCGAGTCCCGGGAGCATGAAGACTCCGCAGAGGCTTCCGGTCAGATAAATCCACCAGGTGTAGTTGCGGGGATAGATACTCCGTAACAGGAAGATGCCCGGACGGCCGAGTCGTTTGTTCACGCTGGCGGCGAGAGCTTCCAGTTGGGCAGGATCCTGAGGAGTCAGGAAAGGATTGGGAGACTGTGCCAGTTGAGTCGGGGTCTGTCCTAGAAGTCCCCAGTCCTGTTTCATGGTGACCGAAGGAACGGAGACCCCCAGATCGAGGAGGCGGCGGTAAAGGTGGAGGAAGCGCATTGTTCCCAGCGCGACTGCCGTTGCGGCGGCCAGGACGCAGACTATCGATTTCCAGAGGATGCCGGTGGAGAAGAAGTCGACGAAGCCCTGATACAGGGCATCCGCATACCAGGCTTCGAACCACCCCAGAAGTCTGAAGGCGGGGGCGAGGCCGGAGATCAAACCGAAGATCACGATGAAATAAGCGAACCGCAAGGCGATGGCTGTGGGAGTGTTGGCCTTGGGATTGGGGACCTGGGTTCTCCCCCAGACGCTCGCGGTGATGACGAGGGTCAGACTCCAGAAAAACAGGTTGGCGAAGGGAGACCAGGGAGCGGTGAGAAGTGCGAGGAGCAGAAACTGAAGCGTGATCGCTCCCAAGAGGGTCCCCGCGGCCAGCAGATGCGGAGCGACGAAGTGCGGGGAGGTCATGCGTCCGAGATACTGAAACTGCCCCTGGAAGTGCATGCCGCCGAACAGACAGAGGAAAAAGAAGGGGAGCCAATAGTTGATGGCGAATGGAAAGGATGCGCGGGGTTGCAGAATGGGAAGCTGCCAGACTTGAGGGAGGAGTTCCCGGAGATGCGTGCGCAGGGCGTCGATTCTCTGTAATTCTTCCGGCGAGATCCTGGTTTGTTGCCCAAAAGGTTGCCAGAGAGCAAAAATGGCCCGGAGGTGAGGGAGCGCGGTCAGGCCACCAAAATCGACAGGCTGTTGCGTGCGGAGCCGACTGACAGTCCAGGAACTGACATTGCCCAGTCCGAGAACCTGCAGTGATTTGAGGCTGCGCACCTGGGACAGGACATCCGTATTGGCGAGGGAGTTGTCCCCGAGGACCAGGGTTTTCAAGTCCGGCAGGTCGGAGAGTTCTTCCAGACCCTCCTTGACGAAGGATTGCTCGAGATCGAGAAAGCTGAGATTGCTCAAGGTGGAGAGGTGCTTGAGATCCTCGCGCGACAGTACGAAACCATGCAGACACAGGCGTTCTAAACGGGGAACGCGGCGCAGGTTTTCGAGAACTTGCGTGGGGGACTTTGCTTTTCGTGCAACTATTGAACTGCGGAGTTGCAGCCCTGTGAGGTCTTTGAGGCGAGTCAGTTGATCCCACGCTTCGGGATTGTCGAGGTCTCCAACGACGTCGAGGTATTTGTCGGTGGGTTTGGAGATGAGGTTGCTGCCGGGCAAATAGGTGCCATAGCGAGTCCAGTCCTGCACCCACTGGAGGGCCGTCGGTTTCGAGGAGGTGGCGAGAAAGCTTTCCCAGCTCTTCGAAAAATAGTTGGCGACCTGAAAGAGTTGAATCGCGGTGGCGACGAGCAGTGCGACCCAGACGCTGCGACGGGACAGAGTCAGCCGGAGTGCCCAGCCGTACTGTTTCCAGAATGCATCAGAGGGATCAGGCATGGTGCAGCTCCAGGAAGATTTCTTCGAGGTTCAGGTCTTCCACGGCGACGTCGGCCGCGTAGCGCTCGCGGAGGTTCTCCAGCGAGAGTGGTTCAAGGTTGCGGACGGAGACGAGGGCCTCATTGCCGTCGACTTCGGTGCGGAGCGCGCCAGGTAGTGTGAAGTTTCCGGGCAGTGGTTCACCGGCCCGGATGCGGAGGCGTTTCACCTGATCCTTGAGGAGGTCGAGTTCCTCGTGGCAGGTGATGACTCCGTCCTGCAGAACGGCGACGTGCGAAGCGACGCGGTCGAGATCGGAGGTGATGTGGGTGGAAAACAGGATGGTGTGATGCTCGTCCTGGGCGATTTCGAGGATCGTGCGGAGGAACTCGCGGCGAGCGATCGGATCGAGACTGGCGACGGGTTCATCGAGGATCAACAGTTCCGGACGATGGCCGAGGGCGAGGACGAGGGCGAGTTTCTGCACCTGCCCGGTGGAGAGGGGGCCGACGCGGTCATCGCGAGGGAGTTCCCAGCGGTCGAGGAGGGACTCCGCCCAGGCGTGGTCCCAGTTGGGATAGAAGGCGGCGGTATAGGCGACGACGTGGCGGACCTTGAGCCAGGGGAAGAGGCGGACTTCCTGGGGGACGTAGCCGAGGCGGGATTTAGCCTGGGGGCTGAGCGTCCAGGGATCTTCGCCGAAGAGGCGGATATGTCCGCTGGAGATGCGGAGCAGGCCGAGGAGGCACTTGATGAGGGTGGATTTCCCGCAGCCGTTCGTCCCCAAGAGTCCCACGACGCAGCCCTGAGGGATCTCCAGAGAGACATCCTGCAGGACATGGCGTGTGCCGAAGGTTTTCCCCACATGGGAAAGCTGAATCACGGAGTTGATCGTGGAGGAGTTAATCATGGGAAGGTGCCTTGGGGAGCGATTTGTGTTCTTTCTGGACCGACTTCAGGAGAGCCAGCAGCTGGGGATCGGTGAGATTTAACTGTTCAGCCCGGGCGACGAGGTCTTCGACGAGGGGGCGGAGTTCCTGCTGGCGCTCGGCGACGGAGGAGAGGGCAGCGCCTGGTTTGACCCGCATGCCGGTTCCGCGAATGCGTTCGATGAGGCCTTCCGCCTCGAGAAGGGAATAGGCCTTGGAGACGGTCATCATGTTGATCTGCAGGTCTGAGGCGAGTTGCCGGACGCTGGGGAGGAGTTCACCGGCGGCGAGACGACCGCCTGCAACTTGTCCGCGGACCTGATCGACGATCTGGCGATAGAGGGGGATGCCGGACTGGGGCTGGATGGTGAACAGGAATCGGTTTGTCATCGCATATCACTTGTCATAGTGCATTATTACAGTAATACACATGGTCGCGGCTGTCAACGGAGAAAATGGAATTAAATTTTATCGCGGGAAATCAGCCGCTGATCGACAGAGGAAATGTTTGCGGAGAGACTGTATTGTCTTCTGGGAGTGACACAGAAAATCTCTTCAATCAGCACACAACTCTGCGGAGGTGGCACCATGCGCGCGCGAATCGGTCTGTTTGCAATCCTGTTTCTGGGGCTGGGAGCTGTTATGAATTCCGCGAATGCGGCCGATCCGCAGGTGATCCCGCTGTGGCCGAATGGAGCTCCAGGGGCGAAAGGGAATACGGAGAAGGACCAGCCGACGCTGACGGTGTTTCCGGCTCCCAAATCCAAAGGGACGACGGCGGCGTTTATCGTGTGCCCGGGGGGAGGATACGGGGGATTGGCGACGACGTATGAAGGGACGGAAGTGTGCGAGTACTTCCAGTCACTGGGGATCACGGCGTGCATGCTGAAGTACCGCCTGACGCCTTACAAACACCCGATCATGCTCGGTGATGCCCAGCGGGCCGTGCGGGTGGTGCGTTCCAAGGCGGGGGAATGGAACATCGATCCGCAGAAGATCGGAGTGCTAGGGTTCTCTGCCGGGGGGCACCTGGTTTCGACGCTGGGGACGCATTTTGACGCAGGCAAGCCGGATGCGGAGGACCCGATCGACCGGTTGAGCTGCCGTCCGGATGCGATCGTGCTGTGCTATCCCGTGGTGGCGATGGGGACGGAATACGGCCACAAAGGTTCGGAAAAGAACCTGCTGGGTGACAACCCGGATCCGAAACTGGTGGCGAGCCTGTCCAACCACACCCAGGTGACCGCGGAGACGCCGCCGACGTTTCTGTTCCATACGGGAGCGGATACGGGGGTGCCGGCGGAGAACAGCGTGCTGTTCTACATGGCGTTGCGGAGAGCGAAAGTTCCGGCGGAGATGCACATCTTCCAGAACGGGCCGCACGGGGTGGGTCTGGGGAAGAAGGAGCCGGCGACGCACGTGCTGCCTGTCTTGCTGGCGACGTGGCTGCGGGTGCAGGGGTTTGTGAAGTAGGAGAAGAGAGTCGACGAAGGCGATGGCGGAGGCAGGAATTCACATCGATTTGAAGTGGTTCCTGTGGCTAGCGCCACCCAGGTAGCCGGAGATACCGGCAACCTGGGCTACACCTCTGATTCGGGGGCTTCCGCTGAGGCTGAGCGCCCGCGCCACCCACGGGCATTAGGATTTGATTTCGAAGATCGCTTCGATTTCGACTGCGGAGCCGGTCGGGATCGAGGCGAATCCGAGGGCGCTGCGGGCGTGGTAGCCATCCCCTTCCTTACCGAAAATTTCGTGGAAGAGGTCGGAGGCGCCATTGATGACCAGGTGCTGCTCGATGAACTCGGGGGTGGAATTGACGCAGCCGAGGAGCTTGAGGACTTTCAGCCCGTTGAGCGTGCCGTGGGCATCGTGAACGGAACGGAGAATTTTGACGGCACATTCGCGGGCGGCCTGTTTCCCCTGCTCAACGGAAACCCCCTGCCCCAGCTTGCCCTTGATGTCGCTGACATGGCCGGAGGTGATGAGCAGGTTCCCAGTGCGGATGCACATATTGAGGTAGCCCTTTGTCTGCGGTGCAAAGGTGACTCCCAGGCCTGCGGCTTTCTCTTCGGGGTTCATGTCGTTTTGTCCTTCATCAGGGTTCTCAAGGGATCTCAATCGCCCGCCAAGATCGCATAAGTTTCCGGCAAATTCAAATCGGTGGCGAGGGGGTGTATAGTAAGTGAATTGACTCGACTCCCTTTTCCCCAATTCGACAGGTGTGGCCATGTCCGGATTGCGACGACGTGAGTTTCTGGTGGGTTCCTCCCTGCTGATGTCAGGGCTGCACGCGGGTTTCGCGGCGGAAGAGAAGAAACAACCGGTGCGGCTGGCGTTCATGGGGCTGAAAAACCGGGGATTGCAGTTATTGAGCTCGTTCCGGGAGTTTCCGCAGGAGGAGGTGGAAGTCGTCTATTTATGCGATCCGGACAAGGATGTGATCCCGCCGGCGATCAAGGCGCTGGAGGAGAAGGGGCGTAAAAGTCCCACGGTTGTGACCGATTTCCGGAAAGCGTTGGACGACAAACAGGTGGATGCGCTGGTGTGCGCGGCCCCGGATCACTGGCACGCGCTGGCGACAATCTGGGCGTGCCAGGCGGGGAAGGATGTGTACGTCGAGAAGCCGATTTCGCATAACCTGAAGGAAGGGGAGGCGATGGTGGCGGCGGCGCGGAAGTACAACCGGGTGGTCCAGGCGGGGATGCAACGCCGGAGCGGAGCGGACCTGCAGGAAGCGGCAGCGCTGATCCAGAAAGGGGAACTGGGAAAGGTTTCGCTGGCCAAGTGCTGGATTGTGGGGGATCGGCCCAATATCGGGCATGAGCCGGTGACGCCTGCTCCCGCGAACCTGGATTTTGACCTGTGGTGCGGTCCGGCCCCGAACAAGGGGTATCGGAAGAACCTGGTGCATTACCAGTGGCATTGGCGATGGGATTATGGGACGGGGGAATGCGGGAATAACGGAATCCACGCGATCGACGTCGCCCGGTGGGGGCTGGGGGTCAACGCTCCCAAGATCGTGACGAGCGGTGGTGGGAAATATCACTTCGACGACGACCAGGAGACGCCGGATACGCAGTTTGCGACGTTCGATTACGAAGGCTGTTGCATCCAGTGGGAACACCGGACCTGGACGAAAAAGAAGATGGAGGGACAGTCTTTCGGAGTCGAATTTTACGGCCCGGAAAAGACTTTACTGGTGGATGCCAAGGGATGGCGGCTGCTGGAGGGGGAAAAAGAGATCCGCAAACATGAGGGGCAGAGCTTCGAAAAACCGCATCAGCAGAATTTTCTGGACTGTCTCCGGGATCGGAAGCGGCCGAATGCAGACATTGAGATCGCCCACCAGAGCGCGCGGTTGTGTCACCTGGCGAATATCGCGTTCCGGACGCGGTCGGTGGTGGAGTTCGACTCGGGGAAAGGGATTCTGAATAACCCGGCAGGGACTGCCCTGACGGGGCGAGAGTACCGCAAGGGGTTTGAGCTGCCCCAGATTTGAGTGGCCTGAGCAATGTTGCACATCGATTTGAAGTCGTTCCTGTGACTTCGTCCCCCAGGTAGCCGGAGTTACCGGCAACCTGGCTACACGATAAGTCATTCGATCCGGGGGTCGCATTGCTCGACCCTGGCCAGCCGCGCCTGCATGAAGCCCACGTCAGGAGAGGCCTGACCGCCATAAACGGGTCTCCCGTCAAGGAAAAGAAACGGCCCTGTGAACCGGGAAGATTCACAGGGCCGTCGAAAGTCAAGCTCGGCGTTGGCTCTCAGGAGACTGACTCATGAGAACCGACGCGGTTGCATTACCAGTCACCGATCGGGCGATCGCCGCGACCACGGCTGATCAAGCAGTAGATCGTGGCACGATCCGTGTTGTCGTTCAGGAACCGGGCGGCACCGTCGCACAGCAGAACCGTGACGCCGTTCGTGTGGAAGCTGAAGAAACCACGGGAGTCGTTGCTTTCGCCGTTATTGCAGTCGAGGACAGGAACGCCATTGGCACCCGTCTCGGTGTGAGTCGGGTCATCGCAGCCCCAGGTGCGGGCGTTAGCGCAGTTGACGATACACTTACCGGCGGAACCGTCGTTGTTGACCGAGGCACCGGAGAAGTCGCAACCGGAGAGCCACATGAAGTTGTTACCATCACACCAGGTTCCACCGCTGTAGTTGACAGCGAAGTCCTGAGCGGACTTGAAGCCCTTCGTAGCGTCAGGGGTGTTGGTGGTGTTCTTGACGACGAGACCGAAGCCGTAGCGGCCGTTCGGATCGCTGGAGCGAACCCAGAACTGGTCGCGGGCGGCGGATTCGCCCAACAGGAGGGTGTTGGAAGGACCGTCGACAACCATCTTCAGGCCGACCTTCTGGTCGTTGGTGGAACCGTAGTTCGCACCGGTATCGTCGATGTCAAGGATTTCGACGAGGGCGGTCGCGTTACGATCGATGGAGATGGAAGCGTTCGGGGTAATTGCCGCCGTACCACCTTCCAAGGCGTTCTTGAACTGCTCCTTGGCAACGGTGGAGTAGTCATTGGTGCCAGCGCGCCAAGTGTAGTTGGCGGTCGGGGTGCAGGGAGTACCACCATCCGGGGTGATCGACGTGGTGCCGAATTCGTCCATAATCTGGACCCAGACGCTATCGCCGCTGGCCGCCGCCTTGTTGAAGGTGGTGGTGACGACGTTTTCGCCGGGGCTGGAGGGGCACTTGAAGGCGGGAATGAAGGTCTGAGCAGCAGTCTGGTTATTCGGAGCGAAGTAGGGGATGCTGGAATTCCACTTGGCGTACGTGGGCATCTGGTCCAGGTACGGCAGGAGCGCGGTGCCCCAACCTTGCCAGTTGATCATGACCCCCGTCACGGGGTTCGAATGCTGAACACCAGAACGAGGCCAGGCGTTGTAGACGTCGTTGTAGTTGTGGAACGCAAGACCGAGCTGGTGCATGTTGTTGCGGCACTGGGTCCGGCGGGCTGCTTCGCGGGCCTGTTGCACGGCCGGCAGCAGCAGGGCGATCAGAACTGCGATGATGGCGATAACCACCAAGAGTTCGATCAGTGTAAAACCGACTCTTTTCTTTGACATGACTGATTCCTTCGGAAAAATTGTATTGAAACAGAGATAAAACACCCGGAGGAAAACCCTCCGGTGAGAACCGGAAGATTAGTACTTGCCGAGAATGTTGCCGTCCTTCACGAGGGACAGGTATTCGTAGACCAGCGGATTGACGTTTTCCGTGATCAGACGAGCGGACCCGTCACCCAGCAGGAACTGAGCTCCACCGGGGTGGTTGCTGCTGAAGCCCAGGCCGTAGGAAGCAGCGGTAGAGGCGCTGTTCCAGGTCCCGCCCAGTTCGGTCAGAACCGTCAGGCTGGCGGCGTTCTTGACCGCGGCGTTGATCTTGACGCGGACATCGGAGTTGGCGTTGCAGACGCCGACGGTCATCCCGTCGCCATACGCGGTCTGCTGGTTGACGTTCGTCTGGGAACGGGCACCGGCCCAAATCGCGTCGGTCCCGTGGAAGTTGTTACCGGGGTATTGGACGTAAGCCCGTTCACCGACAACGATGACGTTGGAGGGGCCGTCCGCCAGGGTGTGGAGGCCGGCGGCGCTGTTGACGCCGAAGGTTCCGCCCATGGTGGCGATGTTGTTCGGATCGGTGGTGGCCGTTCCGTCATTCAGGACGGAGGGGACGGGGGCGTTGGAACCGCTGGGGATGGCCCCGGCGACGCCGACGTAGTTGCTACGGGCACCCATGATACGGGCGACGCCGCCACCCTGCTTCTTACCGGAGAGTTCGTGACCCTTGTCGGAAGAGCAGCGGTAGGCCTTGAGGCGGTTGATGACGAGGTTGCGGGAGTTGATGTCCGCATAGGTCAGGGGAGCGGAGGTGGAGGTGATCGTGGCGTCGAAGCCGGCGTCGAAGTTGATGGCGTTGTAAATCGTCAGGTTATCCATGTAGGGGAGGATAAACGTGCCCCAGCCCCAGCAGCCGTACTGCAAGCTGGCGGGAGTGGTGGTGCGAGCGGGGTCGAAGACCCAGCCCGGCGGGAACAGGTTGTAGCTGTCGTGGTAGTTGTGGAGCGCCAGACCAATCTGGTGGAGATTGTTGCGGCATTCCGTGCGGCGTGCGGCTTCGCGGGCCTGTTGAACGGCCGGGAGCAGCAGAGCGATCAAGACTGCGATGATGGCGATGACCACCAGCAGTTCGATCAACGTGAAACCCTTGCGTTGTCGTGACATGATTGACCTTCCTGTTTTAGAAAAGAAATAAGTAAACCCCCCGCGAGCTAGTCTCGCCAGGGGTATAAACCCAAGTGAAAGTTGGTGTGAATAGGGTCTTGGGGGAGCTTCTGGATTCGCCGGAATCAAGGCGTTCAAGTCTCCGCCGATGAAAAACGTCACCGAAAAACGAAAAAATTGTTTCGAAATCCTTGAGTTGTCACTCAGGAATCCGGAGAAACAGTCGTATCAAGGGGCGTTCAGATGGGGAGAGAAGCCCACTTCAACCAAAGATCTGGGTAGAGAAAGTGCTGTGAGAGATTTAAAAAAGCCGGAAGATGGTTTCCCCAAGGGTTTTTGAAGTACCAAGGGGGCAGTTAGATTACCACGCAACTCAAGCTACCGAGCGGGCAGCCTGATCGTTTCATGATATTCAAAAAAGTTTAGGAAAAAAGTTAAAAAGTAATGAAGCAAATAAGAATTATTTTGTTTGTTTGACCCGGGGTCACATCGCCACCTCGCGTTGGCCGGGCCGTTCATGGAGACATTCACTTCCATTACCGCTGTGAAGATTTGCCAGAGATCGGCTGGAAACGAAGGAAACATGATTGGCAGGCAGGTGGGAGGGGTTGTCTGAAGCGGCACGAAATACGGGCGTTTGAGGGGCGGAAAATTGTCTTCTCACGCCAATTCGTGCCCGACGAGAAACGGCAAATCGGGCGCAACATCAGGAAGCCCGAGCGGAGCCAGCTGCCACTTTTTGCTTACTGAACGGTTGGTTGGCGTTGATTCCCGAGGATGAAGGAGAGATCAAACGGGGGCGTCAGAAGGCCCTCCTTCTGGAGATTGAAGCAGCGGCAAAACCTGTGGCCCGCGGTAGCTTCCCGAACTTTACGCATTGTCGGCGGGGAGGTTTTTGGCGGCGAAGCCTAGCATGATCAGGGACCAGCCGTTAAAGATCATATCGATGCCGATGAACATGCCGATGACCCACAGACCGGAGAAGGGCCAGTCGTGCCAGATGCTGATGCCCAGAAAAACGGAGATGAGGCCGTTCAGGAACAACCAGCCGCGGTTGTGAAATTTGACGGTGGCGGCGATCGCAATCCGGAAAATGCCCCCAAAAATGAGCAGCGTGGCGATCATCGCAGTGAGGGTCACGGCAGTGGCGGCGGGGTGCGAGATAATGAGGAATCCGGCGACGGCATACAGCAGGCCGATAAGGAGATCGATGAAGAAGCCTCCCCAACCGTGGTTCGAGAAGCCGTGCAAAGCCTGGGCGATGCCACTGATCACCATCAGCCAGCCGACGAAGACCATGGAGGCGAGGGTCATGAGGACGGAAGAGCCCAGCGCCATGGTACCGAGGAGAACGATGAGGATTCCGAGGGCGACGAACCAGAACCAGCGTTTGCGGATTTGGTCCAAGCCGATCTGGTGAATACCGGTGGAAGGAAGGTTCTGCTCGTGTGCCATAATGTGTCTCCCCTTAGTCTTACAGCCAGAGAATGCGCCTGCGGTCTATAGCCAGTATATCAGATGGAAGAACAATATGGACGTGCAGGGCGCCGCGCTGTCGATTCAGCGGATCGCTTCCTGACACGCAGTGGCTGGCCTTATTCCAGTCGATCTCAGAGCAGGAATCAGACGGATTACCCAATTAATTCCGGGATAATTCCCCGGCTGTCCCCGTGCCGCTGGGCATTGATCCCCATCCCTTGCAGCAGGGTTAACCAGGCGTTGCACAGCGGAGTGTCCTTGTGAACGACCAGGTGTTGTCCCAGTTTGATCCCCGCTCCACCGCCGGAAAGGATCGTGGGGCAGTTATCCAGATAGTGGACGCTGCGGATATTGCTCCCGAAGACGAGGCAGGTATGGTCGAACAACCGACTGCCATCCGCCTGTCTGGTGGCTTTCAGCTTGTTCATCAATCCTGCCAGCAATTCACTGTGCATTCGGTCCCGCTTTTGGGAAGCCAGCATCCGCTCGCCGGCGCTGTAATGGCTCATGTCGTGGGGGGCGATGCTGATTCCCAGGCTGGTCAGCATATTTGCGATCGCATGGCGATAGGTGATCACGCGCGTGCTGTCCGTTTCAAACGCGGCGACGATCAGATCGTACATCAATCGCACTTCCTCCACGCCGGTAATTCCCGCGGCCGGCTCGGCGACCTTCGATTTCGGCTTGGGGATGTTCTGCCATTGGGCTTCCTTGTTCAATGCGGTCTCGATGTCGCGGATCCCCTGAAAATACTCCTCAAGCTTTTCGTTATCATTCTTACTCAATCCGCGGCGGAGATCCGCCGCATCCTGAAGCACCGCGTCCAGGACGCTTCGCTTCTGCTGAAGTAATGCCCGACGTTGTTCGAGCGGAGTGGTATCGGTTGAAAACAGGCGATGATAGACGGCCAAGGGTGAATTCAATCCCGCCAGCGGTTTCCCGCGCACGTCCCACGCCAGCGATAACCCCGGTCCGTGACCGTTGGCAGGCAGGTCGTTATCGGTCCCGTTTAATTGCAAGGAGGCAAACCGCGTCTCCTTGCCAATCTGGGAGGCAGCAACCTGATCGACGGAAACGCTGTTGTGAAATCCGGAACCCCCTTCGAACCGGTTGGCTCCCGTCAGCCAAAATGTGCTTCCCCAGTGAGCCTCGTCTGTGTACTTGTTCGTGAGACCCTGCACGATCGTGAAATCGGAGCGATGTTCGGCCAAGGGCGCCAAGCCCGGAGGGAGCGTGTATTTGGAACCTTGTTCCTTGACGTCCGGATACCACGTTTCTTGGGTCACCCCGTATCCGATCCCCAGAAACACCAGTCGTTTCGGCGGCTTGACCTTTTCCGTCGCGGAGACGAATCGCCGAAAGCCCAGCGATTCCAGATACGGCAACCCGACGAGTGATGCGCCGGCGCGAAGCACCTGGCGACGAGAAAACTTTGACGTCATGACATTCGACCTTTCACGGATCGACCTTGATTTCTCTTACTTAATTCTAACGCCGACTTTCCTCGGGCCTCCAGTCCGGTCCCCTGGCGGGATCACCGGCTCTGGAACTGCGGACTCTGGACCAGTGTCTGGATGAATTCCCGGATGGCATAGTCGTTTCGCTTGGATCGCTCCACCATCTCCGTAATCAACGGTTCATCGATTGGGCTGTAGGGTCTCCCCAGTGCATATTCCAACAGCGCGATACTGAACCCTCGGGCAAACGGGTCGATCCGGGTGGCAATAATCTGTCTGAGTTCAAAGTAATCCCGGAATGACGGCCCATTGTGAAACGCGTTCGCCGGATCGATCTTCCAGGTCTTTTTGCCATGATCCGCCGCTTCAAAAGTATCTTCCAACCGCCATTGTCCGACCGCATCGAAATTCTCAAGCCCCAGTCCGATGGGGTCGATCTTCCGATGGCAACTCGTGCATTGGGGTAGCTCCTGATGGGCTTTCAATCGCTCGCGTGTGGTCAGCAGTCGATCGTCCAGGCGCGAGATCTGGGGAACATTGGCGGGTGCGGGCGGGGGCGGATCGTGGAGCAATTTCCTCAAGATCCATGCCCCCCGTTCCACGGGACTCGTCCGCTCCCCATTGCTTCCCATCGCCAAAATGGCCGACATCCCGGTGAGTCCTCCCCGGGGTGATCCTTCCGGAAGGGTGACCGGTCGGAATTCGTCTCCATGCACACCTTCGATGCCGTAATACCGGGCCAGGAGCCCGTTCACGACAACGAATTTCGAGCTGAGCAGATTCTTCAGGCTTTGATTTTTGCGCACGAGGTATCCGAAGGTCTCATACACTTCGTTTCTGGCTCCCATTTTCGTGCTTTCGTCGAAAGCGGGGAACCGCACGTTATTGAATCGGAAGAACTCCAGCCGATCCATTCCCAGCCATTGATGCACGAAGGGTTTGGTAAATCCGCCGGCGCGGGGATCGTCGATCATGCGATTCACCTGCCTGGCCAGAACGTCGGGACTTTTCAATTCCGCACGCGATGCGCTAGCGATTAATTCCGCATCGGGAGGGGCACCCCACAGGAAATAAGACAATCGAATCGCCAGTTCGTTCTCATCCAGGTCCGTTTTTTCCTGGATCTCGGGAGGCTCGGCGAGATAAATGAACCGGGGTGACGACAACACGATCGCCAGAACCTCCTTTAGCGAGGCGCTGTGCGTTCCCCCTTCGGAACGACGCTGTTCATAGATCCCCACCAGCCGATCGAAAAACGATGCCGGCTGGGATCGTCCGCGGCAGACCACCTTTCCGAACCGTTCCAGCGCACCTCGGATCGTCTCGGGAGGGAGCCGCTCGGAAATGTCGGTCAAGGGGACCTGCAACGCCGCGATCCCCGGAGCGGAACCCTGTTTTGCACGCGGGATGTGTTCGACCTCTGCCCAGTCGACCCACAGCGCGAATTCCGGCCCGATGCCATTCAGTTTTTCCCCTTCCGCGAAGACCCGATGCGCTTGTTCATTGCTGTCCATGGTTCCCCGCTCCCGGATGAAAAATGATCCGGTGCGGCTTTTGGTCATCGTGAACGGAATTTCGATAACCTGCGGGGATTCCATCGTTCCCTGAACTTCGTGCGTGCTCAGGTGCGTGGCATGCACCCCGAATTCCACGAACCGTCTCTGCGGGGCAGCCTGTTTTGTGGCGGCCATCCGAATCCGGACCAGGTACTCGCCCGGAGGCCAGTCTCCCCCCACGGGGAAGTAGTAGATCGGATTCACGCCGTTATCCCGGATCGTCAGGAACGCTCCGGTCTTCAGTTCAGGTTGTGTCAGAAAATAGGCCTGATAAGGGAGCAGGTTCAAAGCGCTCTGTCCCTCGTGAGTGGCGGTCTCGGCGTCGACGTAACCATACTCCGAGGGAGCAGGCGCTCCCGCGATCTTCTTCCAGGAGTGATAAAACTTCCACGCCGGCTCGCGCTTCAATCCCTCCCTAATCCTGGCGGTTACCTCTTTGTTTTCGGGCTTTTCCGCCGCCGCATCGACCGCATGCGACCACTGCACATACTTCTTGCGAAGTTCCAGTCGGTTCTGCAGATTGCTCCGAACCTTGTCCACGACTTCTTCCGCCTCGAACTTCTGCTTCCGGACTGTCGCCGCATGGATTTCCCGCTCAAAGGCTTCATCCAACGCTTCCCGTCCCAGCGCGAGGTATTGTTCCACCTGGTCGCTCGACATGAACAGATTTGTCGAGATCGTGTCGAAACTGCCCGTCCCGGTGTCCGAGGGGAGTTCGTTGACGTCGATGTCCACCCCCAGCAATTCCCGCAGCGTGTTCTTGTATTCGCGGCGATTCATTCTCCGCAGGGTCTTGATCCCTTTCTGGTCGAGGAGCTTCTGTCTGGCCGAGACCATGACATTCGCGAGATCTTCCAGAAAATCCGCTTTCGCCTTGTTGTCCGGCTGCCGTTCTTCCTCGGGGGGCATGGCGTTGGAATTCAACGCATTTAATACTTTCTGCCAGCGTTCCGCGGATTCGAGCGTTGTCACTTCCAAGGGAAGGTTGTCCAGGCGGAATTTTCCTCGGTTTTCTTCTCATTGTGACACCTGACGCAATGCAGGGTCAGAAGCGTTTTGTGCTTCTCAGCATCGCTGGTCCGGATTCGGCGGACTGCAGGCTCGTCAGTGGCGAGAGCAGGATGCCCGCCACCCAGATGCAGATGTTCGCGCACCCTCGACCTGTCTGGAGACTCACCATGGCTCTGCGTGCCTACCCTGGTGGAAAGTTTTCGAGAATCGGACCGCGGGGCTGCCGCACCCCGGTCGCGGTATTCTACAGCACCTCTGGTTCAGAGGGAGGCTTTTTTTCGCTGTTGTAATCCCCCAATTAAGGTGGATTTAGAATCGACGCAGAATCCGCGCACCTTTTCGGCCCGGTGGGGGGCCACTATGAATATTCTTTCTGTTCACCATTTCGTTTGACGCACCCTGGTAGCGTCACTTTCGACATATCCGATCAGATTAACGGTGGACTATGGACCGGACACATCAAGTGACGGTAATCGAGGCGGTATCGCGGGCGAGGGAGAAGGCTGTGGTCCCGCCGCGGGTGTTGGTGTCCACCTTGGTCCCTTCGGTGCCGGTGGATTGATCCCAGGCGGCAAAGGACATCGAACGGACGCCAACAAACGTGGACAACGGCTTGAAGCGGATCAGCGTACTGGCAACCGCGCGTAACAGCAGCGAGTTCGACTGGTCTACCGCCCCCACATTCGTCCAAGTGGCCCCGCTGTCCAGCGAGTATTGCCACGTCCCGCCCGAATTCGGGACGCCGTAGATGGCGATTCCCTGGGGATCGGTGGACTCCAGGTCGGTGATATAGTTGGCACCTCCGGAAGCAATCAGGTCGGGGATCGAGATTCCGGCGGGGTTACTATCGGTCTTGGGGATGGTGGGAAGGGTCGGAGAACCGGCCGGGTTGAGGACGGGGGCATCGTTGACCGTGTTGACAGTGAGGGTGGGCGTTGTCGGCCCCGACGCTGAAGGGAGTCGTTGTGCCGGTTGTGGTGGCGGTCGACCTTAACTCCTTGCGGTCCTGCTGACGATCCCGAAGGCGTAGAAGAAGATCCTGCGGTCGCCGGTGGCCGCCGTTGGGGACGAAGCGGAGGTACGGAGGCATCAGATTTGAGCAACAGGGCGTTATTCGCCGCGACGGCACCGATAGAGGTCCAGGTGGCGGTATTGTCGAGGGAGTATTCCCAGTGGCCACCGACGTCCTGAACGGAAGTAGATCGCAATCCCCTCGACACCCCCGTCGACGTCGGTGATGTATTCATCGGAGAGACGCTGGCAATCATGTTATTGACCTTAGCCGAGGTTGTTGATCGCGGACTTATTGACCGTGGGGACCACGGGGATCAGGGCGTTGAAGAGGAGGGGGGCGTCGTTCACGGGAGTGACGGTGATGCTGGGCAAAGGTCCGCCTTAACACTGAAAGCCGTGGTGCCGCCGTTGGTGGTGATGGTTGGCGAAGCCCCCATTGGTGCCGGTGGACTGGTCCCAGCGCGGAAATAGACCTTGCGCGTGCCGTTGAAGTTGGTCAGCGGGACGAAGCGGAGTCGGGTATTGCCGGCGTCGGCCGAAGAGGAGGAGGGCATTGGTCTTGGGAGACACCGGAGATGGTGGTCCAGGTCCCGCCGTTGCTGAGGGAGAATGCCAAGCCCGGAGCTGGGAGTGAGGAGGGAAGGAGTGCCCTTCAGATCAGCGGGATCGGCGTCAGGACGTAACTACTGCCGAGCCGCCGTGCCGGTGATGAGATCCTTGATGGCAGTGCCGGTGCTGTTGAAAGTGTCTTCCGGAATCGATGGCAGGGAGGGATCGCCAGCCGGGTTCAGGACGGGAGCGGCATCGTTGACGTTGGTGACGTGGATCGTAAAGGTCTTGTCAATAAACTTGTTTCCCTGATCCGTGCTGCGGATGGTGACAGTCCGAGTTGTTCCCACTTTGTCGAGTGGCGCAGTCTGACTGTCAACCGGTTACCTGAAGATTTTGAACCGTGCACCATCTCCTCCCCAACAGTATGGAATAGGTGAATGTGTTCCCGGCATCTGGATCGCTGGTGGTTAGATTTCCGACGACAGCCAGAGAAGCGTGTTCCGGGACGGAATCGTGATCGAGAGTGATGTCGGTTGGGTCTTCGTTCACGTTGGTAACATGGATGGTGAAAGTCTTGTCGAAATGCTGGCCCAATGCATCGCTTGTGCGGATGGTGACCGTGCGAGGTGTTCCCGCTTCAAAGTTCGAGGCCGGTCGTTCCCACGATCAACTGGCTGACCGAGATGTCGAACTCCGCGCCATCTCCTCCCGGCTGAATCGAATAGGTGAATGTATCCCCGTCATCGGCATCCGTGGCAGAGAGATTGCCGGACAACGATGGAGGGAGCATTCTCGGGGGCAGTGTCCTGGTCGAGTGAAATATCGGTGGGGGAATGAGGAAGGGGGGCTTCGTCCGCCCCAATGTCCGGAAGAGAAAGACGGGATTCACCGTCGAAATCAGAGCCTGGAGCGTTTGACGACGTTCCCGCATTCACAAGTGGTGACTGTGTCGTGATGTGGAACTGGTCACTCCTGAAAATCGGATCGACGCCGATATTAAACAGGGGTCGGAAGGGGTGCCGCCCGCGTTAACCGTGGTTGGAGAGCCGAACCCGGAGGGATAGTTGAGCCAGTTTCCACCGGCGTTGGGAGTAGACGCCGTTGTATCCCAGGGCTCCCGCAGGGGGATGGCATCCCGATTCTGCGGAGAGGCCGGTGGAGGCATTTCCACCGATCAGTTGTTGAATATTTTCATCGATCCGCCGACGGAGGGATGCGAGATCCCCGTCCCGCCATTGCGGACGATCGTGTTATTGATGATCCGTGCGAAGACGGACGCAAATCCCGTCACATGTGCATAGACTCCATCTCCGAGATTTTCTTCAATGAAGTTGTTCCGGATGACGGGCGCTGCGTTGGCCAAGTTGATGCCGCGAGACGGAGATCTCGACCCCAGCGCGGCTTGGCGGGCTTAACGGAGACGAACGCTGAGGCGCCTCCCGTTCCGGAGACCATGTTGGCGACGGATGCAATCAGGATTCCGTCTCCCGAATTATATCGAATTCATTTCCGGTGACCGTCGCACGCGAATATCCACTATTGGAATCTGGAGGAGAAGGGCGCGGATCAGGATTCCGTTGGGATTGTCGTGAATCCGGCTGTTCGAGAGAACCACGGCCGAGGAGAGGGCATTCTGGAATTCCACGCCGTAGACGCTGTTGTGGTGAATGTCGGCATGGTCGATGGTGATTGCCGGGTCTCCACCGCTGGCGAAAATGCCGCTTTGGGCATGACGAATTTCGATGTAGGACAGGGATGAGGCGGTTTCCAATGAGGAGGTGGAGAAGCGAATCCCCGTCCAATCCCCGGGGGCCGGCGATGCCGCGGCACTCCTCAGCAGAATAGGTTGGAATGTGGTTCCCTGTGCCGTGAGTGTTCCGTTCACGGTCAGCGACTGGCCGCTAGAAAACGCGATGGACGCCCCGGGATCGAGGATCAACGATGTTTGAGAGGGGACGACCAGCGAGGCGGTGACGGAGTAACTTCCCGCCGCGACATGCCCCGTGAGCTTTCCGCCAATCGTCAGACTGCCGACCGAGTCATCATCGGTCACGCTGAGGGAAGTTTGACCGTTATCGAACCCGGAGGCGGTTGCAGTGAGAGTGGGGGTCTGGGGCCCGTCGATGTCACCATCATTGACGGAATCGAGATTGACGGTCACCGAGGTCTGATTGGCGAGAATTGTAGCGGAGGCGGGGAGCGAGATTTCGGTGATGTCATCAGTGGAGAGGCTGACAGACAGGGGAGTCGAAACATCAGCGGCATCGACTCGAGTGATCGTGAGTGTCGTAGCGGAGGCCCCTGCGTTTTCCGCAATTGTCGCTGTCCCCGCGCCAACGTCAGATGGTCAGGGAGCGTGCGCAGTTCGAGCGCTTGGAGAGCGGGGAGTGGACGCTGCTGGCGTTTGAATCCGAGTGGTCGCCGAGTAGGTGAACTCCGCTTCAAACTGCGGCAAAGAAACAAGTCGAGCCAGTGACGAAGCAACACAAAAGAGCACTCCCGAACGTTGGGTGCCGCTTAACGCATCGGTGTTGCACCGGTTTCGGAGGATGCCGAAAAAAAATGACTCCGCGACCGACGCCTCCGAGGTTCTTGAAAAGAACCAGTAACCACAGCAGGGGTAGCCTGAAAATATCAGAACCTTACGATTCCTGCCTCAGAAAAAACTGAAAGAGGCAACGATTTCAGGGAATACCACTCGGGGGAAGAAGGAGCAGAGTCACATGGTTTCAAGGATCAGGGGACGAGATCGCCGACGACGCCGAGGGGTTCTTTCGGGATGCCGTGAGATTTGAACGTTTCAGTCCCTTCGAAGGATGTGGGAGTATTGAGGGTGACGAGCAGGGTGTACTTCGTGGGGCCGTTGGGGTTGGTTCCTTTTCCTTCAGGTGCAGGGTCTGGCCGTGGACGGTCCCTTCAGGTCGAAGTGGAAGTCGTTCCCCGCGAAGGTGCCGTTGACATGACTGCCATTCTGATTCACGGTCAGAATGAAGGTCGGGACCGGGGCGACGGCACTGGCCGGAGAAGTTCGCGGGGGT
Organism: Planctomycetales bacterium; assembly: GCA_046349635.1. Classification (GTDB taxonomy): domain Bacteria; phylum Planctomycetota; class Planctomycetia; order Planctomycetales; family Planctomycetaceae; genus JAXMBX01. Next base: position 95,985 of record JAXMBX010000010.1, read on the forward strand.
CGTAACCGTCTGGCCGACAACCGGGGATCGACGGGAATCAGGGCCGCGTGCCCGTGGCTGAGGAGCAGCCTGGATTCGAGGGGTTGAAGTGACTGGAGAACAGAGTACGGACGGCGTTTGGCGGGGGCGAAGAGGTTCTTCAGGATGGACCGCATGATGATTGACTCCTGGGTGAGGGAATCGAAACAGAGGCGACTGCGTGCATCAGAACTTTTGCGGGGGGAAGCAATAGGGGAGGGAGGTGTTACGCCCCCGAAGTAATTCGAGGATTTCCGTCACCTGTTCCGCGTCGAGGGGCTTTCGTGGGCCAAAAGATGACGGCGAACGGCGAAAAGGCGTGGTCCAGAAGTCGTCCTTGGTGTACGGCGGTGTTCGATCGAGATCTACCAGGTAGTCCAGCCGCTTGCGTTCATCGGGAAGAGGTAAGCGGCAGCCTCCCAGGCCTCGCGCCAATCGGCGGCCCACTCAACGACATGGCCGGGGTGATACGGTTCGCCGGAGTAGATCATCGGCGACCGGGCCGGCGAGAGCGACCTGGACCGCCCGCGGAAGTGAAATCGGCCTCAGTCATCCGTTTCCCGCCGGGAGACCGCACCCTGGGGCGCGCGGGGCCGTCGTCGCTGTCGGGCTCGATGGTGACCTGCTTGACCTTGGGCGCCAAGGAGAACGGCCATGAGGACATGCCCCGCTTCGTGGTAGGCGGTGAGTTCGGACATTTTGTTTTGGTGCACTATTTTAAGAGGTGAACTTATTTCAGAAGAAGTTGTGTAAATCAGAACTTGACCCATTTAATTTTACAGATGGTCCTGAGCGAGAGCGATGGAGGATTTTTTGAGATTACTGGATCGTGTCATGGAGAGATTGACATTAGCGCGGTCACATACCTTCAAATGGGGGGGAAATGTCGCCTTACATCTATATCAGGTCGTTGCTCATGGTACGGCTCGAAAAATATGGGGAGGCCGTCAAGACGATTGAGATCTATCCGCGTCTGCCTGTTTTGAACCCCAGTAAAGCGGATGCTGGCAGTGAGAGCTTTCTACGTTGGCAGTTAAGCGCTAGACGAACTTCCTTTCATTACTTTTCGACGCTCGCTGAACCAAATTGTGATTGGATTTCGCAGTACGCATTTCCATTCCGCTGACCTGGATGACTGGCGTTTAACAGTCAACAGAATTGGCCTGGCAGGGGATGAGGTCCTTGAGGCACTACAGCTTATCCGCAAGCGAATTAAACGGACGGATGACTTTGACGTGAATCGCTTCTTTTGGGATGTGACCGAGGCATTCAAGAGCAAGCCTGAACTCAATAGGAAGAGGAAGAGATCAGGCGACAGGGAGAAGAACCTGATCGAATGCGTCGGGAAGCACGAAGTCCCTGGGAAAAGCTGGATGTAGACTGGGATCAATTTGGTCCTGAAGAGAAGTACTTGATGATCCCTTGTTGGGACTGCGTGAATGAACTAGTGCCTCATGGGAATGATAATGGAGCAGAATTGCTCGAGGATTATTGTCGGTGGGACAAGCGGGAGCGCCAAAAAGTCCTGCTGGTTTTTCCTTTGTGAAAAAGCAGTTTAAGGATTGGGGAATTGACCCGCATAAGCTGTCGGTCACTGAGAGGATGACATCTTGAGAGTTGGGAAGGAACAGTCCTTTGATATGGATTTGTACAACCAGGGGGTTATCGCTCTCGCGTTTGCGGTGCTCAAGATGTGTTGGGGAAGTTGCCCCGTAGATGTGAAGGAGATTGCGGTCGATGCACTAAAGCGAACGGCGATCCTGCTGGAGGGGGGCAGGCTCAATGAGGAGATCAGAGCTGAATGCGACGCTCAGATCCGCCGCATGACGTCCAAGCTGGCAGTCATCGCCGGGCTGTAGTGCTTGGACCGACCTACTCCTCCTCAGGCAGAGATCAATCTGCGGGAACGGCGGGGTTCTCGGTGAAATCGTTTGCGGGCTTCGAGGAACTCGATGACCTTTTTCCGGATCTGGTCCTCAGTGGCATCGTCGGGGACTTCGATGTCGAAGGTCTTGCCATCGGTGGAGATCTGGATTTTGGGCATGGGGCACTTGGCCATGCCAGGGTGTTTTTGATCCAGACAAGTAAAAAAGCCATAACCTTGTTCGGGTTATGGCTTTGGTGAGTGGACGATACTGGACTCGAACCAGTGACCTCCACGATGTCAACGTGGCGCTCTAACCAACTGAGCTAATCGTCCGGGGTTCAGATGTTGTCGGCAACGGGTTTTATGGCCCTTGAGAAACACTGGCCGAGCCAGTGCCACCCAGACAGCCCGGAAGACTGGCACAGCCAATCATTTCTCCGTTTGTGCCACCATCTGATAGGTCAAAAGGTAGCCCCTTGACCGGCTATGTCAAGCGTGCGGAATCGGGGGTTTTCCGCCGAACTTTTGGCCTCCCAAAGAGATAGGAGAGGGGGCCGAAAAACAAGGTTCGCTTGCAGAGTCGGAAAACTCCTTGCCTTTTCGGCAAAGTCTGTGAAATCGGTAAAGTTTAACACCGTCCCCGGCCGATCCCTGACTTGGGGGGGATTGCATTTTCAGATGGCCAAGGATGTCTGCGATGAAAATGATCTCCTGGAGTACGGGTCTGGCCCTGCTGGCGATGGTGTTCGCGAGCGGTTGTTGCTGTCCCGGACGTTGTTATAACTCCTGCTACGATCCGTGCGGCTCGTTGGGGACGTGTGCCCCGTCCTGTGCCCCGGCGTTCAACTCCTGCGGTGGGGGCGGAACATGTGGTGGGTGCGACATGTGCGGCTCGTCCACGGCGTGGGACGACAGTTGCGACTGGACGATGGACTGCATCGACGGCACCTGCAGTTCCGTCGGGAACCAGTGCGGCAAGCTGAAGTGCAGGATCAAGAGCGGCTGTAAAAGCTTTTGGGCGGCGCTGAACCATCCTTGCAGTTGCGATCAATGTTCCAACGATGACTCCTATGATTGGCTGACGCAGCCGGGCTGCGACTGCAGCCGTTGCAAGAAACAAAAGAAATGCAAGGGAGGCTGTGAGTACACGGATGGGATCTCCCCCGAGCCGATGTCTCCGCCCAAGTGCCAGTCATGCCAGGCTGGGCACAAACGCAAGTATGACGATCCGACCGGTTATGCGCACATTGGCCCGGGATCGGAAGAAATCGAACAGTATGCGATGGACGGCTCTATCGTTCCGCCGTTCGTACAGGGACCGATGCCTGGCTACGAAATGTATGCCCAGGGGCTGGCTTATCCCCCCGGACAGGAATACTTCCAGGGTCCTGCCGCGCCGATGATGATGGCTCCGCCACCACAGGTTGCGGAACAAGAGGCTCCCGCGGAGGGGCAACCCCCGGCGCTGGTGCAGCAGCCGTTGCCTCCGGCGCATTATCCCCCCAGTTCGGCGTATCCGCGCAGCGTGACGCGGTGGCGTCCGGCGGAAAACGTCCCCGCTCCTCCCGTGGAAGAAGATTCCCAACTGGTTCCGTCGAACCCCATTCCCGGTCCCGCGGTGACGCAGCCGGTGCAGGGTGAGGAAGAGGACGAATTCGAACGTCCCCTGATCCTGCGGCAGAGCTATGAAGGGGCCCCCGGCTTCGGGATCGTCCCGGCAGGACAGTAAGGCGCAGGCTGGAAACATAGAGCCTTTCCTCTCTGCGGGATTTTCTCGTCCACACCTCTTGCGGCTCTGCCCCCGACACGCCTTACGGGCACATTGATCGCCCAGAAAAGCGAGTTTTCTCCTGCTCCTTGACGGGGCGGGGGGAAATATCTCCAATAGGGCCAAGGAATTGAGGGGAATGAACCCGGTCGATTCCCAGACTGTCACCGTGGTGGGGCCTGCCCTTGGTATCGGCAGCCCTTTTTTTGTTGCGAGCGTAAGGGACATCGATGATTGCAGTTCATTTTCCGGATGGGGCGGTCAAGGAGTTTGCCGACGGAACCAGTGCCTTTGAGGTGGCCTCGAGCATCGGATCGCGGTTGGCGGGGGCATGCGTGGCGGCAGAGGTCAACGGCAAGATCGTCGACCTGAAAGCACCGTTGCCGACGGGAGAGGTCCAGTTAAAGCTGCTCACGGAAAAAGATCCCGCAGCCCTGGGGGTGATGCGGCACAGCGCGGCCCACATCATGGCCCGGGCGGTCATGCGGTGTTTCCCGGGAGTGCAACTGGCATTCGGGCCGACGACCGGACACGGGTTCTACTACGATTTCGACCTGCCGCACAAAATCAGCGAAGAGGACTTTCCCCGCATCGAGCAGGAGATGGCGAAGATCATCGAGGAAGGGGAAAGCTTCGAGCGGTTTTCCCTCCCCAAGGCGGAAGCGGAGAAATTCTGCGCCGACCTGAAGCAGGATCTGAAGGTCGAACACATCCAGACCGGTCTGGCGGATCACGACTCCATGAGTTTCTACCGCCAGGGGGAATTCGTGGACCTCTGCCGTGGTCCTCACATCCCGGACGCGAGCAAGATCAAGGCGTTCAAGCTGCTGTCGGTGGCGGGGTCGTATTGGAAGGGGGACGCCAGCAACAAGCAGTTGCAGCGGCTGTACGGGACAGCGTGGTTCAACAAGAAAGACCTGGATGCCTACCTGCAGCAGGTGGAAGAAGCGAAGCGTCGCGATCACCGCGTCATCGGCAAACAGTTCGGCCTGTTCCAGATCAGCCAGGACGTGGGGCAGGGGTTGTGCCTCTGGCTCCCCAAGGGAGCGATCATCCGCAGCCTGCTGGAAGACTTCATCAAGATAGAGCTGCTCAAGCGGGGTTATCAGCCGGTCTATTCGCCGCACATCGGGCGGGTGGAAATGTACGAGACGAGCGGACACTTCCCGTACTACCGGGATGCCCAGTTCCCGCCGATGTTCGGGAGCCGCAGCCGGCTCGGTCATTGACCAGTGGATGACCGAACTAGCGGCCGGTGAGTTCGACGCGGCGCGCGAGGCGAAGTTCCTGGAGATGATCGGCGTCCTGGGGGCGAGCTTGCCGGAGTACAAGGCGAGCCTGAGCAAAGAGGAAAAGCTGGCGGTGCTGAAGGGCTGGCAGGGACATCAGGAGCGGTACCTGCTCAAGCCGATGAATTGCCCGCATCACGTGCAGATTTACAAGTCGCAGCCCCGGAGCTATCGGGATTTGCCGGTGCGCCTGGCGGAATTCGGGACGGTCTATCGCCACGAACAGTCAGGGGAACTGAACGGCATGCTGCGGGTCCGGGGCCTGACCCAGGACGATGCGCACCTCTTCTGCACCGCGGATCAGGTCGAGGAGGAGTTCCGCTCGACCGTGGAACTGGTGCAGTTCGTGCTGACCAGCCTGGATTGGACGACTACCGCAGTTGTCTCTCCGCGATCCGAAGAGTGACAAATACGTCGGAAGCGAAGAGAACTGGAAGCGGGCGGAGCAGAGCCTGCGGAACGTCTTGACCGACATGAAACTTCCCTTCAGCGAACAGGAAGGGGAGGCGGCGTTTTACGGTCCCAAGGCGGACTTCATGGTGCGGGACTGCATCGGCCGGGAATGGCAACTGGGGACCGTGCAACTGGACTACAACCTGCCGGAACGGTTCCAACTGGAATACATCGGCCAGGACAACAAGCCTCACCGTCCGGTGATGATCCACCGGGCGCCGTTCGGCTCGATGGAGCGATTCGTCGGCGTGTTGATCGAACATTTCGCGGGAGCGTTCCCGTTGTGGCTCGCGCCCGAGCAGGTGCGGGTCATGCCCATCAGCGAGAAGTTCGACGACTATGCCCGCGACGTGGAGCAGGAGTTCCGCAAGGCGGGATTCCGCGCCACCTCGGACCTGCGAAGTTCCAAGATCAACGCCAAGATCCGGGACGCGCAACTGGAACTGATCCCATACATGATTGTCGTCGGCGGCAAGGAAGCGGAGACCCGGAGTGTCGCTCTGCGGGACCGGATCGAGGGAGACCTGGGGGTGTACCCGATTGCGGACGCGATTGCCCGTTTGAAGCAGGAAGTGGACGAACGCAGAATCCGGCAGGTGGCCAAGCCGACGTTCTCGGCGATGGAGGCGGACTCGGGCACCGGGGCGGAGAACGAATACTAGATCGCATCAATTTTATGAGTAGCGTCTGTCGCGGCGATAATCTCGGCAAAACGTTTGATTTTAACGCGACACCAAAGCGTTACACGCTCTAATTCCAACCACTTCGCGCCATCTGCTTTCTGAAGGAGAGAAGGATCGAAAATCAGCCGTAAGTCCTTATCTGGATAACCTGAATTGCCATTTTGCTTGACAGTTTAGGGGTGGCCGGGGAGGATGGCAGGGAGTCGATTCTCTGAGGTCCTGCGGAAGGGGATTTAATGTTTGGGCATCCCTTTCAAGCGGCTGGAGACAGCTTTGAGCGGTCGGTTTGACCGTGATTGCTGACTGGGCGATGAGCGCCATTGTGAGCAGAATCTGAGTGAGCAGAGTCTGGGACACCCCCGTCCGGCCGGCTTGGATGTTGTTCCACCAGACAGGCACCGTTTAAGCAGGAAGCGGAACTTTTTTCGGAGGCGCTGCGATGAAATTCCGTCCCACAAGCATGGTTTGGGTGTGTGGTCTGGTCTGTCTCACCGGGACGCTGATTTCCGGGGCGGACCCGGTCAAGAAGGCCGCCGACGGGACGAAGAAGGAAGTGAAGGCGGAGAGTAAAGATCCTCCCCTGAAAGGGAGGCTGCCGAACCACTTTGGAAAACTGGATCTGACCGACGAGCAGCGACAGACGATCTATAAGATCCAGGACAAATACGATGCGGAAATTGATCAACTGGAAGCGAAGCTCAAGGAGTTAAAAGGACTGCGCCAAAAAGAGATGGAGGGGGCACTGACGAAGGAGCAGCAGTCACGGTTAAAGCTGCTGAAGAATGAGGGGAGCAAGAAGCCAGCGGCAAATTCTGCCGCAAAAACGAAGAGCAGCAAGTCCGAAGACAAGTGAATGGGTGACAACAGGAACGTATCAAAAGACTTAGCGGCGGTTTGCTCCCCGCTGGGAAGTTACCAAGGTTACGCAGGGGATCAGTCATGGGCCGTTTTGGTTCAACTCTGAGGGGCAGTCCACCGAATTCATGGAGATAAGCCTTGCCGGGTTTTCCGTGCAGGGGGTTGAAGAGTGGGTGGCGAAGGAAACGCCATCGACACCGGAGCGAATCGCCGGGATTCTGGGTTTGAGTTTCCGGGGATGCACTTTTGCCGCGGAATGCAGCGGCTGATGGAGAATTGCGAATAATGTCCGAAGGAAAAGCGGCAAGCGCGGGAAAAGTGACCGGTGGCAAGGGGTCGTCGCAGGGGCCGTTCTGCATGTGGCAGGGGATGGAGTTTCCGATGTTCCTGAAACTCCTGAAAATGCGTCCGCCGATGGACTGGGGGCAGTCCGCGAAGATCGCGCTGACGTTTGCCGCGGGTCTGAACAACTCCTTCCTGGGTTTCTGGGAAAACCTGATTTACGGCCGACAGATCCGGGAACATGAAGTCAAGCAGCCGGTGTTCATCCTGGGGCACTGGCGGAGCGGGACGACTCTCCTGCACAACATGCTCTCCTCCGATCCCCAGTTCGTGACCACCGACCTCTACCACGTGCTGGGATTCCCGCACTTCCTGCTGACGCGGAAAGTGGTGACCGGCTTGACGGGGAAGTTCCTGCCGAAGACTCGTCCAATGGACAACATGGAGGTCTCCTGGGAAGCCCCGCAGGAGGATGAATCGATCCTGTGCAATGAGACTCTGCTGTCGCCGTACCTGATGGTGGCGTTTCACAACAGACGCGAGATTTATCAGCGGTATTTCGACCTGCTGGATCTGACGCCGGACGAAATGCGGCGGTGGAAGGCAGCGTTCCTGCTGATCATGAAAAAGATCACCCTGAAGAACAACAAGATTCCATTGCTGAAATCGCCCACGCACAGTTACCGGGTGAAGACGATCCTGGAGATGTTCCCGCAGGCGAAATTCATCAACATCATCCGGAACCCGTATGCTGTATTTCCGTCGACGGTCCATCTGCGGAGGCAGATGTTCCGGGAGAACGGATTTGCAAAACCCAATATGGAGGGTGTCGAAGAGGATCTGTTTCTGGCTTACGAACAGTTATTCGAGACATTGGAGAGGGACAAGAAGTTGTTGTCCCCCGGGCAGTATATTGAGATGAAATACGAGGATTTCGAGCAGGATATCCTTGGCGAACTGAAGAAAATCTACGAGCATTTCCAGATGCCGGGCTGGTCGGACCTGGAAGCAATTATTTCGCCGCAAATCGCCGGCCTGAAGCAGTACAAGAAGAACGAATTCAAGATGGAAGAAAGCTTGAAGCGGCAGATTTACGAGCGCTGCAAGCCGGTGTTTGAGAAGTATGGATATCCGAGCCTGCTCGATGAGCCGGCACAAGTGGCATGATCGGGGCATAGGCGAGGCAGGGCAAAAAGGATTTTGCCATGGCGATTGAAGAAGATCCGCCAGCCGGGGTACCGGAATGGGTCGTCACGTACGGGGATATGATGTCCCTGCTGCTGACGTTCTTCATCATGCTGGTGTCGCTGAGCGAGATTCAGGCGGATAAGAAGTTCCGGGCGGTGCTCGAATCCGTTGCGAAGAAGATGGGGTACCCGGATGGGCCGCTTCGCACTGGAAGGAAAGCACTTTCCGTTGAACGCCATGATCGAGCATATGACCAAGCTGGGGTCGCATTCGAACCAGACGGGGCGCGGAGGGGTGAAAGCGAAGGGGTTGCCGGCGGGAGAGAACGATCAGCCTCATACCCGCGTCACCCGAAAACGAGACGGCATCGCGGTCAAAGACGCGGTCATCATCTTCACACCCGGCAAAAAGGATCTGGACCCCCAGCAACTGGAGGCCGTAGCGGCTTCGGCCCGCAGGTTGTCCGGAAAACGGCACAAGATCGAGGTGCGCGGCTCGACCAGCCCACTGAAAGGGAAGGCGGGAGAGGGGGACGTGAACCCGCGGATGTTCGCCTATGAACGGGCACGGCGCGTCGCGGACCGACTGAAGCAGGGGGGAGTGGATCCCGAGCGGATCAAGCTGAGTTCCGTAGGAGACCACTTCGTCTCCATCGGGGATGAAACGGAAGCCCCGGCCACCACGCCGGATTGCGTCCAGATCCTGGTCCTCGATATGTATGCGGAGGAGTTCCAGGGGGAACGGGCCGCGGGGTCGTAAACGAGGAGACGTTTCGGCCGCACCACTTCCGGCGCAGCGGACCAACTTCCCCCCCCGTAGTGAGAAGGTTCAGAAAACGTCCTACTCTCAGACCCCAGCGGCAAAGACGGCGTCGACGTCGCTGGAGGCTAACGAATTGGAGGGGAGCGTGATGCCGACGTTCTTGACGATCACGTTGCTCAGGGCACCCGTTCCATCGTTCAACTGAATCTGGATCGAGCGGCGTCCGGTGTTCGGCGTGCCGGTGACGGTCCGGAAGGTAATGTTGCGGAGGAGTTCCTGGACACCGGCGGGAGTCGCGTTTCCATTCAGGAAGACGGTCTTGTCGGTGGAAGAGCCCTGGATCACGCCGATCACGACTCCCCCGTAGGTGATCTTGTTGACGTCCAGGCCGATCTGGTTGGTGCCGGTTCCGTTGTTGATAATCTCTAGCCGGTCGAAGTTGGTGGCGTTGGAGGTGATCTTGAAGGTCAGGACGCCGCGGGCAAAGTTCACGTTGTCCACGTCCGTGACGGTGAAGCCCGTCGGATCGAGCGCGACGGCGGGGCCATTGGCTTCGTAGATCGCGGTGGTGGGTGACGTGCCGAGGACAGGGGCGGCGCTGCCGAAGACCTGCAGTTCATAGGTGCCGGTGTCTGTGGCGTGTGTGGGGCCGGCATTGGCCTTCAGGTAGACCGTCTTGGTCGCGGTCGCGGTCCAGAGGATCTCCGAGGAGTGGAGGGGGAGCGCATCATCGTTCGATTTGATGACGGTGGACCCGTCCGAATCGAGGAGCGTGAGCTGGGTGTCGTTCAACGTGCCCGAGACGGTCCGGAAGGTATACTGCTTTCCGGCTTCCACCTGGATCTGGAAGAAATCCTGGTCGCCATTGAATTCGATGGACGCGGCGGTGTCGGAGAAGTTCTTCGTCACGCGGGCGTCCGCAGCGTTGTTGCCGATGATGTCGCCATACGGTGTGTCGAAAGCGGCAGTGACGGAGAGGGCATTGACGCTCCCTCCATCGGAGGCGCTGACACCCATGCCGCGGCGGGCGAAGGCCGTCCAGATTTCCTTCTGGTTGGCACCCCCCGTGAGGGCGAAGTCGGCGGCCAGGATGGCGTCGCGACCGTTCAGGAAGGTGGGGTTGGAGGGCTGCAGCTTGAGGGCCTCGGTGACGAGCTTGAGGGTGAGATTGTTCCCTCCTCCGCCGTTGTAGAGATCGGGGCTGTAGCCGTATTTGTCGGTGAGGATCCAGTTGAGATCCCAGAGGGCGGACGCCCAGATTTCGCCGGCGCTATGGGCTTCGCGGCTGTTGGTGTAGTCGCCGTAGTTCAGGGCGTCGATGGAATAATCGAAGCTGTAGGGATAACGGCGGATCCCCTTGTCAGGCCCGTTATCCTGTCCCAGGTCGTAAGTGCCGAGGGGATAGGCGTCCATCGGGAGGTCGCCGGGGCGCTGTGTGAAGGCCATGGCCCAGAAATCGCTCCAGCCTTCTCCCATCGCAGCGCTTTGGAGTTGATT